>NZ_JACFRE010000001.1:0-637858 GCF_016101085.1 Gilliamella sp. W8123
CCGAGTTAAGAGGGTTGGCGCGAACCCTCTTTACAATCTCCCGCGGCGACCACGCAAGTGGTCACGATGTGACTGCCTTCCGCCTGCGTTCGCTTTTAACGCACCGGCTGTGATTTGTTCCTGACAAAGCACCGCCTTGCCAAACATCCCTGTTTGCCATGCTTACCTCACGCAGTTGTCAGCACGTTGCGAATGTCGCTAAATTAAATACACCAAACTTATTTGCCAAAATAAACGTTTATTATTGGAACTAGTTGATGTTATAACCAACGTTAGCGATTTATTGGCGGGATTTTTAGGCTTTAAAAACCCCGTTCCGCAAAATTTTTCAACTTAAAATTCTAACTTTCAAGGCCTAATAAATTGGCAATTTTTTGATTTTCCGAATGCCATAACTGTTTTGGTGCTGCATTAAAAATAATTTTTCCATTATCAATAACAAGGCAACGTGAGAAGTGGTGAAGAGAATCATCTAAATAATGCGAGACCATCATTAAAGTAAGGTTGAATTCGCTACATACTTGATTAACAAGAGCTAGCATTTCAAAACGTAATGCTTGATCAAGGGCAGAAAATGGTTCATCAAGGAGTAAAATTGGACGATGTTGTATTAAACAGCGTGCCAGTGCAACGCGTTGCCGTTGACCACCTGAGAGCTGTTCGGGATAACGTTGGTTAAAGCCTTCTAATCCGACACGCACTAATATGTCACCAATTATTGTCCGTTCAGCTCGGCTAAGTTTTAATAATGGTTTAATACCTAACGCTATATTTTGTTCGACTGTGAGATGGCTAAATAAATTATTGTTTTGGAATAGCATCGATACCGGCCGTTTACCCGGTAAAGTTGTGGTGACGTTTTGATGATTTAGGATAATTTGCCCTGAATGAGGAAAAATAAATCCGGCAATTAAACTGAGTAATGTACTTTTGCCAGCACCGCTTGGGCCAACAATCACTACTCTTTCTTTAGCAGCAATATTAAGCACAAAGTGCATGTTGAAGTTATCATATTGATACTCAGTTTTTTGAAGTTCGATCATAATCCATAACAACCAATAAGCTAAATGATAAAATTAATAAAATTGCCGCTGTTACTATACTTTCTTGGTAATGATAATGCGATATCTGTTGATATAAATAATAAGGTAAAGTGGTGACTGACTGCCCACCAAATAAAGCAATTACACCAAAATCGCCCAATGACAATATGCCAGCAAATGCAAAGCTCATTAATATTATTCTTCTTAACCCTCTAAAATCAATTAAATAAAAGTGAGTTATACCATTAATATTCAGTGATTGGGTAAGTCGCCAATATTGAGCAGTAATATCATACATTGGAACGGTAAGATTTTTTGTAATAAATGGTAAAGCCATCAATCCATTACAAACCATCATCAATAAGCAGATAAAAACGGTATTATTACTATAGTCAAATAGTAATAAAAATAATCCTGATGCCAATACCATACTTGGTATGGCTAGAATCAGTGATGCAATTAATAATAGTCCATTACTCAATCGCGGTTGTCTATTTATCAGTAGTCGACTATTGGTCCAAAGTAATAGTAACCCTAGTATCATGGCAATAATTGATGAACCAATTGCAATAATGATTGAAAAAAATAAAGCTTGCTGTAATGAGAAGGTCAACAGTGAAAATTGAAAGAAATAGATACCTTGAAAAAGGATGGTCAGCATCGGTAACAGTATAAATAATCCACCAATCAAAACTAGCACTGAACTAACAATTTTTAATCCTTTGGGTAGAGGTAAACGGTAGTCTGTTTGAGTAAATTTTAGCGTTAATTTTTTATCGATTCTGTTTATCTTTTGCATTAATCCAATGAAGGCGATACAACAAACTAATTGTAAACAGGCAAGTAATGCTGCTTGTAACAGATCAAAATCACGAATTGCTTGATAAATAGCAACTTCAAGCGTGGTATATTTTGGCCCGCCACCTAATGCTAAAACAATAGCAAAACTTGAAAAACATAACATAAAAATTAATGCCGCCATAGGTAATATTTGTCTACGAAGTAATGGCCATTCAATAATTTTAAAAAAGGTTACATTGCTAAAATTTAATTGCGCAGCTAAGTGTTTTTGTTCAATAGGTACGCTTTGTAAGGTTTGATAAAATAGACAGCAGGCATAAGGGAAATTCAGGAATACATGCGCCAATAAAATGCCGTGTAAACCATAAATTGAAAATGAGAATGGTATGTGTAATATTTGGCAGATACTAGATAATAAACCTTGTCGCCCGTAAACCGATAGTAAACCAGTTACAACAACTAGTGTTGGTAAGATAAAGGTAATAGGCATCATTTTCAATAACAACTTTTTACCTTTAAAATCGACTAAAGATAATGCTTTAGCCATTAATATGGCTGCGATTAGTGATAATAATGTCGACAATACAGCTTGGTAAAAAGTTATCCATATAATATGCAATATGTAACTATCAAAATAGATGGTTAAATTTCCTGACTGCAAGGCAAATTTCCAGATAGCGAGAAGTGCTGAACTTAATATGATTAAAATTAAACTAGCAGCACTGATACCTGGTAATAACGATCTGAATTTTAACATTAATAATACTTAACTAGTTACTTATTGCTGACTGCCACTCACGAATCCAGCCTTTTTGATGTTTTTCAATCTCTTCCGGTGTAAATTCTAGCGATTTATCAATGGTATTAATTTGCTTATAAGCATCTGGTAGATCGGTTTTAATAATTGGATACATCACATTTTTTTCAGCAAATTGCCGTTGTATCTCGGGTGTTAGTAAGTAACGTAAAAATTGTCGAGCTAAATCGACTTCTTGGCTATATTTAATGATGCCAGCTACTTCGACTTGGCGATAGTGACCTTCAGCAAAAATCGCGGCTGCGTAGCTATGGTTATTTTCATTAATAATATGTGCTATCGGCGATGTGCTATAACTTAATACCAAATCAGCCTCATCTTTTAGGAACATACCATAAGCTTCACTCCAGCCCTTAGTTACTGTGACCGTATGTTTAGCCACTTGTTGCCACGCATTTGCCGCCTTGTCACCATAGACTTTTTTCATCCAAAACAATAAACCTAGTCCTGGAGTGCTGGTTCTAGGATCTTGATAAATGATTTTCCAATTAGCTTGGTTTTCGACCAATTCATGTAATGAATGAGGAGGATTTTTGATCTTATCTTGATTATAGATAAAAGCGAAATAGCCAAAATCGTAAGGAATAAAACTATCATCCCACCAATCGGTATTGAGGTTATCGGGTTTACTAATTTGATGCGGAATTAAGATATCCGCTTGCTTGGCTTGTGCTAATAGGTTGTTATCTAATCCTAAAATAACATCAGCATTTGTTTTGTCGCCTTCAAGGCGAATTCGATTTAAAACAGATACGCCATCCCCCAATGTGACAACATCAAGTTGGCAATTACATTGCGCTTCGAAGCCTTTTTTAATTGCTTCACCCGGCCCCCATTGTGACATAAATGAGTTGTAACTATAAACGGTTAGAGTTGGTTGTTGTGCATTTGCTAGATGACTAAATAGTGAAAATGAAAATATAACAGATAGTAAAAAGTTTTTACGAAACATTTTGCCTCCAAAGTAATGTGTAAAAGACAAAAGGTTTGAGCAGATATAATAACTCAAATCCCTCCGCTGGTATTATCCAGTTCAGGTTCGACGAGTTATGTCAGTTTTTCTGACACTCTCAGCCATTCAGGGCACCCCGTTGAGAACGATGAGTAGTTTAGTGGTAGCAAATAGAATTGTAAACAGGCGAGGGGTTGATAAATACAAATTTATACATATTAAAACAAGGTAAGATTACAGGCAATCAGTGACAATTGTTGTGTTTGTCGGTATTATATGCCTCATTTTATGATTATTGATTAGGTACAATGTGAATATTCAACAACTATTAACGCAACGAGTTTCGCAAGCAATGATTATGGCTGGTGCAGATAAAAACTGTGATGCTTTAATCAAGCAATCAGCCAAAGTTCAATTTGGTGACTATCAAGCAAATGGTATCATGGCTACCGCTAAAAAATTGGCTATGCCACCACGCGCATTGGCAGAAAAAGTATTACAACATCTGGATATTGAAGATATTGCCGATAAAGTAGAAATAGCTGGCCCGGGTTTTATTAATATCTTTTTAAAAAATAGTTGGATTGCCGAGCAGAACGAAGTAGCGTTAAGTAGCGATAAATTGAATATCACTTTACCAGCTAAACCACAAACTATTGTGGTTGATTACTCAGCACCAAACGTAGCCAAAGAGATGCATGTTGGTCATTTACGTTCAACTATTATTGGTGATGCGAGTGTTAGAGTCTTAAATTTTCTTGGTCACAATGTGATTCGAGCTAATCACGTTGGTGATTGGGGAACTCAATTTGGTATGTTAATCGCTTACCTTGAAAAAATGCAAAATGAACAGGCCAACGATATGGATCTATCGGATCTAGAATCTTTTTATCGTGCAGCCAAAAAACATTATGACGAAGATGAAGTCTTTGCTGAAAAAGCCCGTAATTATGTCGTTAAGCTTCAAGGTGGTGATGAGTATTGCCGTGAAATGTGGCGAAAACTGGTAGATATTACCATGACGCAAAATATTGCCACATATAAACGACTCAATGTCACACTTTCATTAGAAGATACCATGGGTGAAAGTATCTATAACAGCATGCTTCCGGGCATTGTTGCCGATCTCAAACAGAAAAAATTAGCCGTTGAAAGTGAAGGCGCTATTGTTGTGTTTTTAGATGAGTATAAAAATAAAGAAGGCGAACCAATGGGTGTTATCATCCAAAAACGAGATGGTGGTTATCTTTATGCAACAACCGATATTGCCTGTGCAAAATATCGTTATGAAACCTTACACGCGGATCGTATTTTATATTATACCGATTCACGCCAACATCAACATTTAGAACAAGTTTGGGCGATTGTACATAAAGCAAAATATGTCCCAGAATCTTTAAAACTTGAA
This sequence comes from Gilliamella sp. W8123, assembly GCF_016101085.1. Taxonomy (NCBI): domain Bacteria; kingdom Pseudomonadati; phylum Pseudomonadota; class Gammaproteobacteria; order Orbales; family Orbaceae; genus Gilliamella; species Gilliamella sp. W8123. Next base: position 5,022 of record NZ_JACFRE010000001.1, read on the forward strand.
CATCATATGTTTGGTATGATGTTAGGTAAAGATGGTAAACCTTTTAAAACGCGTTCAGGTGATACCGTTAAACTAAATGATCTACTCGATGAAGCAACCAAGCGAGCCGCAACATTAATTAAAAGCAAAAATCCTGATCTTTCTGATGCCGAGCTTGCTCAAGTGGTTGATGCAGTTGCCATTGGTGCGGTTAAATATGCTGATCTATCCAAAAATAGAACAACTGATTATGTATTTGATTGGGATAATATGCTGTCATTTGAAGGCAATACAGCACCTTATTTACAGTATGCCTATACCCGTGTACTTTCAGTATTTAAAAAATCAAATATCAATGAAGAAAATCTAGATGGTCATATCGATTTAGGTACTGAAAAGGAACGAGCGTTAGCAATTCGTTTGAATCAATTTGATGAAACAATCACAACTGTTGCCGCCGAAGGTACCCCACATGTTCTTTGCGCGTATCTGTATGATATCGCTACCCTATTTTCAAGTTTTTATGAACACTGCCCTATTTTGGCCGCCGAAAATGAAAGTTTGAAAGTTAGCAGATTGAAACTGGCCTCATTAACAGCCAAAACGCTTAAAACGGGTTTAGATATGCTTGGCATTAAAACCGTTGACAAAATGTAAGCTTATTTGCCACCGATATGATTAAATATCGGTGGTTTTGTTGGTATTTAGTTATCCGCTTAGACATCAACCTGTTTAGCTATACAAATCGATAATCCATCAACATGCTCCTTGGCAAAATTAGCAAATTCAACAAAATGTGGCGTTGTATTATGTAAGTCAATCGCCTGCTGTGATTGCCATGTTTCTACTACTATATAAATATTGGGATTCTCAATACTTTGATTCAGCTCATAGCGAACACAACCGTATTCAGCTCGACTACCGATAACTAATCGTTTAAATATAGGTTTAAATGCTTCATGATACTCTGGTTTTATCGTAATGGTGGCAATAATGTTTAGTTGTGACATATTCTACCCTTATAAGTAAACTTGTTTTGTAATGTTTGAAATCCTACTGTTAAGAATAAACAGCTTTTAATAATCATGCTAATCTCATTTTTTCGACCATTATACTTATTATTAAATAGTAAGTTAGGCATATGTAATTTAAAAGTTTACTCTTTAAGAGTATAAATAGACTTTTTTTAGTTTGAAAAATCTAAAAAATAATACTTTAACCTTTTCATTTATTTAAATATTTATAAAATTAAAATGCTTGATCTTAACAATGAATCCATTAAAATCTTTCCCACTTCGGAAAAATAATAAAGTGTAAACTTCCATGACAACTTGTGTTTTCATTGCTATAAGAAATATCCTAACAGGTTTATTTTGATCCTCCTTTTTGGGGGATTTTTTTTATCCATTTTTTATTAAAACTTAATAGTAACCAAATTTTAGAGGCGCATTATGACCGATAATAAACAAATGTTATCAACCAGTCGAGATCAGAGCTTGAAAGCATATTTGATGAACAAAATTAAACAAAATGGTGGTTGGGTTAATTCACATATGCATGCTGATCGTGCTTTTACTATCACTGTAGATAGTTTTGATGTCTACCAAAAACAGACTTTAATTGAAAAATGGGACACGCTTGATAAAGTGAAAGCAGCAATGACCGAAGATGATTATTATCGGCATTTTAGCATGGCGGTTGAACGCATGATTGAACAAGGTGTTACGGCCATGGGTTCATTTGTTGACATTGATCCGATTGCCGAAGAGCGAGCAATTAGAGGTGCGCTACGAGCTCGTGAAACATATAAAAACGATATTACGATTAAATTAGTCAATCAAACTCTTAAAGGAGTTATTGATAAAGAAGCCAGATACTGGTTTGATAAAGGTGCTGATTTAGTAGATATTATTGGTGGTTTGCCGCGTCGAGATGAGCGAGATCATGGTGAAGGAATGGGATTAAAACATTTAGATGTGTTAATGAAGACCGGTAAAGCATTAGGCAAAATGGTACATGTCCATGTTGACCAGTTTAACTCATCAGATGAAATCGAAACCGAGCAACTTACTGATAAAACCATTGAGCATGGTATGCATGGTCGCGTGGTGGCTATTCATAGTATTTCAATTACCGCTCATAGTTTGGAATATCGTCAAAAACTCTACCAAAAAATGAAAGAAGCTAAAATGATGGTAATTGCTTGCCCATTTGCTTGGATTGATAGCCCGCGCCGTGAAGAACATGGCCCAACCCGCAATTCATTAACGCCAGTCGATGAACTTGCTGCCGCCGGGATACCTGTTGCTATTGGAACAGATAACGTCAGTGATTATATGTTACCTTTTTCAACCGGTAATATGTGGGAAGAGCTTAAATTATTAGTCACTGGCTGTCGTTATACAGATTTAGATAATGTGGTAAATGTTGCCACCAAAAATGGGCGTATGGTATTAGGCATTGAATAATTGTCTGATTAAAAATTTAACTGAGATTTAATCATCTTTAAAAATAAAAATCCCACCCAGAGAATAACTGAGTGGGATTATATTTATTGATTATTATTTATAATTGATGAATTGCTGAAGAAAGCCTAGAAAGGTAATTGCTAAGACTTGATTTTATATCATCTTCTGCTTGTTGTCTTAATTCACTACGAGAATAGTAATTACCGTCTGTACTATCAAATTCGTAACTAGGTTTATCACCAGTGTAGGTATACTTAACTTGTCTTGAACTTTTTTCAGCTGAAAATCTGTCATAATAACCACTTAATCCAGAAATATTTACGCTAAGGTTTAAACTATAATTATTTACTAATGTTTCAGTTTGTAAATTATATTCTTTTTCACCATTCTTTTTAGTGTCATTTGTTACTGAACCGCCATCTTCAGAATATCGCTCATCTTCACTAAGATTAATAGTAATGTCACTACCACTACTGTTGTAAACTAATATAATAGCATCATCATTTTTGAAATAATCTTCAACAAAATTAGAAAATGCATTTGTATTACCTGTCACATATAGTCTTATTTGACCCTTGGTGGTATATTCTATTGCTTTTTGTTCCGAATCTCGATAATTACCATATTTTGCATAAGTATTCGCGGCATGTTGATAATTTGTTGCTGCTTGTCGATATTGATAACTTCGAGTCGCATTTTTAGCTATTTTTTCACCTTGAGAATAAGAATCAAACGCTTCTTTGTTTCTCGCTTTTTTTTCATAGTAACGAGCTAATTTTTCAGTATCTTTGTATTGACCTAATGGCTTATAAATAACACTAATAGTTCTAAAACAAGCTAGCGCTGCATTATAATCACCACTCCGTATTTCCTGTTTAGCAAGATTGTATAATGTTTGTGCCGCAAGCTGCCTATATTTAGTATCCGCATGAATATAGGCTTTTTCGATATTTTTATCGTAATATCTATCTAAAGATTTTTTATATAACGCTGCTCTTTCTTCATAATCACCAGCAGAATTAGTTGGGATAGCATTTGCTTGTTGAGTATAAAAGTTAGCAATATTTTGTTTTAGACGTTCACTAGGATATTTATCCAAAAAGAATGCTAATTCGGAACTGTAAAAGTGATCACTCAAACGCTGATTAAGCTCTAATAATTTCTCATATATTTCTTGGCGTTGTTCATCATTGCTCTTCGTGGTATTAGCTAATTCATTTTCATATTTATTCATCACATCGGTAACTAACTGCCGCAGCTGTGCGGCATCAGTTTGCTTAAAGTTTGCTTCACTTTTTTTCTCTATTTTTGTCGCTAATAAATTGATACTTTCAATATAACTTCCTTCAGCGTATGCTTCTTGAAATGTGCGTTGGTGCGCACAAGCAACTAATAAAAATATTGATAAAGAAGCCAAAATAATTTTCATTAATTTTTTAATTTTCATAAAGTTTCCCTTTATAGGTATGAAAGATCTTGAGCAATACTATCAAGTATTGATCTTAATTCAGCACTTTGTTCGCTTTTAGCTCTTTGTTCTAATTCATTTGGAGATTCTAAAACACCTTCGTTATAGTCATGTACATGTGAAGGTACATCTCCACCCCAATAATGAACCTCATATTTTTCTGAAGATTTTTCTATAGTAAATGAGCTACTTGAATTAATAAGTCCTGTAACGCTTATTTCAGTCAATAATGTTAAGCTATTGCGATAAGTTCTGGTTGACTCGTTGTAAGACACTTCTTTAAAAGTTTCGACCTGAGTTGTATGCCCTTGAGCATCAGTCTGTTCTACATATTTATCAAATACTTTTTCGCGTTTTATTTCCATGTTATACGATTGTTGAGGGGAGTAATAACGGCTATTACAAGTCACATTAATTATGATATCTGCACCAGATGGAGAACTGACAAAGGAGAGATAATTAGCAGAAAAAGCTGAGCTTACATCAGAACAGTGATCGTCTGAATGAAAATAAACCGATATTAAACCTTTATCAAGATACTTTTCAGCTAAAGAAGCTGCATCTTTATAACGTCCAAAACGACTATATACGTCTGCGGCTTGCCTATAATATTCGCCAACTGAACGAAAAGTTGAGCGTCTGTCAGCGCCTTTTGCCAGATTTTTTCCTTTTTGATAAGCCTCTTCGGCCATTAAAGTAGCGTGTTTTTTAGCATTATCATAAGCGCGTTTATCACTGTCTTTATATTTACCTAGTGGTTGATATACTGATGATGCTTGACTAAATGCCTCAGACGCAGCGTTATAATCTTTCTGTTTTTCGAAATTTCTACCTTGATCATAGAAATCTTTAGCGGCAATCTGCATATATTTGCTATTAGCATTTTTATATAAAGTAGCAATATTTTTATAACTGTAGTAAGACAAACCACTTTTATATAACTCAGCTTTTGTATGATAGCTATCAGAATCAGTACCTGTGATTGAATTACCATAATCATAAAAATCTTTAGCAATAATTTGCCTCAAACTTTCAGCAGGATATTTATCAAAAAAGTTCACTAATTCCGCACTGTAAAAACGATTAGTTAAGCGCTTATTCATCTCTAACAGTCTTTCATAGATTTCAATGCGTTTTTTATAATCAGTATTATTGGTGCTGGCTAATTCATCCTCATATTTATTCATTACATCAGTGACTAACTGACACAGCTGGGCTGCATCAGTTTGCTTAAAGTTTTCTTCACTTTTTTCCTCTATTTTTGCCGCTAATAGATTGATGCTTTCAAGATAGTACCCTTCAGCATAAGCATCTTGAGATGTGCGTTCGTGAGTACAACTCATTAATAAAAACATTAATAAACCGGCAATAATAATTCTTATCATGTTTTTCCTTGTTGAAAATTGTCCATTAAAGGGAACAAAGATCTTGAGCAGTACTTTCTAGCAATGATCTTAATTTAGTGATCAGTTCTCTTTTTGCTACTGGTAGTAAATCATCATCATTTTCATAATAGCTTGAAGCTCTTGCATAGATAGTGTCAGAAAAGTCAATAATTCCTTCCATCCTTACTACTGTCTCTAGACTTAAACTATTGTTATTAGTATCCAATTTCGTATAGTAAGTTTCATCTTTTAACGTTGGGATTTGAATCCTATTCCCTTGAGCATCGATATGTTCTATGTATTTATCAAATACTTTTCGGGTGTTTGGTATGTCAATCTGTGATCTTGTACTGTTATATTCTTTATCAACAGTTATTTTAATTTTGAGATCAGCACCAACTGGAGAAGAAACAAAGGTGACATAATCCTTATTTAGTAACAATTTTACCTCAGAGCAGTATTCGGAAGCATAGCAATAAACTTTTATTATCCCTTTGCGTTTATAGTTTGTAGGCGCTTAGCGTCCTGTTGATCAAACTTTGCTGGCCCTTTTTCATCCAAACTGGCAGCTAAAAGATTGATACTTTCTATATAGCGACCTTCCTTAAATGCATCTTCGGCTGTTCGCGTATGGCATGCCGTTAATAAAAATATACAAAAAATAGCAATAATCGTGCGCATAAACTTCCTTTCTTTACTTCTTTTTTATTACTAGTTATTTCATATCCATTTTTTTATGTTTATATAAAAATGGCTATTTTTATCAGTTTATTAAAAAACTGTTGGTTGAGTTTATGCTAAACTTTTAGCTAATTATTAACTTTTATTGCTACTTTTTTTACTATTTGTTATTAATTATTAACAATAAATGCTATTAGTGGTTTTGGTAAATGTTTAAAATTAATTGGCGGGATGATGTTACCCTTAAATAAAATAATCATTTTTATTTAAGGGTTAACAAAATTTTATATTCGTGTTGGTTTTTTATTCGTTTTTTGACGAGCAGTTCGACTAGACTGATTGAGTTTGATACGCTTTGGTCTAACAATACGTTTGTCAAACGATGATTTTGTTGTAAAACTTTTCATTTCAGCTGGTAAGCCAACTAACTCACGTAGGTAATTAACAGAATCAATACCTAATTCCATCCATGTGCCACGAGATAAACCTTTCGGTAAAGTAATATTACCGTAACGAATACGTAGCAAGCGGCTAACTTGAACATCAATTGCTTCCCACATACGACGGACTTCTCGATTACGACCTTCAGTAATAACCACATTAAACCATTGATTTAGTCCATCACCACCTTGTGGTTTGATGGAGTTAAATGCAGCGGGACCATCTTCAAGCTGAACACCTTTACGAAGTTGATTAAGTTGTTGATCGGTAATATTACCAAATACTCGAACAGCATACTCACGTTCAATTTCATGCCTTGGATGCATAAGGCGATTTGCTAATTCGCCATCCGTTGTAAATAGCAATAAACCCGATGTATTTATATCAAGTCGACCAATGTTAATCCAGCGGGCATTTTTTAAGCGAGGTAATCGCTCAAACACTGTTGCTCGCCCTTGCGGATCATTTCGAGAACAGATTTCGCCTTCAGGTTTATAATAAGCTAGAACACGACAAACCTCTTTTTCTTTACTTCTTAACTGAACTAAATGACCATTGATACGAATTTTTGGACTGGCATTGACATCTACGCGATCACCTAAAGTCGCGATTTTGCCATCAACACTAATTTTTCCGGCCACAATCATAGCTTCAATTTCACGACGTGAACCATTACCTAAATTGGCTAATACTTTTTGTAATTTTTCAGTATTATCTGGTTGTGAACTTTTACGATTTGACGTTTGGCTTAATTTGGTATTTTTTTTACGAGCGATATCACTTTCTTGCTCAATTAGTTTATCTGCTCCACGTTGTTTTTTGGAAAATGCAGATCTATTTTGTTTCATATAATCCTCACTGTTACCTTCTCAGGTATCATTTATTAACTCAATAACTCATTGATATATTATTAATTTGTTTACTCGAATGGTTTGATATCACCACTACCTTGACGAATAATATCTGGATAATCGTTAGTTAAATCAATTACTGTTGTTGGCTGTTCACTAATATAACCACCATGAACGATAGCATCTAGTTGGTGACCAATTTTATCTTCAATTTCTTCGGGATCAGACTGAGCTTCATTTTCATTAGGTAAAATAAGCGTAGTTGTCATTAAAGGTTGTCCTAATAATTCAAGAAGCGCTAAATCAATTTTATTATCAGGAATACGCAGTCCAATCGTTTTGCGTTTTTCATTCATCAAACGTCGTGGTACTTCCTTGCTCGCTTGTAAGATAAAAACATATTTACCTGGGGTATTATTTTTTAATAATCGAAAAGTAGTGTTATCAACAAAAGCATAAGAAGAAAGCTCAGATAAATCACGGCACATTAAGGTAAAGTTATGGTGTTTATCCAGATTACGGATTTGACAAATACGATCTACACCATATTTATTATCAAGTAAACAACCTAGCGAATAACCTGAATCAGTAGGAAATGCAATGACGCCACCATCATTTAATATTTTGACGACTTGATCTAATAACCTTGTTTGTGGGTTATCAGGATGAATATAAAAAGTTTGGCTCATAATATTCTTCTTTATTGATAGCAGGTTAAAAAAATGTGAGGAAAGGGCTTTTTCATCACGGTTTATAGCGCTAATTGATACTATTTTAGTTTAATATATTTATTATATCCAGTTATGCCAAATAGGTGTAACACTACCAGGCAATGGCGTAGTTTTACCAAGATCAAGGTAATTAAGCAAATCGTGGAAATCCGAACCTTGTGACGCAAGTAATTCAAATTCATTAGCCAATTTTGCTAATCGTTGTAAATCATCTTGAGTTTGGCGGCTCTGAGAAACTTCAATACCATCACCACCATATGATTTAAATTCACTAATTAATAATTTTAGTTTAGTTAAGGTCAAATCATAGCGTGTCGGGTGTGCTAACACCGCTTGTCCACCTGCTGCATGTATCGCATTAACCGCATCAGCAATACTACACCATTTGGCAGGAACGTAGGCATAACCACTTTTACCCAGATATTTTTTAAATGCGCGTTTAATATCTTTAACATAATTATTAGCGACTAAAAAGCGGGCAAAATGAGCTCGAGATACAATATCACCTTTAGAAAATTGTTGGGCTTGCTCATAAGCATTGTCTATGCTCACTTTAGCTAATTTTTCACTAATACTGATTGCTCTATCAATACGACTTTGTTCTTGTGCAGTTAATAATTCAAGCAAGTGGGAATTTTCAATGTCGATATTCAAACCAACAATATGAATTTCATTATTCTTCCACATTGTTGACACTTCAACCCCATAGATTAATTTAACTGGCAAATTATCTCGTTCTATGGTCGCTTTCGCTTCTAGCAATCCTTTGATAGTATCGTGATCGGTAATCGCTAGCATATTGATTTGATTATCAACAGCTCTTTTGACCAGTTCACTTGGCGTTAAAATTCCATCTGATGCAGTTGTGTGCGAATGTAAGTCAACGATCACTTTTTTCTCGAAAATTATTTTTAAACGTGTAATATACCACACAATTTGCACGACCACTAAAAGGTATATTATGAAAGATCAAATTCAGCTTGCTCAGCAAGATACGCTAGCTATTATTCAAGAACTTTTAGAAGATGGAAGTGATCCACATGCGCTGTATATTATTGAACATCATATTTCATCACAAAACTTTGATAAACTAGAAAAAGTCGCTGTTGAAGCTTATAAATTAGGCTATGAAGCAACCGATCCTGACGAAGATGTTGATGATGCAGGTAATGCGGTAATTGGTTTTGATATTATTACTGAAAGTCCATTAAATGCTGAATTAATTAATGCGCAAATCGCCGAAATTATAACTCTAGCAAACCAATTTGGTGTTAATTATGATGGCTGGGGAACCTATTTTGAAGATGGTAGTGATGACCAATTCGATGAAGATGACGTTAGCGAGACCATTCATTAATAAATAATCAGCGGTTAATTATGACTATTCTTATCCGCCACCAGACGGATAAGAATAGTGTTAACATTTAATTTAATTGTTCAACACGGCTAGTTCGTTTATGATCAGCGGTTACTGTACGAAGCGAAACCGAAGCGTTGTTATTTATCGCTACCGGGCCGTTGTAAGCCTGCCAATTTTCGCCTTTATCGGTTGAATATTCGATAGTTAAGCCAGGAAAAACAACATTAGCAACTAATTTGCCATCTTCAATCTTCGCTCCAGGAACAGGAAGGCGATAGTTAATTGAAGCAAGATCTAATTTAGCTAATTCTCGTTGGCCAATTAAATTAGCAAATTGATTCCAATCATTTAGCAGTTTTTGCTGATCAACATATTGTGTTTTACCTTTTTCAAATTCGCGATCTTTTTGATAATTAGTTTCCCAATCAGCTTCATGCCATGCCCGCTCGGCAACACTCAATAGTCGAGGATAAGCCATGTAGGCCAATTTATCGTCGGTGCGAATATTTTCCGTCCAGATTTGTGCTGATAAGCCATAGGCGCCTGGCCAATTCATGGTACCTTTAGCGGCAAATGCATCACCATTACGATCGAATGAGGTTTCCGCATTTTGTGGTAAATTATCCGGTGCAAAACTGAATATTTTGCGTTCATCATTAAAGCGCGCAGCCCAGTAGTAACCACTTTCTTTTGGATTAACTTCATAAGGCATATCTAAATAGACATAATCAGGATTTGAAACTATCACTTTGTAGCCTTTATTGGCAAACTCATTGACTGAATCGTATCCTCCCCAATATAAGTTATCCCAGAAATTGACCACCACTTCATCGGTAGCAAAAGCTTTGGCGTTGGAAGCAAATTTTACGCCATCTTGCCAAGCTTGCATGCGATTAATACCATTATTTTTGATGATTTTACTTACTTCAATAGCAAAATAACTTGGCAAATGCTCGATATTTTCTACAACACCTTTACTAACAAAAGTTTGGCACGCTTGTGATTTTGCCCATGGATGATCTTCAACGCTCTGATCTATTAAGCCTTTACCCGCCTCTTTTTTAGCTGCATGGATATCTTGATAACCGTTGCCGAAGTGAATATTTTTAGCTTCATCACCACCAAAATGCCATGTTGTGATCGGTTGCCCTGCTTCGACATGCATTTTGGCTATTTCGCTAATTACTTTATCAGCAAATTTTTTCGAAGAATCTAAACATGGATTTAGATAACTTTGGCGATTGTAGAATTGCACCGTAGTAGTATTCGAAGTATCAGTAGGATCAAGTAATCGATATTCATTCGCAGCTTCGGTTTTTCCTTGCTTCATTAAGTGTTGATATCTCACTTCCATTGACAAAATAGCTGCTCTGGCATGGGCTGGCATGTCGATTTCTGGAATAACTTCAATAAATCGCGCATTGGCATATTTAACGATTTCGATATAATCTGCGCGAGTAAAGTAGCCACTGCCATTATTGTCACTGTTTGGCCCAGATCCAAGTTGCGGTAATAGACACTGTTTTTCAGTTAAATCATGACAACGTTTACTACCAAAATCAGTGAGTTCTGGTAAGCCGGGGATCTCAATTCGCCAACCTTCATCATCACTTAAATGAAAATGAAATTTATTCATTTTATATTTCGACATCATATCAAGTAACTGTAATACCGCTTTTTTGCTTTTGAAATTTCGACCGATATCTAGCATCATACCTCGATAATCAAAACGAGGGGCATCTTCAACTGAAAGTGTGTTAATAATTTGCGGTTTACTAACTGTTATTGACGATAATATCGATTCTACAGCATAAAAAATTCCACTTTCATCAAATGCTACGATAGTTGCACCTTGTGGGGTTATATCTAGTTTATAACTGCCATTTACACCTTTTTCAAATGCAGTTTTATCAATTGATGCATTGACTTTAAACCCTTGCTTTGTCACAGCAATATTTAATTGTTTGAAATGCTTTTCTAACACTAATTGGCTTGGTTTTGCTAAGCCATTAAGTATGAGATTAACACCACTTTGATTTAGGGTAATAGATTCTTTACCAACCGTTAATTTAACTGGTGTTGGTAAAATTTGACCTTTTAATAAATCAGCATCAATTTTTTGAATATCATTATTACGTTGATAGCGGTTTTCGGGAGTCATCAGTATATTATGGTCATTAGGTGATATCTTCCATTGTTCACCTAATGGTGCCACAAATGCCGATAAATTATCAGAATCAGTATTGGTGTTGGCAATTATTTTAGGTTTAGCATTCGTTGAAGTTACATACCAGCGAGGCATCACATCACTTTCACTTATTTGCCAATATTCACCAATAATTGGGATAGTTACCTGTGAGTTAGCAGGAATTTTGGTAAATTTTTCTGTTGGTTCTAATTTATGCAAATCACCGGTGACGTGGGTAATTTTATACTGATCATTATTTACCGCTAAAATCATGCGTATATTATGGAAGTAGATAGCCCAATCTTTACTGGTTATTGCTGGACCGTTGTTGTTAAGCGTTAAGGTCACTTTGTTACAAGAAGCCCAATCTGCGCCCAATGCTGCACAATCTACCCCTGCGTTTACGGCGTTGTTATCGACTATTTGATAATTTAAGCGGAGCTGTGAACTCATCGTATCAACTATTTGTTGTGATGCATTAACCGATTGACTGGCTCCTAGAGTTAATAATGATGTGATCGAAGTAGCAAGTATAGCTGATTTAAACTTTTTCATATCGGTTACCTATTTTTGTTTAGCATTGAAAATGGTGAAAGGGAAAGTAACAATAAATTTAATATCACGTTCATCTTGGAAAATGTTGCCATAACCACCGCCCCAGCTGTTGATATGATTTTCATGGTTGTTATATTTGGTATAGTGTAATTGGAATGAAGTATCCTTAGCCCATGTATCTTGAATGGTATAACCTAAATCAAAATTATAAGCCGATTCTACTAAACGATTTTTTTGATTTTTTGCTTTTGAATCTGGTTTGGCATCCCAACCATAAGCATAAGATGCACCGGTTTTCCAACCAGTCAAATAATGATTTAGATGGCCTAAATCATATGTCACCTCAAAAAATGCCGCTTTTTCGCCATTGGCATTAAAGTCAGAACGAGAATTCCACCAAACATCTAATCGCCCATTAGATGATGCATAATCAGGCGTCATACGTTGTAAGAAGAACCCTTGTTCACCTTCTGCTTTTACAGACACACCTTCAAGTCGTAAACCAACAGGACCAACTTGGTAACCTAAAGTCGCTGCTTGCAACCACGCTAAACCATCATAAACATTGGCACCTTTATGAGATTGGTCTTTAGCGCCATAAAACTGATAACTCATGGTTAATGGATTATTTAACACATCTGTTTTATAAGAAGCTTTCGCAAAAAATTGATTCATATAATTCTGAGCTTGGCCAAAGGCGCTTTCGAGTACAAGATCATTCTTAAAATCATATTTCATACCGGCTGAGTGTAAAAAATCGATTTTTTTACCCTTTTGCCAACGTTTGAATTCATAGAGGCGTTTATACCAAGGCGCTTTGTATTTATCTGTCCACATATAGGACATGGATAAAGCACCAGCAGCATCAAAATCAAGTACGGTGCCAACTTCTGCTCCCCGATAAGTACCTGGTAATAAACTCCAATGCGGAGCTAATAAAGTTTGTCCAGAAGGTTGAATATAACCGGCCTTGATCCAAAACAACTCATCAAGTTTAAAATTAAGTTGTGCTTTATAAAAACTTAAGCCACTAACATCTTTTTTCCAATCTTCATTCCAACGAGTATTAGCACCACTAAAACCAATCTCATTTGGATGCCCGTTACCGCCATTACTGACTTCCCAAGCGCCATAACCACCTAATTCAATACCAAGTCGATCGGCAATATAACCTGACCTAAAGTCTAAATTGGTATTAAATGATGAATGTCTGAGGTTTTTTTGGTATTTATGTTCGTCAAGATTTTTTCTTTCCCGATCACGATTCCAGAAAAATATGTTTCCAGTTAATGATGCATCATCGACAAAATTACTGACATACTCAGCTTGTGCTGGGCATATACTGGTTAAAACAGTTATAGATAAAAAAAGTTTAGTAAAAAGATTAAAACGACAGGGTAAAACCGGTAAATTATTATGATTCATAGTTGCTTCCCTAAAATTATACTGTGTAACTGACCACTAAATTCCCTAATAACTAATTGGTTTTTATAAGTCAAACTGAATTTATTACTACTTTGAATTGCTATCTAAACAACATTTTTGGAACATATTTAAGGTAGAAATAGGATAAATATGCATTTTTATAATGCATAAACATATTTTAGTTCGCAAATTAATTGATCTAAATTCGTGATCTAAATCACCAAAAAAATAAAAATTTGGCTTTTTTTTGTGAAATTCGCCACGCTTTTTTTACAGAATAAATTAATTATTTTTTATAACTTTTGCAGTGATGACATGGCGATGACATTAAGAAAGAAATTAACAAAAAGTAATAATTAAAAACAAGTCGCTGATATAAAAACAGGCAATAAAAAAGAGAAATGCATAGCATTTCTCTTAATAATTAGTCATTTCGAAGTTAAATTATTTTTCAGTATCAAGCTCTGCAAAGCTTTTAACGAGTTCATCAATGGCTTTCATCTGTTGTAAGAATGGTTCGAGTTTTGCTAATGGTAATGCGGAAGGACCATCGCATTTTGCACTACTCGGGTCTGGATGAGACTCTAAAAATAGTCCTGCAATACCAACGGCCATCCCCGAACGAGCAAGCTCAGTAACTTGACCACGACGACCACCTGATGCTGCCCCCATTGGATCACGACATTGTAATGCATGAGTTACATCGAAAATCACTGGCGATCCATGGCTGACTTTCTTCATGACATTAAAGCCAAGCATATCAACCACTAAGTTATCATAACCAAAGCAGCTACCACGATCACAGAGAATCACTTGGTCATTACCTGCTTCTTCAAATTTTTCGACAATATTACCCATTTGGCCTGGGCTAACAAATTGAGGTTTTTTTACATTAATTACTGCACCAGTTTTCGCCATTGCTACAACTAAATCAGTTTGTCTTGCTAAAAAAGCCGGTAATTGAATAACATCAACAACATCAGCCACAGGTTGACACTGTTCTTCAGTGTGCACGTCAGTAATAATTTTAACCCCTAACTGCTGTTTTAATTCTTGGAATATTTTCATTCCTTCTTCTAATCCTGGTCCTCGATAAGAGTGAACCGATGAACGATTCGCTTTATCAAAAGAAGCCTTAAAGATATAAGGAATATTTAATTTATCGGTTACTGTTACGTAGTGCTCACATATTCTCATCGCTAAATCGCGAGATTCAAGCACATTCATACCACCAAATAATACAAATGGTAAATCATTAGCTACCGTAATATTACCGACTTTTACTCTTTTTTGTTTAATCATAAATTTATTCCTAGTTAAGGTTTAAACCAACGACCTAGGGTGACTCTGTCATTGCCACTATAGTCGGTTATGGTTTCAACTAATTGAAATCCATGTTGTTTAAAGATAGTTTGTACCGCTAAGCCCTGCTTCCAGCCATGTTCGATAAGCAGCCAACCATATTGATTTAAATGCTTGGTAGCCCCTTGAATTATTACTTTAATATCAGCAAGGCCATCATCCTCAGAAACTAAGGCACTTCTTGGTTCATAGCGAACATCGCCTTGAGATAGGTGAATATCAGTTGGCTCAATATATGGAGGATTACTGGTTATCATTGAGAATTTACGATTTTTAATTGGTTTATACCAATCACCTTGCAAAAAATAAACATTGTTCACGCCTATTTGATTAGCATTTTTTTGGGCTAAAATCAAAGCATCTTTATTTTTCTCAATCGCAGTAAATAAACAATCTGGTCGCTCAGTGGCCATAGCAATCGCGATAGCACCGGTTCCTGTTCCCAAATCTAAAACTTCACAAGGGACTTTCGGCAAATACTCTAAACCTAATTCAACAACTTTTTCGGTATCTGGTCTTGGAATTAAGGTCGAATTTGAAACATTAAACTTTAATGACCAAAATTCCTTTTCTCCAGTGATATAGGCAATCGGTTCCCCTTCTTGACGTCTTTTTAAATAGCCATCTAAAGCAATTAGTTCATCATCAGTTAATAATGTTTCACTAAAAGCCATCAAAAAGGTTCGTGTTTTATGTGTGACAAAACTTAATAAAATTTCAGCATCACGTTTTGGACTTTCGCTGTCGGTTAAAGTTTGTGATGCAGATTTAAGCCATTGTAAATAGGTCATTCATCCTGTTCCGCTAACGCTGCAAGTTGATCTGCTTGATATTCTTGTACAATTGGTTCAATCAACATATCCAATTTACCTTCCATGACCTCATCTAGACGATAAATAGTAAGATTGATACGATGGTCGGTAACTCGACCTTGAGGATAGTTATAAGTTCGAATACGATCTGAACGATCACCTGAACCAAGTAAATTACGTCTGGTTGACGCTTCCTCTTGTTGACGTTTACGCATTTCAGCATCTTGAATACGAGCAGCCAATACCGACATCGCCTTAGCTTTATTTTTGTGCTGTGAACGTTCATCCTGACATTCAACTACAATGCCAGTTGGAATATGGGTAATACGAATTGCTGAATCAGTAGTATTAACATGCTGACCACCTGCCCCTGATGATCGATAAGTATCAATTTTCAAATCTGCAGGATTGATTTCTGGCATTTCAGCTTCTGGAATTTCTGGTAAAACAGCAACAGTACAGGCCGATGTGTGTATTCGTCCTTGTGATTCAGTCTCTGGTACACGTTGAACTCGGTGGCCACCAGATTCAAATTTTAACTGTCCATATACACCATCACCACTCACTAGCATGATAACTTCTTTGTATCCGCCATGTTCTCCATCATTTGAACTCATGATTTCGACACGCCAATTACGAGATTCAGCATAGCGAGTATACATTCTGGCTAAATCACCAGCAAAAATAGCCGCTTCATCACCACCAGTACCAGCTCGGACTTCAACAAAACAGTTGTAATCATCGTTTGGATCTTTAGGTAACAATAGAACTTGTAACTGTTTTTCTTGCTGCTCTACTTGGCTTAATGCTTCGTTTAACTCTTCTTGAGCCATTTCACTCATTTCCGGATCAGAAAGCATCATTTTTGCGGTTTCAATATCTTCTTGTATTTGCTTCCAATTAGCAAAGCACTTAACCACATCGGTTAACTGTGCATATTCTTTTGAAAGGGTACGAAATCGGTTTTGATCGGCTATAACCGCTGCATCAGATAGTAATGCTTGAACCTCTTCGTAACGCTCTTGTAGCGTTTCCAACTTACTGATAATTGAAGGTTTCATAACTCTGTATTTTTTGCTAATGATTAAATGAATTAGCCCGGCATTATATACTTAATTGCCTTTAAAATACAGTTCCTACTTATAATGGTGAAATAATCATTAATATAAGGTTATTTTTTATATTTATTTTAAAATTAGTGAGTTATTTTTGATTAAAAAACCCCTTTCCTCAAAATTTTCTATTAAGATTAAATGAGTTTGGTACAGATAATTTCGTAGGACTCTGTAGTATTTAATTTGGCTTTAATGTTTATCCCTATGATGAACATCATTATGATTGATTATGTTATTGATTTGGATGCTTTTTAAGCCATAACCCAATGTATTGAATATTTTAAATTTTTGAAAATCTTGATTAGAAAAATAAAATGCCGTTAGCAAACTAACGGCATTATTTCAATGATAACAATAAAATAAAAAGTCTCTATTTTTTAACTGCTTTCGCATTCGGCAAATCAGTTATCGATCCTTCATAAATCTCAGACGCTAAACCTATTGATTCATGTAACGTTGGGTGAGCATGGATAGTTAATGCAATATCTTCAGCATCACAACCCATTTCAACTGCTAGTGTAATTTCACCAAGTAATTCACCACCATTTGCCCCAACTACAGCACCACCAAGAAGACGATTGTCAGCTTTATTAAAGATTAATTTAGTCATCCCTTCTGAACAATCAGAAGCAATCGCTCGACCTGATGCAGCCCATGGGAATATAGCAACCTCATAATCTAAACCTTTTGCTTTTGCTTCTTTTTCAGTTAAACCTACCCAAGCAACTTCAGGTTCAGTATAAGCAATTGATGGTATAGTTTTTGGATCAAAATAATGTTTTTTACCAGCAATAACTTCTGCTGCCACATGACCTTCATGAACACCTTTATGCGCTAGCATCGGTTGACCAACAATATCACCAATAGCATAAATATGAGGCACATTTGTTCTCATCTGTTTATCGACTTCGATAAAGCCACGATCAGTCACATTTACACCGGCTTTTTCAGCGTTGATCAGTTTACCATTTGGAGTACGACCTATTGCCACTAGTACCGCATCATAAGTATGAGTTTCAATGGTTCCGTCTTTTTTCTCCATGGTGACATAAATTGCATCATGTTTTGCTTCAACAGTACTTACTTTAGTTTCTAATCTTAAAGTAAATTTCTTTTGAATTTGTTTAGTAAAGATTTTCACCACATCTTTATCGGCTGCTGGAATGACCTGATCAAGCATTTCAACCACATCTACCTCTGAGCCTAATGCATGATAAACCGTCCCCATTTCTAAACCGATAATACCACCACCCATTAAAAGTAGTTTTTTAGGAATAGTAGTTAATGCTAATGCATCTGTCGAATCCCAAATGCGAGGGTCTTCATGTGGGATAAAAGGTAAAGTTATAGGTCTTGAACCAGCGGCAATGATAGCATTATCAAAAGTAATTTTAGTTATACCTTTGGATGAAGTAACATCCATGGTATGACTACCAGTGAATTGTGCTTCACCTTGAATAACATTGACTTTACGCATTTTAGCCATGCCGGCAAGTCCATTAGTTAGTTGGTTTATAACTTTTTCTTTCCAATCACGAACTTTATCTAATTCAAGTTTAGGCGTACCAAAATGAATACCATGTTCAGTCAATGATTTTGCTTCATCCATTACTTTGGCAACATGGAGTAATGCTTTAGATGGAATACAACCAACATTTAAACAAACACCACCTAAAGTTGAATAACGTTCTACTAAGGTAACATCTAATCCAAGATCGGCAGCTCGGAAGGCAGCGGAATACCCCGCTGGACCAGCTCCTAAGACTACAACTTGTGTTTTAACTTCTTGACTCATAATTAATTTCTCCCCCACTACATCACTAATCGACGTAAGTCGGATAAAACATTAACAATATGGCTTAAGAAGCGTGCACCATCAGCTCCGTCAATTACTCGGTGATCGAATGATAATGATAAAGGTAACATTAGACGTGGTGTAAATTCTTTACCATTCCAAACCGGTTTCATACTAGAACGAGATACACCTAAAATACCTACTTCAGGTGCATTTACAATTGGTGTAAATGAAGTCGTTCCGATACCACCTAGGCTAGAAATGGTGAAACAACCACCTTGCATATCACTACCGGTTAGTTTGCCATCACGAGCTTTTTTGGAAATTTCTGCAAGTTCACGAGAAAGCTCAACAATACCTTTTTTATTCACATCTTTAAATACCGGCACAACTAAACCATTAGGAGTATCAACGGCTACACCGATATTAATGTATTTTTTGATAATAAGAGTTTGAGCATCTTCAGACAACGAACTGTTAAAACGAGGATAAGCTGTTAAAGCGCTGGCTACTGCTTTCATAATAAACACTAGTGGCGTAATTTTCAGATCCAGTTTTTTCTTTTCCGCTTCGGCATTTTGTTGTTTACGGAAAACTTCTAATTCAGTGATATCTGTTTCATCAAACTCAGTAACATGTGGAATCATTACCCAATTACGATGTAAGTTGGCACCTGATACTTTTTGAATTTTAGTTAATGGTAATGATTCAACTTCACCAAATTTACTAAAATCAACTTTAGGCCATGGTAATAAGCCAGGTAATGCACCGCCAGCGCCACCATTTTCAACCTGTTTGACAGCATTTTTTACGTAAGCTTGAATATCTTCACGTAAAATACGATGTTTTGGCCCAGTAGGAGTGACTTTAGCCAAATTAACACCAAATTCACGCGCTAAGCGACGCACTGATGGTGTGGCATGGGCATAAGCATCATTTTCAACAAAATCATTACCTGAAGTGGCTGGTACCGTTGCTGTAGCAGTTGATGCAGCAACCGCAGTGGTTGATACTGATGTAGTTGATGCTGATTCAGTTGGTGTTGAAGCTGGAGCAGGAGTTGTCGCTGCACTATTAGCCGCAGGTGCCGTAGCTGCAGTCGTTTCAAATTCCATAATTTTGGAACCTGTTTTAACTTTATCACCAACTTTTACTGAAATGCTTTTCACCACACCAGCAATAGTAGCAGGCACTTCCATTGAGGCTTTATCGCCTTCTACTGTTATAAGTGAATCATCAACGGAAACTGAATCACCAACTTTAACTAAAATTTCAGTGACCTCAACTTCATCACCACCAATATCAGGTACATTAACATCAACCACTTGGCTTGCGCTTGGGGCTGCTGATGGTGCGGCAACTGGTGCGGTCGTTTCTTGTTTATCTGCTGCAGCCTCTGTTTCGCTGTCATCAAATTCCATAATACTTACACCAGTGGTAACTTTATCGCCGATTTTAACAATGATTGATTTTACAATTCCTGCTTGTGGAGCAGGAATTTCCATTGACGCTTTATCACCTTCGACGGTCAATAGCGATTGATCTACATCCACTTTGTCGCCAACTTTAACTAAAATCTCTGTTACTTCAACTTCATCACTTCCGATATCAGGTAATTTTATTTCAATAGTCATTATTTTTACCTCTTATGCATTACGTGGATTGAGCTTATCAGCATTGATGTCGAACTTTTTAATCGCGTCTTCAACAACACTTGTTTGAATATCACCACGTTTAGCTAGTTCTCCTAATGCGGCAATCACAACATAAGATGCATCGACTTCAAAATGATGACGTAAATTTTCTCGGCTGTCACTGCGACCAAATCCATCAGTACCTAATACTCTGTAGCTTTCTGCGGGTACAAATCCACGAATTTGTTCTGCATAAAGTTTCATATAATCAGTTGAAACAACTGCTGGATTATTATTCATTATTTGAGCAACATAAGGAACTTTCGCTGGTTCACTCGGATGTAACATATTGTAACGTTCACAATCTTGTCCATCTCTAGCTAATTCGGTAAATGAAGTTACACTATACACTTCTGAGCTAATACCGTAATTTTTAGCTAGAATATCTGCAGCTTCACGAACATGACGTAATATTGAACCAGAACCTAATAATTGAACAGTAGGTTTACCTTGTTGTCCTTCAACAGTATCTAACTTATAAATACCACGACGGATCCCCTCTTCAGCGCCTTGTGGCATTGCAGGTTGAGCATAGTTTTCATTTAGTGTCGTAATATAGTAGTAGACGTTTTCTTGATCGCCATACATACGACGTAAACCATCTTGCATAATAACGGCAACTTCATATGCATAAGCCGGATCATAAGATACACAGTTAGGGATAGTTAACGCTTGAATATGACTATGACCATCTTGATGTTGTAAGCCTTCACCATTTAATGTAGTACGGCCAGAAGTACCACCGATCATAAAGCCGCGAGCTTGTTGATCGCCTGCCGCCCACATTAAATCACCAATACGTTGGAAACCAAACATTGAGTAATAGATGTAAAATGGAATCATTGGGTAATCATTAGTGCTGTACGATGTTGCCGCGGCAATCCATGATGCAGTTGCGCCACATTCATTAATGCCTTCTTGAAGGATTTGGCCTTTTTCATCTTCACGATAATAAGCCACTTGTTCTCTATCTTGTGGCGTATATTGTTGACCATGCGGATTATAAATACCGATTTGGCGGAATAGACCTTCCATACCAAAAGTACGAGCTTCGTCAGCAAGAATCGGCACTAAACGAGGCGCTAATTCTTTATCTTTTAACATAATGTTAAGTGCACGAACAAAGGCAATTGTGGTTGAAATTTCTTTCGATTGCGCTTCAAGTAATGGTGCAAATTCAGTTAAAGGAGGAATTGATACAGTTCCTGAAAAATGAGTTAATCTTGATGGTACATAACCATGTAAAGCATTACGCCGTTCATGAATGTATTTATATTCAGGTGTGTGCTCTTCAAATTTAATATATGGTAATTTTTCTAAAGCATCATCGGTAACAGGAATATTGAAGAAATCGCGAACATGACGAACACCATCCATATTCATTTTTTTCACTTGGTGGGCAATGTTCTTAGCTTCTGCTGCTGCACCCATACCATAACCTTTAATAGTATGTGCTAAAATCACTGTTGGACGATCTTTGGTTTCTTTTGCTCTAGCAAATGCAGCAAACATTTTTTCTGGATCTTGACCACCACGATTAAGTCTGAAAATTTCTTCATCAGACATATCTTTTACTAATTCTGCAGTTTCTGGGTATTTACCAAAGAAATGCTCACGAACATAAGCACCATCTTTAGATTTAAAGGTTTGGTAATCACCATCAAGTGTTTCATTCATTAAGCGAATTAATTTACCTGATTTATCTTTTTGTAATAATTTATCCCAGCGATCACCCCAAAGCACTTTGATTACATTCCAACCGGCTCCAGCAAATACGCCTTCTAATTCATTAACAATTTTGCCATTACCGGTAACTGGACCATCTAAGCGTTGTAAATTACAGTTAATGACAAATACTAAGTTATCCAGTTTTTCTCGTGTAGCAATTGTAATTGCACCTTTTGATTCTGGCTCATCCATCTCGCCATCACCTAAAAATGCGTAAACGGTTTGTTCAGTGGTATCTTTCAATCCACGATGATTCAGATATTTTAAAAAGCGAGCTTGGTAAATAGCACTAACTGGGCCTAATCCCATTGAAACAGTTGGAAATTGCCAAAACTCAGGCATTAATTTTGGATGAGGATAAGATGATAATCCTTTACCATGCACTTCTTGACGGAAATTATCTAATTGTTCTTCGGTTAATCGGCCTTCAATAAATGCGCGAGAATAAATACCTGGAGAGATATGACCTTGGAAATAAATTAAGTCACCACCATCTTTTTCATTGCGAGCACGGAAAAAATGGTTAAAACAGACTTCATAAAATGTCGCTGCAGATTGGAATGATGCCATATGACCACCCAGTTCTAAATCTTTTTTAGAAGCTCGAAGAACCATCATCATTGCATTCCAACGAACAATGGAACGGATGCGTCTTTCAATTTCCCAATCGCCGGGATAAGCAGGCTGATCTTCTACCGGGATAGTGTTTATATAATTACTGGTTGAAGAACCGAAGAGTAAGGGAACGCCTCCATCTCTAGCTTTATTGACAATTTGCTCAATAATATATTGGGCACGTTCGACGCCTTCTTCACGAATAATAGAATCTAAACTTTCCAGCCAATCTTTTGTTTCAACTGGATCGATATCATTCATTTGCATGTCCGACATATAAAAACCTCTTTTTTGTTTTAAAAAATGCAGTTTTTGCTATCCTTAGCTATAACAGACGCCATAACTAACTCTATAAGCTCCAACTTTGCATTACGGATGCTTTATTAATATAAGTCTGCCATTTTCCTAAAAAAAGTAAAGTAAACCGACGGTTATAAAAGAATGTTAATTCCTATTAAACTAATCAACTATTTCAATTATAAATTTCATAAAAAAGATAATTATTTGATATAAATCAAATTTAATTTGTGGGAATTGCTAGAATATTGTTTTAAGAGTTATACATTGAATGTATGATGGTTGTCAAGTTATAGTAAAATCTGCTATATAGATGTAAATTTATTGATAAATTACAACTTAACCAGTGTTAGATATGCCAAATAAAGACGTTGTTATTAAACAATTAGGTATGTTGCCTTATCTACAGACTTATCAAGCTATGCATGATTTTACTAATCAGCGTAATGCGCAAACTATAGATGAAATCTGGCTTGTTGAGCATTTACCGGTTTTTACTCAAGGTAAAGTAGGTAAACCAGAACATTTACTAACCATTACTGACATTCCAGTGGTGCAAACTGATCGTGGCGGTCAAATTACCTATCATGGCCCCGGACAGCAAATTATGTATATCTTACTTGATTTAAAAAGGCGTAAAATAGGTATTCGTGATGTCGTCAATTATCTAGAAAATAGTGTTATTCAAACATTAAAACACTTTGGTATTACCGCCTATTCAAAATCAGATGCGCCTGGTGTCTACATCAATCAACAAAAAATCTGCTCACTAGGATTGCATATTAAACATGGATGCACTTTACATGGTTTAGCGTTGAATATTGATATGGATTTAACACCGTTTAATTATATTAATCCGTGTGGCTATGCAGGTTTAAAAATGACTCATATGAAGCATCATATTGCACAAATTGATCGTCAAGAGATTAACCGGTTATTAACTGATAATTTTATTAATCAGTTACCAAACAACTAAGATATTAAATATGCAAAATACTGAAAATCAAATCCGTAGTTCAAAATATCGTGACGCTGATAAAACGCGCCTCATCCCAACCATTACGGTTGAGGAAGTCGCTCCATTAAAAAAACCTGATTGGATGAGAATTAAATTATCTGCTCATAACGATAATATTGCCCATATTAAAAACACTATGCGTAAGCATGGATTACATTCAGTGTGTGAAGAAGCATCTTGCCCAAATTTGGCCGAATGCTTTAATCACGGTACCGCTACTTTTATGATTTTAGGCGATATTTGTACTCGCCGTTGTCCTTTCTGTGATGTTGCTCATGGCCGTCCATTACCACCTGACCGTGAAGAACCAAATAAACTTGCCTTAACGATTCAAGAGATGAAATTACGTTATGTAGTCATAACATCTGTTGACCGAGACGATTTAAAAGATGGAGGGGCTAGCCATTTTGCATCTTGTACTCAAGAAATTCGAGCATTAAGTCCGAATATCAAAGTTGAAACATTAACACCTGATTTCAGAGGGTGTATTGATGAAGCGGTAGAGGTTTTAAGCGAAAATCCACCAGATGTGTTTAACCATAATTTGGAGAACATTCCTCGTTTATACAAAAAAATTCGTCCTGGAGCTAATTATGAAGGATCGCTAAAATTACTTGCTTCTTTCAAAGAAAGACATCCAGATATTCCAACAAAATCAGGTTTAATGGTTGGATTAGGTGAAACAAATGAAGAACTCATTCAAGTACTAAAAGATTTACGCAGTAATGGCGTGACTATGTTAACTTTAGGTCAGTATCTACAACCGAGTAAATATCATTTACCAGTGGAGCGTTATGTTTCACCTCAAGAATTTGAAGAATTAAAACAGACTGCTTTAGCAATGGGATTCACCCATGCTGCTTGTGGCCCGTTTGTCCGTTCTTCCTATCATGCCGATTTGCAAGCAATGGGAAAAGAGGTGAAATAAATATCACCTCCTATTAATTTATTATTTAATTATCGACAACAATAAAACGACGATTTTCGGTAACAATTTGTAAGAAGATTGGTAAGCTAATTTTTTCGCCTTTCAATTGTTTACCGTTTAAATCATAAATTTTAGACCGCCCAAATGCATCAATAACCACAGTATTATGATCATAAAGCGCAGCAATTTGATTTTCACTACCAGCTAAAATCCATTCCCGATTAGACTGATTAAATAAATTTCGACCCTGACTGTACTGCTGCGCTGGGGTGGTAACATTAAATGCATCTTGCATTAATGTTCTTAAGATATCTGTTTGTGAGGTAATAGTACTAATTTGTTTTATTTCCCTACCTGGCCATGAAATAATCAATGGCACTTTCAATGCCTCACGATTAAAGCTATTTTCAGTATTATGCTGTACTAATTTTTTGGCTTCATCTATTTTTAGATCATTTGAACCAGTAATAATTATTATTGTGTCCTCATATGCATTGGATAATTTTAAATAAGCAATCAAAGATTCTAAATATTGATCGAGTTTTTTAGCCTCTGATTCTAATTCCATTACTGGTATTTTTTTATTTTTAGTAACAAGAGAATATTGTATGACTGAAAATAAAGGCGCATGATTCTCAAGTTTGTTTTGTTCGTCATGCCATGCCATCCAATAATCAGTGGTAAGCTTATTGCTTTGTTTTTTACCATCAGGGATTGAGAAGTTAGACAATAATGCATAACGGTAAAGAGGTTCAGAAAAGCCGTCAGCAGAGAATAAACCGAGGTTATAATGCTGTTTGGTTACTGTATCGAATAAAACCGATGTCTTATGACCAGCAAGGATACTATTATAGTAATTAGGATCTAAACCATAAAATAGTGAGAAATTATTTAAATAAGCCTGACTACTGGCAGCATAATGATTAATAAAATTAATATTCTGATTAGCAAATTCCTTAAGCCAAGGCATATTGTTCGCTAATAATTGATTATTCCAACCATCAATATTGATTATTAAAACATTCTGCTTATTTTGTTTTTCATCAAAACTAATTCGATCCAATGGATACTCAATAGCAATTGCAAATGGATTACCTTCCTGAATAGTTCTATTTCGGTAATCATTTTCTGCAATAAATCCATAACGTTCCAAAAGGTGACGGGCAGTTAATGGATAAGAGAGCGGTAAACTTGAACGTTGCATAGTTATTGGACGATAGAAATTAGCATCAGCCCAAATATGAATTAAATGTGATGAAACAAAACAAAGAATAAAACCAATAACAACTGGTCTAGCATAACGTTTCCGTTTACTTAAGCTACGTAACTTTTTCCAACTCCAAATGGCAAATAATATCTCAATTAAAAGAATAAAAGGAATAAGAATAAAAGCACTATTTAAAAAAGACGTTTTGTCCGAAGTAAATAATTGCCATATAGATAGATTAAGGTGCATTCTAAAATGAGAAAACACTTCAATATCAATCAG
Organism: Gilliamella sp. W8123; assembly: GCF_016101085.1. Taxonomy (NCBI): domain Bacteria; kingdom Pseudomonadati; phylum Pseudomonadota; class Gammaproteobacteria; order Orbales; family Orbaceae; genus Gilliamella; species Gilliamella sp. W8123. The sequence continues at coordinate 31,407 of NZ_JACFRE010000001.1, forward strand.
AAGTAAACTAATTCCTATTGTAGCGACGACAGTAGCAATGATTCGCTGCCAACGAGAAGAGTGAATAAAAAAGCTTAGTGGAAACAGTAAAATTAAATAGGCTATAAAGGTGAGAAAACTAAAATGTCCTATAGCACTAATGATTGCATAAAAACGACCCATAAAAGTTCGAGGCCAGTCAGCAATTAACAAATATTGACTACCAAGGACAATAACAACAAAAATATTAAATAGGGTAAACCAATGCCCCCAACTGACTATCTGCGAGGTTTGGTCGTCTTTGATATGATTATTTTTGAGTTTGAGCATATTTAATTGTTGTTAGTGGTAGTAATCAAGAAAAACTAAACTAAATTTACCCCACAGTTTAACTGATTTTTAAAAATCTTTCTGTAATTTTTTTATTTGTTAGCACAAAGGGATTGGTTATTTGTTGGCGTTATAATCGATACTTGTTATAATTTAATTTAATAATATAGCTAATAGAAAAGACAATACTTTGGCAATCAAACAACTCAACTCTCAAGAAGTCCAACCTGATATAAATTACATTTTAAATAATAACGATATTAAAACCGATTTATTCAGTGAAGGATTAACAAATGTACTATCATGGCAACCTCGCGTTGCTGCTGCCGTGTCACTATTATGTAAAAATAGCAATACACATTATCGTTCGCGTTTTATGTTACTAAAAGCTTCCGAAAACGAACTTTTTTTCGATCTCCTTAAACAATCCGTAAAACCAAGTTTAACTACTACAACTCTAGGTTATAGTTATTATTTTAGTGAAAATAAAATCACACTAACGCAAGCGAAAAGTAAACAAGATAATTTTGCAGTTCAAGATGATTGTTTAACGGCAACAGTAGTTGATATTGAAAAACTTTTTGGTTGTGTTCGCCAACCAGAAAACAGTCCAGTTAAATTACAAGCGGGATTAGTTCACCAAGCTAATGGTGGCGTTTTAATTTTAGGCTTACGTTCTCTGCTTGCTCAACCACATGTTTGGTCTAAATTAAAACAAATGGTTATGTCGCAAACCTTTGAATGGTTTTCAGCAGATGATTCGCACCCATTACCATTATCGATTCCAGCCATGCCGTTAGATCTACGCATCATCTTAGTTGGTGATAGATTATCTTTAGCTGAATTACAGGAATTTGAACCTGAATTTTATTCATCTTCTATTTATGCTGAATTTGAAAGTGAATTAAAAGTAACTGAACCTCGGCAAATCAATGATTGGATGAATTACTTACAATTTATTAGTCGCCAACTAGCATTACCAAAAATTGAAAAAACAGCTTTTGCTAAAATTTACAAGCATGCAACAAGATATACCGGTGATCAATATTATCTACCGCTCAGCATTGAGTGGATTCAATCATTATTACTAAATTCATCTTATTTTGTGCAAAATGAGAATATTGATACATTAGCAGTCAGCAAAGCTTTAGAACAGCAAACATGGCGAGAAAATTATTTAACCGAACGATTCCATGATGAATTCTTTACCAATCAAATCATGATTGATACTAAATCGCAAGTAGTTGGCCAGATTAATGGCTTATCGGTTATTGAGTACCCGGGCTATCCTAAAGCCATCGGCGAACCAACACGTTTAAGCTGTTTAGTTCATTTTGGTGACGGTGAATTGATTGATATCGAACGTAAAACCGATCTTGCAGGTAATATTCATTCGAAAGGAATGATGATTATGCAAGCATTTGTTATGTCGGAGTTTGCCATTAATCATCAACTGCCATTTTCTACATCTTTGGTGTTTGAACAATCATATAGTGAGATTGATGGCGATAGCGCCTCTCTTGCCGGTCTTTGCGCTCTTATTAGCGCACTGTCTAATCAACCTATCGATCAGCAATTAGCGGTCACAGGTTCGGTTGATCAATTTGGTCATGTTCAATCAATTGGTGGTGTAAATGAAAAAATCGAAGGCTTTTTTGCTGTTTGTCAGCATCAAGGTTTAACTGGTCAACAGGGTGTAATTATTCCTGCTAGTAATCAACGTCATTTGAGTTTAAGTGATGAGGTTATTGAGGCTATTAACAATGATAAATTTTCAATTTGGGCTGTAGAACATGTCGCTGAGGCACTCTATTTATTAACCGGTATTCCTTTTAAGGATGAAAACCAAATTAGTCTTTATAAATTGATCCATGCGCGTATGCAATCAATGTTAGTTCAAGATAGAAAACACGATGGTTGGCTCAGTCGCTGGAAAAAAATTGCAAAAAGTAACAATACACAATAAACTGAAACCCAAATTCCATTGATGGAATCAATCAAATATTAATGTAAAATTTTACAGATTATAATAATTATTTGTTTTATATTTGATAATTATTTTATATGCAATCATGTAATGACAACAAAATAAAAGGTTTTTTTATGACATTTGAACGTAAATCTTCGTATGATAAAGCAGATTTGATTAAATCAGGCAATAGTGAATTATTTGGTCATGATGGACCTCCATTACCTTCTGATTTAATGCTAATGATGGATCGTGTTATCGAAATGAACGAAGACGGTGGTAGTTTTGGTAAAGGCTATGTTGAAGCTGAATTAGATATTAATCCTGATTTATGGTTTTTTAAATGTCATTTCAAAAATGATCCAGTAATGCCTGGTTGTCTTGGGCTTGATGCATTATGGCAATTAGTCGGATTTTATTTAGGCTGGATTGGTGGTAAAGGTAAAGGTCGGGCACTTGGTGTTGGTGAATTAAAATTAAAAGGCCAAATATTACCTCATAATAAAAAAGTTACTTATAAAATTAATTTTAAACGCGTTATTAACCGTAAATTAATTATGGGTATCGGTGATGGTGAAGTTTATGTTGATGGTAAATTAATTTACGAAGCAACTGATCTTAAAGTAGGTTTATTTAAAGATACTTCTGAATTTTAATTCCTGAAAATATAACTCCTTGTTTAGTGTCAGTGATTAACTGAATATTGGCAGGGAGTATTTTTTTATTTGCTATTCTAAAGCTGGCCTATAATGTACTTTTTTCGAAAATTTTTACTCTCACTTGTATTATCCTTAATTGTAATTAGTCAAGTTCAAGCTGATTTTAACGGTAAAGTGGTTAAAGTTATTGATGGTGATACTGTAGATATACTCACGCTAAAAAAACAAAAAATACGCGTTCGTTTGCTTGATATTGATGCACCAGAAAGCCGTCAAGCATATGGTAATGCGTCAAGAAAATATTTAGCTTCATTAATTGCCGGAAAAAATGTTTTTGTTCAAGAAAGCAATAAAGATATCTATCAGCGTACACTGGGAACCATATACCTAGCAAAAATCAATATTAATGCAAAAATGGTAGAAAATGGTTTTGCATGGGCTTATCGCTATAAAGGCGTCGTAAAAAATAAAGATATGTTGAAACTTGAGTCAAAAGCTAAACAAAATAAAAAAGGACTATGGAAAGATAAACATCCTATAGCGCCGTGGGAATTTCGTTATCGTAATAAATGATTTTAAATTTTTTATTTTTTACTAGATAACATAGCTTCAAATGGTTGTAATGTTTCTTTTGTTTGTTTATAACCTTCCCCCTGTTTTTCAGCTGGAATCGCCGAAATCAGTTATTTGGATAATTCTAAATTTTGCTTAATCAAAGCCGTTTGTCGTTAATTAAGTTCATCATCAGATACTATCCACTTTATCAAAATAAGTTTTACAATTTTCAATTAATTCAGCCATACAGACCGAAGATAAACCAAATGAAGTTAAAAATAGGACTTATTTTTTTGAATCTTTATTTCTAAATTACTAATTTTATGAAATTAAAATTTTATTGATGTTATCGGGATAATCTAAGAATGAAGAATGGAATAAGGTAAGTTCTATAATAGAAGAGAATCTTACCAGTAAAAAATTACTGGCAAGATTAAATAATCAGTTAGATGATTGTAACATCAGCAGCAGCTGGACCACGAGCACTATCTTGGATAGAAAATTCTACTTGTTGACCTTCGCCTAGAGTTTTAAAACCATCACCAGAAATCGCAGAGAAGTGAACAAACACATCTTTACTTCCGTCTGAAGGAGAAATAAAACCAAAACCTTTACTTTCATTGAACCATTTAACTTGACCAGTTTTTTTAGACATAATAATCTTCCTATAAATAAATTAATCTCTACCATAAAAGGCAATACTTGAAAACATAAAACCTAGACTACTTATTAACAAAGAGAAGAGAAGACTGAAGAAAACTAATACAAACGTGATTAAAGTAAACTACAAACTGCATAAATCTAAATGTTACAAAATAAATCTGCATGTAATATGCTGGCGACTATTAACTCATAAAAAGATGAACAATACAAGTAATGTTTTTTTTAATTTGTAAATTTTCCTAACATGATTAGTAACCAATTGTTATTAATCATGTTAATTTTTTTATTTTTCTGCTAATTCTTTAGATTTTTTAATAGCTGCATCTACAGCCTCAATTATGGCAGCCCTAAATCCTTTTGCCTCTAACATTTGTACACCTTCAATTGTCGTACCAGCGGGTGAACAAACCATATCTTTTAACTCGCCAGGATGCTTACCTGTTTCAAGTAGCAATTTTGCCGAGCCCAATACTGCCTGTGCGGCAAATTTATACGCTTGTTTTCTAGATAAACCACCTTTAACTGCTCCATCAGCAAGCGCTTCAATAAACATAAACACAAAAGCGGGAGAGGAACCACTTGCTCCTACTACGGCATCAATTAAATATTCAGGTACGACTTCTGTTTCACCGATACAATTTAATAATTTCTGCATAATAGCTAATTCTTCATCAGTAACTTCTGTATTAGGTGTTATTGAACACATAGCGGCATTGACTAATGCTGGAGTATTTGGCATCACCCTCACTATTTTTTGCTCATAACCTACGCATTTAGCAATAGTTTTAATTGTTACACCAGCGGCAATGGAAATAACAATAGTATTCTTTTTTAATTCTTTTTGAATATCACTTAATACATCAGCAATAATGTTAGGTTTAACGGCAACAAAAACAATATCAGATTCTCGTGCCACATCCCTTGCCGAAGCCAAATTATTAATTGAGTAAGACTGATTTAAAGCTTGGCCTTTTTCAAGGTGAGGGTCATAAACATAAATTTGCGAGCCAGGTACAATATTACTTACCAAAATACCTTGTAAAATAGCATTCCCCATGTTACCTATACCGATAAAACCTATGCGCTGTTCCATTTATTTCTACCTTCTATGAGTGAAAAACTATAATGATTATAAAATAAATTTTTAAATAAAACTTAAAAATTTATGTAGAACAGCATCAAGTATATCGTTGTTATTGTAACTAAATAGTTTCATTAGACATTAATTGCATGCCATACTGTTGTCCTGTCTGTATTAACGACAATATTTGTTTTATTTTACCTTCACTAATTAAATTACTCACTGCAGGTGTATTAATAAGCACTTCGAATATCGCTTTGCGAGTATCATTATATAGGATTAGTTTTTGACAGATAATTGCTTGTAAACTACTAGATAATTGAGTTCGTATTAACTCACGTGATCCGTATTCAAATACATCAATTATACGATTAATAGTTTCAATTGCTGAATTAGTATGTAGAGTAGCAAAAACTAAATGCCCAGTTTCAGCAGCAATTAATGCGGCTTGAATCGTGGTTTTATTACGTAATTCACCGAACATAATAATATCTGGGTCTTGTCTTAATAAACTATCAATTGCTTCACCAAAATGTGAGATTTCTCTTTGCTGGATTAGAGACTTTTCATTTTGATAAATAAACTCAATGGGATCTTCTAATGTAATAATATGTTTAGCGGCAATCTGATTAATATATTGAATCAAAGCCGCTAATGTTGTTGATTTCCCACTACCAGTTGCACCAGTAACTAAAATAATTCCTGATTCTACATTTACCAGTTTTTTCAATATTTCCGGTGCCTCAATTTCACATAAAGTTGGGATTTGTTGGTTAATAATTCTAAATACAGCCGAAATTCCACGTTGTTGATAGAAAATATTTACCCTAAATCTTCCCACATTCTCAAGATAATAAGCAAAATCAATCTGTTGATGTTGTTGTAAAGTTACTTTTTGATCATCATCGAGTAAATGTAATAACTCAATTTTTAGCTTAACTGGTGATAATTTATCACTTGAGATAAATTTCAATTTTCCATTAATGCGAATGCACGGTACTTCACCACTAGAAAGATGCAAATCAGAGGCTTTTTGCGTTACACTAAAGGCCAACATTGAATTTAACATTATTTTTAACTAACCACTCTTTAATTGGGAATTCAAATGAACACAGTACATGACAATTTAATAACAATTAAAAACAAAATTAACAAAATTGCTCTAGATTGCGGCCGAGATCCCAAATCAATCGAACTTATTGCAGTTAGTAAAACCAAACCTGTAGAATTAATATCACAAGCGATAAATGCTGGTCAATTATCATTTGGGGAAAATTATGTTCAAGAAGGTGTTGAGAAGATTGCACACTTTAAACAAAGTATGCCTGATTCCCCTATTGTTTGGCATTTTATCGGTCCATTACAATCGAACAAGACTAAATTAGTAGCTGAAAATTTTGATTGGATGCATACCATTGATCGTTTCAAAATTGCCCAACGTCTTGATTCACAGCGCCCGACAGAAATGGATAAATTAAATGTTCTTATTCAGGTAAATATCAGCAATGAACAGACCAAATCTGGCGTTGCAATAGATGAAGTAGCTGATTTGATAAAACAGATTATTACATTACCGAATTTAAGACTACGCGGTTTAATGGCTATCCCTGAGATTGAAAATGATTTTGCTAAACAATTTGCTGTTTTTAAACAGATGAATCAGCTTTTGGAATCTTTAAAAACTGATTATCCATTTTTAGATACATTATCTATGGGGATGTCTGGTGATATGCAAGCTGCTATTGAGGCAGGAAGTACAATGGTTCGTATTGGTAGCGCAATTTTTGGCGCCAGACAATATGTATGATATATTGCCGAGTAAGTTATATTTTAGGAGTAATCAATGATATCGTTAATCTTCTTAGGAAGAGCTATTTTAATTCTTTGCTTATACGTCGTTATTCTACGGTTATGGATGCAACAGGCAAGAGTCAATTTTTATAATCCATTTACCCAGTTTATTGTGCGTATTACCCAACCGGTAATTGGTCCGTTACGAAGATTAATTCCATCTATCGGGCGTATTGATACAGCAACTTGGCTCGTTTTTTATCTGATTGCATTACTTAAAGTTATGTTTATCTACCGGTTTGAAGGCATTGATGCACCTATTTGGAGCACTTATTATCTTTTATTTGCTTTAGCTGCCATGGTACATGCTTTTGGACATTTATTATTTTGGTTATTATTCTTTAGGGCTATCTTAAGTTGGGTTAGTCGAGGCCAATCAGTCGCAGATGAATTGCTTGCTCAGCTAACCGAACCTTTAATTGCACCAATTCGCCGAATTATCCCACCAATTGGCATGATTGATCTTTCATTTATGGTAGTTGTTTTTATATTGATGTTTTTGAATTTATTGGCAATCGATCTTCTCGGTAATTTGTGGCTGGCATTCTAAAAATTAAAAGAGAGCCTATGCTCTCTTTTAAATAATATGATCTTCCCAGAAAATAACATCCTTTTCATAAACAATTCTATTTTTAACCGATATTTTTAACTTATGCATTAATTTTTTATTACCGACAATCAGCGGATGCCATTCTGGTAATACTCCTGTTTCGGAAAAATAACGATAAGCACAAGTTTTTGGTAACCATTCGATAGTCAGTAAATTTTCCCGTGTTAATTTTATGCAATCAGGTTCATAATCAAAACGGGTATGATAATGCTTACATTGACAAGTATTTGAATCAAGCAAATTACAGGCAACATTCGTATATAGGATTTCGTCAGTTTCTTCGTCCATTAATTTATTTAGACAGCACTGACCACAACCATCACAAAGTTGTTCCCATTCATCATCACTCATCTGATCTAAGGTTTTATGTTCCCAAAAAGGTTCAATCATACTTTAAAATCATCTTCATTTAACATTTGTAAAAAAAATCCATCCTCTTTGATCTTTTCTTCAATTTCATTTGCTGTTCCAACAACAAATCGCCTTTTACCATCAAGCAATACTTTCATAACAAAGACTGGCGCACCAAAAATTGACATTATCTTTTCCGGTATATGTGAAAAATCATTTTCACATTCCATATATAAATAACAGTTTTCTTTTTTGCTACTTCTATAGATATAACACCACATCATAAATTACATCTTACCTCTCAATTATTTCAGGCTATTTTGTAAATAAACTCCAGCACCAAATAATCCTGGATCTTTATGCGTTATGACATAAACAGGAATTTTTTTAACTAAAAAAGACATACGACCTTTGTGTTCAAATGCTTCTCTAAATGGTGATGATTTAAAAAATTCGATGAATCGAGGAACAATACCGCCCGCAATATACACACCGCCTTGGGTATTAAGAGTTAAAGCCAAATTGCCACCAAATCGTCCCATAAAAGTACAGAAATAATTTAAAGTAGCTAAGCAAAGTGGACAACTATTCGACAATGCTTTATTAACGATTATATCTGGCGTAATATCTTCAATCGGTTGATTATTGATTTGTAATAATGCTTGATAGATATTAACAATACCATTACCAGATAGAAATCTTTCTGAAGATACCCGACCAAATTTGTTACGTAACTGTTGTAAAATTCGATCTTCTTCTTCATTAATCATTGGTAATTCAGTATGTCCACCTTCACCGGATAAACTAAGCCAATGTTCGTTTAATTTAATTAAATGAGAGACGCCTAAACCTGTTCCTGCACCATAAATTGCTATTGGATAATTAAGATTAGTTTCACCACCACCAACTTTTATCACATCATCTGATGATAATCGAGGGATGGAATACGACACTGCAGTGAAATCATTGATAACTTCAAGCTTAGTTAAATTCAATTCTCTAATCAATTCAGAACGAGAAAATGACAAATTATTATTCGTCATTTCAATTAAATCACCTTCATTAATTGGACATGCTATAGCAATACAAGCCATCTCAATAGTTACAGATTGTGATGTTAAATAAGTCTTAATCAAATTAAGCAATACATCATCTTTTGAAATGAGGATTTTAGTTATCGCTGATAATTCATTACTATCTAAATTATAAAGTGCAAATCGGGCATTGGTTCCACCAATATCAGTAACTAGTGCATATTTACTCATGTTATTCCCTTTTAAAAAATAAAATCTTTCTAGATAAACACTAATTTAATCAATTCAATTAATGCTATAACATAATGAGTAATATTATGGACTATTTAGATTGATTTAACTAGATTGCTTTAACTGAATTCACTAATGGAATTATTGCCGCTAACAAAATGTTAGCGGATGATATTTAGAATTTGAAGGAAATAACCTACTATAACCACTTTTTAACTTTAAAGTAAATGTAAGGGGCAATACCTGCTAGTAACATCAATAATAAGGATAAAGGATAGCCATATTCCCACTTCAGTTCAGGCATGTTTTCAAAGTTCATTCCATAAGCCGATGCAACCACTGTTGGTGGTAAGAATACTACCGAAACAACTGAGAAAATTTTAATTATTCGGCTTTGTTCAATATTGATAAAACTGGTAGCCGCTTGCATCAAAAAGTTTACTTTTTGGAACAAAGATTCATTGTGAGGTACCAATGATTCAATATCTCGTATTACCTCTCGTGCTTGCTCTAACTGATCTGTAGGCATTTTTGCTCGACGCACTAAATAATTAACCGCACGTTGACTATCCATCAAACAAAGCCGTACTTTCCAAGCTGTATCTTCTAGTTCAGCTAAAGATGTAATAGCCTCATCATAGTGTTCCTGAGCTGAACGATCCATAATAATTAAGCTTAACTCTTCAAGCTCGCTATAAATATTTTCGATCTGATCAGCTAATTGCTCAACTTTAACTTCAAATAAATCCAATAATACTTCGTATGGATTACCATCATTCATGCCTTGATAACGTGAACGCATTCGGTATAGACGGAAAGCAGGTAAATCACGTTCACGCAATGTGAATAAACGACCATTGTGTACCGTAAATGCGACTGTTGAGTTACCGGCTCGGTCTTCCGCATCTTCATAAAAGAAGAATGAGTGAACATGTAGTCCTTCATTATCTTCGAAAAAACGGGCTGATGCCTCAATATCATCAAGTTCAATACTTGTTGCTAGATTTTGGCCTAAATTGGTCAAAATGACTTCACGATCTGCTTCTTCTGGTTCAATTAAGTCAATCCAGATCGCATTTTTAATATCGCCTTCATTAATTTTTACTAATTGTTTGTTTTTTAATCCAAACGCATTAATCATAAGGCCTCCAAGAGAAAAATTGTTTAAGATATAATATCTACAAATGGCAGGCATTATACTCGTTATAGTAAAAAATTCCTATGATAAAGCGAATCTTTCTGTATTTTAAAATTTTGGATACTTAATTCCAAATTTAAATTAAATTCGGTGATGTTAATTAAGTCTCATGATACAATAATACATATCAAATATTTATGTAATTGTTAGGAGTGTATAATGGCAAATAGAGGTATTAATAAAGTCATTTTAGTAGGGAATTTAGGTCAAGATCCAGAAGTTCGGTACATGCCAAACGGTAACGCTGTCGCAAATTTTAGTGTTGCTACATCAGAAACTTGGAAAGATAAACAAACTGGTGAAAACCGAGATCGTACCGAATGGCATCGCGTTGTTGTATTTGGTAAATTAGCTGAAATTGCTGGCGAATATGTTAAAAAAGGTACTCAAGTTTATTTAGAAGGACAATTACAAACTCGTAAATGGCAAGACCAAGCGGGTAATGATCGTTATTCTACTGAAGTAGTGATCAATGCTGTAGGTGGAACACTACAAATTTTAGGCTCTCGTTCAGGAGATAGTTTTAATGATGGCTCACAAAACTGGGGACAAAGTGCTAATAATACTTCGTCTGCTCCTAGTACATCACGTCCTTCAACAACAAATGAACCAGCAGCAAGTCAACCAACTATTCCTGAACCACCAATGGATTTCGATGACGATATTCCATTTTAATGGTTATTTATTCAATTCTATATTATATAGGCGTATAAATTACGCCTTTTTTCAATCCATATTCATTCATACTTTTCGCAAATAATGACAACTTATTATGTTTAACTTTTCTTAAAACCTGTGTTAGAACGGTAAAGATCAGGTGTAACTCCTGCGATATTTTTAAACATAGTAATAAAAGCGGATACTGAACTATAACCAACAGAAAATGCGATATCTTGAATCGATTTATCTTGTTTTAAAAGCGAGATACTATACAAAAATCTTAACCGTTGCCGCCACATTCTAAATGACATACCTAATTTTTGTTGGCAACGTCTTGCAAGGGTTCGTTCAGTTGTAAATACTGTTTGAGCCCACTGTTCAAGAGTCTTATTATTAGCTGGTTCTAATTCTAACTCTTTTAAAATAGGAGCTAAATATTTATCGTTCGAACTTGGCAAATAGAATGTAAGGTTAGATTCCATTAAGAGTTGATCGATTAACACTTGTCCTAAACGAAGAGGTGGCGGTATGTCATTTATCGGCGTAATATTAGCACAAAACTAAAAAGCGCCATTGTTTAAAATAAAGGCTTCAGATAAAGATTCATAACTAACCAGTACTGCGCTAATATTTATTTAGTTTTCACCTAACTTAATGTATCTTTTTTATATATTTCATCTATACTTAATTAGAACTTTTATTACAATTTGGATTGAAGTTATGTTGGAACTTATACAAACAGTCGGTTTTGGTTTAATTCTGTTTATTCCATTAACTAATCCGTTAACTACCGTTGTACTGCTATTAGGTCTATCAGGCGATATGACCAATGAGGAACGTAATTACCAGTCAAAAATGACTTGTATTTATGTTTTCATCATCATGATTGTTTCATTTTATTGTGGACAATTGGTCATGAGCACATTCGGTATATCTATCCCTGGTTTACGTATAGCTGGAGGCATGATTGTTGGCATTATCGGTTTTAGAATGCTTTTTCCTCAACAACCCTCGCATAAAACATTAGAAGCAGATGCAAAAAAGAAAGAAGTTTCCAATAATATCGCTTTTGTACCACTTGCAATGCCAAGTACTGCTGGGCCGGGAACCATTGCTATGATAATCAGTATGGCTTCCACTGTAAAAAGTGGTGGATATAATGTATCGACTTGGGTTGTTTATACTTCGTCAATACTTGTACCTTTATTATTATGTATTATTTTATGGTTATGTATGCGTAGTGCTGGTAATATAATGCGCTTTATGGGTAAAAGTGGTATTGAAGCCACATCAAGAATAATGGGCTTTTTACTGGTCTGTGTTGGTACACAATTTATTATAAATGGTGTTAAAGAATTAATATTAAACTTCCCAAATATTTGAGGAAGGCTATTTTTTTATTACGAATTTTTACCGTATTGGTTAACTACCGTATTGGTTAACTAAAGATTTGGGATATTTTTTATCATTTCTACTCGCATCAAATAATCATATAGAGGTAAAAGCTGTTTAAAACCTTTAGCAAGTTTATTCGGTAAATCACCATTTAGGACATCTTCAATATGATTATTGGTTACCATTACAGCAATATTCTTTCGATTGTACCATGTCGATAATTTTTCATCTTGATCTTTGATTAATGGTCTTTTATACATTTCCCCTACTAATTCAAATGGTTTCTTTACACAATTAACTACCGCCAAAAATTTAGAGGGGTCATTTAATATTTCTTCTCTAAAGATATCCATAGTAGGTTTTGAAGCACAATAATAACCTAAACCATATCTATAGCTATCTGGACCAATTTCAAAAAAATAGGCTGGAGCTTCTTTCCAATCACGATTAGGGCGTTTAAACGTCAACCATAAACGACTACGGTATAATGACTTATCTTTCGAAAATCGCGTATCACGATGAATTCGTGAAATTGTTTTACCTATAGCTGGACGCGTTTCAAACCATTCATCAATTTTAAGCATGGTTGGTGTTAGTTGCTCAACCAATAATCGAAAAGGTTTGATCAAATCATTGTCATAAATTGATCTATGCTCTTCAAACCAAACTCTACTATTGTTAATCCAAGCATCTTGTAAAAAATTTAACCCTTCTTGAGTAAAGCCAGTAAAATTTGCCATATATTACTCCTGATATAATGCTCTAACTTTATCTAAGTCCTCTTGGGTATCAACCCCAATAGCTGGAGCTTGTTTGGCCACCGCTACATGTATTTTCTCACCATACCAAAGAACTCTTAATTGTTCTAACATTTCTATCTGTTCTAAAGCAGAAGGTGCCCATTGAATATATTGACGAATAAAACCCGCACGATATGCATAAATACCAATGTGACGTAGGTAAAAATCACCAATCGAATCTAGTTTATTTTGTTCACTCAATTTAGCAAAACGATCACGCTCCCACGGAATAGTCGCCCGTGAAAAATAGAGTGCATAACCATCTTTATCCATAACCACTTTTACTGCACCTGGATTAAATGCTTCTTCAACAGAATCAATCGGTACAGCTAAAGTTGCCATGCCGGTTTTATAATTCACTAAATTATCAGCAACTTGATCAATAATAATCGGTGGAATTAATGGTTCATCACCTTGAACGTTTACAATAACTTCATCGTCAGCCAGTTGAAAAGTATTAATGACTTCAGCTAAACGTTCAGTTCCTGAGTTATGCTTATCACTCGTTAAAACGACTTCACCACCATAGCTTTGCACTACATCAAAAACTTGTTGGTTATCAGTCGCAATGATGACTCGACTAGCCGATGATTTTTGTGCTTGTTCCATCACTCGAATTATCATCGGTTTGCCATGGATATCAGCAAGGGGTTTTCCCGGTAAACGGCTGGAAGCATATCTAGCAGGAATAATTACTGTAAAACTCATAAAATTACCTCAAAACTTTAATTATTCTTTATCACAATTAGATTGATTTAATGAATTTGCTTCGCTTGCTAATAATACCGGAATCCCTTCTTTTATTGAGTAAACTAACCTATCATTTTGGCAAACTAATTGTTGGTGTTGCTTATCGTATTCTAATTGTCCATGGCATTTAGGACAAGCAATAGCACTTAATAACAGTTGTTTCATTTTTTTTCTCTTTGTAATTTTCTTTCTACAAATAGTGAGTAAATCTTTTCAATAGCCTGATCGGGTATCGTAGCATCAATTGGTAAATACCACCAATTAGGTAATGCAAATTGTCGACATTTCACTGCATCTTTTTCAGTCATTAAAAGTGTTTGATTATTTGTAGCTATTTTCTCTAATAATGGCAGGCTAAAATTTTGATGATCAGCAAAAGATTCAGTATGTAACAAATCTGCATTCATTTTTATTAACATATCAAAGAATCGCTTTGGATTACTAATACCGGCAATGGCACAAATGTGATGTAATGCCGATAATTGGCTTTTTTCATTAGTTAGTAGATTTACCGCGTAACTAGGGGTTAATTGCATAGTATAAGTTTTATCTGGATACTGATTTGATATATCGCCTGAACTGTCACCATTTATCATAATTAAGTCTACTGATTTCAACCGATTTGTTCGTTCTCTCATCGGGCCAGCTGGGATCCACCAACCGTTTCCGAATAGTCTCTTACCATCAACGACTACGATCTCAATATCACGAGCTAATGCATAATGCTGTAAACCATCATCAGTTAAAACAACATCCAATTGATATGATTTTAATAATTCTTTAACTGCCTCGACTCGCTTAGGTGCGACCGCAATTGGTACTTGAGTTCTTTGATAAATTAAAATTGGTTCGTCACCAGCCTGCGCAGTGGTAGTATTTTCATCTAAAATTAATGGATAATGGTCGGATTTTCCACCATAACCACGAGAGACTAATCCAACCTTCAGACCTTTAGCCTTTAAAGCTTCAATTAAACTAATTGCCAGAGGTGTTTTACCATTACCTCCTGCTGATAAATTACCAATGACAATAATGGGAACTGGCGATTGCCATGCTTTGAATATACCAAACTTGTATAATTGACGACGAATAAAGCTAATACATCCATATAATAATGAAAATGGCAACAACAACCAAAATGATTTATTTTTACCATACCATAATTTCTCAATCATAACTTTATTATGCTCGCTAGTTCCAATAATTTTATTTTATATAGTGAATAAATATATAATTTGTACACCATATTAACAATAATTCTATTTTACTCATAAAATGATAAACTACCAAACCAATCATGATACCATCTTGGATTGATATCTTGTCGCATCGTTTTCTGTTGCCATGATGTTGGATAAAAAAATAGACTAATCTGCCCTTCCTTGCCTGTAATATAATAATTAATATTTAGCGCTTTATAACGATTAGTTATCTTATTTGAAGGCAATCGCCATGGGTTATAACGTGATGTTGAAGTTAGCGCATTAGAGGGATTAACATAATTTAAGAATGGATAACTTGATGAAGTAGTACTACCATGATGAGGAGTTTGTAGAATGGTTGAGTGTAGACTGCGTTTATATTTAACCACTAAATCATATTCTTGTTTACGTTCTAAATCGCCAGTCAATAACACTGAAAATTGACCATCAGTAATTTGTATTACACATGAATCGCCGTTATTAGGATCGCTCACTAATTGGGTCGGCCATAACACATTAAAGCGTAAATGTTTCCAATTAAAATTATGATCAGCTAAACAGTTATAATCATTACTCAAACTAGTAGATGAACTCATTAACCATGCATTAGGATAACGTTGTTGTAAATAGCTTAAGCCACCGATATGATCATTATGACTATGGCTTATAATAATTCCTTCAACGTTCAGATTATGCCATTGTAAAAAAGGGATAATTACTTGCTCTGCTGCTGAACTATCTTCCCATTTTGCGCCAGTATCATACAAAATAGCTGATTTACCATTGTGAATCACAATCGCCAATCCATGCCCAACATCCAACATATCAACTCTCCATAGATAATCGGGTTGTTTATAAATTGGTGAAAATAACATTATTATAATAATCACAATAGTAAAGCTAAATCGACGCCAAAATTCTATCCGAATAATGATTATAGTTATCCAACCAATACCACTAAACAAATAAAAATCCGCCGGTATATTTAGCCATAAAATATTTAAATATTCTAAGCAATAAAAAAGCCATTCTAGTGAAGTTTGCGCAACAAACCATAACCATAAAGCAAGGTAAAAACAGTCCATTAAACTAAATAATAATGCCAATAAAATCGCAGGAAAGGTGATTAACGAAACAATAGGAATGGCAATTAAGTTAGTTAACAACGCAACAACACTTATACCATGGAAAATAAATAATTGGATAGGAAGCAATAATAATATTAAACCAAATTGTAAATGTAATAATCTAATGAAGTACCATCGTTTTTTATTTTTTAACGTGCTAGCTAGTGGCAACCATTCAAATAAAAAAATCAAGCTAACCACAGCATAACAGGACATCCAAAAACTTTCAGATAGTATCATTAGCGGATCAAAAATTAATAATAACGCTATAATACGGTTAGTTTTCTGCCATGCGCTAATGTGATTATTTTTATAGCGCAAATATATCCAAATTGATAAAGCTAAAATAGCACGTAATGCTGGAGGATTAAAACCAATCAACCATGTATAACATAACGTCATTAACCAACCAATTAATATGGGTAACAATAAAGGGCTATAGCGTTGAGGTAAAAAAAACACTAATCCTTTTAGCAAAAAATAACTAATATAGAATACTAACAGAATATGCATTCCTGAAATTGCCATTAAATGAGCAACACCGGTTTGCATCATAGTTAAACGATTATGATCAGAAATCTGTGAACGGTCACCAAATCCTAATGCTAATAAAATTCCTCGATAACTAAACAAATTAATATAAGCTAGACATTTATCAGCAATACTTTGTCGAATATTAAACTTTTTTTCGAGTAGAACTGATTTAATAACTTTAGCTTTTAACAAAGTATGATTAGCAATCGCAAAACGTTGTTTATCAAATGATCCTTCATTTAAATTACTATGCGTCACTTTAGTTTTTATGGTTAATTGCCAAATTTGCCCTGCTTTAATTAAATCAGATTGTTGCCAATAAATAATAACAGGTACTGGTGATGATAAAATCTGATCTGAAATTTTTAAAATGGAAAATTTTGCATAATATGGATTGGTTTGTTTTTGGGAGTAAATTTGAGTATTAATAGTTTCAACTTTTGCAGTAACGACTAATGTCTGGTCAATATATGGTTCAATTAGACTTAAGTATTGTTTTGCATTTGCTGTAGACCAGAGAAAGCTTAATATAAACACAGCAATCAAACAAAGATAGTAATGACGTCGTATTGGCCATACTAAAATAATAACAATGAATACTCCAGCCAAAACAAACCAAATCGTTTCAGATGGCAATGATGGCAAAAACATTAATGGCACACATCCTAAGGTAAATACAATTGCCATTAAATCTATTGAACCGTAGTGCCGCATCAATTTCTACATATTATTATTGTTTAAATAATCAATCTAATATGTTCGAACTTTCTACGAATTATTTTATCTTTAATTTTAGAGCTACATCCCAGTTTAAAGATTACTATTTCTGTTTCTATTGAGAATCATTCATCTAATTAACAAATAAAAAAAGCCTTTGATTTTACTCAAAGGCTATTTTATTAATTATATTGGAATTATGCTTTAGCTGCATTATTTACACGTTCACGTAACTCTTTCCCAGGTTTAAAGTGAGGAATATATTTGTGTTTAACCTCAACATTTCCTCCTGTTCTAGGGTTTCTAGCTTTACGTGGTGCACGGTAGTTAAGACTAAAACTACCAAAACCGCGTATTTCAACGCGATCATTACTTTCCATCGCTAAAGCAATTTGTTCAATAATGTCTCTAACAGCATCATCAACAAGTTGCACAGGAAGGTGTGCCCGCCAGTTGACTATTCTTTCTGCTAAATCGGATCTGTTCATGGTCACTCCTAATTTATTTTATGTGGTATATATTTTATTCATTTTATACCACAAAAGAAAAAGAGGGCAAGCCCTCTTTACTCTTTGAATAAATATTTTTTACTCAGTTTTTGATGCTGCTTTAAATGCTTCAGCCATTGCGTTAGTAAATGATGCATCTTCTTGAGTTGCAGTATTATTTACAGCTGCTAATGCTTCTTTTTCATCAGCTTCATCTTTAGCACGTACAGATAGTGAAATTGCACGAGTTTTACGATCGATATTTACGATTTTCGCTTCTACTTCATCACCAACATTTAATGCAGTAGTTGCATCTTCAACACGTTCACGAGCAATATCTTGTGCTTTTAAGTAACCTTCGATACCGTCAGCGATTTCAACTGTTGCACCCTTAGCATCAACTGCAGTAACTTTACCTTTAACAATTGCGCCTTTTTTGAAGTTAGATGCAAAGCTGCTGAATGGATCGTCTTCAAGTTGTTTGATACCTAATGAGATACGTTCACGGTCAGCATCAACTTGTAGAACAACAGCTTCAATATCGTCACCTTTCTTATAAGCTTTAACAGCTTCTTCACCTGGCATATTCCAAGAAATATCAGAAAGATGTACTAGACCATCAATACCACCATCTAAGCCGATGAAGATACCGAAATCAGTAATTGATTTAATCTTACCGCTAACTTTATCACCTTTATTGTGTGATTCAGCAAATTGTAACCATGGATTTGGTTTACATTGTTTAAGACCAAGAGAAATACGACGACGTTCTTCATCAATTTCAAGAACTACAACTTCAACTTCATCACCTAAGCTAACTACCTTAGATGGATGAATGTTTTTGTTAGTCCAATCCATTTCAGAAACGTGTACTAAACCTTCAACACCAGTTTCGATTTCAACGAAACAACCGTAATCAGTTAAGTTAGTTACTTTACCAGTTACTTTAGTACCTTCTGGGTAACGTTTAGCAATTGAAACCCAAGGATCTTCGCCTAATTGTTTTAAGCCAAGAGAAACGCGTGAACGGTCTTTATCGAATTTAAGAACTTTAACAAGTAGTTCTTGACCAACTTCAACCACTTCACTTGGGTGTTTAACACGTTTCCAAGCCATATCAGTGATATGTAGTAAACCATCAACCCCACCAAGATCAACGAATGCACCGTAATCAGTAAGATTTTTGATAATACCTTTAACTTCAGAACCTTCTTGTAGGTTTTCAAGAAGTTGTTCTCTTTCTGCGCTATTTTCAGATTCAATTACTGCACGACGTGAAACAACTACGTTGTTGCGTTTTTGATCTAATTTAATAACTTTTAATTCGATCTCTCTATTTTCAATATGAGAAGTATCGCGTAATGGACGAACATCAACAAGCGAACCAGGTAGGAACGCACGAACGCCATTAAGATCAACCGTAAAGCCACCTTTAACTTTACCATTGATAACACCTAAAACTGTTGCAGCATCTTCAACTGCTTTTTCTAATGTTAGCCACGCTTCATGACGTTTAGCTTTTTCACGAGATAAGATTGTTTCGCCAAAGCCATCTTCAATAGAATCAAGAACAACGTCAACAACGTCGCCAACTTGAACTTCTAATTCACCTTGGGCATTTTTAAACTGCTCTACTGGAATTGCTGATTCAGATTTTAAACCAGCATCAACTAAAACAACATCTTTGTCGATTGCAACGACAGTACCACGGATCATATTACCAGAACGAGTGTCTAGTTGATTTAAAGACTCTTCAAAGAGTTGAGCAAAAGATTCAGTCATATTTTATATACTTAAATTAATATTAACGTCCACATTACATCCTGTCTTGTGGGGTTGTTTATGTTACTCCACTTATATCCTTATAATGGAGCTTCGTTCACACAATAAGTTTACTTACAATATAAACTTATAGCGAAAGTTTTTCTTTTATATACATAATAGCTTGATTAAAAACATCTTCGATAGAGAGAGATGTGGTATCAATTATTAATGCGTCAACCGCAGGCTTTAAGGGCGCAACTGCTCGATTTCGATCTCGCTCATCACGCGCAGTTATCTCCTGCAAAATTTCGGGGAATTTAGCATGAATTTGTTTATCTTGCAACTGTTTCATTCTTCTTTCTGCTCTTGATTGAGCGCTGGCATCAAGAAATATTTTAACGGGAGCATCGCTAAACACGACTGTACCCATATCACGGCCATCGGCAATTAATCCAGGCAATTGTCGAAAATCACGTTGACGCTGTAATAAAGCTGTTCTTACTTCATTTATTGCAGCTACTTTTGAAGCTGCTCCACCAGTTTGTTCGGTACGAATCTCTTTTGAAACATCAACCCCTGCCAACAATGCTTTGACTTCATCATGACTGCTATCAAATGTTAACGGCAAATTCAATGCGAGCTCAGTTAGCTGATTAATATCATCTAAAGCAATATTTTTATTTAATGCTGCTAGCGCTAACACTCGATAGATAGCACCTGAATCCAAAAGATGCCAGTTGAAGTGATTTGCTAACGCTTGACATAATGTACCCTTACCTACACCACTCGGCCCATCAACAGCAATAACAGGAATATTTTTTGTCATGTTATATTTCACTTAATCGTTTAAATTGTTCAAAATAATCAGGGAATGTTTTCATTGTACACTTCGGATCTAAAATAGTTACCGGCGTATCAGAAAGTGCAACTAATGAGAAACACATAGCCATACGATGATCATTATAAGTTTTGATTTCTGCATGGTTGAGTTTTGCAGGAGGAGTTATAGAAATATAATCCTCTCCTTCTTCAACAGTAGCACCAACTTTACGCAATTCGTTAGCCATAGCCGATAAGCGATCGGTCTCTTTTACTCGCCAATTGTAAATATTTCGAATTGTCGTTGTTCCATCAGCAAAGAGTGCAGTTGTTGCAATTGTCATCGCTGCATCAGGAATATGGTTCATATCCATATCCACACCATTTAATTCACCGCGAGAACACTCAATATAATCATCAGCCCAAGTTATTTTGGCACCCATTTTTTCCAGCACATGAGCAAATTGAGTATCACCTTGTAAACTTTTTTTACCAACTCCAGTAACACGAACAGTGCCGCCTTTAATTGCTGCTGCCGCTAAGAAATAAGATGCTGAAGAGGCATCACCTTCTACCAAATAGCTACCAGGAGATTGATAAGTTTGATTAGCTTTAATGACAAATGTCTGATATTGATTATTGATAACCGATACACCAAATATTGCCATCATTTTTATTGTAATATCAATATATGGTTTAGAAACTAGATCGCCAATAATAGTAATTTCAGTATCATTGCTAGCTAAAGGGGCTGCCATCAATAGTGCAGTTAAGAATTGACTTGATACTGAGCCATTTACAGCAATCTTACCTCCAGTAAAACCACCATGGATATGAAGCGGCGGATAACCTTCATTTTCAAGATAATCAATTTTAGCGCCACCTTGACGTAATGCATCCACCAAATGACCAATTGGACGCTCTTTCATACGAGGTTCACCTGTTAATACAATATTATTATCGGCTAAACAAAGTGCTGCAGCTAAAGGACGCATAGCTGTCCCTGCATTTCCTAAAAATAGTTCTAATGGATGAGCAGAATGTAATTTACCGCCAACCCCTTCTATATCACAAATTGTTCGGTCATCTGACAGATGATATTTGATATTCAACGCTTTTAAAGCGTCAAGCATATAGCGAACATCATCACTATCAAGTAAATTAGTTAATCTTGTTTTGCCTTGACTAAGTGCAGATAATAATAGTGCACGATTTGATACACTTTTAGAACCTGGTAAATTAATAGTACCACTAAATTTTTTTATCGGTTGTAATGTCAAAGATAACATAATGACTCTCTTTAGTAATTTTAATATTCTTTAAAAATTTTCTAAGGTGGTTTTTAATAGATCGATTGCTTTATGATCTTTCGCACTATTTTGCCATAACTTATCAAATAAGTTGCGATAACGTTTAATTGCATCTTCTGAAGATGTTATTGAGGCAATCCCTGTGGTTATATTAGGTAGTTCACCTAATCGGAAAGGACTCATTGCCAATGCTAATGCCTCTTCATTTTGATAAAATATTTGAAAAGCGATGGATGGGATAGCTTGTTCTGTAATCGCAATTGTTGGTGCATAAGCTTGGTCTTCTATCAATTTGATCAAATGATAAATTTCTTTACGAGCCAACAACATTCTTTCAGACTTTTTACCTGGGGAAATGGTTAAATTACCAACCAAACCAATATGCAAAAATCGTTCAACATTTCGTAAACTGATTAGATTAATCACTTTAGGTATAGATTGATAAAATTGTGTCTTACGCTCATTTAAAATCGATAATGATGTTGCATATCGTTGCGCGGCAATGGATTCACTCGACTCATTTAACATCATACCTAAATGGGAAAGGTAATCGGGTGAAGTTAATAGAAAAGAAAAAGGATCAAAATGAGAATAGATGTGCGTAGATTGTTCTTCTAATTGACGCATACGTTCAAAAAAACCATCACCGCTAGAATAGTATTCGGTATCAATACCTAGCAAACTAGCAAATGAAGTATCTAATAATGAGGCTAACCGTTCAAGTGTTTCTATTTTAACAATTTCGCCTTTTTCTAAACGGTAAACCGCAGCTCTAGAAATTTTAAGACTTTCTGCAACATCTTCAGCTCTGAGAGAAGCAGCGATACGGTAAGCCCGCAACCGCTGTCCGATAGCACAATAATCAATCGATCCAGTAATCATAATACACTCAAACTATTGGAATTTTGGCAGTGTACCATATGGTAGGTACAATGCCAATTTAATGTAATGATATTTCAGATTAAATGCGTGTTTGAGTCTTTTATTTTAATAATTCATTTTGTAATGATGATGCATTTTTAAATTCAGTATAGTCAGTGATAGCTTCAGGTTCTTTTTCTCCTTTTTCCGTTTTTCCTATCACTTGTGATGCTATTACTAAACCTTTTTGGTCAATAACAGTACTTTTATAAAAATCAATTAAATCTTGTTTAGTGATTTTCTTAAGAAGTTCTATTTTTTTATCACGCGAATCAAATTGGAAACGTGATAAACGATAATCTGAAATTAAACGTTCAAACTCTTCATCTAATGATTGAGGCGGCATTGTCTGTTCATCAATGATGCTTCTTTTATACTCTTCAATATCCTTATCAGTTAACGCATCTAATTTATTTAACATTGTTGGGTAAAAAGCTTGATAACGTTGTAATAGATAAGCAGGATCCCACTGGTTAGTTTGCACAGCAAAACCCAGCCCGACTGATTCACCGATGAAAAATGGAAAAATACCTACAAGATAACCCAATTGTTCATGACTCCGCAATTGATCAAAAAACCATGGTGACATAATACTAGTTAATGTATAGCCAACCACTTGACTTTTAGTCGGATCATAATTAGTTGGGAAATAAGTCATTAACAACGCGCTATCGGTACTTTTCGCTTGTTGGGTGATTCTCGCTGTAAACGAAGTTTTAATTGCTATATCATCCAAAGGAGTAAATTCAACATCGCGTTTTAATGTCTTTTGCACTGCATGATAAAGATCCAAAGAATCTTCATTTGAAATATTACCTAAACTAATCATATAAGGTATAGATTGGGTCATCAAGTTATCACGATAAGCTTCAACATCACTAATAGTGATAGTATTTGTAATTTGTCGTCTTTCATCTCGTTCAAAATAGTGTGGCAACTTAGATAATGCAAGAACTGGCTCTGACGCTAATCGAATACTTTCAAAATGATCTGCCCCATCAAGTCGTTGCAGATACCATGATTTAGCTAATGCTAAACTTTGTTCATCAATAGCCACTTGACGATAGCTATTAAGAATAGCCAATACCATTTCTGGTAAATGTTGATTAAAACCAGCAGCAGTTATCATTAAACCATTATCAGGACCAGTGGATAATGACATTCCGGCATTACCTGCTTGAAATTGTAATTGCGTTAAATCACGACTAACGATGTAATCAAGTAACTCAAAAGCAATCGACGTTTTTGCGTCTTTAAAAGCCTGATTATTACGTAAAGAAACTGCAATCACAGCCTTAGGATCATTATTAAAATGACGACTAACAAAATGAATATGATTACCACGTTTGCTAAATGTAGCTGGTTGAATTTGATCGCTATTTTGACGAATTATATTAAAATTATCTGGGATATAAGGATTTAATTCCGGCAAAGTAAACGAAAAATCTTTAGCTAAATTAGTCCACGTTGTTTTTAATTCATCACTGATATTATCTACTTTATAAGGCGCATTGAGAAAATATGCAGTTTTATCGGTAGTTTGATTTGGGGCAATCAACCACACTCTAGCATTGTCAGGAGTAAAACTTTTGATTCGATTGATGATAGCTTCTTTATTCAAATGTTCCGCAACATAATCCGCATCTAATACATTTTTAACCGGATAAAGTAGCATCTGATCTGATAACCATTCGACATAAGACATATCACGGTTAACATCTTTATACTTAAAAGATAAAGCAAAAACTTTTTTTATCTCATCATAATAAGCTTCTGAAACGCCCTGTTTTTCAATTAATTGTAAATAATTGAATATAGCTGCAATCACCTTGTCTTTTTGCGCCAAGCCTTCATCAGTTAAAATGACATTAATATTAAATGTTCCACTATTACCATAATATTTACTATCACAAGTTGCTTGAATAGCTTCAATCAAACCTTGTTTTTGTAGCTGATCAGCTAAGGTATTTTTACTATTATTACTAATTAAATAGATAAGGTACTCATTGGTTTTATCAGTAAATTTATCGATATCATTTTCAATCGGAAATTTTAAAGACAACATTTTTCTAGGTTGAGCCGGTAACATGGTAATTTCTTTACCAGTAAACTCCTGAGTAATCGCTGGTTTGGTAATTGGCGGAACGATTATATTTTTATTAGGAATTTGACCGTAAGTAGATTCAGCTAAAGTTTCCAATTTTTCAATGGATTGATTACTGTAAATAACCCCCACCATAATATTAGCTGAATAGTATTTATCATGAAAGTTAACTAGTTCATCTTGTAATTTACTATTATCTTTATCACTTAAAGTTTCTAAATTTCCTCCCGAAAATTGTGCTGCTGGGTGATCAGGGTTAATTGTTTCAGAATCAACTTGCTGAATACGAAAACCATCACTTGAGCGATACATCGTCATTTCTGCATTGACGGCATTTCGTTCTTTATCTGCAAATTTAGGATCAAAAATTGGCTCAGCAATCGCATCAGCTAAATAATCTAACGCAGTGTTAATTACACCATTTTCAACTTCAAAGAAAAATGCGGTGCGATTACCGCTAGTAGACGCGTTATAGTTACCAGCATGTCGCGCCAAAAATTCTGTAAAACTTGACGGTTGAGGATACTTTTTCGATCCCATCAGTACCATATGTTCTGTGTAGTGAGCTAATCCTTGCTGATCTTTGGGATCTTGAAGTGAACCTACAGGTAATGCTAATGATCCTAACGATTTTGCCGCTTTAGGATCAGAAACCAATAGTACGCGCATTTGATTTGCCAATTCAATTACCTCATATTGGCGATTATCGCGATCACTTTGTTGTATCTTTTTCAAAAGCACAGGGAAGGAAATTTTGTTTTCAATTGCAAAACATGAATTAAAAATAAAAAACACTGATACTATAAAAAAAATAATTTTTATCTTATCCATATATTCTTCGCCTAGTAAAAAGATAATATTATAGTCTTTTTTTGATAAATTAGGGAGAAAAACAAACATTGTTTGAATGCTAAAATTTCTTTACAAAAAATAACTGATCATAAATATCTTTTGCATAAAAATTGCACTATAATTCAATCACTACCGTTAAAGAAGCTGTCTTACAATTATACGGTCTGTTTAGTAACTTTATAAATTGTTTACAATTTTATGTCACAAAAATGATGCTATCTTATCAGCATCAAAATCAATACAAATTAACACAATTATGCAGTAGCTCCAATTGATTTAAAGTAGTTTAGATTTTTATCGAAAATGCATTGATTTAAAAAGGAAGGGAGTACTTCGTTCGACTATATTTCTAGCACTCCCTATATTGATTCCGCCAATATTATGGTCGGAATAGCAGCTTTGTGATTGGTAAATTAAGTACATAAAAAATACCAAACAAAAATATAATGGATTAAGGATTTATATGTTCTATAGAATCGTCTTAATTATTAGTATCTTAACTTATAGCTCCACCGCTATAGCCGACAACAACGATTTTGATAACGCTATTAAAGCCGATCAACTGCTTAAAGAGAGTATAGAGGCTAAAAAGTTTCAGAATTTTGAACTCGCATTGTCAAAACTGCAAATTGCAAATCAACTATCACCAACTAATTCTGATGTCTTAGTTCAATTGGGTTTCAATTATTATGCATTAGGCAAATTAGACCAAGCCAAACAATCATTTCAAAAGGCTTTATCCATTTCACCTAACTATGTTGATGCACAATATGGTCTAGTGAGCGTTATTTTAGCGCAAAATCCTGATAATCCAGATGAAGCGGAAAAATTGCTAAATCAATATATAGAACAATCACCTAATGATGTTCAATTGTTAACAATTAGCAAAACCATCGAAGCCATAAAAAATTCTATTCATAATTGGGATTTTAATTTAGGAGGTACCCATAGCCATTTATCAAAGTCTTATGCCGATTGGAACGAAATGGAAATGGCTCTATCTTATAAATTATCTAAAACAGATACGATTACGGGATATTTTGCACAATCACACCGTTTTCATATGAACGATCAAAAATATGGGGGAACACTTTGGCACACTTTTAACGACAGAGCGTATGGTTATTTAACAGGATTTATCTCTTCCTCAAATAAATTATTTGCCAAATATACGCTAATTAATGGAATCGATTACGCCCTATTTAACTCAATAAATCAGAATGTTAACTCTTTTCATGTTACTTTGGATATGAAGTTAGATCATTACGATGATGGGAACATTAAAAGTATCGATCCAGGTATAATCCAATATTTTTTTGGTGAACGACTGTCTTTATCAGGAAAATGGAATAATACCTTTGATCAAGATAATAAACATATGAGCGGTTTTTTAGTTAAAATAACCGGTTCGCCTACCGAAAAACTACACTTATTTGCTGGTTATTCTAATTCTCAAGAAACATCGGATCGGTCAAGTAATTTTACCCGTTCATTAATTAAAGTGTCTGCTCTTTTTGTTGGCTTTTCTTATGACATATCTGAAATCGTTACCATAAATATCAACTATACGAACGAAGATCGTAAAGAAACAACCCATAACCGTAAGTTGTATAACAAAAATACTATAGGGTGCGGAATAAAATGGAAATTCTAATACGTTATATCAATATCTATAATGGTAGTTTTGTGCTGTTTGGTTTCATTGTAATAATCATAACTTCGATAATTTACTTTAAAAGAAGAAACCAACGGCGACACTTCAATAAATTAAAAGTAACCTTAATTACGGCCTACAACCAAAGCATTAAACAAAACAATAAAATTATTTTTAAAAATGCCATTGATAAAACATTATCATCGGGATCACTAATACTGATTGTCGCTTTTTTTGCTAAAAAGCAACGCTATGAAGTGCAAGAATTTCTACCTTTTTTTGCAGAAGAAACATTCCAAACAAAATTACGTGCACTCTTACATAAAGGAACTGTTCAACAACGAGTTGACGCTGCTAATATGTTGTCTTATTACCCATGCCAAAAATCATTTATTGCTTTAGAAAAAGCTTGTTCAGACCCTAGGCAAGAAGTTGCTATCGCTGCTGCATTAAGTTTGGTAATCAGTAATCCCGATGTATCCTTAGTCGAACTCATTACTAAGCTGTTCAATTCAATACCACAAAAAGGGTTATTTTGTTTTTTACGTCTTATTCCATCGTATAACTTATTACAATTTGAATCACAAGTAATTGACGAAGAATCAAGTAATTTCAATAGTACGTTACTTACCATGTTAAGAGAAATTTCCAATAACTACATAACGCCTTATGTTATGTTTGCCAGAGAAGATCAACGAGATTACATGCAACAATTATTTGAAACTTTACTTGGTTTGCAATGTAAAGCCTCAGGAATCATTCACAGTTGTTATATTTTAAATTTCATTAATGAACTTTGTTATCAAGATAGGATATGTAATATTCAAGAACTTATAACAAAAAATTTTAATTTTGATACTAAATTATTTGTTTATTGGGATGATATTAATAACGGTTTTTATAAAAATAAAGTATGGGCAACATTATGAATAGTTATATATACAACTCTTTAGTTGTTTCAATGCAAGCAACAGTTTTTATTATTATGTTTATTGGACTGTTACAACTTTTCATTTACTTTATACAACTTATCATAGCGTTATATGTGTTTTTTGATAATCCACATAAGGAAAGAAAAATACAAAGTATACAAAAAAATGACGGTATGTTACACCCAATTACAATTATTATACCTGCTTATAATGAAAGTGTAACCATAATTGAAAGTATCAAGTCTATACTTGCTACTGAATATCCTAATGCAGATGTGATAGTTGTCAATGATGGCTCAACTGATGATACTTTTGAGTTAATTAATCAATTTTTTAATTTAGAAAAAACTTTACACAATCTCAATACTAATAATCCAAATCATCTTTCACACGCTCAAATAAAAGGGGTTTATGTTTCGCGTAAAGATAGCCGATTACGTGTTATCGATAAAGTGAATGGTGGCAAAGCAGATGCACATAACGCTGCGATTAATTTAAGTCGTTCACCGATTATTTGTCTTTTAGATGCTGATTCAATTTTAGCGCCCGATGCTCTTACAAATGCTATGGTTCCCTTCATTGACGATCCAAAAACGATTGCAGTTGGCGGAACAGTACGTGTTGCCAATAGTTGTTTGATCAAAAATGGGGTAGTGAAAAAAATCAAGTTATCTAAAAAATACATTGTTCAATTACAAATTGTCGAGTATATGCGGTCTTTTTTAATGGCAAAAGTTGCTTGGAATCATATTAGCGCGTTACCAATTATATCAGGGGCTTTTGGCTTGTTTCGTCGTGATTTTGCTATTCGCATTGGTGGATTTTCCGTTGGTTCGGTAGGTGAAGATTATGACTTTACAGTTAAATTACATAAATATATTTATGATTCAAAGGTTGATTATAAAATTAAATATGTCCCAACAGCCATTTGCTGGACACAAGTTCCTGAAAAATGGAGTGTTTTACGGAATCAACGTATTCGTTGGCATATTGGCGCATTACAAACATTTTTTCATTTCCAAAATTTAACTTTTGATATAAAATACCGCAGAATTAGTTTTTTAATTTTACCCTTTTCAATATTAACCGATATTATAGGGCCATTATCTGAATTTTTAGGTTACATATTACTACCGCTCTTTTGGTATCTTGAGGTTGTAAATGGTAATCTAGTCTTATCCTACTTTTTGCTAGTCATTTGTTACAATATATTAATTACTTCAGTAGCCATTGCCATAGATGGATTATTGCTAAAGGGACTTGATAAAGTAAAATATTTATTATCACTTTTTTTAATATCTTTGTTGGAAAATTTTGGTTATCGGCAAATTTGTTTGTACTGGAAACTTAAAGGTTTTCTTCGATTAAAAAAAGGTAAAATATCTTGGGGAAAAATGGAGAGAGTCAAATTTGACAAATAATGTAATTACAATAAGATCTATCCTATTACTTATAGTAGCTTTTAATATAACTCCTTCTTTTGCTGTCGATCTTTTTTTATGTAAAACTCCAAACGGTACTTATAATGTGTTAGAGGAGCAATCAAATGAAGATTCATATCAGTATAAAAAAATAGCATTTTCAAGTAAAACCCAAAACCTGATCTTTACCTCAATTTCCTCGCAAAAAGAACAAAATAACAATTTAATTTCATCTAGCTACGTTGACAACGATAAAGTTAAATCCACCACTGCGACTGAAATGTTTGATTCGATACAAAATAATAATACTCTCTCTGAGAATCAAACAATTACTACCCAACCTCCTGTCACTAATAATCAACAAGTTACAAAGAAATCAATTAAACTTGGAATGTGGAACTGGGAAACTCGTACTTGGGATACTTCTCCAGAACAATTTATAACAAAAATTAAGTCGAAAGGGATCAATCAGATATATCTACAATTAGCAATTGAAAATGGAACAATAAAATTTAAAGAACAGTTAAATCAACTCCTTGATATTGCCTATGAAAATCAAATAAAAATCATTGCGGTAGAAGGTTCACCCTATATGGTCATAGACTCTGGCTTAAAAAATGCCATCAGGCGTAATAAAATAATTAAACAGTTTTGTTCTATGCGTGAAAATAAGCCTTGTCTTGCTGGTATTCAGTATGATATCGAACCTTATGTGTTAAAAGAATACAATCAAGATGCCAACCATTTTTGGCAACTTTGGAATAATGCCATAGAAATGCTCAGTCAGTCATGGGGTGATAAAATCGATGTTGTCATCCCTTTCTGGTTACTCAATAAAGATATTGACGAACGAATTGTAAAAAACATTCAATCCTCCTATATCTCAAAATATATTATTATGGCTTACCGTACTAATTACACAGATATTTATAATATTAGTAAGGATTGGTTAACTTGGGGTGTTCAAAACGAAAAAAAAATTATTATTGCGCTCGAAAATAATCTACTTTATGAAGAAGTTCAGAGTATTTACATTCCGATTATAACTAATAACGAGATTGAAAAACTCGCATCCAATGATAGCAATGTTATTTTACGCCAAAAAGATAACCCTTGTGGTGATAATGATGTTTATACTGACTCCTCGCACTTATCAGCAAGAATAGGAAATAATGAAATTAGTTTTATGGGGGATGAAGAAAAGTTATTTGAAACGGTAAGGTTACTGGAAAATGACTTAGCTCAATGGCGATCTTTTGACGGCATTGCTCTACATGGTCTTGCTTTATAACGATAAACGCCTTTTAAATAAAGCAAAAGAGCTGGCAAACCAGCTCTTTAATTATCAGTATACATGCTCAAAAAATGATTAATGCTCACGTGTCTTTCTAAATTCAACATCAGGATACCGCTCTTGGGTTAAATTCAAATTAACCATACTCGGCGCAATATAAGATAGATTATCACCACCATCTAGTGCCAAATTTTGCTCACATTTTCGTTTAAAATCATCAAGTTTCTTAGCATCACTACATTCAACCCAACGAGCTGTTGTTACATTTACTGGCTCATAAATCGCTTCTACGTTGTATTCAGATTTTAAACGCGCAACAACTACGTCAAATTGCAACACCCCTACCGCTCCAACAATTAAATCATTGTTGGCAATTGGACGGAATACTTGTACAGCACCTTCTTCTGAAAGCTGAACTAAACCTTTTAATAATTGTTTCTGTTTAAGAGGATCTTTTAAACGAATACGACGAAACAGCTCAGGGGCGAAATTAGGTATACCGGTAAATTTAAGATCTTCACCCTGAGTGAAAGTATCACCAATCTGTATAGTGCCATGATTATGTAAACCAATAATATCACCAGCATAAGCTTGTTCAACATGATCTCGATCACCAGCCATAAAGGTTAACGCATCAGAAATATTCACATCTTTTGCGATACGAACATGACGCAACTTCATGCCTTTCTCGTATTTACCCGATACAATACGCATAAAGGCTACTCGGTCACGATGTTTAGGATCCATGTTGGCCTGAATCTTAAATACAAAACCAGTAAATTTTTCTTCAGTAGCGGCAACTTCTCGTTTATCACTCTGGCGAGGTTGAGGCGTCGGAGCCCAAGCAGTCAATCCATCAAGCATATGATCAACACCAAAATTCCCAAGCGCTGTACCAAAAAATACTGGGGTTAAATCACCAGATAAAAATGCTTCCAGGTCAAACTCATTTGATGCCCCTTGTACTAATTCAAGCTCATCACGAAGTTGCTGTGCTAAATCGTCACCAATTGTGTTATCGAGATCTGGATTATCTAAACCTTTAATAATACGAACTTCCTGAATAGTATGACCTTTACCTGTTTGATAAAGATAAGTCTCATCTTTCGCTAAATGATAGACGCCTTTAAATAATTTACCACAACCAATTGGCCAGGTAATTGGTGCGCACATGATGTTAAGTTCGTTTTCAACTTCATCAAGCAACTCCATTGGATCACGTATATCACGATCAAGTTTATTCATAAAAGTCAAAATTGGCGTATTACGTAAACGTGTTACTTCCATCAATTTACGTGTTCTATCTTCGACACCTTTTGCGGCATCAATAACCATTAAACAACTATCAACAGCAGTTAATGTTCGATAAGTATCTTCCGAAAAGTCCTCATGCCCAGGAGTATCAAGTAAGTTAACTAAACAATCATTATAAGGAAATTGCATAACCGATGTGGTGATAGAAATACCACGCTGTTTTTCCATTTCCATCCAATCTGATTTAGCGTGCTGAGCATTTGCACCACGCCCTTTAACCGTACCCGCAGTTTGAATCGCTTGTCCAAACAACAATACTTTTTCGGTGATAGTCGTTTTACCCGCATCCGGGTGAGAGATAATAGCAAAAGTACGACGAGCCTTAACTTCGTCTAAATAAGCTTGTTCAGTCATAAAATTAATCAATTTAGCTAAGCAAAAATAATGGCGTATTCTAACAGGTCTACATCTATATTGCCATTGAAGAAGACTATTTTGCTATTTGCCTTATTGATATATCTATGCATAATAGCGGCATTTAATACTGATGATGATATAATCACTATTTAGTAATAGTGTTTAATATTAGAAATATCTGAAAATAACCATTAATATGAATATTCGTGACCTAAAATTGTTTTTACATTTGTGTGAGACATGCCATTTTGGTATGAGCGCTGATGCAATGCATGTTAGTCCATCTACGCTTTCAAGGCAAATCCAACGCCTTGAGGAACAATTTGGCCATCAATTATTTATTCGCGACAATCGACAAGTTCAAATTACTCATGAAGGCGAAAAAGTTAAACGATTTGCTCTACAAGTTGTAAATCTACATCAACAATTAAAGCACGAGTTAGATCAATCTACTCAACAATTGGTCGGAGAATTAACATTATTTTGCTCGGTAACGGCTGCCTATAGCCATTTACCTGATATATTAGATCGCTTCCGCATGCATTATCCACTCGTTGAAATTAAACTATCTACTGGCGATGCCGCTGATGCAGTTGAAAAAATTCAATCCAATCAGGCTGATCTTGCCATTGCAGGCAAACCTAAACAATTACCAGCTGGTGTTGAATTTATAAAATTAGGTGAAATTGAAATGGTCTTATTAATTCCTAAACTCAATAGCTCATTTAGTGATAAGTTACATCAAAAAACACCGGATTGGCATAACATTCCTTTCATTTTGCCAGAACATGGCCCCAGCCGACAAAGAATTGATTTATGGTTCAAACAACAAAAAATAACTTGTCCTAGAATTTATGCAACAGTTGCAGGACATGAGGCAATTGTATCTATGGTTGCTTTAGGATGCGGTGTGGCATTATTGCCAAAAGTGGTAATGGAAAACAGCCCAGAAAGAGTACGCGAGCGAATTACTGAATGGTCAACCAATTTAATGCAACCATTTGATGTCGGTATATGCGTTCAAAAAAGACGATTATCAGAAAAAATTATTTCGGCGTTTTGGGCTCTTGGGAAGCAAAATTTACCGTCTAATGAATAAATTATATAATCAATCATAAAATGGAAAACTAAACTAATTAAAAAATGGGAAGCTACTGTAATGACCTTAATA
Source organism: Gilliamella sp. W8123 (assembly GCF_016101085.1). Taxonomy (NCBI): domain Bacteria; kingdom Pseudomonadati; phylum Pseudomonadota; class Gammaproteobacteria; order Orbales; family Orbaceae; genus Gilliamella; species Gilliamella sp. W8123. The sequence continues at coordinate 65,504 of NZ_JACFRE010000001.1, forward strand.
ATCAGAAATAAAAAAACTTTAATATCATTACTATTTTTACCACTAGTTACAATTCCGAATATAGGCTATACCGATCAAAACAATCTCTACAAACCAAAACCACAATGGATTACTATTCACAGTTCAAACTACTATGATGGTGATAGCGACGATCTGGTTACAGCCGGCATTGGCTTTACACCTTTATCATCAATGATACAAAAATTCAAATTTGCTGATCCAGCTAATCCCACGACGCAGGAGCTTCGTCGAGCCAAACTAAATCGTTTTATTGATACAAAAACTGGAGAGGGTCAATTATTTGGCTTTAAACAGAAAAACTTATCACCATTGTTCGACGGAAAAATAGCCGGTAGCGAAATTTTAGCGACACTTAAAGAAGAAAATGTCGGTATTCTATTACAAATTCCCGTTGATTTTGATAAGAAAAAACCATGTATAGTGGCCGTTCCTGCTAGCAATTATGACGGTTTATATAACGCAAAAGATATGCAAATTCGTGGGCTTTGGGGACTAAAACACAATTGTGCAGTAGTTTATAACGATAAAGGATTGGGGAATGGTATTTACGATATTACAAATCAGCAAGGTTTCACTATAGAAGGAAAAATTGCAAAAGATAATCTATTATTTAATCCTAAGATTAAAAATAGAGAAATTTTTATCGAAAATAATCCAAATAGATATGCCGTTAAACAGTTACATTCAAAACAAAATCCTGAACATAATTGGGGCAAATATATTTTAAATTCTATTGAATTTGCACTTTATGAAATAAATGATAGATTTTCAGCCACAAACACTCGCGATTTTAACGCGGATAATACGTTGATATTAATCTATGGTGCTGAGGATGGTGGTAGTGCAGCTTTGAAGGCTGGTGAATTAGATAAAAATGGTATCATTGATGGTATTGTTGCGGTTAATCCACAAATACAACCAAACCCAGATATTACCTCACTTTCAATCCAAAATAAAACTAGTGCTAGAAGTTTAAAATATAATTCAATTCCTGATTATGCTACCTTAGTAGCACTTTATATTCCTTGTGCCATCCCGGCAATTGAGCCTAATAAGTCAGACAATTATGTTCCTTATGCGTTGAAATATCTTTATTCACAAAATCGCTGTGATGCACTAAAAAAGGCTAAATTATTAACTACAGGAACACCTAAAGAAGCTCTAGACAAATTACATGCTTATGGTTGGCGACCAGAGATGGAGATCCAGTTACCCTATTTTTATTATAAAGAGTCTATTGCCTTTCCGTATCAATATATCAGTTCATATGGTCGTTTTGATGTTACAGAAAACATGTGCGATTATTCTGTGGCCAGCACTCAACAAGATCGACTCTATAATTTTGGCGAAGTAATGCCGTTAAAAGAAGTAAACTTCTCTGAAATATGGTCACTATCTAATGGTCATTTACCTATTTGGGCAGATAAAGATGTTACCGCTATTGATCTTGTTGTAAATAAAGATATCGTTTCACCAAGACGAGCATGGTACTCAAGTTCTGAAATTGAAAATCAAATAGATTATGGTATTAAAGGAGCAATTTGTTTACGAGAAAAAATAACCGAGAAACGAGTTATTGATGGACTCAAACAAGTACAAGCAACCGGAAATTTAAATAAAATTAAAACGTTTATTGTACATGGACAAAATAATGTCAAACAGTTAATAGATCATACATCTCGCCCTTATGTTGCTTTAAATAGTGGAGTAGAAGGAAAAGAATCACAACTACGTTATATCGAAGTTGAAAATGCTAGTTATCTCGACGGCAAATCACCATTTGATAATACATTATTGGCTATTGATTATTACGGTGAAGATGCCATTGAGTGGTTATGGGCTAATCTAACTAACAATACGACATTACCTGAAAGCCAGGTAATTCGTACTAAGCCAAGAGGAGGCAGCATTGGTCAAGCTCCGCAAGCGACAATTGAAAACTTAGTACCAATAACTCAAAAACCAGATATCAATAACTTAATAATATTGGAAGATAAAAAAATCGCTTTACCTTAATAAAACTATTTGATTTTTTTAATGGTTATCGAATGAGTTTATATAACTAAATTATACGATAACCATTGTCTCATTAACTTATGCCGATTTTACAAATGTACATATTTTCGGGTATAAATCAAAAAAAAGTATTTCTAATGCATTATAATTTTGCTTGATATCAATAATAGTTTCTTGCAATAAATAAAGCTTTGGTCTTCGCTGTGCCATACCTTTTAATACTTTCGCAATAAAATCGATTGAAGCGTAATTTTCTAGCCAAGATTCTCGCCACATTGCATTCATAAAAGATTGGTAATTTTTAGGATAATCAATAATATATGGCTGAATATGCCTTTTAGTCATAATATTAAATGACGATAAAGTTTGACTTGAACCAAAATCATGCCAATACTTTGATAAAAAATGATCCCAAACAATATCAAGCGTAATTGGAGCAACACGTTGATGACTATTTCTAAATAACATTTTTGCTTGTTTAACAGAGGGAAAACTATCAGTAAGATTATCAACTTTTCGATGCAACATAATGCCTTCAGCTATCTCTGTCGGATACTGCTGATAAGGATCACCTTTTACAAAATCAGCAACAGTATTGCCAATTAGCGAGCTATTGGCAATAGTTGCTAAATGTAAATGAGCAAGAATATTCACAACTCTCTACCAACTATTAATCACGATGTTTAAATTCGCCTTCAGCAAATCCTTCTCGCCAATAGCTGGTGATCTGAATAGCATTAGGTTCTAAATTTAGATATTTATCTTTGATTGAATGGCGTAATTGTTGTGCTAATGATCTTTCCATTCCTCCCCAAAACAATATATTTTCTTGATCACTCAAATCAATGTTCATTACAGCTTCAATTAATTGATTAGGAGCATTTACATCCTTAACGAACCATTGAACTGTTACATTTTTGTTGATTGGGAGCTCAACAATATCCGTTTTGTGATTAACTTCAATAAAAGCTAATGCTTTTTGAGAACTAGGTAAATTTTCTACGGTATAACATATAGTTGGCGCTGCAGAAATATCGCCCATCAAAACTAAAAATTGATTATCAAATTCTAATTTACCTGCAGTACCAACAATACCAACTTGATCGCCTACTTTAGCCTTTTGAGCCCAACACGTCGCTAATCCATGAGAATGAATAGCAAAATCAATGATTAACTGATTGGTGGATTCATCATAACCACGAATGCTATAACTACGCGCTAATTGACAAATTCGATCACTTACCATGATTTTATTATTTTCGTCTAATTGCGGAAAAGTAATTTCATCAGTCAAAGGATCAGCAAAGAGTAATTTTAAATGAGGACAAATCCAATTAGGGTTGACCATCAACGGCTTATCACAGCTAAAATGCAAACGTAAAAAACTATGGGATAACTGTTCAACTTTAATAACTGTTAATAACGCATTAATAATTGCTTTTCTTGGCTTCTCTTGCATATGATGATCCTTATATTGCTGATATAACAGAAACATCATACAACAAAAAATAGCTAATACTATTAATTTTGACTATGAAAATATAAGTTAATTTATAGTTAATTAACGATATCGTTATTAAGCTGTCACTGAAAAACCCCTTTCCTCAAAATTTGAGGATTACCCAATTATTAATAAATCTAACTATTTGATATATAGTGCCTATATATCATACTTATCTGAAATTATACGAAAAATAACCTACTTAATAATAATTTCAGAAAGTAACTAGATCATGTTTTGAATAATTGTTTTTTTATATTTTTGATGAACTCTTTATCTGTATCGATTATATGACTATCGCTTTGCCAATATTTTAAATAAATGAGTTGTTGTTTACTTAATTTTAATTCTATTTTGTATAATTTTTTATCTATATCCGCTGGCTCCGACGCCGACGCCTTGCTCGTTTTCAACGGCTCGATGTCGGCTTTTGACATTTCGTTCGCTACTCTCTCTTCATGCCAACGTCGCTTTAACCACTGATGATATTGTTCAGTATCGTAATCCATTCTAAGCTCAGCGCCAAAAACGGTTTTCACCGCTTTTGGCAATCGCTCGGTCAACTTTGATTCGGGAAAACCACACACCACAATCTGACGATTAGGATATTTTTTAAACTGCATAAAACGTAGATTTAGGCAACAGCCTAAATGCTCAGTTAAAAGAAAAGCGCCTTGATTATAAGCACGCAAAAACATACCTTCTTTAAATAGTAATATACCTTTGAATTGATCTTGTTGATAAAATTTTTGTAACATATTCATAATGATTCTTGTCTAATAAGTAATAACCTAATTTATTTTCTACAAAGAGCATTCGCATAGTGAGTACGATATGTTGGCCCAACAAAAAAATCATATGGTTGTATACCGACAAAACCATCATGACTATGAACTACAAATCCCAATCTAGGATTATCCTTATTAATTTCCTTAGCCCAATAATTTCCAACAAATGAACTTACATCAACGCTCATTTTTTGCCAATTTGAATCAGGATAACCATCCTTAGTAACCCATCCCCACTCACCAAATACAGATTTCCCGATTTGTCTGGTAGCACTATTACTAAGATGATCTAAAGAGGTTAGGTTATAAAAATCATAAGCTCTAGGTGAATCTGAAAGTTCTGTTATAGATAGCATATTATTACGACCGCCACAAATCTGCACTGCTTGCTCAATAGTGATCTGCCCAATATGTGGAATAACCCATATATCAGTAGGATTAAAAGTATACTCATGGATGACATTATTATTTCGAATCAGTGTTGCACGTACAGTAACTGGTCCTGTAGGTTTATCATTTAATGTAATATAACCCCTACTATCTATACTGACCTTATTATCAGGATTAACTGGAATACTAAATTGATAATCCGTTTGAGACCCCGTCATAACTAGCTGAAATTTTGCCCCAGAAAATCCTGTAGTTGGAAATTTTCTCCCTGATGACTCAGTCGGATTAACTTTATAGCCCATATTAGGGATATAATCACTTGAATAACCACCGCCATTCTTTGGATCCCTTTGCGTAAAATTAGGATCATTCCAACTATAACTATCATCTGGGTTGATACCATCCCATTGATATTCAGGCACTAGTTCTGTCGCATAAGGTTTGGCATAACACAATTCAGATTTTACTGCAATTTTGTAGACCTTTTTTATTGTTACAAAATCACTTTTTCTCGGTTGACCATATTGCGAGAAAGTTTGTACTTGATTAGTTATTTCTAACATTAATGGCATTGGATAACCACTTCCACAACCAATTATCTTATTTTTATCGCTAGTAGAAATTTTATTGCCATTAGCATCAAACCATTGCCAAGTGGTTTCCGTGGTTAGAAATGGTTGAATAGGATCGATATCATCACCGTCTAGATCTTGATAATTCATTCGATTGTCTAATGATTGATAATTAAATCGCTGTATGGCAAATTGATTAAAAGTTAAATTAGCATCAAACTCTTTAATTTCGTTTTCTTTGATATTACCGCTAAATTCACTATAAAATACACCGTTTACCATAAAACCATGTTTATCTGCAGCTATTTGTGTATTTATAACTTCAGGGTTATTCCCGTGAATAACGTTAACAGTTTGAACGGTTAAAGCATTAATATTAAAGCTCAATAATAAGGAGAATAAATATAATGAATAAATTAAATTGGATGATTTATATGAATAACGTATCTTTATACGTAATTGACTAAAATTTTTTATTGATAAGTGTTTATATGCCCGATGCCCGATGCCCGATGCCCGATGCCCGATGCCCGATGCCCGATGCCCGATGCCCGATGCCCGATGCCCGATGCCCGATTAAGACCATATTTTAACATATTTTCGCTAATCCTTGCTATAATTTACATATAATTTTCAAACACATACATTAAATATCATAAAAAAAATAATATTATTCTAAATGGTGAATGTAAAAAAATACATCTGTTACATAGTAAAGTAAAATATTAGATTTGTAATAACTTTTTATGTAAAAATTTGTTAATGAAATACTTTACATTGATGGACAATTTATTCATTTTACAATTAAAAAACTCTTATTACAGTTCTCGCCTTTCCTCAAAATTTTTGACCTGTTTTTGTCGTTGTTCTCGATCGAAAAATGTCCATGCAACAAAACGGCTAATTTTTTTACCTTGAGCCATGGGTATAATTTGGTATTCAGTTACGGATGCTTTTTTTAATTGTTGTTTTATCCTTGTCAGCGATTCTTTTTTCGACACTAACGAAGTAAACCATAGACATTGTGTTTTATAGTTAACACTTTCGGCAATCATTTTGGCTATAAATGCACTTTCTCCTCCTTTGCACCAAAGTTCAGCATGTTGTCCTCCAAAATTAAGCACAACTTGATCTTTTTCTGAACTTAATTTACCCAATTTTTGTAGTTTTGTATGAGCACTCGCTTGAGCCTGTTGCTTTGAATTATGAAAAGGAGGATTGCATAAAGTTGCCAAGTAAAATTCTTTTGGCTTAATGATATTTGCAAAAATAGCATCGCTGTTGGGTTGTAAACGACATTGTAGGTTATTTTTTAATAATTCATTAGATTTTGCTATTAACGACGCAACCTTGATTGATGTTGGATTGATATCACTACCTACAAATGACCAATCATATTCAGCACAACCAATAATTGGATAAATGGCATTGGCACCAACCCCAATATCTAACATGCTAATTCTCTTACCTGTTGGGATCTTATTCTGATTATCTTGCGCTAATAAATCAGCCAAATAGTGGATATAATCTGCTCGTCCTGGAATTGGAGGGCATAGGTAATCGTCTGGAATATCCCAATAAGAGAGTCGATAATAGTGCAATAAAAGTGCTTTATTTAGCATCTTAACAGCAACAGGATTAGAAAAATCAATCGTTACCCGACCATATTGGTTAGGTTTAACAAAGTTAGATAATGCTGGTAACGTTTTAATAAGTAAATCAAATGGGTAACCATTAATATGCTTATTACGTCGATGTAAAACATCTTTATTAATCATTGGCGATGTTGTCTGCATGAATAATCCGATATGAAAAATTGCCGGCTATTATAGCCTTTTTACGCAAATATGCGAAAATAGCCAAAGCTTTTAGGTTAAAAAAACCCCTCTCCTCAAATTTTTTATTACTGTTAAACTAAATTTTATTTAAGTGTAACTAATTCGAAAATTAATTGTGGATTTGTTATAATCTGCCACTTTCGATTCACATAATAACGCAATGAAACGTCTATCCAAATTATCAATAATACCATTTATTAGTTTAATGTTAATCTCTTTTCAACTGCATGCAAGCGAGTTTAATGGGCAGGCGTTATCGTTATTTTGGGCTATCCCATTTGTTGGAATTTTGCTTTCTATCGCATTATGCCCTCTATTTTTAGCACGGCTGTGGCATCATCATTATGGCAAAATTGTTTTGGTTTGGACGTTACTATTTCTAGGGTCTGCATTATTTTCTTTCGGCTTATCTACCACAATTCAATTAACAGCCCATGCCATTATTGAAGAGTATATCCCTTTTATATTATTACTGTTGGCATTGTTCACTGTTTCTGGTGGTATCCTTATCAAAAGCGATAAAATAAGTACGCCAAAATCAAATGTTATTTTATTAGCCATTGGTGTGGTATTCGCTTCAATTATGGGAACAACTGGCGCAGCGATGTTAATGATTCGGCCATTACTGCGAGCTAATCGGCAACGACACCATTCAGTTCACACAGTAATTTTCTTTATCTTTTTAGTCGCTAATATTGGCGGTGGTTTGACGCCTTTAGGTGATCCACCATTATTCATTGGTTTTTTAAAAGGTGTGGATTTTTTCTGGACTGTTAAACATATGTTATTGCCAGTTATTTTTACATCAGGTTTATTACTTATCATCTATTATTTTATCGATAGATATTATTATGTTAAGCAATATGGCAATATTTCCCTTTCTTATAGATCAGAAGTAGTTAAATTATACGGTCTAAAAAATATCGGTTTGCTAATGGCGATAATTGCTAGTGTGCTTTTATCTGGCATTTGGCATCCAGCGATAAACTTCACGCTATTAGGATCGCAAATTGAATTAGAAAATCTAGTTCGTGATGGCCTTTTTATTGCTATAACGATTCTTTCAATACTGATCACGCCAAAGCAAGTACGAGCTGGCAATGAATTTAATTGGGATCCAATCAAAGAAGTTGCCAAATTGTTTATTGGTATCTTTATTACTATAGTACCCGTTCTGGCAATTTTACGTGCCGGCAATGATGGCACGTTAAGTTCAATAGTATCATTGGTCACCAGTGAACAAGCCACACCAATAAACAGTATGTATTTTTGGTTATCGGGTTCATTGTCAGGATTTTTAGATAATGCACCAACTTATCTGGTGTTTTTTAATTTAGCATCCGGTAATGCAACTACTTTAATGACCACTTATGCAGACACACTATTGGCAATTTCAATGGGTTCCGTATTTATGGGGGCATTAAGTTACATTGGTAATGCACCTAACTTTATGGTTAAAAGTATTGCCACACAACATAAAATTAATATGCCAAGCTTTTTTGGCTATATGAAATGGTCAATAGGGATTTTAATTCCAATATTTATTATTGATAATTTGGTATTTTTTGTATTGTAAATGTTCCATTGTTCGTTATGAAACATTAAGATAAATTTCAATTGCAACATCTATGAATTTGTGTGGGTAACAATGATAGGCTAACATTTAAAAACACTTTCTTTGTGCCCCCCTTAAGCATTGCACAAACGTTATTTTTTCTCTTTTATCATCTTTGCTAATATCGCTATATAAACTATAACTAAAAAAATACGCGCTTCCATAATAAGTCAGATTAACTGGAGTAGTTTTTTAGTTCACGGTTAATTATTTTTTTGAACTTTGAAGGAAACAGATATACCTGAAAGTTTTGATGATAATTAAAAATGCTCTGCTATTTTGTATAAAAAAACACCCTCACCAAGTCAGAAAAACAAAAAATATTATAACTAACGTTATCGAAACAAATAAAAATTTTAGAATTTTATTCTATAAAAAACTTCAACTGCTTGGTATTCAGTCGCGTTCTGATGAACTTTTAAACGGAAAAATTTTAAAAATGTGAAGTTTCGCACAATTTTAATAAAAAGTCCTGCATAGCTATAATTTATAGCCAAAATATTAGGTTAGCTGTCCAAATATTAAAGGTGAGATTTCGATTTACTTTTTAGAATGTGGTGGTAAGTTTTAAAAAGAAGTGAGGTTCAGAATGATTGAGATGTTACTTGATAAAGATTTTTTCTCGTCTAGCGATCAAAATATCGCCATTGAGCCTCGAACACCACAACCTGTTTATCCTGAACATACCCATAATTTCAATGAGATCGTTATTGTAACTAGCGGATACGGTAAACACATATTGAATGGGCGACTTTTTGATTTATATCCAGGCATGATGTTTTATATTAAGGCTTCCGACTGTCATTTGTACGAAAGCGTTCATGATTTGCATTTGACCAATATTTTGTTTAGAGATCCTAAAAATTTTCATTTTATCAATGGAATAAATCAATTAATCCCCAATCCTGATCCAATTCAATCGCATTACTTTTTTGATAAAAAAACTGATGAAAATATTCAATCGATTATTAAGCAATTAACGCCAAATCAATCAAATGCTATTCAGGAGAGTTTATTTTTACAATTACTTTTGATTTTTAATAATAATCTTTATGTTAATCAGGGTTCTGGTTCCTATGATAATCGCGTTAAACAACTTCTACGTTGGTTACAAATCAATTTTAAGGAGCCAATTAATTGGGCACAATTAACTGAGCAATTTTCATTATCATTACGCTCTTTTCATCGACATATAAAGAATGAAATTGGTATCACACCACAAAAATATTTAATAAAGCTACGGTTGGCTAATGCTTACACACAGTTAATTTACAGCAATAAATCCATCACAACTATTGCACAAGAGTGTGGTTTTAATGACAGTGCTTATTTTTCAACCTGTTTTAAACAAGAATTTACGTTTTCGCCACAAACATTACGTAATAATCCAGATAAACGTTATCATTAATCAATCAGGAACAGTCTATGGAAAAATGTTTACGTTTATATAAACAAGACTATTTTATTTCGGAGATAAATACTGTTACTGTCGAAAGACGTGATCATCAACAACCCTTTCCTTTGCATAACCACGATTTTAATGAAATTGTGATTGTCTGTTCTGGTAATGGGCTGCATCATTGGAATGAATATGTTTATCCTATTACCAGTGGTGATATTTTATATATTAATCCGAAAGATGTGCATGGCTATGAATCTGTTAATGACCTTAGATTGGATAATATTTTATATTTGAGAGAATCACTATTTTTATCATCCACTATTGAGTCTTATTTACCTAAAGTGACTGCTAGACATAATGAACGTTCTTGGCGTATTCAACCTTCATCCCTTAAACTTTTATCACCACTTATTGAACAGTTAGATGTTGAGTCTAAGAAAAACAATTTAGCCTCCGTTCATTTATCTGAGGCTCTTTTTTTACAGTTGGTTATTTTGTTAGATCGGATTAAACAAGCTCCAACGGTAGCTCTACCTACTGCTACTCATCAATTGGATTTATTGTTCACGGCTCTTCATAACAGTATTGCGACGCCATTTAATATTGATGTTTTTTGCAAAGAAAATCATATCGCAAGCCGTTCACTTAGTCGCTTATTTAAAAGTCAAACAGGGATGACTATTACTGGCTACTTACAAAAAAGACGTCTATGTGATGCAATGTCTTTACTTAGAACTACTGATTATTCGATTAGTATGATTGCGGCAGAATGTGGTTATGATGATAGTAACTATTTTTCATCTGTGTTTAAAAAGCTGACCAATCAGACTCCTTCCGAATATCGAGCCCAATTTAACGATAAGAAGTGATAATTGAGTGTATAGAAATGATTATATATTTAGTTTCCTCTCTTTTATGTGTATTAAAGAGAGGAATATTTTATAATAAATAAAAAACTTCAGTTAATGATTCACTAATCGGGCTGTTATCAGAATTGCTTGGCATGATATCTTTCATAAATGCCCACCATTTTTGACAAGCTGCTGTTTTAGCTACAGCATCCCAACGTTCCTCAGATTCAATTTCGACATAGGCAAAAAGTAGATTTCTTTTGCTGTCTAAAAAGATTGAGTAATTGTGAGCTCCATGAGCTTTAAGTTCCTTCACTAAGTCAGGAAATATTTCATCATGCCGCTTCTTATACTCTGCATGTTTATCAGGATGAACCTGCATAATACTCGCTTTTCTTATCATAATAATTCCTTTTTATTTGAAATAGGTTAACTTTGTGTTTAACCTATTTCACTTTCATTGTGTCATTTTTATTGGTAAATAGAATGATATAGTTGCTCAATTTCTCTTACGTTAGTATCGCGAGGATTACCTCCGGTACAAACATCATCAAAAGCAGCCTGGGCTAGCGCAGGAATATCATCTAATTTTACGCCGATCTCTTTTAATGTTGCAGGAATACCGACATCAATGTTAAGTTGTTTAACTGCATTAACAGCGGCTTTTCTAACTTGTTCGATAGTCATGTTTTCCGTCGCAGCTACTCCCATTGCTTTAGCGATATCGCGATATTTATCACCAGTAAATTCAGCATTGTAAGCCATTATATGAGGTAAAAGGACGGCATTAGCCACACCATGAGGTGTACCATAAAAAGCACCGAGTGGATGTGCCATTCCATGAACTAATCCTAAGCCCACATTTGAAAAACCCATACCTGCGATATATTGCCCTAATGCCATGTCTTCACTACCCTTTGCGATCCCTCTTACCGAGTCACGTAATGAGCGAGAAATAATTTCAATCGCTTTCAAGTGGAACATGTCTGATAATTCCCACGCCCCTTTAGTTATATAACCTTCGATCGCGTGAGTTAAGGCATCAACACCAGTTGCTGCTTTTAAACTAGCAGGCATACTTGTCATCATATCTGAATCAATAATTGCAACAGCCGGTATATCGTGTGGATCAACACAGACAAATTTACGTTTATTTTCTTCATCTGTGATTACGTAATTAATGGTCACTTCAGCAGCTGTACCTGCTGTCGTAGGAATTGCGATCGTAGGTACTGCTGGTTTTTGAGTTGGCGCAACGCCTTCAAGACTACGAACATCCGCAAATTCTGGATTATTGATGATAATACCGATAGCTTTTGCGGTATCTTGGGGTGACCCACCACCAATCGCAATCAAATAATCTGCACCAGATTGTTTGAAAACTTCAACCCCTTTTTGAACAATACTAATGGTTGGATTTGGCATGACTTCATCAAATACTTGATAAGAAAAACCATTGTTATCTAGTAATTGTGTTACTTTAGTTGCTACTTTGAATTTGATTAGATCTTTATCCGTAACCACTAACGCTTTTTTAAAACCACGTTTTTTAACTTCATCTACGATTTGACTGATTGAGCCTGCACCAAAATAAGATGTTTCATTTAAAATCATTCTATAAGCCATAATGTTTTCCTTTTAATTAACTAGTCATTCCTAAACCGACAATATTGGCAGCAACAATGATTACTAAACAACCAATACAAAGAATACGTACTGGTTTTTTACCGGTACCAAACCACTCTTTTAGTGCTAAACCAACAATCCCACCACAAAGTACATAGAAACTCATATGTAACATCCAACTCATAAAGCCATATTCTGTTGGAATATTTGCATGCCCCCAAGCATAGAAGAAGAATTGGAAATACCACATTGCACCACCTAAGATAGCAAAAAGAATATTGCTAATTAATAAGGCTTTGGCAACAGAGATATCTTTTTTGAAGGATAAGTCTTTTTTAACGCAGAGTCGACTTATACAGAAACCGAGATTAATAATTGCCCCTCCACCCATGATAATGACATAACTTGGAAGTGCCACGTATAAATGATCCACACCAAGCTCAGCCGCTTTTTCATGCATAGGTACTGCTGCGCTCATAGCAAATGACATACCAGCCGAGAAAATACCACACATGATGGCAAGAAGAAGACCTTTCTTTAAGTTAAAATCTTCAACTTGTACACCTAAGGTTTTTTCTTTCAATAAGCCAGCGTAAGTTACTATAGCAACCCCAATAACAGCAACGACTACGCCTAATAATGTCATTTTACCGCCTGTCGAGGCCAATAATTCACCAAATTTACCTTGTAATATTGGAGTCATGAGAGTGCCGACGATTAAGGTTATCCCAATAGCGATACCTATTCCCATCGACATACCTAAATAACGCATTGTTAAGCCATAACCAATGTTACCGACTCCCCACATTGCGCCAAATAAGAAGACCGGAATTAATATGTCTGAACCAAACGAACCATAATAAGCCCAAAAGTCTGGTAATAAAAAATAACTTATTGACCATGGTAATATAATCCAAGAAAATAACCCTGCGATTGACCACATGGTTTCCCATGACCAGTTTTTTACTTTTTTAAGTGGTGCGTAAAAACAAGCAGCAGAAGCAGCACCAACAAAGTGCCAGAATATGCCTAAAATAATTGAACTACCCATATCCATATCCTTATATTTTTATTAGCAATTTTTACTGTTTATAGCATCTTCCATTGGAGTGACACCAAAACGCTCAGCTAACAATCTGAACTCTTCCGAGGTGATAGTTTGACGTTTTCCTCCCATTGATAACACTTTGACTAAAACTTCTGCCGATTTTTCAGCTGTATCAATTAAGCCAAAAGCTTCATCTAAGGTTGGACCTGTTCCAAATACACCGTGAAAAGCCCATAAAACTAAACTATGTTTTGCCATCTGTTTTGCAGTGGCATAACCAATCTCGTCTTTACCCGGAACCATCCAAGGCACCACACCTACACCATCCGGAAATACAACTAAACATTCAGTGCTCATTTCCCACAGCCATCTGGTTATTACCGCAGTATCAAGCTCTAGGACATATGTTAAAGCAATTAAATTAGTTGCATGACAGTGCATGATGACTCTATCTTTTCCTTGGCTTTGCTCAATTCTTACGATATGAGATTGAAGATGAGCAGCTAGTTCAGACGTTGGTAAACCACCATTTATCAATCCCCACATAATGTAATAACCTTTGCCCTGTTCATCGATTTTAACAATAGCTAACGTGTCAGCAGGATCTAATATGACATTGCGGAAATACTTACCAGATCCAGTGACAATAAAGTACTGGTTAGCAAGTTTAGTGACATCTTGCGTCAAAGATACATGACGTGGTTTTTCATAAAAATCATTTTGAAAAGAGATCACATCACTTTCAAGTAACCTTAAACTGACATTACCACCATTACGCTCATCCCAGCCTTTTAGCCACATATCATAAGTGGCTTTGATCATTCCTTTTACAAACCAAGAAGAAAGAATCTGTTGCATTTTATGTTCCTTATGATCGTTTAGTTAAGACAGTTGTTTCATATTGACGAACCTCATCTAGCCATTGACCACCAACTGGAACTTCATTTAATAAACAGTACTGATCCCAAACTGCTTGCCAAGGTAATGATTTTTGTTCTTCTAGTAATGCGAGTCGTGAGGTAAAATCACGATCATGTTCATATTTTTTTAATCTTTCTGTTGGTTCTAATAATGCTTTTAATAAGCATTTTTTCATATTACGAGTACCAATTACCCATGCTGCAATACGGTTAATAGAAGCGTCAAAGAAATCTAGACCAATATGCACACGGTCAAATAGTTTGTTTCGAATGATTTCACTTGCAATATTTTGTGTTTCATCATCAAAAAGCACCACGTGATCACTATCCCAACGAACAGGGCGGCTGACATGAAGTAATAGATGTTCAACAAACGGCATAACTGCAGAAATTTTGTCGGAAATCACTTCCGTTGGATGGAAATGCCCTGCGTCTAGACATAATGCAGTTTTACGTGATGTCGCATAAGCTAGATAAAATTCATTTGAACCAGCGGTATAAGATTCGAGACCAATACCAAACAATTTACTTTCAACCGCATCAATATGATATTTTGGGTCAATTTTTTCACGAATAATTTCATCCAATGATTCAACTAAATGTTGTCTAGGACTAAATTTGTCGACAGTAATATCTTTCATACCATCAGGTAGCCAGATATTCATAACAGAAGGTGTACCTAATTCTTTACCAAAATATTCTGATACTTTACGACATGCTTTGCCGTGTTCTATCCAGAATTGTCGAATTTCTGGATTAACATGGGTTAAAGTGCCTTCATTACTTAAAGGATGTGAAAAATAAGTTGGATTAAAATCTAAACCGATTTGATGTTTTTTAGCCCATTTGACCCAATTGGCAAAGTGTTCCGGTTTAACTTCATTACGATCGACTTTTTGATCTGATTCTAAATAAGAAGCATGTAGATTTAGTCGTTTAGGGCCTGGTATAAGGCTAAAGGCTTTATCTAAATCTGCTCTTAATTCATCAGCTGTACGAGCCTTACCAGGATAATTACCAGTTGCTTGAATACCACCAGTTAATTCACCTTCTTGCTTTTCAAAACCACCAACATCATCCCCTTGCCAGCAATGAACTGAAATCGGTAATTTTGCCATTGCTGCTATTGCAGCATCTGTATCTACCCCAATTTCAGCAAATCTTGCTTTAGCGATCTGATAAGCATTTTCAATAGTGTTCATGTAGCACTCCTTAATTAATATAAAAATTTTCAATAAAATTTGGTTGATAAAATTTAGTGTCAAAATTCTGTGAAATTAACTGTCTTAATGCATCAATATCCGCAATTTCACCTAATGAAATTAACTGATAGCCAACATTTCCTAATGCCGAAGATTCAATAGGCCCAGCGGTGACATTAACATTGCATAAGTCAGCACATAACTGGTTTAAAAAAGCATTTTGACAACCTCCACCGACAATGTGTAATGTCTTAATAGGATTACCACTCAGTGTCGATAATTCGTGTAATACATCTCGATATAAATGAGCTAGACTGTCAAAAATACATCTGACTAATTGAGGAAGGTTTTCAGGAATTTGACCACTGCTTTCTAAACAAACCTGTTTGATGGTTTCTGTCATGGAGTCCGGATTTAAAAACCTTGGATCATTGGGATTTATAAGAAACGTAAAAGGTTGTTCTTGTTTTGCCGATGCGATTAACTCAATAATATCTTTAACATTATTTTCAGCACAAACCCGTTGAAATAACCATAATCCCATGATGTTTTTTAATACTCGATAATTACCATCTACACCACCTTCATTGGTAATGTTGGCTTTTAATGCTTGTTTGCTTATCAGTGGTTGTTTTGATTCCAATCCCATTAATGACCAAGTACCCGAACATAAATAAGCACTATGTAAATTGATGATTGGTGCAGCAATAACCGCACTAGCAGTATCGTGACTTGCGACTGCAATTACAGGGATATGATCTCCCTTGGTACTTTGCCAATATCCAACTTGATTTCCAGGCTTACTGATATCACCAAACCATTTACGTGGTATACCAAGATAATCAAGTAAATCTTTATCCCAATCTTGAGTCGTCACATTGACAAGTTGTGTGGTGGTTGCATTGGTGTATTCTCGATTTAATACACCGGTTAATCGGTAAATCAGATAATCAGGAATCATGACAAAATCGGTTACTCGTGATAACCATTCTGGTGATTCAAGCATCATTGCCCTAAGTTGATAAAGTGTGTTAAAGGTTAAAAACTGAATTCCCGTTTTTTGATAAATATTTTCTAGACCAATGTCATCTTGTACTTTTGACATAATGTTGTCAGTACGATGATCTCGATAAGAGTAAGTAGGGCCGACAATTTGACCTTGTTTATCAAGCAACACATAATCAACCCCCCATGTATCAATACCGATACTATCGAGTTTGATATCTTGTTGAATAATTTTGTTTAATCCGGTTATAATTTCTTGTTCTAAGTACGTCAAATCCCAACAAAAATTTTTACCATCACTCTTATATCCATTACTAAATCGATGTATCTCAGTTAGTGTTAATTTTCCTGTTTGAGATCGATAACTCGACAACATGACTCTGCCACTTGATGCGCCTAGATCGATTGCAGCAATATATCTATTTGCCATTATAACTACCCTCATTTTTACTAATGAAGACAGTCTAGTGAACTATTTTGATTTACACTTTTAATCGATGGCCATTGTTAAATAAGTTTGGCAAAATTTTTAAAACGCTTGTGATCTGTACCACAAAATAAGAATAAAGGTGGTGTTTTTATACTTTCATAACAAATATTGATATAATGGTTCATTTAGTAAATAAATTGAGAGCTATTTATGTTAAATCAATTAAAAGCAATAATTCAGTATCTTTTACCTAAACAGTTATTAACCGTTATATTTGGTTGGTTAGCTAATAAACGTTTAGGTAAAGTCACCACATGGATGATTATTGGCTTTTGTAAGCTATACAAAATTGATCTAAGTGAAGCGAAGTTAACTGATGCTAAAGATTATCCAACATTTAATGACTTTTTTGCTCGTGAACTCAATGAAGATGCGAGACCTATTGATCCTTCAGAAAGTTCAATTGTCATGCCGGCAGATGGTGTAATTAGTCAATTCGGTAATATTCAAGATAATTTATTGTTACAAGCTAAAGGTCATTTTTACTCATTAGAATCTCTGCTTGCTTGTCATCCAGATATGATAAAGTTTTTTAAAAATGGCTCTTTTGCTACCACATATTTATCACCTAAAAACTATCATCGTTTTCATATGCCTTGTGATGGTATATTACGTGAAATGATTTATGTACCAGGCTCTCTATTTTCAGTTAACCAAGCTACAACTGAAAGTATTCCAAATATTTTTGCCCGAAATGAACGAGTAATTTGTTTATTTGAAACTGAATTTGGACCAATGGCACAAATTATGGTGGGCGCGACTATCGTTGGTAGTATTGAATTAAATTGGGCTGGTATAATTACACCACCTCGTGATGGAGTGATGAAACGTTGGACTTATGCTGGTGAAGTTAAATTAGCAAAAGGCCAAGATATGGGATGCTTTAAATTAGGCTCAACCGTTATCACCTTATTTGCCTCCAACGCTATTGAATTTGATAGCCATTTAAAACATGGTGATATTACCCGAGTAGGTCAAAAACTAGCCGAAAGGATCTAATCTATGTTGATGCGTGGTTTTTTGTGTTGGATATTACTGGCTATTTCATGCTTTGCTGTAGCTGAAGAATCAATACCTGTTATTGATAATGAAGATCAACTTGCAGAAGTGATTACTAAACTCGATGAAAAGAATGAAGATCTTCGTCAGAATATGGAGTACCAAAAAACACATTTAACCAGCATTATTAATGAACAAAATAATATTAATACCCAAATTTCACATGTTCAAAATACCCTTGCAACCCTTGCAGAACAAGGTGAATGGTTAAGTTTTTCAACGGCGTTAGGTGAAACTCTGCGCCAACAACTATTGCGATTACCAGAAAAACCTAAGTCACAACCACTTGATGCTGAAATCGCTGAAGCAAAAGTTCAACAACTTAATTATTCAAATACCTTAAACGGATTAGAGAATTACCCAACATTAAGTATTCCTCTTAATAATCTTAAATCTGCCAGCCAATATCGACGATTATTACGCGAACAAAGCGAACTACTTAAAACATTAATTTCAGGGACCGATACCACGATCCTTGAATTAACTAAATTAAAAATTTCCAATAAACAATTAACCAATGCCATTGATGAAGTTAATGATGCCGCTCATCGTTACTTCTTTTGGGTTGCTGATGTTAACACTATTTCACTTAGTTTTCCTTTAGACTTAGCCAAAGATGTGGTTTATGTCACGGTTTCAATTGATACACTATCACAACTCTACAATGCTAGTTTAGAAGTGCTTAGCGCACCAAAACCACTATTCTTTTTAGTATTATCAATAATGTTTGTATATGTGCATTTTAAAATGCGTGGCAAATACAACACATTTTTAAATAAATCAGCTACTCGAGTCGGTAAAGTCACCCAAGATAGTTATTCTCTGACTTTAAAAGTAATTATTTTTTCATTGATAATGGCATTACCTGTACCTATTTTATGGGCCGCATTAGGTTATGCACTACAAATTAATTGGGATTACCCTGTTGCTGTTGCTTTAGGCTATGGTGTCAATGCCGCAGCACCTATTTTGTGGGTATTCATTATTACGGCACACTTTGCTTCCCCAAATGGATTGTTTATCACTCACTTTGGTTGGGCAAAACAAAATGTTCGTCACGCAATGAAATACTATCAACTATCTGTTTGGGTCGTGATCCCATTAGTTGTCATTGTGATGAGTTTTGATCAGTTTAGTAATCGCCAATTTGCTGCAACTATTGGTCGTATAGCCTTTATTATTCTCTGTTTTGCTTTAGTATTTATGACTAATTCAATTCATAGAGCTGGCGTCCCTCTTTATATTGATAAAAAAGGTTCAGGGGATAACTTATTAAGTCATATTTTGTGGTTTATGCTATTAAGTGCACCTTGGCTAGCCATCATTGCTGCTTGTTTAGGTTATTTGTCGACAGCAGAAGTTTTACTGGGCAGATTAGAAGCCTCAGTCATAATCTGGTTTGGCTTATTAGTTATTTATTTTATGATTCGTCGTTGGATGTGGATACAAAAACGTCGTATTGAATTCGAACGGACTAAACAGCGCCGATTAGAGCGAATGCAACGCGCCAAAGGCATAGAAGAAGATATAACTGCAATCAATGATAATGTTGATGAACCTATTATTGATTTAGATGCGATTAGTGCTCAGTCATTACAATTAGTCAGATCGATTATTATGCTAATAGCCTTAATTAGTATGATCTTACTTTGGTCGGAACTTCATTCGGCTTTTGCCTTTATGAATAATATAAAGCTTTGGGGCACAAGTACCATTATCAATGGTAATGAGATCGAACAACATATTACACTTGGTGCAGTGTGTATCGCTATTTTAGTCATGACCATTACTGTTCAATTAGTTAAAAATTTACCTGCCTTACTTGAGTTAGGCATTTTACAGCATTTAGATTTAGCGCCAGGCACTGGATATGCGATTACCACGGTATCGAAATACATTATTCTGATGATAGGTTGTATGATTGCTTTTTCATTCATTGGTATAGATTGGGCTAAAATTCAGTGGTTAATTGCTGCACTTGGTGTTGGTTTAGGTTTTGGTCTACAAGAAATCTTTGCTAATTTTATTTCCGGTTTAATTATTTTGTTTGAAAAACCGGTAAGGATTGGGGATACCGTTACGATTCGAGATTTAACTGGTAATATCACTAAAATTAGTACACGAGCTATTACTATAGTCGATTGGGATCGTAAAGAAATTGTCATGCCTAATAAGGCGTTTATCACCGAACAATTAGTCAATTGGTCATTATCCGATTCAATCACTCGTATAGTATTAACCATACCTGCAACCATTGATGCAGATAGTGAACTGGTTATGAAGCTTTTACAACAAGCTTCTGAAGAATGTGAATTTGTACTTAACGATCCAGAACCACAAGTCTTTTTAGTTGATATTCAAGAAGGAATCCAACTGTTTGAATTACGGGTATTTGCGGCAGAAATGGGACATCGAATGAAATTACGCAGTGCAATACATAAACTCATTCTGGATGCTTATCGACGTCATAACCTGACCTTACCATTCCCACCATTGCAAACAAACTTAGAAGCGCTTGGTCGTAAAAGTGGTCGCCGAAATTATACTATTGGCACAGTTTAGCCAAAAATTGTTTCTAACCATGGCACCCCAAAAGCTCCGGGTGCCAATAGGACAAATGCCCAGATAGGAGCAGAAGCCACATTAGCAATATTGAATTTTGTTGCTGGCATATGCATGGTGCCAGCTATCAAAGGAACGACTGCTCGCAAAGGACCAAAAAATCGGCCAATAAACACCCCAAAAGTTCCATAACGCTGAAAAAACTGTTCAGCACGAAATACCATTTTCGGATATTTATTCAATGGCCATGAAGCAATTACCTGTTGATGATAATGTTTGCCTAACCAATAAGATATTAGATCGCCGATAATAGCCCCGCATGATGCAGCAATCAAAACAGGAACAAACGAAATCACCCCAGTTCCAATCAAAGCTCCGGCTCCTAATAAAATTGCGGTAGCAGGAACAAGTAAAGAGATGATAGCTAGTGATTCACCAAATGCTAATAAAAAAATAATTGGCAGCGACCACACTTGATGATTTTCAATAAACTGCATAATCGTATGCGTAATTTCATTTAATGACATAAAGTTGTCAACCATAATTATTTTAGATAGACTTTATTTTAACACAACAAATATATGATAGTTCTAATCGGACTAATCATTGGTAGAATCTTACAAAATCAACTAACCTAAATATTGGCCTTTTTATTGCTGCTAAGCTAAGTTATTATATTTAAAATGATAGCTAGATTTAGTCAAACAATTATTTCGAGATAAACCATGACAGTGGGCATTAAAAGCTTTAATGTAAATAAATTTAAACATGGTCAATTACAGCCGTCTGAAGATGATACTGTAGCCACAGAAAAGCCAGTGGCGCTAATTTATAATGGTATTTCTCATGTCGTCATGATGGCAACCCCAAAAGATCTCAATTATTTTGCTATTGGTTTTTCATTAACTGAAAAAATTATAGAATCAGTTAGTGAAATTTATGGCATTGATATTATTGAAACAGTACAAGGTATTGAAGTCCATATTGAACTATCGTCAAGACGTTTTATGCAATTAAAAGAAAAGCGTCGCAATTTAGCCGGTCGTACTGGTTGTGGTATTTGTGGCACAGAACAAATAGAGCAAGTCTGTCAATTTACTCAGCCTCTATTATCAAACGATAAAATCCGTTTATCTGATTTTCATCATGCCCTTGATTATCTAACGCAAGTTCAAACTGTTGGGGGACAAACCGGTTGTACGCATGCGGCTGTATGGTTGGATTTAACCGGTAATTTTATTGCTGGATTTGAAGATATCGGCAGACATGTTGCATTAGATAAATTGTTAGGTTATCGAGCAAAAATACAACAAGAAACTAAGCAAAACATACAAGGAATAATTCTTGTTTCAAGCCGAGCTAGTTATGAAATGGTACAAAAAACAGCTCGTTGTGGTGTAGAAATTCTATTTGCCGTATCAGCAGCAACGACAATGGCAATTGAACTAGCCAAACAAAGTAATTTAACTTTAGTTGGTTTTTTTAGAAACACCCAAGGAGTAATTTATACCGATAGTGAACGAATCACTGAGAAATAAGCTATCAATAATAAATTCAGACTAAACAATTATTTTACATAACCAATAAAATAATTAACCATTCAATTTATTGATTTTTAATATAAAAATAAATTTAGTTCAATATATATTATTTCACATCTTTCTTTATTTATCGAAGATCATCATAATATACGCCGAAAATAAGAACAACTTTGTTTTTATTATATATTCTTTTTTAAATGATTGTTCTAATTTTAATCAATTGTCAGTTATTGATATTATAAATAATTTTACATAACTGATTAATAATCATAATGATTTTCTTGAATTTAAAATTAAAGCATTAGTAAAAAAGTTTCTTAAATAATGATTTTTAATCGTGTTATCAATTAAGCGTATACTTAAATTTGAAAGGATAGAGTCATGCATCAAACAGCAGATATACAACAAGCAGTAAACTATATTCAACAACAAACAGATAAAAAACCTACAATTGGAATTATACTTGGATCTGGTTTAGGCCCTTTTGCCGATACTCTTGAAGATGCAGTACATATTCCTTATGACAATATCCCTCATTTTGCCAAATCTGCTGCTGTCGGTCATGCTAATGAATTAGTTATTGGTAACTGTGGCGATAAAACCATTGTTGCCATGAAAGGGCGTTTTCATTACTACGAAGGCTTTTCATTGGATCAAGTTACCTTCCCTGTTCGGGTAATGAAAATGCTTGGCGTAGAAAAACTTATCATTACCAATGCCTGTGGTGCGGTTAATACCAGCTTTAAACCGGGTGATTTAATGATAATTACAGATCACATTAATCTAACCGCTAATAACCCATTAATGGGGCCGAATAATCCTGAATTAGGTGTACGTTTTCTTGATGTAAGCGAAGTATACAATAAACAATTACGCGCAACTGTTAGCGAAGTTGCTAAAGAACTTAATATCACGTTACAACAAGGTGTTTATGCATGGTGGACTGGTCCGACTTATGAAACACCAGCTGAAATTAGAATGATTAGAGTATTAGGTGCTGATGCTGTTGGTATGTCAACCGTACCAGAAGCAATCATTGCTCATCATTCAGGTATTAAAACCATCGGAATCTCATGTTTAACCAATATGGCTTGTGGCATTTTAGATCAACCTTTAGGTCATGAAGAAGTTATTGAAACCGCTGAACGAGTTAAATCAACTTTCTTACAATTGATTACTAAAACAATTGCTCGTTTTTAGTTTTTAATAAGTCATTCTAAAAAGTAATTTTTTATAATTTTATATTAGCAGTTCACTTTATTTTGGATATAAATAATGAACATAAAACATAGATTACAAGTCATGATGTTTTTCCAATATTTTATTTGGGGAAGTTGGTTAACAACTTTTGGTATTTATTTGATCAATACGTTGAATTTTTCTGGTTATGACGTTGGTTTGGTTTACAGTACTAAAGGCTTTGCTGCATTAATTATGCCATTTATTATTGGTATTATTGCCGATAAATTTATTCCACCTAAATACTTATTTATGCTTTGTCATACTATTTGTGCTATTGCATTATTTTATGCAGCCTCAGTAACAACACCCAATCAACTGTATTGGGTGATGCTGGTTAATGCAATGGCTTTTATGCCAACTATAGCATTATCTAATTCATTAAGTTATCACTGTTTAGATAAAAGTAATTTAGACACTGTTACGGTATTCCCAAAAATCCGTGTTTTTGGAACTGTAGGTTTTATTATCGCAATGTGGACCATCAGTTTACTGAAATTCGATATAAGCAATGCTCAGCTCTATATTGCTTGTGGGGCTTCCATTATTTTAGTTATCTATAGTGCGACATTACCCAATATTGGAATCACCAAAAACCAACAACAATCATGGATTTCACGTTTAGGTTTAGATGCATTTGTGTTATTTAAAAAACCAGTAATGTTGATATTTTTTCTGTTTTCGATGTTGTTAGGCGCTATATTACAAATTACTAATACCTTTGGTGGTGCGTTTTTAAAAGATTTTGGCAGAATTGCCGAATTTCAAGACAGCATAATTGTTCAACATCCAGCGATATTATTATCTGTATCGCAAATGGCTGAAGTTGCTTTTATTTTGACTATTCCGTATTTTCTTAAGAAATTTGGCATAAAGAAAGTCATAATGATCAGCTTAATTGCCTGGACACTTAGATTTGGCTTCTTTGCCTATGGTGATCCAACACCATTTGGTTTTGTATTATTGATGCTATCAATGATTGTATATGGTTGTGCATTTGACTTCTTTAATATCTCAGGCTCCATCTTTATTGAAAAAGAAGTTAATGCTAATATACGTGCTAGTGCCCAAGGGTTATTTATGACCATGGTTAATGGTATCGGTGCGATTATAGGTTCATTTATTAGTGGTATTGTGGTTGATATCAATACACATGATGGATTAAAAGATTGGCACTCAATATGGTTAAGTTTTGCTGCTTACGCATTAGTTTTAGGTATAGTATTTTATTTTACCTTTAATTATGATCAACATAAAACCGAATCTGCGAAGTAATAACTTATCAATATAAATAAGGGATAACCCATCCCTTATTTATCCTCTGTTTTTTTGAGTATTCCCATACCGTAAAAATAGTGACATAAAGCCACAAGATATTTCTTGTTGGTTATAATTTTTATGTGCCAATAATTGACGACACATATAGTTTTAAAAGTAATGAGATTTAGTTATGAAAGAAAAATTTTTAGGTGGTTTATTAGTTTTTTTAGGCGCTTGTAGCTTCGGCGTTCTGTCTTCTATTGTCAAGACCGCTTATAAATCAGGTTATACACTTGGCCAAGTGACTGGAGTTCAATGTTTCTTAGGTATGCTGATATTATGGGGGATCCATTTTATAGTAAAAGCTACCAATAAAAATAAAGTAACGAATAAACACAAAAAAAGCTCAACTAAAAAATGGCATGTATGTGCCGTTGGTATATTTCCCGGTTTAGTTGGGATTTGTTATTATCAATGCGTGCAATTGGTTCCTGCATCTATTGCTATTATTTTGCTTATGCAATATTTATGGATAAGTGTAATTATTGATTTTGTTATTTTTAAAAATAAACCAACACCTATTCAGTTAGTGACTATCATTACAATTATCATTGGAAGCTGTTTAGCAGCAGGTATATTCAATCAGACCATTAAGTTGAATTTAACGGGGTGTTTATTTGGCTTTTTAGCTGCTTTAATGTATTCGCTTTTTATTACCACTAGTAGCAATATTGGTAACGAATTGCCAAAATTAGAAAAAAGTGCACTCATGATAACCGGAGCTTGTATTGTCACCTTTATTATTTTTCCACCACTATTTTTCTTTGAATTAAATATTGATGATAAAATTTACCAATTAGGTTTCTTACTGGCATTATTAGGTACTGTCTTACCACCTTTTTTATTCTCGGTAGGTATTCCAAAAATTGGCATCTCATTAAGTGCTATTTTATCAGCGGCAGAACTTCCCGTTGCGGTAACATGCTCTTATTTCTATTTGAGAGAATCGGTATATTTAAACCAATGGATTGGGGTGATCATTATTTTGTTGGCAATTGCCTTACCTAATTTAAAACACCTGAAAAAATAATAATCCTGCAATGTATTAAGTGTAGTAATAAAATTACTGCACTTAATTGTCTGTATCATAATTACTCTTGTACATGGCTTTTAAGCCATTGTACAAAAACATCTATTTTAGGATTATATCTTTCATGTGAGCGGCAAATATAATAACGCTGTGCACATGGTGCTTCCATATCTAAAAAAGGGGCTATCAGCTGACCCGATTCAAGATATTTTTTGATAGTCTGCTTTCTACCAATGGCAATTCCTGCATTATTGATTGCAGCAGCAATGACATGGTCTGAACGATCGAATAACAAATTTTGCATTTTAATAAAATCAAAAGATAACGAAAAGTAATTTGCCCATGTGCACCATTCATCAAAACTAAAATCTAGCATATCACCTGAATTATAATGTAATAAAATACATTTTTTTAAATTTTCGATATTGCAAAGTAGATTAAATTGCTTAGCATAATCAGGGGTACATACCGGAATAAGTGTTTCACTAATTAAATGTTCACAATCTAATTCATCATAATGCAAAGAATCATAATAGATTGCTAAATCAACTGGATATTGGTTGAAATTAATAGGTGCATTTCCTGATATCATATTCAAATTGATATGCGGATAAAGTTCTGTAAATTGCGATAATTTAGGGAGCAAATATTCTTGAATAAAAGAGGGGCAAGAGTAGATAGTGATAGCACCGGTAACTTCCTTATTTTTAATATCGACAATTTCTTGATTTAAAATACTTAATGATTTTTTAACCACAGCAAATAAATTCTTACCATCATTGGTCAAAGTTATCCTTCGATGAAATCGGTTAAATAATTTAAAGTTGAGTTCTTCTTCCAGTTTGTTGATTTGATGACTTACAGCACTTGGACTAATACAGAGTTCTTCAGCGGCAGAAGCAAAAGATAAATGGCGAGCAGCAGACTCAAATGTATGTAACTTTGATAACTGATAACGATTAATAAAACGGCTACTATTTGATACTTTATCTTCACTATGCATTTGCAGTGATCCCAAAGAACACTATAAAAGATCATTCTACTAATCTAATCTATTACCGTTCGGAAAGCCACTATTTTTTATCCGGTTAATGTGATGTCTATGTTGCAACAATTTAGCTCATGCAAAGTTAACAATAGATCATTTGTCAAATACTAGACAAAAAAAACAAAAAATACTAGTATTTATTATTGTAAAAAGTGTAGTATTATCTAGGATACTAGATAAAAGTAATCTATATTTTTTATAAGTTTTAATATCTATAAAATAAAGTCTTTACCGTGGTTGATATATTTTGTTATTTAGTACATTTAGTAAAATGACACAAATGAAGTAATGTTATCTGTAGGTATTGAAAAGTTTATTGATCGTCTCAATATCATTATTGATATTCTAAATTAAGAATGATTAGCGTTTCTTTGATAAGAATAAGTTGTTTTTCAAAAGATATTTTTAGTAGCGTAATAACATAAAATTAAGTCCAATATGATAATTTAATAAAGTCTATCCTTTTTTAGTGAACGTTTTCCAGAAGGTTTGATACTTCTAAAATGGACTTATATCAACCAGTGATTGGCATTCGAGGTATCAATATATCTCAAATCTAAATCATCATCCTAAGACATGCAGTTTATTATTATAGATTAATAACTTGATAAACAAGCATATTAAGATTTATCTAATTTATCTTAAACCAATTAATAAAAGCTACATAGTTATTACTATATGTATTATAGATATAGTAAATATTAGCCAAGGCTTGTATTTTAATAACATTTAAATAACAGGAGGCTCAGCAAAATAGTAGGTTTAAAACAAGCTATTAAATAGCATGTTAGTCTTATTTATATCGTAACAAGATGATTTTTTCTTAAATCATTGGTTTTAATAGTCAGTAGTAAATAGCAGTATAGTAACAGTCTTAGTTGTTTTGTATGTGTAAACATAAAGTTAAACAGATATGCCTTGACAATAATGAGTATTAACACTGTTTTATTGTCAAATTTATTGTTCTATTTTTACCCTGAATTAAAAGGAAGTTACAGAATGAAGACATATAAAAAACCATTATTCACCTTAGTGCATAGCAATGATGCTATACCTGAGCATAAAACCTTAGCGTATCTTGACCCAACATTAAATGATTATACAGATCATATTGATGAAATTATTGGTTTACGTATTAAGGAATTGAAACTTCACCATTCTGAATATAGGGAATATCATGATGATAAACAAAATAATAAGTCAGGTTTTTCTTTTATTTTTCAAGAAATATTTGAATCAGAACATCATAAAAAACAAATTGGTATGTTGAAAGATGAGCTCTTAATTGCCAAAGAATCAAATAGAGTAAAGAAATTGCTGAATGATCGTTTAAAGGAATTTGCGAAGTTTTACCCTGAAATACAATTTAACTTGAATAATGTTCAATCTCTACCAACCAGATTTAAAGATTACCTTTTTGCTCCACCCTTAGTCTTAACTGAAGATAATACTATTATGCTTTGGGATGACTAAAAAAACTTAACAATAATTAATAAGGCAAAATCTACAGTATTGACATACTGTAGATTTTTTATTTTAACCTTCTAAATAATTTTAACTATTAAATGCACTTTCACCATGACTATTGATATCAAGTCCTTCACGTTCATGCTCTTCAGATACCCGTAAACCAACACTAAAATCAGCAATTTTATAGGCAATATAAGCAATGATTGCCGTCCAAATTACACAAGTGATAACACTCATTAACTGTATACCAACTTGACTTGTCATAGTGATGCCATCGGCATAACCTGTTCCGCCTAATGACTCAGAAGCAAAAACTCCAGTTAATAGACAACCAACAATACCACATACACCATGTACACCAAATACATCACAGGTATCATCAACTTTTAATATCCTTTTTAAAGATGACACACCCCAAACACCGGCAACCCCACAAATAAGACCAATTAACATTGCACCGCCAACACCAACAAATCCTGCAGCTGGAGTGATACCAACTAATCCAGCAATCACACCTGATGCTGCCCCCAAACATGATGGTTTACCACGTAATATCCATTCGGCAAATGACCACGCTAAAACAGCGGCAGCAGTTGCGGCAACGGTATTAATAAATGCTAAACCAGCAATTTCATCAGCATGTGTTGACGATCCGGCATTGAAACCAAACCAACCGATATATAATATAGCTGCACCTAAATAAACATAAGGTAAGTTAAACGGTTTTAATGGTTCTCGATTGTAACCAATACGATTTTTAAGCATATAGGCACCGAGTAAACCAGCAACAGCGGCATTGATATGTACCACAGTACCACCAGCAAAATCCAATGCGCCTTCATCACCAAGAATTCCCCCCCCCCAAACCATATGAGCCATCGGAATATATGAGAAAGTGAACCATAACACCATAAAAATAAGAACTGCCGAAAAACGAATTCTTTCTGCAAAGGCCCCCAAGATTAAACAGCAAGTGATGCAAGCAAAAGAACCTTGAAATGCAATCCAGATCATTTCATAGATCGAACCAGAAACATCAGTAATACCGACATTAGCCAATAAAAAATGGTCAAAATTACCAAAAAACCAGTTACCTTCACCAAAGGCTAAAGAGTAGCCATAAGCTATCCATAACACAGCAATCAACGAAAATGTCACTAATACTTGCGATAACATGGATAAAACGTTTTTAGATCTTAATAACCCACCGTAAAAAAGTGCAATACCTGGTACTGACATAAATAAAACTAATGCGGTACAAATCATCATAAAACCATTATCAGCTTTATCTGCAACTACTATTTCATCGGCAAACACTGGACTAGCTAAAGCCAATCCGAAACAAAGAATAAATTTTTTCAACATAATGATATCCTTATTGATAATTACAGTGCTGACTCATCAGTTTCACCAGTACGAATACGAACGACATGTTCTAGCGGAGTAACAAAAATTTTCCCATCCCCTATTTTTCCCGTATAAGCAGCTTTACTGATGGTACTAATTACTTCATCAAGCAATTCATCACTAATTGCTAGCTCAATTTTAACTTTAGGTAGAAAGTTGACATTATATTCTGCTCCACGGTACAGCTCGGCATGACCTTTTTGTCGCCCAAATCCCTTAACTTCAGTAACAGTTAAACCAGTAATTCCAATATTGGATAGTGATTCTCTGACCTCTTCTAATTTGAAAGGTTTTATAACTACGGTGACAAATTTCATTCATTACTCCTTATTACTATTAATGTTATTTAAGTTAATGCAAGGAGCATGCCAAAATTAGTCTAGAATGATTAACCATTGAAATATTTGTTATTTTTAAAATTGGTTGATGATTATTGTTATGTAAAAAATTTTGAGGAAAAGGGTTTTTAAAGACAAAAATAGGCTTTCTAGCGCACCAATTTGGTGCTTATGCCTATTTTTGGTGCCGATAGATATTAATAATCAGAATGTTACCATTAGTTTTCGATATTCGTCATAAGCAAAATGATCAGTCATACCACTAATATAGTCTTGAATTAATCTGCAACGATAATAGAATTCCCAACATTTAAAGCTAGAATGCTCTTTGTCCAATAATGCAATAGCTTGTTGATAAGCGACACAATGTTTTGCCGATAATTTATGATATAACCGTGTTTCGATAGGATAGTTTTTATGATTACTTGTTTTGGCTAAGTTAATAAAATCATCTGTTGCCATATTTAGCAGTGGACTATAAATATCTAATAAACCAGTGATTATTCGATAACCCTGTAATTCAATATTTTCAACCATCTCATGATTAAAGATATGTTCAAATCCAACTGTTTTAAATATATTCAGTAATTTATATTCAGCTTCATGATCTTCAAGTAAAGCGTGATTAAATGAACCATGATAGATTGTTTCAATATTTTCAATGAATCGTTCTGCCGCATGAGGTACCAATTTAGCAATAGTATTTACCCGTAAATACATAAAGAATTGGTCAATGCCTATCGCTTCAAATTCATTTTTTTTCAAATTGTCATAAGGTTTATTAACAACTTCATCAAATAAATCACCTTTTTTAACTGGGCCCCATGCTTCTTTTAAATAGTGGTAAAGCTGTTGTACCGTTAATATTTTCTTTTCTACTGCATCTTCCAGATCGGCAATACAGTAGGAAATATCATCCGCCGCTTCCATAATATAAGTAAGTGGATAGCGATGAAATGGTTGGATATCCAGTTGCTGTGATAATTCATTAACAAAAGATTCTTCAGACAGATAGTATCCAGGTTTTTTCATCAAATAGCTGAATTCATCTGGAATATCATTAGACCAATAAGCAGGTTTGGAATATTTTAGAATTGAAGCGATTTGTGAATAAGTTAAGTTAAGTCGAAGAATTGTATGCACCAATCGAATTGCTTGAGCATTACCTTCAAAGTTTGCAAGATCTTGGCGAATTTTTAATTTTAATGATTTGAGTGATTGCTCTTCGTTCTCATTGATATTAAGTATTGGATAGATTGAATCATTATCAATTCCCAAACGCGCACTAAACCACTGATTGATTGCTGCTTCACCAAAATGGCCGAATGGTGGATTACCAATATCATGCATTAAACAAGCCATTTCAACTAAGCTTTCTACCGACATGACGGATTTATCTAAGCCAAACGTCTTTAACTTTCCAGAGAGACTAAGACGATTGACAATCTCCTTGACGATATAACGACCAACTTGTTGTACTTCCATTGAATGAGTAAGCCGAGTTCGCACAACAGAATTACGCTCTAAAGGAAATACTTGTGTTTTTTGCTGTAAACGCCGTATAGCTGCTGAATTAAGAATGCGACCCCGATCACTTTCAAAAAAGCGCAAGACAGAATATTCATCCGACGCTTGACGTTGTTTACTGGCATATCGTTGATAATTAATTTTTTTATTAAAATCGATCATATCGCAACCTGAGGTTCAATCAGCTATAATTTCTGTTTTGCCCACTCGATTGGTGAACCATATTCTGCTGGTAGCATAGAAGCAAGTTGATTTAAAGCGTCGATCAATTTTTGACGATGTTGATGGCTTAAATTGATATGGCCAACTTTACGCCCTACTCTTACTTCTTTTTCATACCAATGCAAATGAACTAAATCTACCGCTAACCAATTAATGTTGAATTCGGTACCAATTAAATTCACCATCACTGATGGACAAAAAACATCTGGCTTAGGTAATGGTAAATCTAAAATAGCCCGTAAATGTAATTCAAACTGGCTAATAGAAGCACCGTTTTGTGTCCAATGACCACTATTATGTACCCTTGGAGCCAATTCGTTAATTAATAAGCTATCGCCAATGACAAAACATTCCATTGCCATAACACCAACATAATTAAGTTTATGCATAATCTTTGCTAGCATCTGCTCAGCGCTTGCCTGTAATGTCTCATTTTCACATGGGATAGCAACACTCATTTTTAATATGCCATCTTGATGCAAATTATTAGTCAAAGGATAAAAAACAGTTTCCCCTTTGGCATTTCGAGCCCCAACCAGCGACAGCTCTTTTTCAAAAGGAATCGCTTGTTCAACAATAGCATTTTTATAAATATCATTCGGTACAGTGATGTCATCATCTATAGAAAGTCGCCATTGCCCACGCCCATCATAACCACCGGTTCGACGCTTAACAATTAGTAAATCACCTAATTTTTCATAA
Organism: Gilliamella sp. W8123; assembly: GCF_016101085.1. Taxonomy (NCBI): domain Bacteria; kingdom Pseudomonadati; phylum Pseudomonadota; class Gammaproteobacteria; order Orbales; family Orbaceae; genus Gilliamella; species Gilliamella sp. W8123. The sequence goes on from NZ_JACFRE010000001.1 coordinate 98,254, forward strand.
AAATTCGGCCAATCATGCTGATTATTAACAGCAAACCATTTAGCTGTTGGTAAATTCAGTTCATCAAGTAACTGTTTTTGAGTTAAACGGTCCGCAATAATAGGAAATACATCTCGATTAACAAACTGAGGATGACTAGCTAAAATTTGCGTAAGTTGCGTTTCAGGCCAACGTTCAATTTCAGCAGTAATAACAGAATCTTGATAAGGGATCGATACAGGTTCAACATCTAGTCCTACCGGATAAACATGAATACCTAATGGTTCACCTGCCTGTCGAAGCATACGCCCTAACTGGCCATTTCCTAACACACAAACAGCTCCAATTGTCATATTATATTGCTACCCTCGGATCAGGATTATTTAAAACTTCATCAGTTTGACTTAATCGCCAATTCGATAAACGTTGATAAATTTCTTGGTTATGTAATGCTAGAATTTGCGCAGCTAATAAGGCTGCATTTGCGGCTCCAGCTTTACCAATAGCTAAAGTTCCTACAGGAATGCCTTTTGGCATTTGTACGATTGAATAAAGGCTATCCACACCACTTAATGCAGCACTCTGAACAGGCACACCTAAAACAGGTACTAAGGTTTTTGCTGCTAACATACCCGGTAAATGAGCTGCACCGCCCGCACCAGCGATGATAACATCGAAGCCTTTTATTTTAGCATTTTCAGCAAATTCGAATAATTTATCTGGAGTACGGTGGGCAGAAACAATTTCAACATGATAAGTAATGGCTAAAGTATCTAAAATATCAGCAGCATGCTGCATAGTAGCCCAATCACTTTTCGACCCCATTACAATGGCAATTTTTGGTTGAGTATGCATAGATGATTATAAGGAGATTTAAATATTAAATGTCGAAAGTATACACTAAAATTTGATAAATGGGATAGCAAGAAGTATGACTTCTTATCAATAAGTTAAACTGAATATTCGAACAATTTAAGCTAATGCATAAATAAAAAAATTAATCTCATAATATAACGTTATTAAATCCGCCAATATATGGCGGATAATCATATAAATTTATGGATTAACCGCAGCAACGATTTTAATTTCAATCAAATACTCTTTTTTCATTAATCCTGCCTGAACAGTACAACGAACTGGAGCTTTCCCTTTCGCTACCCATTCATCCCACGCTTTGTCCATGGCTGGAAAATCACTTTTATTTACCAAAAAAAGGGTCGCATCTAAAATGCGACTTTTATCACTATTCACTCTCGCTAAAATTTTATCTATTTGCGCTAATGCACTTTGGGTTTGCGTATAAGCATCATCACGCAAATCTGTTGGCACGCTTGTATAATAGATCACATTATTATGAATCACCGCTTCCGACCATCTATCTTCGGGATCTATACGAGTAATTGTCATTATATTTTCCTTAAAAATTTTTTATTAAGATACTTTGATGAAATCAGCTCGTAATTTTTTGATCTCATCACGTAAAACACCTGCTTTTTCAAATTCTAGATTTTGGGCAGCTTCATACATCATGGCTTCAAGCTCTTTGACTCTTGCTTGAACTTCTTTGACCGAAACATAATTATACTGTCCACCAGGTTCAAAAGCTTGTACTTTAGCCGTAGCTTTTTTCGTGCTTAAACCAGCATCTAAAACATCCTTAATTTCTTTACGTACTGATTTTGGCGTAATACCATGAGCTTCATTAAAATCTTCCTGTTTTTTACGACGGCGCGCTGTTTCGTCGATCGTTTTCTGCATAGCAGGTGTGATTTTGTCGGCGTATAAAATCGCTTTACCATTCACGTTTCGAGCTGCACGACCAACCGTTTGAATTAATGAACTTTCTGAACGCAAAAAGCCTTCGCGATCAGCATCTAAAATTGCAATTAATGATACTTCAGGGATATCTAATCCTTCTCGTAATAAGTTGATACCGACTAACACATCAACCTTACCGAGACGAAGATCGCGAATAATTTCCATTCGTTCTACAGTATTAATATCCGAATGCAAATATTTAACATTAACATTATGTTCAGATAAATAATCAGTTAAGTTTTCAGCCATACGTTTAGTTAAAGTAGTGACTAATACTCGCTCATCTTGATTTATTCTCACTTTAATTTCAGATAATAGATCATCAACTTGAGTAGCAACCGGTCTAACTTCAATAATCGGATCTAATAAACCTGTAGGTCTAACAACCTGCTCGATAATTTCACCACCCGATTTTTCAATTTCATATTTAGCTGGTGTTGCTGAAACATAAATTGTTTGTGGCATTATGTTTTCAAATTCTGAAAATTTTAGCGGTCGGTTATCTAATGCTGATGGTAAACGAAAACCATATTCAACTAAATTAAGTTTACGTGATCTATCACCATTATACATCGCCCCCAATTGCGGAATTGCCACATGAGATTCATCGATAAATAATAAGCCGTCAGCAGGCAAATAATCAAACAATGTTGCGGGTGGATCTCCGGCTTTACGTTGAGCTAAATATCTTGAATAATTTTCAATTCCAGAACAGTAACCAAGTTCGGTCATCATCTCTATATCAAATAGAGTCCGCTGAGTTAATCGTTGTTCTTCTAAAAGTCGATTATTATCCAACAAAACTTTCTGGCGTTCTTGAAGCTCTTGCTTAATTTCAGCAATCGCATTGTCCATAATATTTCTTGGGGTTACATAGTGCGTTTTGGGATAAATTGTAATACGAGGTACTTCATTAATCGCATTGCCAGTTAATGGATCAAACATAACTATCCGTTCAACTTCATCATCAAAAAGCTCAACACGTACAGCTAGTTCATCTGAATCAGCAGGGAATATATCAATAACATCACCTCGTACCCGAAACGTACCACGACTAAAACCAATTTCATTACGGGTATATTGTAATTCAGCTAAACGCGTTAAGATTGAACGCTGATCAGTGATGGTACCTCTTGCTAAATGTAAAATCATGGACATATAAGTTTCAGGTGCACCTAAACCATATATGGCTGATACTGAAGCCACAATCACTACATCACGGCGTTCTAATAACGATTTAGTAGCCGATAAACGCATTTGCTCAATATGCTCGTTAATTGAGGCATCTTTCTCAATAAATGTGTCAGTAGAAGGCACATATGATTCTGGTTGATAATAATCATAATAAGAAACAAAATATTCCACCGCATTATCAGGAAAGAATGCTTTCATTTCACCATATAACTGCGCCGCCAAAGTTTTATTAGGTGCTAAAATAATAGTTGGACGATTATGCTTGGCAATGACATTGGCCATAGTAAATGTTTTACCTGAACCTGTAACACCTAATAATGTTTGATGCGCTATCCCATCATCAAGATTTTGATTTATCCGATCAATTGCCGCGGGCTGATCGCCAGCAGGTTTAAAATCAGAACATAATTTAAATTTTCTCATTACTCGCAACCTAAAATTTTACCTATTAATAAAAATTATCCCCAAAAAACACTTGACCTTTAGAAATGTTATATTTTTTGTTCAGTTAAGCTAAAAGAATGTAAAGCCGCCTTAACAAACAACCCTTGATTTATGATAACTAATTGATATATATAAATATTCAAAATCATGATTAAGTTGTAATCAAATCAAACAAAAACCTGATGAGCATTGAGGTTAACACACTTTTCAATCAACTATTCACAGACTTATCCACAGGCATAGGGGATAACTTGCTAAGTATAATCAATATAAACTTTTTTCCAAATTTTGACTAAATTTTGAGCTATTTAAAAAACTTTTTTTATTGATTATTCCTATTTTTAAAACTTAATTTAATAGTTTTTATCTAAACAATTTTTTAATACCTTCTATTTTATATTGATAGCCAACAGTCTCATTAGGCACAAAAGTTAATCGATGAGTGATGCATTTTGGCGCATCTTCTGTATGATGGGAAACAAACAATAATTGTGTATTACCTCTATCAATTAAATTATCAATCCAACTTTTGACCAATTCACGATTCAAATAATCAAGTCCCTGTAATGGTTCGTCTAGAATCAGTAACGTTGGGTGTTTCACTAAAGCCCTAGCAATTAGGACTAAACGTTGCTGCCCCCATGAAAGCGATTGAAACGGTTTCTCAGCTAATTCGGTTAAATCTAATAATTGCAACCACTGTTTAACTAATTTTAATTGTTTATCACTAGCTGTTTGATATACGCCAATTGAATCAAAATAGCCTGATACTAATACATTTTCCACACTTAAACTAACTCGGTAATCTAGATGAAAACTACTACTTACATAGCCAATATGACGCTTGATGTCCCATATAGTTTCACCAGATCCTCGTTTACGTCCAAACAGTGTCAAATCGTTACTATATCCCTGAGGATGATCACCCGTTATTAGACTCAATAATGTCGATTTTCCTGCCCCATTTGGCCCAACTATTTGCCAATTTTCATTAGCTTTTACTAACCAATTTAATCCATTAATAATTGCTTTACCATCATATTGAACAAAACCATTATTTAAAATAATCCGATCTAAATCGTTGGGTAATGGCACAGAAACTTCATCAGGCTCTGGTAAAGTAAAATTAGATAAATGTTCTAAATTAGCAAGTTGTTTAACGGTTACGTCATCTAATATGGTGTCTTTTGTGCCATATTTCAATAGCTGACAATTAGCCAGTAATCCAATATATTTAACAAATGGCGGAATCTCATTAAAACGATTTAATACCATTACAATAGTAATATTTTGTTTTGATAGTTGACTGAGTGTTTCAGCTAAATTAGCTCGAGATGCAACATCTAAACCATCAAATGGCTCATCTAAAATTAATAGTTCAGGTTTACTCATTAATGTGCGACAAATTAAGGTTTTACGAGTTTCTCCGGTGGAAAGATATTTAAAACGACGATTTAAAAGATCTGCTATACCAAATTGTAGTGCTAAACTTTCACAAAGTGCTTGGTTTTGATTATGTTCTTGGATAATCTCAGCCGTAGTTAATCCAGTATCATCTTCTTTATCGCTTAGCATGTCGGTATTATTTCGTTTCCATTCATCATCGATTATTTTCTGTAAGTGCTCAAAGGATATATGCGCAACAGATTTAAAATGATTAATTACCTTCCCTGATAATACTGTTTGATCACCAGCTAATGCTTTAGCTAATACTGACTTACCCGATCCATTTCGGCCGACAAAAGCAACAATATCACCAGCATTAATCGTCAAAGACTCGATAGTAAAAACGCGGAAATCACTAATTTTATATATTGTATTTTCAATTTGTAACATAAATACCTCAAATGACTAAACTAATGTAGCAATGATAATATGTTGAGGATCGATAGATATGGTTGTTTGCTGACCTTCGATTAACTTTACATGATTAACTTCGCTGGTTAATTTGCTTGCGTAAAGTATCATACCTGATGGCAATGAAAATGAAATTTCAGATAACTGACCATCAGTGATTATTTTTTCAACTTTAACCGTTAATTGATTTTCATTTAAATTATTCAATTCAATCAAAGGGGCTTTAATAAGTAAAAGCACGGTTTTATTAACATCTATTTTTAAATGTTCAATACTTTGCTGAGTTATATAAGCTTTTAGTTCCGTTTGATTATCATTTAATTTAACCTTTACAAATCCGGCAATATTACTAGTTTCAATATTTGCAACACTACCATAAATTTGATTACGAGCACTGGTTTGCAATGATAATCTAGCTGTGATTTTTAAAATATCATCCAGCGCAATATTGTCATCATTTAAAATATTAAATGCATTATATTGTAGCTGAGTTAATAGATCGTAAAGTTGTATAAATCTAACTGCGTAAGCACTAAGTTTGGTACCGCCACCATTTTTTCCTCCTGTAGCGGTAATCAAAAAAGGGGTTGGTGCCAAATTATTGATTTCATTAATCGCATCCCATGCAGTTTTATAACTTATACCGATTTGTTTGGCGGCTTGACTTAATGAACCTGTTTGATCTATCGCTTTTAGTAGGGCAATTCGCCGTGGATCAGTAAATAATTGCTGATTTAAGTTTAAAGTTAATAAAATTTCTGGTGACAGCATTATTTTGTGCCTTATAAGATTAAATAAACCATTATTAATGGTAAAGTTATTCTATTGTAGACGTTTTTTTATTTTCCACCAAAAATTGTAATAATATCTCTTTATGAACAATAAAATTTCGCTAACAAGTAAAGATTAAATGTACATTATAGATAAAGTTTGATAGCATCGTTATACATTATTTTATATAACGAATACAATAAATAACATGAAAAAAATAAATTGTTTAATAATAATATTAACAGCTTTATTTGTGAGTTTATCTGCAACAGCCAGTCAAAAAATCACAGTATTTGCCGCAGCATCGCTGACTAATGCAATGCAAGATATCGCAACTAGTTATAAAAAAGAGCATAAAGATACCGAAATCGTATTTTCCTTTGCTTCTTCTTCTGTTTTAGCTAAACAAATTGAACAAGGTGCTCCAGCAGATATTTTTATGTCAGCAGATCAAAAATGGATGAATTATCTTATTGAACATAAAATTACAACAGAAAAACAAAATTTGTTAAAAAACGGCTTAGTTTTAATAGCGCCAAAACAATCTAAATTAGACAAAGTAGATATCAATACAGAGACTAACTGGCAAACAATTTTACCCAAAGGCGAAAGATTAGCTGTCGGTGATCCTGACCATGTCCCTGCCGGACTGTATGCTAAAGAGTCTTTAACTAATTTAGGCGTATTTGATAAATTGTTACCACAAATGGCTCCAGCAAGTAATGTTCGTGATGCGTTAATGTTAGTTGAACGCAATGAAGCTGCATTAGGGATTGTGTATAGCACTGATGCAAAAGTAAGTGATAAAGTGAAAGTCGTTGGTAGTTTTCCTGCTGATACATTCAAAGCTATTAAATATCCAATAACATTATTGAAACCTGAAGCAAAAGAGTTTTATCAATATTTAAATTCACCAACAGCACAAAATATTTTTCAAAAATATGGTTTTTTAACTAATTAGTATTCTGAAAAGATGATATTAACTGAATTTGAATGGCAAACATTGCTGCTAAGCTTAAAAATAGCTGGAGCAGCGATAATCTTTAGCCTACCTTTAGGGATCTTAACTGCTTGGATTTTAGCAAGATGTCAATTCATAGGTAAATCATTGTTTGATAGTATTGTTCATCTTCCATTAGTTTTACCGCCTGTTGTTTTAGGCTATCTACTACTTTTAACGATGGGACGTCATGGTATTATTGGCGAATGGTTAAATAACTATTTCCATCTCAGTTTCAGTTTTAATTGGCAAGGTGCTGCCTTAGCCTCTGCTGTGGTGGCATTCCCTCTTATGGTCAGATCGATTCGATTAGCGATTGAATCAATTGATTCAAGATTAGAAAAAGTCGCAAGAACCCTCGGTGCTAAACCATTCCGTGTTTTTATGACCATTACATTACCATTAGCATTTCCAGGCATTTTAATGGGAACCGTACTTGGTTTCGCGCGTTGTTTAGGTGAATTTGGAGCAACAATTACCTTCGTTTCAAATATTCAAGGTGAAACCCGTACTATTCCTTTAGCTATGTATACTTTATTACAGATCCCTGATGGCGAATCCGGTGCATTACGGCTTTGCATTGTTTCGATACTATTATCATTAATTGCTTTATTTTTATCAGAAATGCTTAATCGTTGGCATAAAAAGAAGTTAACAGGATAGTTCATCATGTTAAATATAAATGTGAGCAAAAAATTCGCCTCGTTTGTTTTCCAGTTTAAACATGAAATTCCCTGTCATGGCGTGACGGCAATTTTAGGTGTCTCCGGTTCAGGAAAATCAACTCTGATTAACCTTATTAATGGTTTGATTAAACCAGATATCGGTTATATTAAACTAAATCAAACTACTTTGGTTGATACTGAAAAAGGAATTTTTACTCCACCAGAAAAAAGACAAATTGGTACTGTTTTTCAAGATGCATTGCTTTTTCCCCATTATAAAGTAATAAAAAACTTAACTTATGGTGCAAAATCATTGAATACAGAAAAATTTGACGAAATAGTTTCGGTGCTCAATATTGATTCACTTCTCAATCGTTATCCAGCAATGTTATCGGGTGGTGAGAAACAACGTGTTGCCATTGGTCGAGCGCTATTAGCAGAACCAAAATTATTACTAATGGATGAACCACTCTCAGCTTTAGATATGCCCCGTAAAAAAGAGCTATTAAGCTATATTGATAAACTAGTAAATGATCTCAATATCCCTATTGTTTATGTAACGCACAATATCAATGAAGTTAAACGCATTGCACAACAAGTAGCAGTTTTAGAGCAAGGGAAATTACAAATCTATGGTGATACTGAACAAATTCTACAAAGTGATTATTTGAAAGAGTGGTTATAAAGTTCTAAAGTGGTGCTATTTTTTTCTTGTTTTATATACGAAATGCCATCATGCCAAGCTCCTAACACAATTCTAGTCGCAGGCTCGCCATTAATATAAAGATGATGTGTAGCAGGTTTATGAGTATGTCCATGGACCATAATACTAGCGTTATTGGCAATCATCATATCAATGACAGCTTTTGGATTTACATCCATAATAGTTTCAGATTTGATTTGATTATGTTGGCTGCTCTCTTTACGTAATTTAGTGGCAATTTTTAAACGTATTTTTAATGGTAGTAATAGAAATAATTTTTGTAGCCATTTTTTATGCATGATTTTGCGGAATTTTTGATATTGAGGATCATCAATACAAAGCAAATCACCATGCAAAAATACAATATTTTTATTTTGATTCAACAAACAATTAATATCGCCTAGCAAAGTCATTTCACAGCGTTTAGCGTAATGCTTACCAATTAAAAAATCACGGTTGCCATGTACAAAGAATTTTTTAATATGGCGTAAGGAGAGTTCTTTTAAGGCATCAGCAATTTGATTATGTAATATTGACTGTACATCATCACCTACCCAATAATCGAACAAATCACCAAGTATATAAAGCTCACATTGATTAGGTAATTGTTTAAGAAAAGATAAAAAACCTGCTGTTATATCAAAATGATCTACAGCAGGCTGATTGTCTGCAAGATGAATATCTGCAATAAAAAAGCGAACCGGATTATTCAACCGTTACACTCTTAATTATGACATCTTCTACAGGAACATCAGAATGCATGCCACTACGACCAGTTTTAACCGCTTTAATCTTATCAACTACATCCATACCATCGACAACTTCAGCGAAAACACAATAACCATAGCCATTGATATCCGATGAGCGATAATTTAAATAATCATTATCAACGACATTGATAAAAAATTGTGCTGTCGCAGAATGAGGATCACTGGTACGCGCCATGGCTAATGTACCACGATTATTTTTTAAACCATTATCAGCTTCGTTCTTAATCGGTGCTTTAGTTTTTTTCTGTTTCATACCTGGTTCAAAACCACCACCTTGAATCATAAAATTATTAATGACACGATGGAAAATGGTGTTGTTATAAAAACCTTCTTGGCAATATTCAACAAAATTTTTAACTGTCTCTGGAGCTTTATCTTCAAAAGTATTAATCTTAATATCGCCTAATGAAGTATGAAATATAATCATAAAATGTTCCTTAATTTCATTCTATTACGTAAAAATTGTTAAAAGGTGAGCAATATCTTTTAATATGCTTACTCACTAAATCTTTCACATGCATCTAATGTATTACTCATTAACATTGCTACCGTCATCGGCCCAACACCACCAGGTACCGGTGTAATCCAGCCGGCTCGTTGGCTAGCAACATCAAATTCCACATCACCAACTAATTTCCCATCAGGCAAACGGTTAATACCAACATCAATCACTATAGCACCCGGTTTTATCCATTCACCTTTGACATAATTAGGTATACCGACACCAGCCACAACAATATCTGCATTACTGACATGCTTTGCTACATCCACTGTTCGACTATGGGTGATTGTGGTTGTGCATCCTAAAAGTAATAGCTCTAATGCCATAGGACGACCAACAATACTCGACGCCCCAACAACTGTTGCATTTAACCCCGATAAATTAATACCGGTTGATTCCAACATTTTAACGACACCATATGGTGTACATGGTCGTAGTATTGGATCACGTTGTAATAAATGACCAATATTATAAGGATGAAAACCATCGACATCCTTACGAGGATCGATACGCTCTAGCACTTTAGTTTTATCAATATTATCCGGTAAAGGCAATTGAACTAAGATACCGTGAATATCGGAGCGTTGGTTCAATTCATCAATTAATGCTAATAATTCATCAGTGGTTGACGCTTGAAAATCATAAGCAAAAGAAGCAAAACCAACATCATCACAAGCTTTTTGTTTATTTTTTACATAAATCTTCGAGGCCGGATCCGAACCAACTTGTATAACAGCCAAACCGGGAACAGATAAACCTTGTTCAGTACGTTTTTTTACTTTTTGAGCAATTTCATTGCGTATTTGCAATGCTAACGCTTTGCCATCAATTATATTCGCTGTCATAAGCTGATTACTTCTTTTACCTGATGATTGTAGATAAGATATTTTCGCAAAAGTTTTGATTATTGTCTATTTACTTGTCGGCCGATTGATTAAGTTCTGTTAAAATCTGTTGATATTGTTGATCCACATCCGTAATAACCGAGCAAATATGAGCATCAAAGGCTTTAAGTTTTGGTTTTTGAGCCTTCCATTCATTTTTCGAAATATCTTTAATCGCAGCTATGTTTTTAAACAAATTAAAATCTAAAATACTACCACCAATAACATTATAAAAAATACGTTCACCAATATCATGCCCATCTTTTTTCAATTTATTAAAATTTTGATAATAAAATTTTGTGCTGCCATTCTCGCCAATAAGAGAGCCATGTAATAGTTTCACTAATCTTTTATATAATTTATTTAACTCGCTATGCAGTTCACGATCATCACTCAACTTTTTGGTGATTGCCTGATCAAAAGCGACTTTCACTTCAGACAATAAACTTAATGATTGCTGCTCTAGTTGAGGTAATTGTGAGCGTAAACCTTTCTCAAACTGATCAAGTTTTTTTCGCAATGATGGATTTGGTGATATTATTTTTTTATTTAATATCACCTTGCCATCATTCATAATAGATAAATCATTTGATTTATTATATATATGGATACTGTCTTTATTTATCACAATATCGTAACTTGGTTTTACAGGGCACTCTTTTTGTGCTGCAAAAGTAGCTATCGATAAAGTTAATGACAAAATAAATATCATTTTTTTTAACATACTGACATCCATTTAATGGTTGAAATTAAAATTATAGCGAGTAATATCAAATTAGCACTATTTTTGAGGCTTAAAACCCCCTTTCCTCAAAATTTTTTGTCATAACAGACAAAATACTCGATAAAGTATCTAAATGATTAAAACGTATACCTTGCTAACTTTGCAAGCGTAATGTCAATAGGTATAATCTATTATATCAACTAGATTTAACTACTTTTTTTTATTTAAAACTGAAGTATAGTTAATCCAACAATTAAATTTAACTATTAGAGGTGAACTATGTATGCTGTAATTTTCGGACGTCAAGGATGTCCATATTGTGTGCGAGCTAAAGAGTTAGCAGAAAAATTATCACAAGAACGAGATGACTTTTCATATCGTTACGTTGATATCAATGCTGAAGGTATTACCAAAGAAGATCTTTCAAAAAGTGTTGGTAAACCAGTTGAAACCGTACCCCAAATTTTCATTGATGAAAAACCAATTGGTGGCTGTACTGACTTTGAAGCATATGCCAAAGCGAATTTGGGATTATTCCAAGAATAAATATTAAGCTTAATTTTACAGCAGATAACGCATTCCCATAGCTTATCTGCTCTTATCGACCTGGTAATTTATGCCATGTTACTTCATTACGCAAATAAGTTGGTTCAACATCTTCAACTTTTACCATTTCCTTTCTTAACCATTTTTGCTGGGCGATAACCACCAAATCTTGTGCTTCAGGTAATAACACTTCACTTGGTTTAATCATTGCTAACATATTAGGATAAGTTTGCCAACCAGTGCCAGCCGAATAATCATCATTATCAATATGTTGGATTTTAGTTACCACATCCTCAGGTTTAATCACACATTCAGGAATGATCGCTTGCCATTGTTGATCTTGATAATGGTATTGTCCTAAATAGACTTCTCCCATTCTAGCATCTATTGCTGGAATAACTTTAGTTGCACGTTTAGTTCTATAAGCACCTTGTGCTAAAGTTTGCAATGTCGATACAGCTATCATTGGAACATCAATACCGAGAGCTAAACCTTGAGCCACTCCGATCCCTATTCGCACTCCTGTAAAGCTACCAGGGCCTTGAGCAAAAGCAATTGCATCTAGTTGTGAAAGACTACACCCAGCTTGATGCAAAATTTTATCCACCATGGGTAAGATTTTTTTGGTGTGATCTCGCTCTGAAATAATGAAATCATGAGTGATTTCATTTTGATAAAATAGTGCTACGGAACAAGCTTCTGTTGAAGTATCAATGGCTAAAATAGTACTCATTTGCTTTCCAAATTATCAGGTTCATTGTTAGATAATAAAAAATCGATTACCTTGTTAACATCTCGGGTTCTTGGTGATGGCGGTAAACTATTAATAAATGTTGCGCCATATGGTCGCATGACTAATCGATTATCGCAAATAATAATTGCTCCACGATCATTGTGATGGCGAATTAATCGCCCTACTCCTTGTTTTAAAGTAATAACAGCTTCAGGTAATTGGACCTCATTAAATGCATCACCACCTTGCATTTGGCAATCTTCCATTCGAGCTTTAATTAAAGGCTCATCAGGTGAAGTAAAAGGTAATTTATCAATAATAACACAAGAAAGAATGTCACCTCTAACATCTATTCCTTCCCAAAAACTGCTAGTTGCAATTAATAGAGCGTTACCACTATGAATAAATTGCTCCAATAATTTTACTTTACTGGTATCACCTTGAACTAACACAGGTAATTTAGTCAATTCTCGAAATTGTGTCGCTAAAGCATTCATCATGGCATATGAAGTACAGAGGAAAAAGCAGCGTCCTTTGTTAGCTTCAATAACAGGTAATAGAATATTAACTAATTTTTCAGCATTACCTTGCTCATTTGGTGATGGTATATAACGTGGCACACACAATATTGTCTGGTTGTTATAGTCGAAAGGGCTTTCTAAAATCAATGAGTCAGAATTAGTTAACCCTAAACGTTTGGTGAAATAATCTAATTGATTATCGACTGATAAGGTTGCTGATGTAAAGATCCAGCTTCCTTTTCGCTGGATTAGTAATTCCTCAAATTTTTCCGTTACCGATAATGGCGTTAATGCAAGGAGAAAAGAGCTATAGGTGCTTTCATACCAATAGCTATAACCAGGTACATGAGTTTCTGTTAGACGCTTCAATAATAATTGATACTGGTTAACGCGATCAAAGCAATTATCTAAGGTAGTAGAGCGTCCTATCGCTAATAAAAGTACTTCTTTGCAAAAATCAAGAGCATCAAATAGATAAGATAATTCTTGTTTAATGTTAGCTTGATTAAATAGATAACGAAGATTACCTTTGTTATTTTGCTGACTGATTAATAATCGTAGGTCTTGAGTACATTTTTGTAGTTTATCAGCACATTGCTGTAACTGAGACATATCTTTGACTTCGGTTCGATATGCTAAATTTATCTCTTTGGCTAAATCAAACAGTTGTCGGCTGGTTAACTGTTCCCCAAAATAGTGGCATGCTAGGTCTGGAAGTTGATGTGCTTCATCGAATATCATTACATCCGCTTTAGGAATCAGTTCGCCAAACCCAGTATCTTTTACCACTACATCAGCTAAAAACAGATGATGATTGACTACAACAATATCAGCATTTAACGCTCGCTTACGAGCTTTAACCACATAACAATCATTATAGTGTTCGCATTCACTTCCTAAACAATTATCATTAGTGCTAGTTAAAATTGGCCAAATTGGATTATCTTCGGTTACCGTTGTACATTTACTGATATCACCATCTTTAGTTTTGATTGACCAATTTTTTACCCGAACTAAATCTGTGCGTAAACTCTTATCTAAATCGCCAGCTGCCGCATATTGGTGATACATACGCTCTAAACAAAGATAGTTGGCCCGCCCTTTAAGGAGTGAAATTTTACCCGTATAGTCCAGCGCTTTTTTGATAATCGGCAAATCTTTACTATACAACTGTTCTTGTAGATTTTTCGAGCCAGTTGAAATGATGACTTTCTTCTCACTTCGTAATGCTGGAACTAAATAAGCAAAGGTTTTACCTGTTCCCGTTCCAGCTTCCACCACCAACGAATGTTGTGCGTTAATTGCTTCAGTGACTTTATTTGCCATACGCCTTTGTGGTTCTCTTGCAACAAAACCCTCTATAGCCGTCGCAAGTAAACCATTTTCTGCAAAATCATCAATCACTTAAAATACACCTAATCAAAAGATAAGCCCTATTTATATACTTTAGAAAATTTGTTAAAGAAATAATTAACGTTAGTAAAATATAACGCCCTCATAAAATTGGCATGAAATAATAGTCATGAAATTGGATAATTAACCATTTTTATAATAAAAAAATACTATAATTATTAATGATAAGAAATAGAAATTATTTAACAAATATCGAAACTATTTTACCAACTTATTATAAATATCATTTCATAGTATTACTATTTTATACAAGATAATATCCTTTGACTAAATTCTTCATTATCAACTTTACTTAAAAAAGATTTGTAAAATACAATTTGTTTGGCATTTAGATTATTAGGAGACCATAGCTGATCGTAACAATATGGTAATTCAACCAATAAATTATTCTTTTTTAAATAGGATTTATCAACTAAATTATTACATGCATTACGATAGTATTCCTTCCACTTTTTCCGCATAGTTAAATTAATATCATCTGTTTTTTCAAATAATATTGATTCTGAATAAATTGTTAAACATGGTAAACCAAATGCTGAAGTTATGTGAACAATGGAAGTATCAACCGTTACAACATATGACGCTTCTTTTATTAGAGCAATAACATCTAAAATAGAGTTTGATTGGAATTTTAATCCTAAATTAGGATCAATATTTTTAAGTTTATTTTGTTCACCAATAAAAACAATTGTATGATCTGGCTTTATTTTTTTTAATATTTCAACGAGATATTCCATTTGCCATTGAGATAATTCTCGCTTTTTTGCTCCACCAAAAGGATTAATAATTACAAATTTAGCTATATTATATTTTGTTATAAATTTATTAATATACTTTTTATTATCTTCAGCAATATATAAATCATAGCTTTTATCATAGTTTTGAATATTTATATAATCGTATATTTTATTCAATTGATTGGTAATATGTGAATCATTGTTATAATAAGGAATTGAAATATTATATGATTTCACATTACTTTTATTAAACCCCATTAAATGGGTCGAATTAGTAAATGCACAAAAAATAATTTTTTTCATCTCAAAAGAATAGAAGGGTCTTGTGTCAATTACAAGATCAAAATGAAACTTCCTTATTTTCTTTATTGACTCAAATAAATCTTTATATGAATAATCATTATAACTAAACGTTCCTTTAACATAAGGATTCTTCTTAAGGATTTCTAAACTTGATTGTTGAGATGAAACATAGACATCGTAGCCGGCTAGAGCAAGATTTTTAATCAACGATGTAGTTACAACCATATCACCAATTTTGTCATTACGTGCAATTAAAATTGATTTTATATTTTCAGGATTAAACTTTTCTTTCCTTTTAGGAAAGGAAAACATCACAATTCGATTTAATAAATTTGAAATGTATAATTTAATTTTTTTTCGAATAAATTTTATTTCCCACATAATACGACTCATACTGAAGATTTCCTATAAAACTTAACTATTGTTATTATTTTTTAACATTTTTTAGTAATAAATATTGTGTGAAAAATTTTATTCCTTTAAAAATTTTTCCTTTTTTAAAATAATTTTTTGCATATATACGATAATCATTAACTCTCATTTTAGGCAAATAACTTTGTAAAGGAGTATCATGCCACGGTGTAAAATGTTTATAAAATAAATATAAGTTCTGTGCGAGTCCAACATGCTCTTTATACCAAGGTTTTCTAGCGCCTGTAAAATGTATAATAAATGGTAAAAACTCACTATCATAAAAAAAATTTTGTTTTTCTTCCTCATTCATCCAAGTAAAAAGATAATTCCATTTACTATCAATGTAGAGAACTTTATTATTTAAAACTATGTTTAAAGCATCTTGATCAGGATAGATAAGTTGAGTATTATCAGAGTTTAATAAAACCTGATTGACTTTACTTTCAATATCATAATCACACCAATTTTTAGTATTAATATATAGAAATCCTGAGTTAAAATAGTTTGTTGAATTTAACTTCAAACGATTAATGTTTTTTTTCAGGTTATTATTATTTAAAGAGTCTGAAACAACCGCACAAACAACTGAATCAATATTAATGCTATTGATCGACGAAATATCTTTAAAACATAATACATCTGCATCCAAATAAATGAATCGATCAACTTCATGTCTCAATAAACGTGGAACAAGAAGTCTAATATACATTGATCGATTAATATGCTTTAATTTATGCTCAGTCTGATATTGTTCCAATTGTTCTTTTTCAATAAAATAAGTTTTAATTGGAATATTTAATTTTTTAAATTTTTCTATATCATTAACAGGTACATCATACAAAAACACATGAAATTGAATATCATTATTCAAATTATTTAATTGAATTGACTTAATAGATATCGTTACAAATTCAAGATAATTTTTATCTGTACAAAAGGCAATATTTATCGTGTTATCTTTCATTCTAAAAAATCCTTATTATAACCTTTACAATTTTATTTTTAATCAATGATTTAAATTTTATTATTTTCTGATATCACGCCTAACATATCGATAATATATACTGCCCCAAAGCCATACAATTAAATTATTTCGTTTTATGATATTGAATTTTTTTCTATCACTTTTATGTAAGAATTTATCATTAAGACTCATTAAATCATCATTAAGATTATAGTCCTTGTTTAAATAATCACGAATTTCTTTATATTTAAAATCTTTTAAATATTCAGTTAAAAGTCTTATCTTTAATTTAACTAATATAAAATAAACTAGTTGGATAATATCTTTTTTATCTTCTTTATTATAATTCTCTCTTAAATAAGACTGAATTCGTGACCATGTTTTAATATCATTTTCATATAATTCAGCATTATAAATAGAGTTAGTAACTGATTGATTTCTATAAAAATAATTAAACAACTGTTCTTTAACTGTATAAGCTTCAGTTTGACTTATTGCTTTGATAGTAAAAAAAATATCTTCACAAATTTTAAGATCATCATCAAAATAAATACTATTCTGGAGCAAAAAAGAACGCTTAAATAGCATCCCTGAGAAATGGAAGCTTTTCTCAATAAAACTTTTAAGGATATTCCCTTCTTCAAAAGGTAAGATCTCTTCAACAATATTATTTTTTTTAATACGATTAAAGCTACAATAAACTATATTAGAATTTGTTTGTTGCTGACGATTTAACATTTTCTCTAAAAAAGTCGTTGCATAAGTATCATCACTATCTAAAAAACAAATAAACTCCCCTGTTGCATAATTAATGCCTTTATTACGCGTCATTGACACACCAGAATTATCTTGATGAAAAGCTATTGCTTTCTTATTATATTTACAATAATTATCAATAAATTTTCCTGTCCCATCTGTAGATCCATCGTCAATAAGTACAATTTGGTAATTTTGATAGGTTTGTGCTTCTACTGAATTCAACGTTTCTTCAATAACATCTATTGTATTGTATGCAGGAATAATAACAGATATAAGTGGGGAATTGTTCATATTAAACCTTAATCATAATTAGCTACACAATATTACTAATAAATTACGCTTTAAAAAACTTATGTTTTAGATATAACACATAATAAAAGAAAGAACGAAAATATTTATGCTGTCGTGATAAATATTTTGAATAACGTCGTGTTGTAGATGGGGAATGATTGTTAGCTAATAGCAGTTTTGTATTTTTCCATGGTGAATTATCTATATATTTTTTATAGATTGGAGTTAAATACAATTTAAACCAAGGTTTACTCCCCGAAGTATAATGTATAATAGTCGCTCCCATTGCGGCTTTTTGTTGATCTTCAAAACCTTGAACTGTTAATAATGTTAAACTATTAAATTTTTTAGGAAGATAATAAATTTTATCTTTTAATAAAATATTTAATACATCTTGATCTGGAAATTTATACTCTATTCCTTCATTTAATAAATTAAGTGCCTGTTCAGTTATATTAGCCTGATTCCAGTTTTCAAGATTATATAGCAACACTCCTGAATTAAAATAACTACCATATTCTAATTGAAATTTTTTACACTGAGAAACTTGAGTGTTTTCAACATCTGCTACGGCCGCAATAATTTTATCATTAATATCTGCATTAAAAATTTCATCTAGCGAGGATAAACATATTGTGTCACTATCAAGATAAAGTAACTTGTTTACATTTTGGGATATAATTAAAGGTGCAATAATACGTAAGCAAGCCGAAATAGGAAAAGATTTCGTATTATTAGAATGAATTCTAAATTTATTATTAATTGAATATTGAGTAATTGAAACAAGATTTGATGAAAGTTCTGCGATTTTAGATTGATTTTCAATACTTACATTTTGCATAAACAAATGAAAATGTAATCCTCTATGAGGATTATTACGAATAATAGAATACATGTTAACACCAGCGGGAAAAGCATAATCATCATCAAAACAAAGCAAAACATGTAATGGGTTATCAACTTCTTTATTATTGAAAGTGATAACTTTTTTGTCTTCAACACACCCATATATATCTATCATTACCAATTCCATCTTATTGAACAATCTAATGTTTTATTTTAAATGAAAATACTCAATTAGCTAAAAATAATTTTTAAATTTGATATATGCAAATTAAAATTGATTCTTTATATAAGTTTTATACATGTAATCCTCATTATTACTGAATTTTTGAACTGCTAAAAAATTTTTCATTATTGCATCTTTTCTGGAGATATAATCATCTTCGCTACACTGTTTGATAATATTTTCTATATTATCAATTTCATTTTCACTAATTCTTATAATACCGTCCTCATCAAAAAACTCACCTATTTTACTTGCTCCAATATAAATAGGGATAGTTTGAGTAGCAAAACAGTTAGTTAATTTTTCAGTAAAACAATAAGGCGATATTTCATTCTCAAAAACAATTGAATAACGGTAATCACGTAAAGTTTCATACGGATCAACAAATTGGCCACCATCAAATGTACCGAAAGTATCTACATTAGGATTATGTTTTAATTTATTTGCCGTTAAAATTCTTTTTAAATGTAGATCACATAATTTTTTATTCGATGATAACATAGATATGTTTTTACTTTTTTCATAAAATAAATCTTGTTGGAATATTTCATCTAGGCTGGGTAACAGAACAAAATCACTGGCAAAAAGTTTTATATCAGCACAAAAAGGCACAAATCGAGCATTTGGTATATCATTTAGTATTTTTTCATCATAAGTGAATATTAAATCAAAATCTTTTTCTAAACCTTGATATTTTGAAAAAATTTCATAACTATCTGGTTTGATACCTTTTGTCTCAACTAAAGCACCAAAACGGCTACTTGGAGACCCCATAGTTTCCAACATTCTTCCATGAGTATAAAGGTGTAGAGGCAGTTCAAAATTATATTTATCCCAATATATTAAATTACTTGTTTGAGCAGAAGCATTGGGCTTATAGTTATCCCTTAAAAAAATAACTCTTAATCTCTCGCCTTTTTTATTATAAATTTCAGGTTCAACTGGGCATAATTGAACATTATGTTTATAAATTGGAATATAAATATCTTTATAAACTTTGGCGTTTTTTCTCGTCAAAATATAAGGAGGATTGCTGCCATATTTTTTCTTTAGAAAATATTTCTTTTTTTTGTCTTTTACAAATAAACTAACACAATCAATAACAATCCTGCTTATGCTCATTGTACACCTTATATTCCTTAATTTACTCAATAAGCTAAATTATTATATTGAATAAACTATAATTGATTTGCTTGATATAATTTTGTATAAATTCCATTTTTTTGGAGCAATTCTTTATGGGTCCCACTTTCAACAATTTCTCCAGAATCAATAACTAATATATTATCGGCATTTTCGATAGTTGATAATCTATGTGCAATAACAATAGATGTTCTTCCTTTCTGTAAATCATTCAGAGCCTTTTGTATTGCATGTTCTGATTCAGTGTCTAATGCTGACGTAGCTTCATCCAAAATTAAAATTGGATTATCTCTTAAAAGTGCACGTGCAATTGCAATTCTTTGCCTTTGCCCTCCTGATAATAATATTCCACTTTCACCTACCTTAGTATCAAACCCATGTTCACATTGCATAATAAAATCATATGCATAGGCTTTTTTAGCAGCTTCTTCAATTTGTTCTTGAGAATATTCGCCAATTCGACCATAAGCTATGTTATTAGCTATTGTGTCATTAAATAGGTGAACATTTTGAGAAACTAAACCAATTTGGTTGCGTAAACAATATAGTGTGAAATTACGAATGTCATTATCATCAATTAAAATTTCTCCTTTTGATACATCATAAAATCGAGTTATTAGGCTAGCTATTGTTGATTTACCTGATCCTGAGCGCCCAACTAACGCAACCATTTTTCCAGCAGGTACAGAAAAGCTAATATCCTTTAAAGCTAACTCTTGTCTAGTTTCATAACCGAAAGAAACATTTTTAAATGAGATATTCCCTTGTACACGATCTACATTAATAATACCCTTATCAACCTCTCGAGGTTGTTCAAAAATTAAAAATAATGTTTGACATGCTGCCATCCCTTTTTGGAAGTTTGCATTAACACTGGTTAAATTTTTAATAGGTTGCATTAAAGCAACTAACGATGAAAAAACAACCGTAAATTCGCCTGGTGTAATATTTAAATTTGGATCACTTGCTGTTAGTAGTACAAAAGCAATAGCTAAAGAAATAACTGATTGAATGATTGGTGTAGATAGTGCCGAAACTGAAACTAATCTCATACCATCTCTACGAAATTTATTATTTACCTTTTCAAAATTTTTAGATTCTTCTTCTTGAGCGCCAAATACAATAATCTCTCTATGTCCTTTCAACATTTGTTCTACTGACATAGTGACATTACCCATTGAGTTTTGCATACTTTTTGCTAACTTTCTAAATTTGACGGAAATAAAAGTAATCAACGCGATTACAATAGGAGTAACTATGATTAAAGATAATGATAGTTGCCAGCTATTGTAAAACATTGTATAAAATAACCCACAAATAAACGCTGATTCGCGAATAATGGTAATTAAAGCATCAGAAGAAGATGCAGCAACTTGATCCGTATCGTAGGTAATTTGCGATAATAATCTTCCTGTTGATGACCTATCAAAAAAGCTAACAGGAGCATCAACATAATGGGCAAAGAGTCGCTGACGAATACGCATTATGATTTTACCGGAAATAAATGCTAATAAGACTGAATAGCCATAATTAGCCATCCCTCTAATCAACACTAAACCAAATATATATAAAGGCGCCATATATAGAAACTCTTGGTCATTCATAGAAAAACCCAAATCTAGTAAAGGACGCAATAAACCAATCAATGAAGTATCAGCGAATGCACTAACAATTAACAACATTATTGATATGAACAACACAAACTTATGCTGTGTAATATATGGCCATAGCTTTAAAAAAGTTCGCCAAGTTGATATATCTTGATCAAGGTTTTTATGTTTATTACTCATATTGTTATTTATTTAATAAATTAATTATTTTATGAATTAAATTGCATTTTATGCATTAATGCATAAATACCATCTAGTCTAATAAGTGTCTGATGATTTCCATCTTCAATAATTCTTCCATTATCAATCACTAAAATACGATCTGCTTTTTCAATTGTGGACAATCGGTGGGCAATAATGATTGAAGTTCGGTTCTTCTGTAATAATTCTATAGCTTCTTGTACAAGTCGTTCAGATTCATTATCTAGTGCAGATGTCGCTTCATCCAAAATTAAAATTGGATTATTGCGTAATAATACTCTAGCAATTGCGATACGCTGACGTTGCCCGCCTGACAATAAAATACCATTATCGCCAATTTCGGTATCTATGCCTTTTTCTAACTTATCAATAAACTCCATAGCATTAGCTAATTTAGCAGCATTAATAATCTCTTCCTTGCTATGCAACCCTCTCTCACCATAAACAATGTTATCGGCAATAGTTCCATTAAATAAATGCACTCGTTGAGAAACATATCCTATTTGGTTACGTAACGATTTTAATGTGTAATCTTTAATATTAATATCATCAATAAGGATTTGACCTTTTTCTAAATCGTAGAATCTAGGAATTAAACTTGCAATAGTTGACTTACCAGCTCCCGATCTACCTACTAAAGCAATAGTTTGTCCAGCCTCAATTCTAAAATTAATATCATTAAGTATAGGATTATTGCCTGATGGATATTGATAGGTTACATCTTTAAATTCAATATTTCCTTTAACATTTTTAGCTACGATTTTACCGCTATCATCTTCAAGTGGAGTGCCTAAAAGTCCAAATAAAGATTCACATGCAACAGCACCTTTTTGTAATTCGACGTGTAAACTGGTTAATTCTCTTAAAGGTCGCATTACTGCAATCATAGCAGAAAAAACGACAGTAAAAGAACCTGGCGTAATATCTAAACTTTGACTTGCAACTAAAAATAATATAAATCCTAAACCTAAAGTTGCAATCATTTGCACAATCGGTGTTGATAATCGTGATATTAATTCTATTTTTAACATATCACATCTAAATATATTGGTAATTTTGTTAAAATTAGTTTTCTCAAATTCTTTAGCATTAAAAACCAAAACATCTTTGTGCCCTTTCAGCATCTCATCAGCAGCAGTGGTAATTTCACCCATCCCTTTTTGCATGGACATCAATTTTTTCCTAAATTTCTTAGCAATAAATTGCGCAACCCAAATAATAAATGGTACCAATATAATTAACACTAATGCTAATTTCCAATTACCATAAAACATAACAACACATAACCCAATGGCATAAGTTATTTCACGAACCAATATAATCAAGGCATCAGATGAAGCTTTAGATAACATTTGTGTGTTATAAGTTATGATAGATACAAGATCACCAACAGTTTGTTTATCATGAAAACTTACTGGGCATTTTACAAGATGATCAAATATCATTTGTCTAAATTTAGTTATAACTTTTCCTGATAACCAAGAGAGACAATATGTAGAAGCGTAATTTGATAATCCTCTTAATGCAATTAACCCAATGATCGATATAGCGATGATAATTAATAAAGAATAATTTTTATCCATTAAACCATTATCAAGTAAAGGTTTAGTCAAAGATATTAAAGCCGAATCAGTAACCGCATTTAATAAAAGCCCTAGTACTGCAATAAATAAAGCTTTTTTAAACGGTTTAACGAATGGCCACAGTTGTACAAGTGTATTCAGAGAATTATATTTCTTAGACATAATAAAAAGTGAATTTCTAATTTAATATTTATTATACTATAAATGAGGGACGTCTCGTTAGTTTAATTATTTTATAACAACCGCCTTTTACTTATAAAGTGAATAATCTTAATAAATTGGAATGCAAAATAAAATTTTAATCTAGTTTAAAGAATGAGTTATCTAAATAATTAGATGTATAATATTCTATCTTTGTTCATAATAAAAAGATACAATATTAACATTTTTTACAATTAATTAGATCAAGTATGAACATTACCGCGATAGTCATCTTATATAACTCATTAATAAAAAATTCTGAAACTATACAATCATTATTAAACACTGAAAAAACAGATACTAATTTAAATCTAATCATTTGGAATAATGGTCCTCAACAGCTTGATATTAATGAATGTGAAGAATTTAAATCTAAATTTAACAAACTTGGTGTTCAGCTTTCAATATATGAAGACACAAACAATATAGCATTGAGTAAAATCTATAATTTTTTTATTAACAAGGAAAATTACGATTTTTTTTCAATCCTAGATCAAGATTCAGTTTTAGCTTCTGACTTCTTTAAAAATATATTATTAAACAATAATTTTGATATTATTGTTCCTTCTATCTATTCTGCTGGATGGCGAACAAAAGAAAATTCACTTTGCTTTCCTACTTATTCGCAAACTGAAAAATTATTAGATAAAAATATCTTTAAGATGGGTGAAATAGAATCTATTTCTTCTGGATTAACATTATCACATAAGTTAATAGATTATCTAAAGAGTACGAGAACGCATATATTTAATGAGTATTACGCTTTATATGCTATAGATACATGTTTTTTTATTGATTTGAAATCATTAAGCAAAACAACGTTTAAAGGGTTATGTATTGGGAAAATCAATCATTCTTTAAATTTTAATTTACAAGATAGAACCAAAATTAGTCCATCAAGAAAACTTGAAATGGAATATTCAAAAGTATTGAATAAATTATTTTATGATAATAAAAATAGTATAAATGTATTTTTATATTTACTAAGAAGGTTCGTCAGAAAAGAATACTCTTTAACTATTTTTTTAAATCTATTTAAATGTTTAGTAACTCGAAAACATCCTAGATCTCGTATACCTATGAAAACAAAACAGTTATTATAAATTTATTCGAGGGATCACATGTCTCAACGCCTTGTTCCAATCTGATCCCGAAATACCAGTTAATAAATTTATTTTCTGCATATCTAGAACAGAATATAAAGGTCTACATGCCTTTGTAGGATAATCTTTGGTTAAAATTGGTGAAACATTAACCGGTGATTTTTTAATTGTTGAATTTAATTGTTGTTCAATATCAAAAATACGTTTAGCAAATTCATACCAACTGACAGACTGATCTCCACAATAATGATAAATACCACCGGGAATATTCTTTTCAAGTATATCAAAAATTGTTAATGCTATATCGCCAGCATAGGTTGGATTACCTATTTGATCATTAATTACAGACAGTTCAGTTCTTATTTTAGATAATTTTAACATCGTTTTGACGAAGTTATTACCATATTCGCTAAAAACCCAAGATGTCCTAATAATAATTGAAGATGGATCATTATTTAAAACAGTAATTTCTCCATGGCGTTTTGTTTTGCCATAAACATTAATAGGATTAGTTACGTCATTTTCATTATAAGGAATATTTTGATTGCCATCAAAAACATAATCTGTAGAAATATGAATGAGTTTTATATTATACTTTTTTGCTACAATTGCTAAATTTTGTGGTCCAATAACATTAATTTGATTAGCTAACGTTGGCTCGTCTTCAGCTCTATCAACTGCTGTATAAGCAGCAGAATTTATAATCACATCAGGTTTATATTTATTAATAATAGCTTCAATAGCTAAAATGTCAGTTATATCAAGTTGTTGTCTATCAGTATTAATTAATTCATAATTCAAGGGACATATAGCTTTTATACAATTACCTAATTGACCATTAGCACCTGTTAACAAAACTTTCATATGCCTATACTAACTCCATTAATGTTTTACCCTGTTTATCTTTAGTTGATAATATTGGATTTGTAATTGGCCAATCAATATTCACTGTAGGATCATTCCACAATAAACTTTCTTCTGACTTGGGATCATAGTAATTTGTACACTTATATTCAAAATCTGCAATATCAGATAAAACTACAAATCCATGAGCAAGTCCAGGAGGGATCCAGAGTTGTGTTTTATTTTCCTCTGACAAAATAATACTTACCCATTTACCAAAAGTTTTTGAATCCTTGCGAATATCAACAACTACATCATATACTTGCCCTCTTACTACTCTTACTAATTTTCCTTGAGGATTTTGTTTTTGAAAATGTAGACCTCTTAGAACACCTTTCTGAGAACGTGAATGATTATCTTGTACAAAATTAAAATTTATATCTAACATTTGTTGATAACGTTTCTGTTCAAAAGTTTCAAGAAAAAAACCTCTTTCATCACCAAATACTTTGGGTTTAACAATTTTTACATCCGGAATTTCTGTTTCAGTTACTTGCATTCATTTACCTACTACTGTTCTAATAATCTAGCTAAATATTGACCATACATTGTTTTACCTAAGTGTACAGTTTCTTCTTTAACTTGTTCTATACTTAACCAACCATTACGATATGCAATCTCTTCAAGACAAGCCACTTTTAAGCCTTGTCGTTTTTCAATAACTTGAACAAAAGATGATGCTTCTAATAAACTGTCATGAGTTCCTGTATCAAGCCATGCGAATCCTCTTCCGAGGATCTCAACATTTAATAATCCTGCTTCTAAATACATTTGATTAAGCGTAGTTATTTCCAATTCACCTCTATTTGACGGTTTGACTTGTTTTGCCATCTCAACAACATTTTCATCATAAAAATAAAGTCCAGTAACAGCCCAATTGGATTTAGGTTTTATTGGTTTTTCTTCAATTGATAATGCTTTAAAATTTTTATCAAAATCAACAACACCAAAACGTTCCGGATCAATCACTTGATAACCAAAAATTGTTGCCCCTGTCTTCTGAGATACAACTTTTTCTAATTTTTTACCGAAACTCTCACCAAAAAATAAGTTATCCCCCAAAATTAAGCTACATTTTTGACCATTAATAAATTCTTCACCTATCAAAAATGCTTGCGCTAAGCCTTCAGGTCTAGGTTGTTCAGCAAAACTAAGTTTGATACCAAATCGCGAGCCATCACCTAATAATCGCTTAAACATAGGTAAATCATCAGGGGTAGAAATGATTAAAATGTCACGTATACCAGCTAACATGAGTACTGATAAAGGGTAATAAATCATTGGTTTATCATATATAGGGAGTAACTGTTTTGATATACCTCGAGTAATTGGATATAAACGAGTTCCCGATCCACCTGCAAGTACTATTCCTTTCATAATTTAACCTATTATTTTAATATACCTTGTCTAAATCTAGCATATGAACCATCTTTAATATGATCACACCAAGCTCGATTGTTTAAATACCATTCAACTGTTTTTCGCATACCACTCTCGAAAGTTTCTTGTGGTTTCCAACCTAAATCACAATGTATTTTAGAAGCATCTATAGCATATCGTTGATCATGACCTGGTCTATCTGTTACATTTATAATAAGCTCTTTATAAGATTTAACATTAGTAGGTTTATTTGGTACTAATTCTTCAAGTAGTTCACAAATTATATTAACAACATCGATATTTTTTCGTTCATTATGTCCACCGATATTATATGTTTCACCAATTTTCGCCTGAGTTGCAACGAGATAAAGCGCTTTAGCATGATCTTCAACATACAACCAATCTCTAATTTGTTGTCCATTGCCATAAACGGGTAAAGGCTTACCTTCTAAAGCATTTAAAATCATTAACGGAATTAACTTTTCTGGAAAATGATAAGGTCCATAATTATTAGAACAATTAGTAATCACCGTTGGTAATCCAAAAGTTCTATACCAAGCTCGAACAAGGTGATCACTTGATGCTTTTGATGCAGAATAAGGACTACTTGGTGAATAAGGAGTTTTTTCTGTAAATAAATCTGTTGTTCCATGCAAATCACCATAAACTTCATCTGTCGAAATATGATGAAAACGAAAATTTGCCTTTCTGGTAGAATCTATATTTTTCCAGTATGCTAAAGACTCTTCTAAAAGAGAAAAAGTACCTATTACATTAGTTTCTATAAATGTGGATGGATTATCAATAGAACGATCAACATGACTTTCAGCAGCCAAATGCATGATAATATCAGGTTGAAAATCTGTTATTGCTCTCCTTAGGGAATTTCTATCACAAATATCAATTTGCTTAAAATAAAATCGATTACTTTTAGATACTTCATCTAAAGACTCTAAATTTCCAGCATAAGTTAATTTATCGATAACTAATACTTCATCTTCCGTTTTTTCTATAATATATCTAACAACAGCAGAGCCAATAAATCCAGCACCACCAGTTACAATCAATTTCATTTATCTTCCCTCTTAAAAAACTATTATAAAATGATAATAACAAAGTAAATAAATAGCAATATTATATATAGATAATCCTTACATTTTTAATATAAATCTTAATATAGTAATTTGAGCTAAGAATTTATATTAACAATTATGTAGTGCATATGGTAAAATGATATTTAACTTTTTTAATTTTTAATTTTTAATTATGAGAATAAATCTCTTAACAGTTTTATATAATTCTTCTCTATCTGATTCGATCACATTAAAATCACTTCTAGATACAAAATTAGACAATATAGAGTTGAATTTGATTATTTGGAATAATGGACCTACGTTACTTGAAGAAAAAGATATTAATGATTATTTAATTAAAAGCAAAGACAAAGGTATAGTAACATCCATTTATCAAGATATACGTAATTTATCATTAAGCAAAATATATAATAATTTTATTTATAAGACTAATTACGATTTTTTTGTTATTTTTGACCAAGATTCTAAAATCGATCCATCTTTTTTTGAAAATATTCATGGTAATTCGCAATATGCTTTGATTTGCCCAGCTATTTATCCACAAAAAAATAAAGGTATTCATCAATTTCCTTCAGATTATGAGCAAAAAGAGATAATAACTCCATTAGGTGAATTTACATTAGGTGATATCCGCACTATAAATTCGGGAACTGCTATTTCAAAAAATTTGGTTAATACATTAATTTCGATTAATAATTATGTTTTTGATGAAAAATTTGCTTTTTACCATACTGACCATAGATTTTTTGATTTAATTCATGACACTCCTCAATCGGCTAATTTAAAAGGAATATGTATTGGTCAAATGCAGCATGACATGACCTGTGAGCTTTCATTAGGAGAACTTAGTGAAAGAGCAAGGCTTGAAATAGCATACGCTAAAATGTTATTAAGAATGTTTCGAAAACAAAATCCAAAAAAACAAATTAGACGCAACTTATTTTATGCATATAAAATGAAGAAAAAAGATAATTTGAATTTTATAAGTTTTTTAAAACTTATAAAGTGTGTTATAACAAAACAGCATCCTAGATCTGGGATGAGTATTGAAAAAAATATTAGGCCAACAAATACTAATTTTTAAAAATAACCAAAAAATAATTAATTGATTAAAAATACTATTTATTTTATTTTTTAATCTTCATTGTATTATTAAATACTTCAATAAGATATAATTTGTTAAACTATATCATATAACAACTTGAGGATTGGATAAAAATCAATCCTATTCTTCTATAAGAAATAAACAAAAAAAATTGTTAAAAATTTAATTTATAACTCTATTAATTTTTTCAATATCACCACTAAAAGAATGTTTTTTAATCATTTGATAGAAATTTTTTTCTGATGATAAATTCACATCCCAAAATATGTAATACCCACATTTTGATATTATTTTTTCTATATTTATGAAATTCAATTTTGTTATTTATTATACTTACTTTCTTTATAATCTTTCCAAATAAAAAGCAATATAAAGCATCTTTATGAACTAATTTAAAATCAGTTTTTGAGAGTAAATCATTTTCATATTGTATTGTTAAATCATATAACAATTGCATCTTTTGACCTTGTTTACTAGTATTTGTATGGTGCCATCTATAGGAAAATAAAACTTTATCTAAATATTTAATTTTAGCATACTTGGCTATTTGAAGGTTCATAAACCAATCATCTAAAGGTGCTTTTTCATTATTTATACCTGTTTTTTCATATATTTCTTTTCTAACTAGATAACCATTAGGAATATGGTTACCTTTGTATAAATATAAATATCGCCCAAAATTATTGCCTAATTCTTTAATCTTCAAAAAATCACCATATGTTTTGTGGGTAGCGGCACTCTCTTCATAAATCAAATTTCTTGATTTATCCCAATAACAAATTATTCCATTTTTATCAATGATTTCATTGTCACCAACAACTAGTGAATAATCATCGTGTTTCTCTAAAAATGAGACTTCTTCATATATAGCTGTAGGCTTAGCTAAATCATCTGAAGCAATATAGTATATATATTTTCCTTGAGATAAATTTATTAGATTATTAGCTGTTGTACCAATTCCTTGGTTTTTTTGCTTTTTAAATATAATATTAATAAAACGTTCTTTACAAAAATTTTCCATTTCAAGGATTTTTTCGAAAGTTAAATCTATTGAACCATCATCGATAATGATTAGTTCTATTTTTTCATACGTTTGTGCGATAATAGAGTTAATAGTCTCTTGTATATAGTTTTCATGGTTATATGCAGAAATAACAACAGAAACTAACGGTAATTTACTTATATTCATTTATCACTTCTACAACTTTAATCATTTCATCACTTGTTATTACTGGACTAATAGGTAAAGATAAAACCTCTTTATGTATTTTTTCACTAATAGGATAGCTAAGATTTCCCCATTCTTTATATGCTTCCTGTTTATGAACAGGAATAGGATAATGAATAAGAGTTTGTATTCCATTAGCTTGCAGATAACTTTGTAATTTATCTCTATTTTCAGTTCTTATAACAAAGAGATGCCATACATGCATATTTTCTTTTGGTGATTTCGGTAATACAATTAATGGATTATTTATATTTTTTATATAGTAATTGGCTATTTTACGTCGCTTATTATTATCTTCATCTAAATGAGGTAATTTTACATTTACTACAGCAGCTTGTAATTCATCTAATCTAGAATTTACCCCTTTGTAAATATTGACGTATTTTTTATCAGAACCATAATTTGCAATTGCTTTGATTTTTAAATATAACTCTTCATCATTTGTAGTTATAGCGCCACCATCACCTAAACAACCTAAATTTTTTCCAGGATAAAAGGAAAAACCACTAGCATCACCTAAATTACCAACTCTACGGCCTTTATACATTGCACCATGAGCTTGTGCTGAATCTTCTATTATTTTTAAATTGTACTTTTCTGCTAATCGCCATATAGTTTCCATTTCTACTGCTTGACCATACAAATGGACAACCATAATAGCTTTGGTCTTTGGTGTTATTGCTTTTTCGATAAGATTGGGATTGATATTATAGGTATTGATATCTGGTTCAACTAGAATGGGCTTGCAGCCATTTTCTGAGATAGCAAGTATAGAAGCTATATAAGTATTAGCTGGAACTATGATTTCATCTCCAGGACCAAACCCGTATGCTTTAATAATTAAATTTAAGGCATCAAGTCCGTTAGCAACACCTAAAGCATATTTAGTACCACAATATTTAGCAAAGGCATTACAAAAAGAAGTGTTTTCGTCACCAAGTAAATACCAGCCTTTATCCATGACTTTGTTAAAATAACAATCAATTTCAGAGCGATACTGTTCATTTATTTTATATAAATCGAGAAATTTGATCATTTATTTGTCCTCACTTCTTTTATAAATTCCTCATAATCATTAATATAATCTTCAGGATTATAGCGTTCACTAGCCAAAACCATCACGACGCAATCCTTCGAAAAGTTTGTGAATTCACGCCAAACTTTATTTTTAATATATAACCCTTTTTTAGGGGTATCTAAGTGAATTATTTCTCTACTTACTCCATCATCTAAAATAAAATCACAACTTCCAGATACACATATTATAATCTGTTCTAAATCTTTATGAGCGTGTTTTCCTCTAACGACTCCTTTAAGGGTTCCCCAAATATAATACACTCTTTTGATGTCAAAAGGGCAACCACTAAATTGCTCTAAAGCAACCAAATTCCCTCGTTCATCACCTTTAACGTTAAAATCAATAATTGTATGCATTGTTCACACTTTTATATTTCATATAAAATATCAACCAAGATGTTAATCTTAACATCTGCTCTATAAAAATTCTTAAATTAGTAAAACAAATTGATTTTGTTTTATTTGTTAATTGCAAAATACTTATTCTGCTTGGTTTCTACACTTTTAAAGTTAATCAATTTACCAATATTTTGACAATTTTTAAAATTTATTTTTGTAAAATCATATAAAATATCTAAAAAGTTATCGTATCTGCAATTTTTATCTATTATTCTTTGACATTCTGATACAATTTCTGTTCTTTCTTTTGAGTTCTTTATATAATATTTACATAAATCCCGTAGCGAAGAAGGGTCCTTATACACAGGGATAATACCGTTGAACATGTTGTCAAGATCTTTACTCGGATTAGAGAGTAACATAGAGTTAGAAGCCAGAATATCACAAACTCTCCATGAAAATCCCGTATCAACTTGAGCATGAGGTAACGTTAAGGATATAACTGATGAATTATAAATTTTTTCATTACCCTTTATATCATAGATTGGCAAAATATGAGTACTCTTCGCAAGATTAAAATTATTTGAAGAAATTCTTAAATTTTGGATCCAAGTAAAAATATGTAAATCCATATCTGAAATTTTAGACAAGTAGCTTTGTCTTATATCAGAAGTTTTCATTAAAAAGACTTCTTTAATTAATAAATCCAAGGATATATTTTTACCTATCTTATCTTTAATCTGTTGCCACTTACTTTGAATATTAGATGTTTTTTTCTTTGAGATTATAATATCGTCAACAAGTTCACAAAATTCATTGTAAGTTTTTTCATCTTTTCTAACATGAAGCTCATAGATAATATTCTCAAATAAAAATTGAGAAACATTATAAAAATTTCCTATAAAAGAAATATCATATTTCTTTGGTGATTTTGGGTTTGCATTTATCGCGGTAACATAAGGAATTCGCTGCTGCTTCTCAAATCCAATTTTATATAAATTCTTTACATCCTCACAAAAATCATCATTAAAATACAGTAAATGATATCTTGAATTAAATTTTTCTATCAGGCTTCCTCTATTCCAATATACAGGAGTATCTGATGCAATTATATAAACAGGACAATTTGTTACCTGTAGGAAACTTTTTCTTATACAATTATTAAAAGTAAATATTATTTCAGGGTTAAAAGTTTTTACTTCTTTAGTTGCTTTAAATTCCAATAATTTGGTAGATAAACTTTTATCTTCTGGGAAATCTTTTTTAATATATAGTAAAACATTATTTCCATTTTTTACGAGAGATTCAACAAATCCTTCTATTAGTGGTTCTAAAGCTAACGGAGATATTGCCCGAAAAAAACCATCAGCGCAAACTAAAATATTTGCCATAATTATTCACCAAACTTATTTGAAAGAAAAATTTAAGATAATTTATTTATTACTAGATTGTGTTAATTGTTTCCTTAAAGCTTTATTATCATATTTATCCAACCTCAAATATGAGGAAATAACACTTAAACTTTTATTTATATCATTAAGATTTTCAACTCCTATACCGAATCGAATAAAATCACTTGTACTTATTCCATATGCACTACCAGAAACAGTAGCTATATTATGATTAAATAATAATTCTAATACTAACTCATCTGTAGAGCCTGGGAATTTTGAAACATCAATCATAAAATAAAAAGTTCCAATACCAGGTAGTACATTAAGTTTGTGCTCATTAATAAGTAATTGTACTTGTTTCCTTTTTTCAGCCATTTGACGAGCTTGAGGTATAGTATGTTCTAAAATTGAATCAAAATTTTTAGCTAAATAATCTTGTAATAATGTAGGTGCACACGTAATTAAATGTTGGTTAAGTTTTAACAATTGAGAAATAATAATTTTATTAGCAATAGCATAACCAACTCTCCAACCAGACATCCCCATATTTTTAGAGAGGGAATTAACAACAATGGAATGCTCTTTGTGTTTGTCTAAATTTAAAATTGAGATAAATTTATCATCTTTTAGAAGAAAATCACTATAAGCCTCATCAGATAAAATGATTAAATTATATTTTTTAGCTAAATTTAGTAAAAAACTTAATTCAGATTCAGAATATAAATAGCCTGATGGATTGTTGGGATTATTTATAACTATAATTCTTGTTTTATCAGTAATATATTTTTCCCATTGATTAATATTTTCAGTGAAAGGTATCCCTACATAAACTCCATTTGCCAATGATATTTGTTCTTTATAACTTAACCATGACGGTTCAGAAACAAGCACTTCATCACCAGGATTGATTATCGTCATCAATAACATATAGATGATAACTTTCGAGCCAGCACTAATCAAAACTTCAGAATCAGCTTCAACTCCAACTTCATAATATTTTTGGTAAAGTTCAGCAATTTTTTTTCGTAAAAGTAATTGCCCTAAACTACTGGAGTAATGGTAGCCTGATACAAATTCTTCATCAGTTATATCAAATCGTGGTATTTCAAAAAAAGCCTCACCTAAAGAATAAGTATATACTTTTTCACCTAGCTGTCTTTTATCATATACAATTTGATTTATCAAAATTGATGCAGCAGGAGGAATGGCTACAACTTTATCATTTAATTTCATTAATCTTCTCCAACAACTTTTTAAAATTCAAATTTAATGAATCTATCAAATCAAATCGCCTATAAAAATCCACAACATCCTGCTGATTAAAAAAAGGAGCATCAGATCCCAATAAAACTCTTTCTGCGAAAGCACTTTTGCATGAATATAAAATTGCATCATTTATATAGGCAAGTCCTTTTCCTAAACCGCCTAAAACAGTATGTGTTAAAGAGAAATCAATCCATATGTTTTTCTGAAAATGACATATTTTTATAAAGTCATTAATTAAATATCCCCCAGAATGAGGAAATATAAAAATAATATCGGGGAAAATACGTGCTATTTGCCAATAATCATAAGGTTGCCAATAAGGTTCATTTAAAGTATCGATCATAACACAATGCGGTTTATTGAGATATATCGATTGAATAACTTGCTCAGGCGTATAATGTTCTCTACGAGGATGATATTTTAAAAACTTATGTTCAATCACTTCATGCAACATATTTTTTGTAACATAAAAGTATGATACATAACCATTTTGAGGAGAATGATAAGTTAATGCTTGTTGATTATTCATTGTATCTGCAAATTTAGGAGATCCTTCAAGACCAATGATAAATCCACCGCTTTCTTTTGTTTTAGTGTGTATATGGCTATCAAAAAACATTTACCCCCCCATTCCCATTAACATATTTTTCTCAAGTAGATCAATATAGTCTTTAGTTAATATACTTTTATCACCTTTCAAAATTTCAAATCCCACTCTAGCATTATCATTATCAATAATATTAAAACAAGCACCTGATTTTAGAGAGGAATGATCTGAATAAAGGCTCACAATATTTTTATCGCAAAAGTCTAATAGTGAACATTGTTTCTTAATTGTGAAATTATTTGGAAAATCATAAAAATAATACATCGATGAAAAATTAGTTTGAGGAAGAAGTCCATGAAAGACAAGTCCACCTTTATATACATCTAATAAATCCATTAAATAATCGCGTCCCGAAACAATATCAACAAGATCTGAGGCTATGAAACCACTTGATCTGGCACCTATTTCAATCGGTGATAATGTCCCATCTTCTTTTAATAATATCTCTAAATGTCCTAATGACGATGAGAAATTTAAAGCTTGGTAACACTGTATAGCATAGTTAGCAATTTTATTCTGTAAAGAATCACTAATTGAATTATAATGCAATTTAACTGCAATTTTGTTGTTCTTATTATATGGAGTATGTGATTTTTTAGAAATTCCGTAAACACTAACATTTGAATTACTATCTCCTAACATTTCAACGGTAAATTCGGTTCCTATTACAAATTCTTCAACTATAACCAATCCATTCGAACTTTCAGTCGAAGCTTTTATAAAAGCATTATGCAAGTTTATCTCATCATCAGCTCTAGGACATATTGTAATTCCTCTTGAAGAACTAGAATTATCTGGCTTAAATATTAGTGAAACATGTTTATTTTGTACCAAAATAGATGAATCATAACTTGAATAAGCTCTGGAAAATCGATTTAATAGACCTGCTTCATTCCATTTTTTAGTCATCATTGATTTCGATGAAGCATTTGCAACACCATGATCATTTAACGTTTTGTATCCAAATAATTTATTTAAATATGCAACCGCTTCCACTGCTAGGTCTATAGACGAGTAAGCAAAAATTACATCATTAATTACTCCGTCTTTTTCAAGCGCTCTTTCTATACTTTTACCATCTTTAACATCTAAACGATAATGTTTATCGCCAACAATATCTGGTTTTTCATTCCAATCAACAACATAAACCAACATATTTTTATTTTTAAATTTTTGGTAAATACCATAATTTAACTTATTTCCACCTAACAATAAAAAAATGTTCCGGTTTATCATAATAAATTCCTGTTATATTTAATTAAACTTGAAATATTCTCAATGCTTATAGTAAATGTTAATATTGTAAATATATCATTATGCTTTGCGTAAAGAAAGTTAAATCATATTTGTTTTTATTAACTAATATTAAACATTGCTTAACAAACATACCATTATTAATATGCTCACAATATTTACCTCCCTATGCTATAATCCCTAAGCTTATTCGCAATTGCAGTATGTGATACCCCTAATCTTTTGGCAAGTTTTCTTGAGCTTGGATATTTGACATAGAGACTTTTTAGGACTTCTTTTTCATAGTTTTTAGTCATTTCATCTAGCGTTTTATTGTCAATATCGCTAATCAATGAGATCTGAGTTGAAGTTATTGCTGGTAAAACAATGTCTTTTACTGTCAATTGTGAAGATGTTAACTGAGCCAATGCTGAATAAAGTACATTTTTAAGCTGTCTTACATTTCCTGGCCATGAATATTGAGCTAAATAAGGAATAACATCTTGATTAACTGTTGGCGGTGTAATGCCCTGCTTATTAGCAAATTCATCAATAAAAATTTGTGTAAGCGGTGCAATATCTTCCTGACGCTCTTGTAGTGAAGGTAAATTTAAGGACAACACATTCAAGCGATAATAAAGATCTTTCCTAAACTTTCCTTGTTCCACCAATTCAGCTAAATCAACTTTAGTTGCACAGATGATTCTAACATCAACATAAACTTCGTTATCATCGCCGACTCGTCTAAAAAAGCCATCATTAATAAAACGCAATAATTTGGTTTGCATTTGGAATGACATTTCATCAATGCCATCAAGTAATACAGAACCACCATTAGCCTGCTCAAAAAAACCTTTTTTGCTTTCTAGTGCTCCTGGATAAGCCCCTGCGGCATGACCATAAAGCTCACTTTCAACAACATCATCAGGCATAGCAGCACAATTAAGACCTAAAAAGGTTTGATCCCCTCTAGGGCTATATTGATGACATGCACTAGCCAATAAATCTTTACCGGTGCCAGTTTCACCGGTAATCAATAGTGGCTCCCTTTGCATTGAAAAAGCTTTAGCTTGAGCAATTAATTTTTGCATTGGTTGGCTTTTAACAGCAAAAATATCAAAAGCATGATGTCCAACAACATTAATTTTTGCTAACCGTTTTTTTAGATATTCAACTGGTTGCAAAACAAAGGTAATAAGGGATGATTCATTAATTTTTTGCAATAAAAAATACTGCGAGTTCAATACAATAATCGTATCATCATGTTCAGATAAATCGAATGTTGTATCTAAATTAAATGCATTTCGATAATCAAATGGCTGATCTAAGCTTAATAAATTACTAGAAAATAATGCTTTTGCTGCATCATTATAAGCAACTAATTGTGTATTATTGTCGATTTTAATGATGGCTGCTTGCATTATAATGCTCCCACTTTTCATTCAACTTCATTAAATTTTGATGACGATTCTGCCAATCATGACTCTTTATCAAATCGGCATAATTTACTTTGGTATTAGTTAATAGTAGTTTTGCTTTATCAGTTAATAATGGCTGTTTTTCATTTAAACGAATTAATGCATCTAAAATAGCTAATGTGCCATTTCGATTATTACAAGCCAATAATAAATCACAACCAGCATTAAGCGCTGCTTTAGCTCGTTCAGCGTGATCACCCAAAACAGAAGCACCTTCCATCGATAAATCATCAGAAAATATAACACCATCAAAATGTAACTTTTCACGTAACACTGTTTTTAGCCAAAACTCTGACCCGCTGGCAGGTTTATCATTAAATTCAGGATAAATAACATGAGCAGGCATAATGGCATCAAGTTTCTTTTCAGCGATTAATTTAGCAAAAATCTGCATATCATTTTCAATGAGTTCTTTCGAACGATAATCAATTGGTGTTTCTTTATGAGAATCAGCAATAACATGACCATGACCAGGAAAATGTTTACCAGTTGTTTTCATGCCTGCGGAATGCATACCATCAATCATTGACGATGCAATTTGATAAGCAATATAACTATCTTGATGAAATGACCGACTACCAATGGCTAAACAATCATGACCTAAATCAAGTACAGGCGCATAACTTAAATCAATGTCGTAGGCAATCAATTCCATCGCTAGTAACCAACCAGCGTCAAATGCTAATGATTTCGCTTTTTCTAAATCATTAAGCAAAGCAAAAGATTGCGCAGGAGGAATAAGAGTAAAACCTTGTTTGAAACGTTGAACTCGACCACCTTCATGATCAACCGAAATTAATAAACGTTCTGATGTCGCCGAACGAATTTGCTTTATCAAGTCAGTCAATTGCTCAGGCGACTGATAATTGCGACTAAATAAAATAATCCCTGCTACCATTGGATTTTTTAAAAGCGCCATATCATCATTAGTTAATGATGTACTCGGCACATCAATCAATAAAGGCCCCATTATTCAGCAGCTCCTTGAGAAGGATCAGGATTAGCAGAATTTTTGGATTGGATATCCTTTGTTGTCACACGTTGTAAAATTTCACCCGTTTGGGTTGAAAGTAATTCCATAGAAAGGTTGGCATCTTCATTTTCGGTTGGTAACTTATAAAGTGTGGTAAAAAGCACATAGCTTGCATTTATTGACTTAGCCAAACCGATCATTTTACTGCGAGAAACAAGTTTATCATCAACAGAAATACCTAACGCTTGTTTAGCTTGACTGATCGATTGTCTATCAGCCACAGAGAAAATGCTTTGCTTATTCAGTATATTATGTAACGTTGTATCAATCTGATTTGTTGCTAAATAATCACCACTACGATTTTGGATATCACTAATTAACAACACTTTATTACCTTCAATTGCTGATGAAGATTGCAATATTTTATTTACAACTGGAGATAATATATCACTCCAATCAGTTGTTTTAACTATCTGTGGTGGAGTATCTACCACTCCAGTGTTATCGGGGATTTCTACTGGCGGATTAACTTCAGTTTTTTGATTATAACCAAGAAGTTGACATCCAGCTAAACTAAAAGCAAGCATGCCCATTCCAATGATACGTTTAAACTGTTTCATATAAGCTAACCTATTAATCGCCCTAAATTTTTACCACCTAATAAATGCATATGAATATGAAAAACTTCTTGTCCTGCATCTTTATTACAATTCATTATTAAACGATAACCACTTTCATCAATCCCTTCTTGCTTGGCAATTTTAGCCGCAACAACCATCATATGACCAAGCAGAGCTTCATCAGACTCTGCAATATGATTTACGGTTGGGATCAATTTATTGGGAATAATTAAAATATGCGTAGGGGCTTGAGGAGAAATATCCCGAAAGGCAGTGACCTGATCATCTTGAAAAACAATATCAGCAGGAATTTCACGGCGAATTATTTTACTAAAAATGGTTTCTTCAGCCATATAAGCACTCCTTTAAAAATAGCTATTAACATTAAACTTTTATTTTATAAAGAATAACATATTTTAATAACAAAGATGTATAGATATCGTTACATTTTTACACCTAATTCACTTATTCAAGTAAAAACTTTGCCGAAAAGTTTTTTTATTCTATTTATAATCGATTTTTAGTTAAAATTTTTAGTTATGATTAACAGATTATTTTTATTATAAAAAACGAATAACACTTTTAATATTTATTCATTTGTTAAAGTAATTATTTTGATATATAATGCGCCGTCGATTTCAACCGCTTAATTTTCATGTTCCTTGCTTTCAATGGGTTGCGGTTGCCCCGACAGAAAGCTGATTAATCCGTAGGGAGCGATAATGCGTCATTACGAAATTGTATTTATGGTTCACCCAGATCAAAGTGAACAAGTACCTGGTATGATCGAACGTTATACTGGTACGTTAACCACTGATGGTGGCAAAATCCATCGTTTAGAAGATTGGGGTCGTCGTCAATTAGCATATCCTATCGAAAAATTGCATAAAGCACATTATGTGTTAATGAATGTTGAAGCTACTCAAGAAGCAGTAAATGAGCTTGAAGATAACTTCCGTTTTAATGATGCAGTAATTCGCAGTTTAATTATGCGTACTAAACATTCTGTAACTGAAACATCACCAATGCTAAAAGCTAAAGATGAACGTCGTAGTTCTGAAGAAGATTTTAGCGATGCAAACATGGACGATGATTCGGAAGAATAATCGTTTAGTTTTATCGGGATTGGTTACCAAAACCCCGATTAAAAAAATGAGTCCAAGTGGGATATCACACTGTCAGTTTTATTTAGAACATGTTTCTGAACAAATTGAAGCAGGACTCCCAAGACAAGCATGGTGCATAATGCCCGTTATTGTCAGTGGACAACAAGAGTTAAGTTACAGTATTAAAAAAGGCAGCAAAGTTTTGGTAAGTGGCTTTATTAGTACACATACTAAACGGGATAAAACCAGTCAAATAGTTTTACATGCTGACCAAATTGAACTATTAGGAGAATAGCCAAATGGCACGTTACTTCCGTCGTCGCAAATTCTGCCGTTTTACAGCAGAAGGCGTTAAAGAAATTGATTATAAAGATGTTTCTTTATTAAAAAGCTATATCACAGAAAGTGGTAAAATCGTACCAAGCCGTATTACTGGTACTAGCGCAAAATATCAACGTCAACTAGCTCGCGCTATCAAACGCGCTCGTTACTTGGCATTATTACCATATACTGACAATCATCAGTAATTAGCAACAGAGGGAACATATAATGCAAATTATTCTACTCGATAAAGTTGCTAATTTAGGCAGCTTAGGTGATCAAGTTAATGTTAAAGCGGGTTACGCTCGTAACTTTTTGATTCCACAAGGTAAAGCAGTACCAGCAACTAAAAAGAATATTGAATTCTTCGAAGCTCGTCGTGCTGAATTAGAAGCAAAATTAGCTGAAACATTAAAAGCAGCTGAACAACGCGTTGCTGAAATCAATGCTTTAGGTAAAGTAACTATTACTTCTAAAGCAGGTGATGAAGGTCGTTTATTTGGTTCAATTGGTACTCGTGATATCGCTGATGCAGTTAAAGCTCGTGGTATTCAAGTATCAAAAAGCGAAGTTCGTTTACCAAATGGTGTATTGCGTACTACTGGTGAACACGAAGTGTTATTCCAAGTACACAGCGAAGCTTTTGCAAAAGTTATTGTTGATATTATTCCTGAATAATCATCAAATAAATAACAGTAAAAAAACCCGTTTTTATAACGGGTTTTTTATCAAAACAAGAATAGATTCGACACCAACCTGCAATTTATTCCTCTGTTTGACTTTTGCTTTCAGATTTAACTTGTTCTTCTTTATAAAGCTTGTTGTCGTACATTTTGACAAAAGGTAGGTAAATTACTAACGCTAAAATTGCTGAAAGTATTGCAACAAACATAGCCCGATAGTCCCCACCAGTACCAATAAACGCCCCTAATCCCATTGGTGATGGCCATGGTATTAATGCAATAATTGGATTCATAAACCCACTACTAATCGCAAAATAACCTAAAGTACCACATGCCATTGGTGCTAATAAAAACGGTAAGGCAAGATATGGGTTATACACTATCGGCATACCGAAAATAATTGGCTCATTGATATTAAAAATTGCCGGGACAGCTGAAGCTCGACCCAAAATTTTTAATTGACTCGATTTAGCACAAAAAGCAATAAAGAAAGTCATAAGTAACGTTGAACCTGAACCACCTAAAATTACTAATGAATTATTGAATTCACCAGCAAATGGAATATGTGCGCCGCCAACGTTTTCATTCATATTACTAAGCATTATAGGCGTAATAAATGCCCCAATTATACTAGCACCGTGAATACCAACAACCCAAAGCGCATGGATTAAAAATAGAATCACCATTATACCAAGCCAACTTTTAGTTAAATTGGTTACAAAGGTAAATGGAACACCGATAATATCAAATATATCCGTACCAAAATACACCAAAATTCCGTTTAGAATAAGAATTGTGAATGCAATAACAAAAGTTGGAATTAATGCAGTGAATGATCGGGATACGCCTAATGGAACGGTTTCCGGCATTTTGACCACCCAATTACGACGTACACAAAGGAAATACAACTGTGTTGCGATAATCGCCATAACAATGGCAATAAAGATACCAGATGTACCTAAGCGATAA
This sequence comes from Gilliamella sp. W8123, assembly GCF_016101085.1. NCBI lineage: Bacteria > Pseudomonadati > Pseudomonadota > Gammaproteobacteria > Orbales > Orbaceae > Gilliamella > Gilliamella sp. W8123. Next base: position 140,932 of record NZ_JACFRE010000001.1, read on the forward strand.
ACAAACGGTTTTAAACGTAATCCGTTAAAAACTAATTCACTTTGGTCATTAAGTAAAACCATTGCACCGCTTTGCATTACCAATTCTGGTAAAGTCATAACAAAAGCAAATACCGATAACATAGCACCATTAAGTGCATTTACTTTTAAACCAGTTTCTTCTTCCTCAATTTTAGTTAATTCATAACCGACAACAATATTAAAATAGAGTGCTAATATCCCCATTGTTGCCGTATTTGCTATCATATAAAGATCACTTACTTTGAAAACAGTATTTTCAAATACTGTTTCTAAGCCAGTAAATGTCATCGGCAACGTATTAAACACCAAAAACATCGATCCAACTATACAAAAAGGCACTGACGCCATTCCAGCTGCCATTACTGCTCGAACAATCTTAAACTGCGATATTTTAGCCATCGGAGTCATTAGATACTTTTGTAACAACACAAATCCGGTATTCATTTTGTTTTCCTCATTCAATTGATGATTTCTTGATAAGCTTGGATTCTTTTAAAATGTTTATCCTCATTACGCTCAATTTTTTTTAGTTTTATCAGTATAAAAATAGTAAAAACTAAACTTGCTGCCAAAATGCCTAATATAATATTTACCGCCTCCGGTGAATTTTTTAGAAATGGAAAGAAAAAGTGAAACAATGGGGTATAAATCAAAACCATTAACACGATAATGGATATTAATAATGTTCGGTACAATAAACTGGCATAACGTAAATGATTTTTATGATTACGATAAAGCTTAATTTGTTCAAAACTGGTTAATGTAGCCATCACGATAAGCAACAGTGGTAGTACTATAGCAATTGATAAGCTCCCCAACAGAAAGACAGCCCAATAAAGGTTAATAAATAGAAAGAAGGCTGTCGCATAACGAACCGCTAAAAAGCGATTAAAATAAAGATTAGTCAAACTGACTTTTTTATGCATTTTAAGTTGGCTTTCTAGTGGAGTATTCATCGCTAACCTCTTTATTGATTTGATAACTGATAGGTTTTTTGATAGAGATAACACATCTCAATGGCAACTTCGCGTAACGTCATTGTTGTCATTAGATGATCTTGAGCATGCACCATGATAATTTCCATCTCAATTTTACAACCATTAGCATAAGATTGTAGAAGATCGGTTTGCGATTTATGTGCTTCTAATATTTCCTCATTGGCTTCTTCTAAGAGCTGATTTGCTGTATCAAATTCTGCGTTTCTCATTGCTTTGAAAGCAGCATGAATTTTGGTTTTGGCATTACCACTATGTAAAATAATATTAAATGCGGTAATTTGAATATCCTCTGAGCTCATTTGGTCATTCATTATTACGCTCCTTTTTCAATAAGTTGGATAAAAAGTGATTTAAACTGGTTAAAATTTGCAACTTTTAACATGGCTTGTTGCATGACCGAATCATCGATTAAATTGACAATTGCTTTAGTCATCATTGCTAAATGAGAATTTTGATAAATTGACGGTGAAATCATAAAAACGAATTTTACATCTGGGTAGTTTTCATCCCAACAAAGCCCTTCTGGAATAATGGCAATCGCTATTTTAGCTATTTTACCTACTGGAATGGCTGGATGAGGAACCACGATAGTTGGACTAAAAAGTATTTCACCAATAACCATCCGTTTTTCCATTTGCTTTTGCATTTCACGTTTAAAGCTTTTTGCCTCATTAATAGACAAGAGATCAAGCAAATGATCCAAAACAGCTTGTTTAGATGGTTTGTTTGAGCACAAATAAAAATAATCTGCGGCAATATCATCAAAGATTTGGTTAATATAATGCGAATGATTTTGCTGTTTATCATCAAATGTTGTCACAAATGAATTTTTTGGCAATGAATTAGGTTTTTGTCTATGGGAAAGATAACGGCGAATAGCTTGAACATCTTCTTCACAAAAAAATACTGAAACATGAAATACCGGTACTTTAAATATTTTTGACGATAAATCGACCGAAGAAATAATAAAATCGATGTCATTTAACATTTCTGGATCAATTTCATAATAACCTCGTGTTGCCACAATTTTCACTCTTTCATCAAATTCACTTTCTACTCGATTTTTAAGTAATTGAGCACTACCAAGACCCGTTGCACAAATAATTAACACTTTGGCTTTCTGTTCATTTTTTAGTTTTTCAAGTGATGCTAAAAAGTGCAGTGCTAAATATCCCCATTCATCATCATTCACTTCATATTGTTGTAAATTGGGTAATTGATTGAAATAACGCTTAACTAACCCAAAGACTTCACAATATTGGTGTTTGATTTCATCTATTAATGGATTATCTAATTTAATATTCTGTTGTAAACGTACTAACATTGGTTTTAAGTGTTGGATTAATCCATTTTTTAATTGTTCATCATGCAAAAAAGGATAGCCTGTTTCTTGTTGGATCTTTAATAGCAAATTTGTTAATGACAAACCTAAATCATCATCCAGATCATCTTGAATTAAATTAGATTTACTCATCAAATGTAGAGTAAGGTACATCTGTTCTTCTTTAGGAAAATGAAAACCAATAATCGATTCAATGCGAGCGATGATTCGCTCGGCAACTTGATATTCAAGTGATGAATTTGTTGAAACAGGCAAATCAAGATTCTGAATCGAAAGTCCCGATTGTAAACGCTTAATACTTAATGATAAATGCAAGACAATATTTTGTATCATCACGTCAGATAATTTAATATTTGCCTCACGACATTCATCTAAAATAATAATAGTTAATGAATCAAAACTAATGGTTTCACAAGCTTGATTAAAATAGGACAAATGGTGTAGAAAATTAATTGAATCCTCATGAAAAAAATAGCTCATTATAAAATGACGTTTAGCTTTTTCTTCACCATCAACAAAAACTAGAGAATGATTTTTTTTAATTGTTAGTTCATAAGGAAGTAATTGAGATTTAATTTCGGCAATATCTTTATTTAATTGAGATGAGCTGATAAATAGTTGTTCTGATAATGCTTCAACATCAATTTTTTGACTCTCTAATAACAATAAATTCAAAATATAATGTTTTCGTTCACTCGCTTCTCGACATTGAAATTGTTCAACATTTTTATCTAATAAATGGTGTTCAATTAAAAATAAATTAAATGCATTTCGATCTTCAATTTGTAATTGAAAACCGTAACCTTGTTTGCTTATTATATTGCCGCCATTACTTTCAATTATAGTTTTTAAATCTTTAAGGTAGGTACGTACGGTACGATCAGATAACGATAATTGCGTAGCTAGTTCTTGACTACTTTTATATTCATTTTTAGAACGAACAAGTAAACTAATTAGTTCTCGTTGTTTTTGTTTTATCATTATCTACTACACCTTAACTATTAATGAAATTTATCCAAAGGGTTAAGTTACTAAAATGGCAATATTAAACTTAAGCCATTTTATGATGCGAGCCTTCATAAAAGATTCGCATCATATTAAGATCGGTAGAACAAAGATTTTCTTGAATATTAGTTAATATTATCCTCGACTAATTTAGCTAATTGTTCAATACCAGACGGTATTGGGATATATGCTTGAAAAGGAATACTCACCACTGGTTTTCCTACTTCATCGCCCAACGTTTTTAATTTATCAAACATCATCATGGTTTGAGGGCTAATTAAGAACAGTGAAAAATCACTATTTTTAATCTTATTACTACCTTCAGTTGCTGATACCGCATCAAGTTCAATGGCTTTATTTTGGCTAGCAAAAAATTCAGTAACTTTTTTAGCCATAAGTGATGATGACATACCTGCTGCACAAATAATTAACGCTTTTTTCATAATTTCTCCTAATGAATTTAAATCGTTATAAAATTTCACCATTTGACTCAATGACTTTTTTATACCAAGCAAAAGAATCTTTACGACTACGTTTTAAAGTACCATTGCCTTTATTATCTTTATCAACATAGATAAAACCGTAACGTTTTTCCATTTCACCGGTACCCGCAGAAACTAAATCAATACAGCCCCAAGGGGTATATCCCATTAAATTAACGCCATCTTCTTCAACCGCTAATTTCATCTGTTTGATATGTTCTCGTAGATATTCAATTCGATAATTATCATGAACGCTACCATCAGACTCAACTTTGTCATAAGCACCAAAACCATTTTCTACAATGAATAGCGGTAATTGATAGGTGTCAGTTAGCCAATTTAAGGTATAACGTAAGCCCTCTGGGTCAATTTGCCACCCCCAATCAGATTTTTTGACATACTGATTGCCGACTAAATCAGTTTTTTCATTATAATCATAATGATCATTGCCTTGATTGTGCCTAACAACATTGGACATGTAATAACTAAAGCCAATATAGTCTACGGTTCCTTTCGTTAACTCTTCTAAATCTTGCGAAGTAATATCTAGCTTGATGTTTTTACGTTGCCAATATTTTTTAATGTAATTTGGGTATTTGCCATGCACATGAACATCAGTAAAGAAGTATTTACGTTCCATAACTTTTTGTGCCATTAGGATGTCGCTTGGTTTGCAAGTTTCAGGATAAATTGGCACTAAAGCAATCATACAGCCAATTTGAAAATCAGGGTTAATCGCATGACCAATTTGAACTGCTTTTGCACTGGCAACTAATTCATAATGAGCGGCTTGATACATGATCTCCTCACGATTATCACCTTTTTTATAATAGATACCAGAATTAGTAAAAGGAGCAAAATCTTCGTCAAAATTAGCTTGGTTATTAATCTCATTAAAGGTCATCCAATATTTGACTTTATTTTTATAACGATCAAAACAGACTTCGGCAAAGCGAACAAAGAAATCGATTAATTTACGATTACGAAAACCACCATATTCGGTTACTAAATAATAAGGTAATTCGAAATGTGAAAGAGTGACTACAGGTTCAATGTTATATTTTAAACATTCATCAAACAAATCATCGTAAAACTTTAAACCTTCTTCATTTGGTTCAAGCTCATCACCTTTTGGAAAAATTCGCGTCCAAGCAATTGAAGTTCGAAAACACTTAAACCCCATTTCAGCAAATAACTTAATATCATCTTTATAATGATGATAAAAATCGATAGCTTCGTGATTAGGATAATACTCACCAGGAATAATACCTTCAGTGATTTTGCGATAGCTTTTCGGTGATCCGATTGTCATCACATCAGCAACACTCATACCTTTGCCGCCAACTTGCCAAGCACCTTCCAATTGGTGAGCAGCAACAGCACCGCCCCATAGAAAATCTTTTGGTAAACCTTTATTATTCATAATCAATTACCTATGTTTATTGATGATTCAAATTTAGTATAAGAGGAAAAATAAATAATTACTAACCAACTTTTTCCGTATTGATAAGGAAAATTGTAAATAGAATAAGGAAAATTTATCTTAGATTTGGATAACGAAGAGAATTAGGAATAAAACAGGGAGTTGTAAATTTAAACTTAAGAGAATAAAAATTTGCCAGCTAATTTATAACTAAATAGCTGTCAGTTAAACAATAATACTCAGGTGTTAACCATTTTTTGTGCAAATAATCGCGTTGCTAACAAACCATGCGCCATAGTTGCCCCTACTCTAACAGATGCGGAAATGGAAATTAATTCAGCCGACTATCCATGTCGGCTTAGCGTTTATTCTTACTTATTATTTATAACGTTATTCAATAATAAAACAAGCTATCTATAATGTTTTAAGTTTTATTTAGCTACCCATTTGCCATGCTCATCCTTATGATAGACCTTTTCAACCGCTGACCAAGCAACACGAAAAGCAACTTGTTCAGCATCACTGTTGTCGCGTCGTTTCTTCGGATCTTGATACTCTTTTATGGCACTATTAAAAGCTTCTTTAAAAATATCTTGAGCATGGGTAGGTAAAACATGTCGGACTGATTCAGGTAAATCTTCTCTTGTTTGATATGGCATATCACATTCCCCCTCGAAATTAATCACAGATTATTGATAACTTTGATTGGTAATTGCGAACATCACTGAAAAATAGTTAAGTTGGATTGAATTTAGCCTTATTTTACCCGAAATATAAGCATTATCACGCAATTGATAGTATTAATTTTCATCTCAATTAATATTGACACTTATATAACGGTGTATTTTTACACCGCTATATATTGTGATGCTAATTAATATGAAATCACTTATTCACATCAACCACAAAACGTCCTTTAATTTCACCAGCAATCATCTTATTTGCTATCTCAGAACATTGATCTAATGTAATGGTTTTAGCTATATGAGTATACAGTTGCTCATCCATGTTTTCTGCTATTAATTGCCAAGCTGCAACCCGTTTATCATAACTTGCCATCACACTATCAACTCCCGATAGTGTTACGCCGCGTAAAATAAATGGTGCCACGGTTGCAGGTAAGTCCATACCTTGCGCCAAACCACAACATGCGACTATGCCACCATATTGAGTTTGAGCACAAATATTAGCTAATGTGTTTGAACCAACGACATCTATTGCAGCTGACCATAACTCTTTTTGTAACGGTTTATTCGGCGTTTTTAATGATTGACTATCAATAATATCAATCGCACCTAGTTTTGATAAATACTTTTTATCAGAAGTTTTACCTGTTGATGCTGTAACGTTAAAACCCAATTTAGACAATAAGGCAATGGCCACAGAACCGACACCACCACTAGCACCGGTTACCAAAATTTTGCCATCTTGTGGTTTAATACCAAAATCAATAATGCGTTTTACACAAAGTGCAGCGGTATAACCAGCGGTACCCATAGCCATTGATTGATAAGTAGTAAGGTTATTAGGTAAAGGGATTAACCAATCTGATTTTAGATAGGCATATTGAGCTAAACATCCCCAATGAGTTTCTCCACATCCCCAGCCATTTAAAATAACTAAGTCACCTGCTTGATAACGGCCACTATGGCTCTCAACGACGGTACCCACACCATCAATACCCGGCACCATTGGCCATTGTCGAACTATAGGACTTGTATTTGTCAAGGCTAATGCATCTTTATAATTGATGCTTGAATAATGAATTTGGACTAAAGTATCTCCCTGCTGCTGCAATAACTGCTGTTTAGTAATTGTTTTTAAGGAATTTGAAAAAACACTAACTTCATCCTTTTCTAACATAATTGCATTGAATGACATGATAATTCCTTGATGTATTTAATATATAAATCATGATAAATAGTCACTAGCGTAAATGCAATCATTGAGCTATTGATTGTGTTTTTAATTCATAAAAAAGCCTGATATCTATCAGGCTTAATAGTCATTATAAATTGGCTAACGAATAAATTAACTCTATTTTGCTTTATTACTCTGTACTTTCTCTGAAACAGCGCCAATAAATACCACATCACTAGATGAATTAAGTGCAGTTTCAACTGAATCTTGAATAACACCAATTGCAATACCGATACCAATAACTTTTGCTGAAATTTCATTAGGTATGCCAAACATACTACAAGCAACAGGAATCAACAGTAATGAACCACCAGCGATACCCGATGCTCCACAAGCACAAACACTCGTTACAATACAAAGCAATACCGCAGAAAGGACATCAACTTCTATATGTAATGAATTAACAGTTGCCAAGGTTAAAATAGTGATAGTGATAGCTGCACCTGACATATTAATGGCCGCCCCTAGTGGTACTGCGACGGAATAGGTATCTTCATCCATTTTTAGTTTTCGACAAATTTCCATATTAACCGGTATATTTGCTGCCGAACTACGAGTAAAGAAAGCTGGAATAGCACTCTCTTTTAATGAAGTTAAAACTAATGGATACGGGTTCTTACGCATGACCATATACGCCAATAAAGGATTAATGATCAATGCCACAACTAACATACAAGATACCAACACAAGAATTAAATGGGCATATTTAAGTAATTCACCAAATCCTGTTTCTGCAAGCGTTGAAGCGACTAAACCAAATACACCTAATGGCGCAAAACGAATAATAATTCTAACGATAAATGAAATAGCTACAGAAAGATCATTCATCATTGTTTTCGTGGTTTCACTTGAATGTCTTAATGCAATCCCAATACCAACACCCCAAATAATAAGACCGATATAGTTAGCGTTAACCAGCGCATTAATTGGATTGTCGATCATCTTGTAAAATAAAGTTTTTAATACTTCAATAACGCTACCAGCCGGTGTTAACTTAGTTTGATTAGCTGTATCACCTAAAGAGATATCAGAAGGAAAAATAAAACTGGCAACAGTTGCTAATAATGCCGCTAACATCATCCCTGCAAAATAAAGAGCCAATAGTTCTCCCATATTGGCCCGTTTACCATGTTGGTGATTAGATATTGAAGCAATAACTAAAATAAGTACCAAGATTGGGGCTACTGATTTCAAAGCATTAATAAAAAGTGATCCAATAAAGGACATATCTAATGCAACATCTTTTGAAATTGCCGCTAAAGCAATACCTAAGATTAACCCCAAAATAATTTGTGGTATTAATCCTACTTTGAAATAAAAACGAACCAATTTATTGGTTGAATGTGTCATAGTGCTTCCCTATGTATAAAATACAAAACGGCAACCTTATCATAAATTAAAACTAAAACTATAAAAAAATTATCATGATAACTATTTTTTATATTACTTTATTCAATTATTAAGTTTAATTATTATCCTGAATCTATATAAGGGTTAGAAAGAGTCGTCAATAACAATTATCATTCAATAAAAAATTTTGAGGAAAGGGGTTTTTGAGAATGATAAACCGAGAGTAGCTATGGATATTTAATTCAAATTAGAGATAAATATTCGTTACTATATCGTTTAATTTATAAGTTAAGAGCTCAACAATAAGATTAGGGAGGTTAATATCAAAAACAGTAGGAAATTTAAATTACATATTAATCGCCGATATAACTGTTTCGCAAAGACAATACTAATAATCTTAATATAAAAAACAATATGTTTTACCAACTGCAAGAATCTAATAAAACATATTGTCATTATTAATTTATAAATTATTTTTAATACTAAATAATTTCAGCAATAGGATCATCAGCATTAACATACGCACCTTCGGTATGAGAATGTTTCAAAATACCTTCTCGATGAGCTATTACTTGAATTTCCATTTTCATTGCCTCGATAATTGCAATCATATCACCTTGTTCAACCTTTTGATTATCCCCAACCAACCATTTAAACAAATTGCCAGACACTGGAGCTGGAACAATTAAATCAAGATTTGTGTTAGTGGTTACAACTGATTGGACTTCACTATTGGTCTGGCTGATAGATAATCCAGAAAATAGTTTCGCAGGCAAACCAAGCTTACAACGTTTACCATCAATTTCAATAAAGGTATGGGTCAATATATCTTCTTGCTGCGGAAGTTGCCTTTTTGCTGGTTCAAGTTCTGCATTAAAATCCGTTTCAATCCAACGAGTATGCACATTAAACTGCTGGCAAAAATCACGATGGTCTATCACTTTTCGATCAAATGGTAGCACACTAGCAACTCCTTCAATGGTAAACTCAGCTAATGCACGACGAGCTCTTGCCAAAGCCTGTTGGCGATTATTACCAACAATAATAAGTTTAGCCATGAGCGAATCAAATGTAGCAGGGATCACTGATCCTGCATTAACGCCACTATCTAAGCGAACACCTGGACCTGTCGGTATATCAAAATGAGTTATCGTTCCGGCCACAGGTAAAAAACCATTAGCAGCATCTTCTGCATTTATGCGAAATTCAATAGCATGCCCTCGCGGTTGAGGCATTTGTTTAATACTAACAGGTAATCCTTGCGCTATTCGTAACTGTTCAATAACGAGGTCAATTCCTGTTGTTTCTTCGGTCACTGGATGTTCAACTTGTAATCGAGTATTTACTTCTAGAAAAGACAGTTTACCATCCTGACTCAGTAAAAATTCAACGGTACCAACGCCAATATAATTTGCTTTAGCACAGATATCGATTGATGCTTTAACTATTTGTTTTTCTATTTTTTCATCTAAAAAAGGTGCTGGTGATTCTTCTATCAACTTTTGATTACGACGCTGTAAAGAACAATCACGAGTACCAACTACAACAACATTACCATGTGCATCAGCGATAACCTGTGCTTCAATATGTCGAGGATGATGTAAAAATTGTTCTAAGAAACATTCACCACGACCAAATGCTACCGTTGCTTCACGCACAGCTGAATCATAGAGTTCTTCTACTTCATCCATTTGCCAAGCAACTTTAAGTCCTCGGCCTCCTCCGCCAAATGCGGCTTTAATTGCAATTGGTAATCCATGCTTACGCGCAAATTCAACAACTTCTTTGGAATTTTGTACAGGCTTATCTGTACCGGTAACCAGTGGTGCCCCTACTTCGACAGCAAGTTGTCTCGCTTTTACTTTATCGCCCAAAATAGCTATTGTTTCAGGATTAGGACCAATCCAAATTAAACCAGCATCTTGCACCGCTTTGGCAAATTCAACTCGCTCAGACAAAAATCCATAACCGGGATGAACCATTGTCGCTCCTGATTTTTGCGCAATCGCAATAATCTTATCAATATTTAGATAGGTATCACTCGGTGTATTACCTGGTAATCCATAAGCTTCATCAGCCATTTGCACATGCAGTGCATCCATATCAACATCGGCATAAATCGCTATCGATGTAAAATTCATATCTCGACAAGCACGAATAATCCGAACGGCAATTTCACCACGATTAGCAATCAATACTTTATGTGCAACTTGTTTATTAATTTCAGACATGATTAACATGGCTCCCTTCAAATTCTTTAAAAACTCCAATCGGATTAAATTTTATTTTGGCATTAACTGGAATTTGACCAGCCAAATCCAAATGATAATTACATACTGCTGCAATAACCGGATAACCGCCTGTTAGAGGATGATCATTTAAAAATAGTACCGGTTGACCATTAGCAGGAATTTGTATTGCCCCCATACAAGTGCCTTCACTTGGTAATTCTTGTTGTTTTTCACGCTCTAAAGGAATTTCACCTAAAAGACGTAAACCAATACGATTTGATGCAGGAGTCACTTGCCACAATTGTGAAGTTAATTGTTGTATAGCTTGTTGTGTAAACCAATCGGTACGAGGGCCAAACATTATATCCAATTCGACAACATCATCTTTACATGGATAAGAGATAGCGGGAGTTTCTTCTAAAGAAAGCGCGTTAAAAGTTTGACCATTCTTGATGGTCAATGTTTGACCAACTTTTAGCGGTCTCGGACCGACTTGCGCCAAAGTATCAAAAGAACAACTAGCTAAGATCGGCTGAACTTGCAAACCGCCACGCACAGCAACATAACTACGTACGCCATACTGTACGTTACCTAAATGAACAATATCACCTTCTTCTAACTGGATCGGTTGATACATATTAGCAAAATAGCTTTCACCGCTAATTGTAGTAACTTTAATCTCACATGACGCCCCTGTCACAGCAATTAACATAGCGCTATTAATACGAGCTTTAAAACCACCTTGAGTTATTTCCAAAACAGCTTCATTAGTTGGATTACCCAGTATACGATTGGCACTATGCAAAGCTGCTTTATCCATTGCACCTGATTCTGAAATACCTAATTCAGCTTGTCCTATGCGACCATTATCTTGTAATAAAGTTTGAATTCCAGTGGCTAATATCTCAATATCTTGCGATTGCTCTTGTTGTTCAACCGGCAAGGTTACTTTTTTCGATTGTGGTAAGCTATATTTAGTGACAGTTTTACTTGCATCAATAAAATTTACTCGTGTACCAGGTTTAAAGAGTGCCGGCTCGTCACGATAAATATCCCAGACTTTAACGTTGGTAACACCAATCAGTTGCCAACCTCCGGGGCTTGCTTGTGGATAAACACTACTAAATTCACCAGCTAGGGCTACAGAGCCAGCAGGAATACGTACCCGGGGAGATTGACGGCGAGGAACGTTAAGCTGAATATCCTTCGCTACCATATAAGCAAAACCAGGTGCAAATCCACAAAAAGCAACCTGATATTCATTACTTGTATGTCTAGAAATAACATCAGCAACGCTAATGCCTAAATATTCTGCTACAAAGCCTAAATCCTCACCATTATAACTAACTGGAATGGTAACTAATTCACCTGATCTTAATTCCCCTGAAGATACATCTAATTGAGCTATATATTGGGCTAATTTATTTCCATCCATAATAATGGAATTATATCGAACTAACACAGTCCGAGCGGCTGGTATTATTTCATTTATATTCCATACATCTTTTTTATATTGTAATGCATCAGTTAATGCCATCACTTGTTCTAGAGTCTCTAACTCGACAAGCAGAGCATCAATATTAACTGGTAAAAAACGCATTATACACCTCTAAACACCGCAAAAAAGATTGCTTATAAGTAAATCTTTAATTGCTAATTACGGCAAATAATTGAATTATATTGTTGCAATACCTACTGCAAATTACTCATTAATAACATCGGTAAATGAAGCAATTTTAACGCCATTATTTTGTAATTGTTGGCGAACTCTTTGCGCCATCGCTAAAGCGCCCATACTATCACCATGAACACAAATTGATCCAGCATCAATCTCAACAAACTCGCCTTCAATTGATAGCAAACCGCCTTCATTAACAAGTTGTAACATACGATTGGCAACAATATCTGGATCATGTAAGACTGCACCAGCCTCCTTCCGAGAGACTAATGTACCATCAGTATGATACGCTCTATCAGCAAATGCCTCAGCAACAACTTTCAAGCCACTTTCTTTAGCCCAACTGATTAATGGTGATCCAGCCAAAGCGACTAACACAAGATGAGGATTAATCAGTCGAATAGCATCAATCGTGACCATTGCTTGGCGCTTGTCATGCGCTATCGTGTTATATAAAGCACCATGCGGTTTAACATAACTAACTTTAGCATCAATAGATTTTGCTAAGCCAGTTAATGCGCCAATCTGATAAATAACATCAGCAATTAATTCTTCAGAGCTAATATCCATATTTCGTCGGCCAAAACCAACTAAATCAGGATATCCAACATGAGCACCAATACTTACATTATTTAACTTGGCTGCTTTTAATGTTTTTAAAATCCCTTCTGGCGAACCGGCATGAAAACCACAGGCAATATTGGCACTACTAACAACTTTTAGCATTGCTTCATCATTACCCATTTGCCATTGACCAAAACTTTCGCCAAGATCACTGTTTAAATCAATAATCTTATTAGTAGTCATGATGCCCTTCATTTTAAATAATTAAAAATAGTGAAAACAGACATTGCTCCCATATACCATGTAATAGCACAGACCAAAAGTCCTGACCACAATAGCCATCGAGGATAATGATAACCAGACATTAAATCAGCCCGTTTCCATCCTATGTAAACAAAGATAGTTAAACCAAGCGGTAATACTAAACCATTAAACCCACCAGCAAAAACCAGCAATGATACCGGAGCGGTACCCATAATTAAATAAATCGCCAATGAGGCAACAATAAAAACAATAGTCGCAAATTGGCGTTGCTTTTCACTGATATTACGTTTAAACGGCGTAATAAAAGTCATCGAGGTATAAGCGGCACCAATAATACTCGTGATGGCAGCTGCCCATAATATCAAACCAAAAATACGCAAACCTAATTCGCCTAAAGCCGCCTGGAATGCTTGTGATGCAGGATTAGCGGCATAACTCGAAATATCGATTTTAACACCACTGGCTACTACACCTAAAATGGCTAAAAACAAAATATAACGCATTAAACCAACAACCATGATCCCTTTTGTTGCTGCACCAGATACATAGTCTATATGTTCTACGCCAACCATACCTTTATCAAGTAAGCGATGAGCACCAGCATAGGAGATATAACCACCGACAGTACCACCAACAATAGTTGTAATTGAAGCAAAATCAATTTTTGATGGTATAACAGTCTCTTTTAAAGCCTCGCCGACAGGTGGATGAGAAGCAAAGACAACAAAAAGCGTCAAAATGATCATTAATAAACCTAAACCAATCATTAGGCGATCAATAAAATTACTCGCTTTACGTGATGAAAATATATAAACCGCCATTAGAGCACTGATTGCTCCTCCCCACTTAGGATCAAGGCCAACTAATGCATTTAAACCTAAACCGGCTCCAGCTATATTGCCTATATTAAAAACTAAACCACCAAATATAACTAATATTGCTAATATATAGCCACTAAAAGGTATAGTACTATTAGCGATATCTGATGAGTTCATTTTTGTTAATGCAACTACTCGCCATATATTTTGCTGAACCACAAAATCTATAATGATAGAGGCCAAAATACCAAAACCAAAAGCAGTGCCAAGTGTCACGGTAAAAGTAGCTGTTTGAGTGATAAAACCAGGACCAATTGCCGAAGTTGCCATCAAAAAGATTGCACTAATCAGCGATGCTCGCCTATTTTTTACAAAAGCAATGGTACTGCTGCTATGATTTTCCATACGCATGTTCCTCTTTACTAAACTTCTCTATAATTATGATTAATCTGATATCAATATATGCAATTACTATGCCAATATTTCTAACATATTTCAAAAAACAATAGCAAATATAATTACTATTTTTTTAACAAAAAACTAATTAAAAAAAATTATAATGATTAATAATGTGCAAAGAATAAACCTATAGAGATAATTAAAATCATTTAATAATCATGCTATAACTTAATGAAGTTAGCAAAAAACTAAATAATAATTACTAATAATTTAAAAATAAATATTATATTTTTTTCAAAGATAATTATTTTTATAATAATTTGTAAATTAATTTGAATCACCATTGCACTATAATTGGGCAACTAACACAGTTATCTCCCTACCTATAATCCATCTATCTTATTTTATACACTTATCAAATGATTAAAGTTTATTGAAATAATAATCACTTTAATAACTCATAATAATTTACTTAATAATAAAAAAATTTTGAGGAAAGGGGTTTTTAAAGATAAACATAAAGGTAAATAGCTTGAAAAACTACTATAAAACAGGTTATTGGTTGACTGATGAGATAACATTTCCGCTTTACTTGATATTGAGATTAATAAATAATCATTCAAAAAGACAACCGTTAATATTTTCAGTTAATTCTAATGTTAGAGGTGCACATTATGAAAAGCACAAAATTAAATAATGGCATTGAAATGCCTATTCTAGGCTTTGGTGTTTATCAAATTGATGAAAAGCAGTGTCAGCAAGCGGTGTTGGATGCAATTGATGTTGGTTATCGTCTGATTGATACCGCAACAGCCTATCAAAATGAACGCCAAGTCGGAAATGCGATTAAAGTTAGTGGAATTGACCGAAAAGATCTTTTTATTACTACCAAACTTTGGTTAAATCGGGCTAGCTATGAAGGTGCTAAAATCCAATTTGAACAATCATTAAATTTACTACAACTAGATTATATTGATTTATATTTAATCCACCAACCTTTTGGTGATATTCATGGCGCTTGGCATGCGATGGAAGAACTTTATGAGCAAGGAAAAATCAGAGCAATTGGTGTTAGTAATTTTAGTCCGGATCGTTTAGCCGATTTAATGGCATTTAATAAAATAAAACCGGCCGTAAATCAAATTGAAATTAACCCTTTTAATCAACAATTACAAGCAGCCCCTTGGATGCAAAGTAAGACTATTCAGCCGGAAGCATGGGCACCATTTGCTGAAGGAAAGAATGATATCTTCAATCATCCAATTTTAACCGCAATTGGCCAAAAATATAATAAGTCGGTAGGTCAAATTATTTTACGTTGGTTAATTCAACGGCAAATTGTCAGTTTGGCTAAATCAGTTAGAAAAGAGCGTATGATGGAGAATTTTAATCTATTTGATTTTCAACTTTCATATAAGGATATGATCGATATCACCGCGATTGATACTGCAACCAGTGCATTTTTTTCACATAGCGATCCGGCCATTGTAGAGTGGTTGACTCAACGCCGACCAAATATTTAGTTTTAAAAAATTTACTATATATAGAAAAATCTAAAAAAAGCCGATATTTAACATACAATATCGGCTTTACAAATTAATTGTGATTTTTTTACATTTACCATTTAGCTCGTATGCCAACAGAAGCACTAATTGGAGCTTTCACTCTGGCATCGCCACCATGAGTCATTGTGTGACCAATTTCACTATATGCATTAATTTGATTATTAACTTCATAACTACCACCAATAGCTAATTCAGAACTGAAAGATTTAGCACCATTACTAAACTTAGTAGCAGCACTTTTACTAGCAAAAGTTACATGATCAGCACCACTTGGTGAATAGAAAAAGTTCAACCGTGCATAAGGGCGCCATAATTCATTATCAACTTTATAGTCACCTTCAAATCTAGCCCCAATACGCAATAGCAAAGCATTATTATCACTATGTTTTACTGTAGTTTTACCATTGATATGACTATCTTTTAAGTTTAACCATTGGTGAATCACTTGTGCTTGAGGTTCGATTTTCCAATTACTATCGAATAACCCAAATGGTTTGCCCGTTTCAATGGATGCATTCAAACTATTTGCTTTTTGTTTGCTATTTTTATTACTATTTGGATTTACATCAGCTCGGTGACGAGCAGCTTGTAAAACCATATCTAAATACCCCCCATCGTTTTGCATATAAGTGCTATAAGCAGCCATAAAGTATGAATTAATACCATTGCTACCTACCCGCCCATATCTACCACTAGCAAAGCCATCAACACTTAAATTACCATGTAGATAACCGAAATATCCCCCAATTCGCCAATCGTCATTTTGCCAAATATCACTACCCAATTGGAAACCTGAGTAGTTGCCTTTACTGTTTGCATTTGCTGTACCATTCTGTTTTACATTAATACGTTTAGTGATAATTCTTCCCCACCCTATTGATGAATCCAACAATGGCGCATTACCAATACGTTGATGTAAATTACTTTGCATAAGGTTATCTGCTAAACGAAGTTGTTCAGCTATTGCACCAAACATCGATACTTCTTTACGATAAGTTTTTATTCTGGCCGGTTTACCTGATTCAGGAAAGGGATTTATAGTTGGATCTGTAGGTTCTTGTGGATCACTTTGATGAGTTGGGTCTGTGGGATTATTTGGATTATTTGGCAAGTAAGAACGCAAATACCAGTTATTATTTTGATTGTTAAGATCACCTTTATGTAAATAATATTCATATGCACCCACATCTATATGCTCTTGTCGCATTTTAAAAGCATCATTACTACTTGATCCATCAACATGCACTAATTCAATACCATTTGTATTACTAGTATCAGCACCTAAACCATCAATATTATTAATCTCTATAAAAGTATTACCCGAAACATTACCCTGTACAAATAATCGATCAGTTGGACTATCACTATTTTGTACAACTGTATCAAAAATTAACTTACCATCATCCCCAATATAATCACCGGCAATCGTTAAACGGTCACCTGCAAATTGATTACCAAGGGTAATCACACCACTATTATAAACACTACCACTAATATTAGATTGGTGCAGACCAGATTTAAGATCCACCATAGCACCTGAATTAATAGTTAATTTATCAGTATTTAAATCGCCTGTCAGTGTTAGTCTAGCAATACTACTAAGATTAATATTTTCCCAGCCAATAATAGCCACATCACCTATCGAACCATTAGAGGTTGATGAACCAATAAGATGAGTATTAAGGTTAAGGCTATCAACATCAGACGATCCATCTACGCGAAATAATTTATTCCCCCCATCAACGACTGTCAATTGTGATATATCTGCACCCTCATTGATAAATAAGGTATCATTGCCAGTACCCAATCTAATTTGACCACTAACTTTAGAGCCATTATTAAGGGCAATAATTGAATCAGTTGTTTCATTTTTAATCGCAATACCACTAGCCGAGGAGACATCAGCGCCCTGATTTAAATTGATATAAGTTTTAAGACCTTCTTTACCAGAAGTATTAATACCTATACCCGTGATATTATTTTGGCTAACTACCTTTCCTGATATATCAAGTTCAGTCATACCTGTACCATTATTGGTCACCATAATACCGTTATCAAAACCACTGATGATGCCATTGGATTGTTTAACAAATAAATCTGTTGCGGTATCACCATTAGCGGCTAATATGCCTGAACCTTGATTAGCACTAATAACACCTTGAGCTATAACATTAGTTAACCCGCGTCCTTTATTGGTGAGATTAACGCCATTTATCTCTCCTTTAATATTACTATCCGCTTCTTGTTTAAAAGATAGACTACTAGTATTGGCATCATTAGCTACAATGATAGCATCTAATGTTTGGCTAATGATTTTACCTGCAACTTTAATATTCGTTGAACCTTGCCCATTGTTGGTAAGATTGACACTATTTAGCTTGCCATTAATCTCACTACCTCTATTTTGACTAAAAAGTAAGTTATAAGTAGCAGACTCTGCAACAGCAAAAATAGCGTCACTATTCTTACCTATGACTTTACCTGCAATACTAATTACCGTTGAGTTTTGACCACTATTGACTGCATATATTCCGTAGCGATTACCATTGATTTCACCAGCTGATTGGATAACAGTAAGATTTTTAGAGTTAGTACCATTTTTCACTGCTATACCATCACGTTGTTTACCGATAACGTTATCTGAAGTAGTAATATTGGTTAGTCCTTGGCCATTATTTTCTATATTTATAGCATCTTGATTACCGGTAATATTACCTTTTAATTGATTGATTTTTAAATCCGTAGCACTATTATTGTTAAACACACGGATTGCATCATTCTGATCACCAGTTACATTGCCTGAAGTAGTGATCGCGGTGGTACTTTTGCCATTATTAGTGATATACATGCCGTATGACTCCCCTTGCATATTACCATCTAATTGTGACACCGTGATATCTTGGCTATTTTGATCATTGAGTAATGTAATGGCATTATATTGACCACCAATAATATCACCTGATGAAGTTACTGTTGTTTTACCTCTACCTTTATTAGTAATATTAATCCCATTAGCATTACCTTTAATCTGGCCTGATGTCTGCATCACATTGACATCTTGGCTATGAATGTCATTATTGACTAAGATCCCTTCATTCTCTTCGCCAATGACATCACCAAAAGTATTAACATATGTAGAGCCATTACCATTATTATTAAAATTAATACCACTTTTTTTACCATAGATACGGCCAGATGATTGTTTTGCAGTTAAATTTTGGCTGTTTGTTTGAGTTACAGCATAAATACCATTACCTTGATAGCCTAATACTTGTCCTGCAGTTGAAATCGTTGTAGACCCAGTCCCTTTATGTTCAATATTAATACCATCTTGTTTACCATTAATATTACCTGATGATTGGATAATTGTAAGATCTTTGGTATTAGTCTCATTAACAGCGACAATACCATAATTAGTTTCTCCGGTTATATTACCTGAGCTACCAATAATAGAAGATCCATTGCCACCATTGTGAATATTAATACCATTAGATTGACCCAAAATAGTCCCTGCAGATTGATTAACCGTCATGTCGTGGGTATTAGCTTGATTAATTGCATAAAGGCCATCATTTTGTTGTCCACTGATTTCACCATTAGTAGTAATTAAAGTTGAACCTGTCCCTTGATTAGCCAAATTCATTCCATTAAGTGCACCTTTTATACTACCATCGGTTTGATTAACGTTTAGATCAGTTGTGTTGGCTCTACCCGTAGCCTGTATACCATCTTTTTGTTGTCCTTCGATCGCTCCATGGCTTGAAATCGAAGTTATACCATTACCATTATTAACTATATTTATGCCGTATTCTTTACCCGTAATTTCACCTTTTAATTGATTAAAGGTTAATTTATTAGTATTGGCTTGATTAGTAATATTTACCCCATCTTTTTCATTACCAGTAACTGTGCCTGAAGTTGTGACAATAGTTGATCCATTGCCATTATTAACAGCATTAATACCGTTTAATTTACCATTAATAACCCCTGAATTTTGAGTTACCGATAAATCATGCGTATTGCTGCTATTATTGGCATTGATGCCATCATTTTGTTGACCAATAATATTAGCTGTAACCGTAATTGAGGTAGAACCATTGCCCTGATTATTAGCTTTGATACCATTAAGTCCACCAGTAATAGAACCACCATTTTGTGAAATCAGTAAATCACCGGCATTTTGTTCATTAACGGCATTAATACCTTCATTTTCATCACCAACCACTTCTCCATTGGTAGTAATATTTGTTCTTCCTTTACCTCTATTATCAGCATTAATACCATTTTTTTTCCCATGAATATTACCTGCTGATTGAATTATTTTTAAACCTTGAGTATCACCATCGTTTACCGCCGAAATACCATCAAGTTCATCACCGATAACCGAGTCCGCAGTTGAAATTATTGTTATACCATGTCCATTATTTACGGCGTTAATTCCATTGGCTTGCCCATGAACATTAGCACCAACAAGTTCGGTAATGTTTAGATCTTGAGTAGAGGTGCTATTTATAGTTCTTATTCCATCACCTTGTTTACCCGTGACATCACTAGAAATCGTAATACCGGTTGAACCATTACCATTATGGTTAATATTAATACCATTTTTGCCACCAATAATATCTCCAGCAGATTGATATAAAGTAATGTCACTAACACTATTATCGCCAGTATAGTTATAACCATCATCATCAGATTCAATATGATTGGATAGTAATATTTCTACTGGATTGTTAAAGTTAGTAGCGCCAAAAAGTGTGTTAATATAAGCATTGATTTGTTTATTAGATAAATTTTTATTTACAATCTCATTAGTAACTTTTCGGGTGCAATTATTAACGAGCAATGAATTATCACACTGAGCATAACTCATTGGTGTCATGACTAATATTAAACTGATAGCTGGTAATAAATTAAGTAAAAATAATCGACTTTTAGATTGTGCTTTTTCTGATGTAACGATGTAGGCCTGACGTTGTGCATTCCAAACTAACTTAAATACTTTATTCATTATTTCCTCTCCAAAATAAATCTATATTGGTAAAACAACATTTTTATTTGAAAAATCTAATAGAGAATTTTTAAGTAGTGCTATTAAGTGCATGGCAATTTGCTTATTACAGCTAACAAATCAATAAAACTGTGGAGCGAGGCAAAATTTCGAATAAATAAAAAAAGACTTTATTTATCAATAACAATAAGACTAAATTAGTAAATAATTAAAAAAGAAAAAGAAAAAGAAAAACTATATTATGAATAATTTAAATTTTACAAAAAGAAAAATGACGGGAATAGAGTGCCATTTTTACCACATAGTAGGTAAATTGGCAATTAAAAGAATAAAATATATTAATGTGTCTAAAAAAGAAAATGAGTTTTATACGAGTGATTTTTTTTAGTATTTCCTAAATTATTCAATATATTATACGCAACAGCCTTTTATCTGCTCGGTTCAGATAATATAAACTTAATTATTTAATAAGTTAGGTGAGATTTTATTCGCTTGAAATAAGGTAAATTCTAAATCAACAAGATCATAAATACAAAACGGATCTAATTTCATAATATTTTTAACTTCTTCAAGTGAATCACTCATTACTACAATAATCGCACCTGTTTTATTCTCTAAAGGACCAGACGCGATAAACTTATTGTTGGCAAAATACTCATCTAAAAATTTATTATGTTCTTCAAATTTAGCTAACAATTCTTCCAAAGGTTTTTTAAACTTAAAAGTTACAATTATCATTATATATTCCTTATATATTTTAAATTATTTAGGTAAATCTTTAGCTAAATTTTTCAGAACTAAAAAGTTTGGCTTATTATGATCTTTAATCATAAAAAATTAACGATGTTTAATTGTGCAATCAAAAAATCAATCCGGATTTACTAGTAAATTCATTTTTTAGCTTTAAGATTTTTCAATAATCTATTAACTATCAATGGATGTAGTACAGACACTGGTGCCATATATAACTTGCCGATAAAATTATGATTTTTGACTGACGTAATTACATATAATTTATTTTGTTTATCATTATCTTCAATTAAACAAAGATGTAAACAAACATCTAGATGATGATCTCTAATGATTAAAGTTAATTTATTTTTTTCTAACTCCATCACGTTAAAAAAATGCACTATATCACCAATATTAGGTATATTTTCACTTAACTGTTCAAAACCTTTTATTGTTCTAATTCCTACAATTCTGCCTATAAAATCTCTCATCTGAAACAATATTTTAAGCCATTTCGGTTGAGATTGAATCATCATTCTATAAGCGTCATAAGCAGAAATATCTTTAGGAAGAGAGGTAGTTTGGTAACTTAAATAATTAATATCTTCCGCAATTAAAGTTACCTGATGGTTTAATAATCTATTTAATTTATTAATAATATTTGTTTTCTTAGCATCCATCACTAACTCAATTGGCAAGTAAATAAAATTATTAGCTAATTTTGTAGTATGATTATACATTTATCAATCAATAACATATAAATAATTATTACTTGCAGTTTTATTTAATTTTAGTTATTTCTCTACCAAACACCCGTTGAGGCGCCACCATCTACTATCATTGTCATTCCAGTCACAAATTCACTTTGCGTTAAATAAACAGCTGCATCAACGATATTTTGCGGATTGCCAATTTTGCCCATAGGAGACATTTTAGCTAAATTTTCTCTATCTTGTGCATTATGAATTGCATTTAGTGGGGTATCAATAACACCTTTAGCAATGGCATTCACTTGTATATTTGATGAAGATAATTCTAAAGCTAATGCTCGCGTATAATGTCGCTTTAACTCAAGATGCAGAGGCTGACTTAGCTGCCATTTATGACTATATAGCAGAGTATGACTGCTTTGAAAATGCCAATTACGTATTGGATGAACTATTAAAAACTGCTAAGAATTTAAGCCATTTTAATGAAAAATGCTGTATTCCTAAAGAGTTACTAGATTTAGGCAATCGTGATTATCGTCAAACCTTGTTTAAATCCTACCGGCTTATCTACAAAATCATCCACCAACAGGTCGTTATCTTTTTAAATTCCGATGACAGACGTGATATGCAAGCATTATTAACGCGGCGTTTATTAAGGTAGGGTGTATTACAAATTAGGGGTTATAAGGCTAATAATTAGCCGTTATTGCTATACCATCAATGACTTTTTATTCTATGGAATTATGTTATATTGATAACATTAACAAACTCATTCTTACACAGTGTACCTCATAATGGATATAAAACTCGTTAAAAACGATAAACGTTATATAGAAGGCACGGATGATATCTGCTAATCGTTCAAACAAGATTAGTAAGATTTAATTGATTTCTATCCACTAAACGTGACAGTTAAAGTTTAGGATAATACCATTAAAAATGGAGTTATAGTACTAATGGCCACAAGTCAGCATTAGTACAGTTTTAAACATAGTTACTTGAAACGATCGTCTAATAGTGCATACAAGTTTCTACGACTATCTATCACCATTTCAACAGAAACTATCTTTGTTGTTTCATCAATATAATAAATAATCCGATAGACCTTAAAGTTGATCTCTCTGTACTCTATCATCCCATACTCATAAAGTTCATAAGGATGAGAACCACGTTGGGGAAGTATCTCAAGTTTTTTAATAGTCTCTCTAAGCTGATTAAATACATATCTAGCATTTTCAATACAATCATATTTTTTAATATATTGGTAAATCTGGTTGATATCTTTACTGGCAATATCAACGATTTCAACTCTATATTTAACCGTCATGATTAACTTTCGCTATCTTTACTTAGAATCTCATCAAATACCTCATCGACTGAACGACTTTGGCCTTTTTGTCGTTGTTGACTTGAGATAACAAGTCGCTTTAACATAGCAATCGTATTCATTTGCCTATCATACTCACTCACTTCCACTAAAACAGCTGTAGCTTCACCGTTTTGGGTAATAACTAACGGCTGTCTATCTTCAGCTAATTTGCTCATGACTTCACCCGTATTGTTTTTTAAGTAGGTAATAGATTTTACTTGTCCGCTTAAATTCATAATAGGCCCTTTAATGATGCTTTTTAATGATTTAATTATATACCTAATTAGGTTTTTAAAAAGAATTAAATATTTTTTCTAAACATCTAGTTATATTTTCTTGATGAGTTGATTGATAATCTAGCTCATTCCACAGCGAATAAAATTGTGGTCAATCTTGCTAAATCTCTTCAAAGAAGGTTCAACAAAACCAACCTCTGGATTGTCCATTTGCTTATATTTAGGATTACTTTCCTGCACCTGAATATTTTTAGATTCGTGTTGTACTTTTCAACAATATTTGACATCATCAAGAATTGAGTAGTTTTTTTCTCAGGCTTTAATCATTAGACCATTAAATTTATTAATTCCATAAAGATAAAGACTCATTATTTCAATGAAATAATTATACACTGAAGTTTAAAGCCAATGTACTACCTGGCTTCCGAGGTACTAAATCAAGTACACAGTACTCATATGATATCTTACGTTGCAAACGATTGTAATAAAGTAAGTTTTTAACCTAAAACATGAATTTCACAAGGGCTTATGGGATAAGCTTTATATAATAAATAAAATCATAATATTACAGGTCTTTATCTGAAGTACTACCCAGTTTCTGATGTACTAAATTAGGTGCCACTTATGCTTGGTTGGAGTGGGTATGAAAAGAGGGGGTAAGCTATATTTATTAGTAATATCAATATTTTAAATACAAAAGAAAAATATTTATACAACTCGAACCGATATTACAACTAATTGATTTGAATAGTTTTTTTGAATTGGAGCGGGAAACGAGGTTCGAACTCGCGACCTCAACCTTGGCAAGGTTGCGCTCTACCAACTGAGCTATTCCCGCGTATTGATTGCTTCGAAAGAAGTGGTGAGCATTATACAAAAATATTAGTCTATGGCAACCTTTTTTAACCGTTATTTTTTATTCTTCCAGCTAAGTGTTTCAAAAACACCAAAAATAAAAAGTCTAAGTGCTCTAAATTTATCCTGCTGCTTTTCTTGGTTGGTCATTGTTGATTGTAATAACCAAGCTTGTAAGCCATGAGTTATAACAAATGCAGCCAATCCAACGTAAGCAACAATATTGGCTGGCTTTGGAAATGGATGAACTAAGTTAAATAATAAAAATAACCATATAAATGAATAGATTGATTTGCCCAAAAGTATAAACATTATTTTTCTTCTCGTATAAATAAATAACTATGAACTTGGCCGGCGGTTTTTTCCCGATGTAAATACCAATTTGATGGGATATAACTAGTTAGATCATGATTTGTTTCAGACTCGATGTAAATATAAGCTGATGAAGTAAGCCAATGATTATTTTCAAGGAGTTGTACTGTCTTTTCAATCAATGATTGATGAAAAGGCGGATCGATAAAAACAACATCAAATTGTTTTTGCGCAGGTTTATCTAACCATTGAAAAGTATCGGTTGCATAAATATCAATATTATTACTGGCAATGAGTTGTTTATTTTTTTTCAACTGATTAGCTGTTTGCTTGTCTTTCTCTAATAATGTGACTGATTGAGCTCCACGTGATGCAGCTTCAAAACCTAATGATCCACTACCTGAAAAACAATCTAAACAATTGCTATTTTGTATAATTGGCATTAACCAATTAAACAAAGTTTCTTTTACCCTATCTGTGGTTGGACGCAGGCCTTGTTTATCAAGAACTGATAATTTTCTACCGCGCCATTTACCACCAATAATTCTTATTGAACCATTCATATAATAACCTTACTTAGAATAGTTCTTGAGTATTGCCTTGTGAATCCGTCACACTAGTACCAACTTCTTGTGATCCATATGTAGTTGGCTCAGTTCCTTTAATAAAGTATTCAGACATTGTTCTTGCACCAGAACCAGGTAACATTCCGGTTCGTTGATCAATTGTCACTGAAATCACATTATCTGGTTTTACATCTTGTTTTTCTGGCACATCTTCAAGAGC
This sequence comes from Gilliamella sp. W8123, assembly GCF_016101085.1. Classification (NCBI taxonomy): domain Bacteria; kingdom Pseudomonadati; phylum Pseudomonadota; class Gammaproteobacteria; order Orbales; family Orbaceae; genus Gilliamella; species Gilliamella sp. W8123. The sequence goes on from NZ_JACFRE010000001.1 coordinate 167,002, forward strand.
AACTTTCATATAATCAACCCAGACTGGGTTAGCTGTAACTGCACCAGCTTCGGCACGGAAAGTCCGCCCTAAAGCACGACGGTGATCATCAAAGCCCATCCAAACCGATGTGACAATATTGCCACCAAATCCAGAAAACCAGACATCTTTCGATTGGTTAGTGGTACCAGTTTTACCACCAACATCTTTTCGACCTAAGGCTTTTACACGCCATGCTGTACCTTGCCAATCCGAACCACCAAAAACAATGGTACGTAATCCATCTTTCATAATATAAGCAATACCGCTATCAACCGTGTGTGGCGCATATTTAGGTGTTACATCAACGGTTTTGTTATCATTATTAATATCAGGTAGGATTAGATTATCTTCTGACTTAAGATTTGCCTCTTCTGGCTCTTCATTACCTATTTCATTCGATTCATTTTCAACGTTATCTAGCGATACAGAAACTGAATCAAATTTAACAACCTCATCGTTACAATTATGACAAGCAATTAATGGTTGGTGTTGATAAATCACACCACTGTCATTGTCGTGTTCAATTTTTTCAATTAAATATGGCGTAATTAAATAGCCACCGTTCACGATTACTGAATATGCCCTAGCAACTTGTAAAGGTGTAAATGATGCAGAACCTAAGGCCAACGATTCATTATGAGAAATATTTTCTTTCGGGAATCCGAAACGTTCTAAATAGGTTGCCGCATAGTCAATACCTATAGCACGTAAAGCCCTTACCATCATCACGTTTTTAGACATTCCTAAACCGATTCGCATTCTTAAAGGCCCTGCATAGTTAGGAGGTGAATTTTTTGGACGCCATGTTACACTTCCAGTAGTCCGCACAATAGGTGCATCATTAAGTAGCGTTGCCATGGTTAAGCCCTGTTCTAAAGTTGCTGTATAAATAAATGGTTTTATATTAGAACCTAACTGACGTAATGCTTGTGTTGCACGATTAAATTTACTTAAATTGAAATCATAACCACCAACAATTGCCTTAATAGCCCCATTATCCGAATCAAGAGAAACCAATGCGGCATTAACAGCTGGTATTTGCGCTAAACCCCAATTATCACCAGATTTTTTTACCCAAATTAGTTGACCTGCTTTTAACGTATCATTAACTTTTCTTGGCAAAGCACCTTGTTGATTATCATTAATAAATTTTCTTGCCCATTTCATATCTTGGTAAGCAATAGTAATATTACTTTTATCAGATAATACAGCTTTTGCTTCCTTATCATTCGATTCTAATACCACTGCTGGGCACATACCGCTATAGCAAATATATTTGTGTAAGGCTTCTTGGATTTGCTCTTCGTTTAATGCTGGCTCATTATTTTCCCATAAGACTTTTTCGGGGCCTCGATAGCCATGTCGCATATCATAATCAATAATATGTTTTTGAACTGCTTCAGTTGCTGCAACTTGATCAGTTTTAGAGATGGTTGTATAAACTTTATAACCGTCAGTATAGGCATTTTCACCAAATTTATCGTACATAAATTGTCTTGCCATTTCAGCAACATATGGTGCAGAAAATTCAATATTTGGCGTATGGTAACTTGCATTTAAAGGTTTCTTAATTGCTTCATCATATTCAGCTTGAGTAATATAAGATTGGTCTAACATTCGTCCCAAGACCCAGTTACGTCTAATTAACGCCTTATCTGGATGAGAAATCGGATTAAACGCTGAAGGAGCATTTGGTAAGCCAGCAAGTAACGCGGCTTCATCTACGGTTAACTGATCAGGTGTTTTACCAAAAAAGGTAAATGATGCGGCAGCAATACCATATGCTCGCGATCCAAAATTGATCATATTAAGATATAACGCCATTATCTCGTCTTTAGATAATTCTTGCTCCATACGAATAGCAATAATCATCTCTTTTACTTTACGAGATATGCTTTTTTCCGGTGTTAAGAAAAAGTTTTTAGCAACTTGTTGAGTAATAGTACTACCACCTTGTGAAAAGCCTTTTTGTTTTAATCCTACATACATTGCTCGCACAATACCAATTGGGTCAATCCCAAAATGTTCATGAAAACGAGCATCTTCGGTAGCAATAACAGCATTTACGACAATTGGTGGAATTTCATCATATTTTAATGGTATTCGTCGACGTTCACCAAAGACAGCAATCAATTCACCATCTTTACTTAGCACTTGCATAGGTGTTTGTAATCTAACATCTTTTAATGTTGCAACATCCGGTAAATCTCTTGAATAATAGCTATAACCAGCTATACCTATAATTAAGCCACAAAGAAATAAACCTATAAAAAGTTTAAGACAAAATTTTAATATTTTTAGTATTATCACAAATCATTCCTATCCAATTGATTTTTTGATCAAAAAAAGATAATAAAACTGTTGTTATATTTATTATATCAAATCATTTTTAACCGACGAGTATACTACTTACTCGATAAGACTCAAAATAAAAAGCAGTAATTATCTATATTTCAAATAATATTTGAATCAGATTTTTAACCATTAACTCTTTTAATTTAAATGAGAAATTTAACTTAAAATTAATTGCAATTCTTATATTTCGTTACTAATACGTTGATTAATAAATTACCATCAATACATGATAGAACAGTGCCAAAATTGCGAACAAATTGTCGATTTTAACTGTATTGCCAGTAAATTATTCAAGGATTTTACGTATTATCTCACAATATTTTTATATTTTTAAATAAAACAGATAAATTGATTAAATAATTTTGTTTTACATCTAATTAAAGAGTAACAATATGTGGAGCACAAACCTTACTCCATCTTTTTTACAATTATTAGGTTCTTGCTGTTTTTATTTAATTTTAATTATCATCAGTTTAATTCAGTTTGCCGATACATCACTAAATTGTTATACCTATATTTTAATTTTAGTTTTAATCGTTGAATGGTGGCGTAGTGTCAATTATTTCAGAACTATTAACGGAGAACTGGCATTATTTGATTATATACATCAAATTTATTGGCATAAACAACGTTGGCATTTAATACGAAAACCACTTCTTTTACGTTATGTGGTAATTTTAAATCTAAAATCATGTCGCGATGGCAAAAGAAGAGTATTGTTTTTAATGATCGATAATCTTACACCTAATGATTGGCGCACATTACACTATCATTTAAAACAAATTGATTTATCGTAATGAAAATGAATTTAATGGAGAATTATTCAGATCAATTTATTAATGTGATTTTTTAATCCAATATTCAAATGGTACTGATTCAATTTGCGCGTTAACTAATTGATGGTCCATATGCCGACAAAAGCTAGGAATATCACGAGTTGTAGCCAAATCATCAGCTATAACATGTAGAATTTGGCCAACAGCTAATTCTCTAATCGCTTTACGAACTAACATAATGGGTTCTGGGCAACGCAGGCCCAGCGTATTAAGATCTTTATCAACAATCATATTTATGGTTAATATAACTATTCAAATTAAAGTAAAAGATTCGCTAAATAGTGAGGTACAGCATCATCAGCATTAGAGCCAATTACTTCAAGTTCAGGAAGTAACGACTTAAGTTCAGGGCTCGCATCTTTCATAATACAGCCCTTCCCTGCCATTTTTAACATTTCATAATCATTCATACCATCACCAAAGGCAATACTGTCTTTAAGTTGATAACCTAAGCTTTCAACCACTAACTTTAATGCACTACCTTTAGTTACATTTTCCGCCATTACTTCAAGACAGTTTGCTGTGGAAAAAGCAATACTAACTTTTTTACCAAATTGTTGTTCAATTTTGTGTTTTAGTTCGACTAAGTGATGGTTATGTGCAACATCAGAAGTGGTAAAATAAATTTTGGCAATATCATCAGCAGCAAAGTTACGCGGGTCGAAGAATTGATATTTAAATTGTGTATCAGTGAAAAAACTAAGCGAATATGCATCTGGTTTATTAATTAACCAATCATCACCACGATAAACATGTGTATAAATATATGGACTGTCCTGACAAATTTGTGCTAACTCACATGCTATATTAGCTTCAAAGCTGCGACTAAAAACTAAATTACCACGACTATCATGAACTCTGGCGCCATTTGCGGTTATCATAAAAGCATCGATTTCCATATTTTCGCGCATTTGGCCAACATCGATATGGTGTCGACCAGTAGCAAAGGCAAAATGAATGCCCATTTGACGTAAAGCTTGAAGAATTTTTTTAGTAAATGGCGATAAGCTATGCTCAGTATTTAACAAAGTACCATCTAAATCAGAAGCGACAAAATGAAACATGATATTCTCAACTTTTATAATAAATTGTAATTTTAGTGGCTATATTTGCTGTGAGTTAATATGCTCAAAACAAAGTAACAAAATAAGATTGAGTATGATACAACTCCATGACTATTTACTCAACTAATTGCGGCGTAATAAAGATAACTAATTCTCTTTTTTGTTGTTTTTTTGCTTTGTTTTTAAAAGCATTACCGATAATGGGTATATTACTAATGCCTGGAACACTATTTTTACTAACATTATTAATTTGTTGGAAAATTCCACCTAATACAACAGTTTCGCCACTTTTAATTTTGACTTGCGTTCTAATTTCCTGTGTTTCAATAGCTAGCGCTTCGCCCCCATCACGTCGCTTTATTGAACGACCAGCCGTATTTTGTGTGATATATAAATCTAATATCATTTGATCGTTAGCAATAATTTTCGGGGTAACTTCTAAACCTAATACAGCTTGTTTAAATTCGATGGATGTTGATCCATTACCACCATTTGAGACTTCGTAAGGGATTTCTGTGCCTTGTTTTATCGAAGCCATATTTTGATTTGCCGTTAACAAATTCGGACTTGCTATAATTTCTAACTGGTTTTCTGATTCTAGTGCCGAAAGTTCAAGATTTAACAAACTACCGGAAAGTTTTGCTAAATTGAAGCCAACCGAAGATGCTGCATTGGTGACACCAAAGTCAACATCAAACTTACTCAATACTTGTGATGAGTGCCCCGTATATCCCCACTTTATGCCTAACTCATCCATACTTTGCTTATTCATTGTGACAATATGAGCCGAAATATGTACTTGAGGAATTGGCTGATCCAAACTTTTAACTAATTTTTTAATGTTAGAAAATTGTTTAGACATATCGGTAATAATAATTGAGTTAGTTCTTTTATCGATAATCGCTTTCCCTCGCTCAGATAATAATCCTTGTGATTGAATTGTTTCAACTAGATTACTAAGGTCAGCATGATTAACTGGAATAGTTAGTAAAGTTAGAGGCTCATTTAACTGCAGTTCTTTTTGTTCTAGTAATTTTTTTTGAAGCAACTCCTCTGGATCATCAGCTTTTGATATAAATAAGATATTATCGTCAATTTCAGCGCGTAAATTTGCAGAATTTAAAACAACTGTTAATGCTTTTTGCCATGTAACATTTTGTAGTTTAATGGTTTGTTTGGTTGACAAATCATCGACCATGACTAAGTTCATTTGTTTATTGTCAGCAAGTGCTTGCAAAATTATGGCAATGTCTGTTTGATAAAAATTTATAGAAACTAGATCGTCCGATTCAGCACTTGATAAAGTTTTAGGATTTGCCCAACATGACATAGAAAAAAGAATAGCTAAAATAATAATATTTAAATATTTTTTTGCTGATTTTTTTAATATTTGACTAATTTTAAACATTAATTATAACCTTAAACTTGAATAGTCACTTATTTTGTCAACGGCATTGTCCATAACACATTATGATTGCAATAGTTAGGTAAACTTGCTTGCCATAAAAGTTTATCGTCTAAGACAGCACTTATAGTCCATGGAAACAAAATATGCGGTATAGTATTATCAGTAATCGCTAACCAATTATTTTCAGAAAAAAGCCATAATTGTTGGTAATGGTTCTCTACGCGATGGATATAACCTTTATATTGCCAAACTTGGATCTGTTTATTAAGAATATCTGTCTGCTCCTGACAACTAAAATTAATAGTTTGTAAAAAAGGATCCCTTGTTAAATGAATATCTGCATTAACATTAAAACAACAAATCATTAATAAAAAAGAACTGATAATAAGATAATGATTCATTTAATATCCCTTTTAATCAATATGCTAAATTTAATTAGCAAATAAGTATCTTGCTTATCAATAATAAAATTCTGAAAATCTAAATAATAAAAATTGTCATTTAACTCACTAATAAATTGCATAAAATTAATAAACTGCCCTTGTAGCTCAATATGCCAATAACTTGACGATTCATTTTTCTCATATTTAAAGGAAGTTAAATGCAATTGATTACGTTTGATTGCTTTAGCAAACTCAAGTTCTGTTAGTAAAGTTAGCGAACTATTTTTAGCAGATTGATAACGTTCAATTTTTGATTGAAGTAATTTAATTGTCGTTTTCTTTTCTTCATATATTGTAATTTGCATCTCAGTTTGTTGTTTTAATTCTTGAATAAAAAACTGATAACAGATAAAAAACACAATTGAAGGTAGCAAAAGGCTGATTAAATATTGTTGCCAAATAGGCCTATAAAAAAAATCATTATTCATTTAATTCAATATCCATTTGAAATAACAAACTGTCTCCAATATTTTCAATATTTTTCACCTGGCTACTATTTACCTCATGACTGGATAAAAGTTGCTGATTAAAATTAATAATATCTACATAATTAATACTTTGACCGGTAATTTTTATCTTTTGTGCTTCATATTCATACAATCTTAACCAAATTGTCTCCGGCAGAATTTCTGCAAACATTTGTAGCGATTGTTGAATCTGTTTTTGACTTGGTGAAGGATTAGGAATAAAACTTGCTAATTGAGCAGACAATTGCTGTTCTAGCGCTTGTTGTGTTGATAGCTGTTTCGAATATTGAGTAAATGTAGTTTGGCTATCAAGTAAAAGATAAAAGAAGAAACAACTCAATAAACCAATAAAGCTAACCATGAAAAGTAGTAATTGAAACTGATGCTGCCTTGCTTTTTGCTGGCGCCACGGTAAAAAATTAAATCTAATATTATCAAACTTACTATTAATAGAAAGCAAATTTAAACCATGTTTTTTGGATAAATCTATCCAATAATTGGCTGTATCACTCTCACAAATAGCAATCATAATAGTTTTAGGATGACCTGCTAATGACACAAAATCGAAAAACATATTGTTTGCCGGTAACTGAAATAGTTTACTGATTATTGCTTTTACATATAAAGTTAATTCTGCTGAATTTAATTTCACCTCAGGATAAGCCGTTTTCTGAAACTGAACGTAACTTTGGCCTAAATTCAGTGCTATTGCGGTTAATTTTGGCTGCTGTTTTTTTAAATTTTGTATCAGTTGCTCAATATCAGTCGAGTTTTGATAAGGAATATCAGCTAAATTTTTATTATTAGAATGTTCGTTAAGGGCTTTAACAGTTACCACTTGATAGCTTAATATTTCTGGTTCGATTGTAATAACAGCACATTTTTTATTAAAAAATATCATATGTATCTTAAATAATATTGATTAGTGATATCACAAAATAATAATCATAAGTAGCTGTAAATAAGCCAACAATATGCATATTTGCGAAGTATCATCCAAAAAATGTCTAAAATTAAACCGAACAGGGTTAATTTTAAGGAAAATTAAAAAAAAAGGTTGACTGAAATAAGACGTGCCTTATAATGCACATCCACACGGTAAGGGTGATTAGCTCAGTTGGGAGAGCACCTCCCTTACAAGGAGGGGGTCACTGGTTCGAACCCGGTATCACCCACCAATTCTTACCGTGATGTTTTAGAAATAAAACACTTGGGGTGATTAGCTCAGTTGGGAGAGCACCTCCCTTACAAGGAGGGGGTCACTGGTTCGAACCCGGTATCACCCACCACTTTTACTATCTTAATGGGTTGTTAGCTCAGTCGGTAGAGCAGCGGACTTTTAATCCGTTTGTCGAGCGTTCGAATCGCTCACGACCCACCATTTTTTTCTCTTTCACCTATTCCACTACAGATAAATTACTTAGCGATGAGAACGCTAGCGTTCGACAAATTCGTCAGGAACGAATTTGAACAACACAAAGTGTTGGCCCTGAAAGGGTGAGGCACACGATGTGCCGAATAATCTGGCTCACGACCCACCACTTTTTTCTCTTTCACCTATTCCACTACAGATAAATTACTTAGCGATGAGAACGCTAGCGTTCGACAAATTCGTCTGGAACGAATTTGAACAACACAAAGTGTTGGCCCTGAAAGGGTGAGGCACACGATGTGCCGAATAATCTGGCTCACGACCCACCACTTTTTTTCTCTTTCACCTATTCCATTACAGATAAATTACTTAGCGATGAGAACGCTGCGTTCGACAAATTCGTCTGGAACGAATTTGAACAACACAAAGTGTTGGCCCTGAAAGGGTGAGGCACACGATGTGCCGAATAATCTGGCTAACGACCCACCATTTTTACTAACCAAAAGAAAACTATTGATACTTTTGCAAACTTGCTTATAAAATAGCTAAATTACATAGCGACAAAAGATTTATCTATAACGAATAAATTCGCTACAGTTCTTTTACAGTAATAAAATTACTGGGTATATAATGAAAAAATTAATTCTAATCCTAATATTAGGTTTGTTCACTTATAGTTCGGCTTTTGCTGATGAACAACCTGAATTAAATTTTGAAAGTGAATATCAAAAAGCTACAGAACAAAATGATCCTGAGGCTCAATATCATGTTGGAATAATGTATTTTAATGGTTATACAGTTAAAAAACGGATATTTAAAGGTATTGAACAAGGGGCAATTAATGAGCCCGAGCAAAAAACTGAACCGGATTATAGCAAAGCAAAAGAATGGTTTGAAAAAGCAGCTAAACAAGGACATATTGGCGCTCAGCATAGTTTAGCTATGTTGTATTATAACGGACAAGGTACTAAACAAAATTATCTAAAGGGTATTGAATGGGATACTAAAGCAGCGCAAAAAGGGGATCCTGTAGCACAATATACTTTAGCAACTATGTATTATAAAGGCACTGGTGTTAAACAGAATTATTTTAAAGCAAAACAATGGTTTGCTAAAGCCGCAGAACAAAACTATTTAGATTCTAAAGACCATTTATTAGTAGTTTCCAAAAAAGTTCAAGCAATTATCAAGAAAAATAATCAAGCAAAAAAACAAAAAACTAGCAGTGTTGATTGTGGATGTAGTTAATGTTGAAAAAATTATCATATTTTTCAATTTATTGCTTATTTATAGTTAAAAACTCTACTGAAAATAATAATTGTGCTATTGCCTTAACTTAATTCAATAGCACAAAATAGACGACTTAAAGCGTTAAACCATACCCTAATGGATATAATGCCTGCATGTCGTTTGCTAAATCAGAAGATTGTTTTATAACACTATTCATTGAGTCTGGTAATGCAAATGGTAATTTAGCGCTGAATGGTTTACTATCCAATAAACGTTTAAATAACACAACATCATTTACACCAAAATTTGCAACCACTGCATTTGCTATTTGTTTTACTGGAGTTAAAACTGCAGGTCTATCTAAATAAACAGTGACTACAACGGGATGTTTTTTACTTGCTTCATTAATAAATTTTATATCTTTATCATCAGCAGTATATTCTAGTGAACCTTCATGATATCTTGCACCAAAGAAGTAATTTTTATGTTTTTGTTCATAAGGCGCATTAACTCTAGCAACAACTACATCAGCTTGATCTAATTTATCAACAATAGTTATTTTACCTTTTAAGGTATTTTTAGCATCTTCAGCAAAACCATATAAATAGACTTTACTACTGGATTTCAATGGCAGAATCTTATCTTTATTTTCTAATAAAACCAATGAATCAAATTGCGCTTTATCAGCAACTTTTTGGAAATCTTGATTGCCAACGAAACGGCTTGCTTCATTAGGATCAACATAAGGATTTTCAAATTGTCCTAAAGCAAATTTTTGCGTCAAGATTGCTAAAACTGCACTATCAATAGTTTTTTCATCCAGTTTATTGTTTTTTACAGCTGACACAATAACAGAGCTATTGCTCACTCCACCAAATTGTTGAACACCGGCTTGAATAGCTTTAATAAAACGTTGCTCAACAGTAAGATCTTCTACTCCCCATGGCATTCCTTCCGCTTTAGGAGCTATATCAGGCGGGTTACCGTTGATACAAACTTCATTACAATCTTTTGTAATATTCCAATCACTAATAATCACCCCTTTAAATTGATAAGTATCTCGTAATAGATCTTTCAATAAATAGCGATTAAAACCTCCGCCGACAGGTTCAATTTTATGATCATTTAATTGGGCATTTTTTAAAATAGAATAAGTCGGCATAATTGCAGCCACATTGACCTCAAATGCACCAGTGAATGGTATGATATGTTGTTCTAAACTGTTTTTATGAGTATAGAGTGCATATTTACCATAAGAGTTATGACTATCTAACCCCTCTTCTGCAGCACCATAACCAACCCAATGTTTAACGACGGTAGCCACACTTTGTGAATTTAAGCCAAGTTTGCCATTTTGCATACCTGAAATATAACCACGCACCATACTTTTACTTAGCATTGGATCTTCGCCAAATGTACCTTCAAAACGAGACCAACGTGGCTCAGTTCCTAAATCTGCCATAGGAGATAAAGCCTGAGTTACCCCTAGTGAACGATACTCTTGTCGAATAATGTTTCCATACTCATTTATAATTGACTCATTACCAATCGCCGCCATACCTAATGTCCCTGGCCATTGGCTAAATCCAGCTTTACTCGTTACTTTATAGCCATAATAGAAAGTGTTTCGCGGATCAACACTAATGGTAAGAGGAATAGCCAGACGAGAGGACTCTGCAATTTGTTGTAATTGATTATTTTGCTCAGCAAAATCTTTTGGATTCACCTCTAAACGAGTAATTAAACTATTTACCTTATCATCAAGCACTAACTGTTTAATTTCTTCTAAATTATACTTATCTCCATGACCAAGCTCATCGCCTAAACTTTTGGCATTACCATGCATCATCAGCCCTGCTTTTTCTTCTAACGACAATTTGCTAAGTAGATCTTTAGCACGAACTTCAGGCGACAAACGCCAATCTTCAAAAGGAGACAATTTGCCATCTTTATCAAAGTCTTTAAATTCTAGATTATCAATTACAATTTTCTTTAATTGATGGTTTTTAATCTCAACCTGCTCAATAGCAACAGCTTGACCAACAGCCAAAGCCGCACTAACCAATAATGCTAATTTCACTAGTTTATTTGTCATAAGAACCCCTTGTATATTTACTCAGTATCCAATTAATTTTGCATAGCCGCTAAAACAGATATTCCCTAGTTATTAATATATTTGGCTTTCTTAAAGCAAAAAAACCTAAACACCTTGTTGAGTAAGATGTTTAGGTTTTGCCTGAATAGTTATGTGAACTAAACAGTAACAATCCTAATTTATAAATTAGCATAATATTAAAAACTTACTTTTGTCATAAACAAAAAATATTATAATTGTGATAAATATCACGTTATTATTAGATTAACTAAACATATTCTAGTTATACATTGATAATGATAAAAATTTTTAATGCCAATTAACTAAATAATGCTACATATATGAATGTATTTAGTAACAATAGATATTAAATTTTAGGGACAAATAAGGTGAAACAGTGACCAGATTAATAGTAATGATTAGCTTATTTTTATTTGCAATAAATGCCAGCTTTGCAGTTGAAAATATTGAGGCTTTTTTTGATGAGCAATATAAAAAAGCAACGCAGCAAAATGATGCTGAAGCTCAATTCTATTTAGGCCGCATGTATCTAAAGGGTGAAGGAGTTAAACAAGATTTTACCAAGGCAAAGGAATGGTTTGAAAAAGCAACCGAACAACATCATATGAGTGCACAAGCAGTTTTGGGTTCAATGTACTTTTTTGGTAATGGAATTGATAAAAATAAACAAAAAGGTAAAGAACTGATTGAAGAATCAGCATTAAGTGGAGATCCCATCGGTCAATTTTACTTTGGTGTTCTATATGAAGAAGCCGAACCCCAAAAGACATACAAAGGAATTGAAAAAAATATAGATGATAGTGGATTTTATCAAGACTTTGTCAAAGCTAGAGAATGGTATGAAAAAGCCGCACAACAAGGAAATATGCAAGCAACTTATAATTTAGGCGTTCTTTATGCAAATGGTCGTGGTGTTGAAAAAGATGAATTTAAAGCAAGAAAATATTATGAAATAGCTGCAAAAGGTGGTGATCGTCATGCAAAGCATAATTTGGCTATAATGTACTACAATGGTTATGCTGGACTAACCAAAGATTTGGCTAAAGGTGTAAAATTGGATATCGAAGCTGCCAAACAAGGATCACCATTAGCACAATACAATTTAGGCTTATTTTTCTATGAAGGTACTTATTTTAAGCAAGACTATACCAAAGCCAGAAAATCATTTGAGTTTGCAGCCGCTCAAAATGAAGCAGGCTCCCAATACATGTTAGCAATTATCTATGAACAAGGTTTGGGAGTTGATAAAGATCCAGAACGAGCCAGACATTATTATTATCTAGCTTGTCAAAATGGCTATGAAGAAAGTTGTACTCAGGCTAATGCTAATTGATTTTCAAGTTGAATGTTGTGGGGAAATTAACAACATTCAACTGCCATAAATAACATAAAAAATAAGTCGGTAAGCAATATAGAACATAACGACTCCTACAATTGAGTCCAATATAACCCACATTCTTTTTTGTTTAAATAATGGTATAAGTAACCTAGCACCGTAACCAATACCAAAAAACCAAATAAAAGAAACACAAACAGCACCAATTAAAAATGCCCATTTTTGCTCAGTTGATAAAGTGCCAGCTATACCACCAACAATTACAATTGTATCTAAATAAACATGGGGATTAAGTAAAGTAACAGCCAAAGTAGACAATATAACCTTAGTTAACGCATTCTTTTGTTGCTGAGTAGAATCAATTTGCATAGTGCTGTTACCTTGTATTGCACTCTTGCAGGCATTAAATCCATACCAAATCAAAAATAAAGCGCCCAAAATGGCAAGCACGTCGGTAATGATAGGATTACGACTAATAAATGCTCCGACTCCCCAAATACCGATAGTCATCAATGTAAAATCACAGATAAAACAAATACCAGCGACAAAAAAGATATGATTTTTTAATAACCCCTGCTTAAGTACAAACAAATTTTGTGCACCAATAGCTATAATCAAACTTGCCGAAATCATCGAGCCACGTAATATTTCTGTCAGCATTGAACTTAACATCGTAAATAAGAAGCATTATACAAAAAGGTTATGAGTATAACTATTAAAACAACAATGATTATGCATCCTTTATAAAAAAACAGTCATACAATTATTAATCATTAAAAATCTGGAAGTTAACTAATCGAAATATGATTAATTAAAAATGTAAACAACAAAATTTTATTATCGTTGAGTTTATTATCTTATTTAGCACAAATAAAATTATCAGCTTATTTTTAGATTGGTAAAAGCGGTAGTATTTTCTATTAAGCTTATAGCAAACATTGTTAGATAAATTGCAAGGTAACTATCAATAAAGAAACTGATTAACTATTTTGCTATCTCCCTGTTATTCGTTACAGTAAAACTTGCGATTCCTTAGAGGAAGAGGTTAAAAAACCCCTTTCCTCAAATTTTTCGGCTTAGAAAATGCTTTTAAAACATTTTATCCGTTATAAATTCAGACAACTAATAGCTTGATTAGACAAAATCTTGATTATTTATTTGCTTCTAACCAATCGATTTGGCATTTACTTTTATTTAAAATAAGAATGATTATTCCTATAACTAACCAAATACCACCGATGATTTTTGCATAATTATCAATATGTAACAATACAGGTAATAATACTGCAATGCCAATAATAGGGATTAAAATATCAAATAAATTAGCTCGCCAACCATTCGAACGTTTTTTAAACTTAAAATAACCTATCACTGATACATGTAACATAATAAATGCACATAAAGCACCAACAATAGATTAAACAATGCAGACTAATATCAGCTGGTTATTTATTTATAACTATCAGTTATAAAAAAGTTATTAAACATGATCCCTTATTTCATAAGTGTAGGACATTTTGGCTGTCTTACCTAACATAATTGAAGCACTACAATATTTTTCAGATGCAAGTTTAATCGCCTTTTCAACAGCCTCGTTATCGATATTATTACCAGTAATTACAATATGAAAATTAATTGAGGTATACACTTTTGGCGAAGAGGTGGCTTGAGTTTTATCAATGTCGATCCAAAGATCTCGAACATCCTTTTTATTATTTTTCAAAATAGCAATAATGTCGTAAGCCATACAACCTGCAGCACCATGTAACAAAAGCTCCATAGGTCTCGCTCCACGGTTTCGACCACCATGTTCAAGACCGCCATCCATTACTAAGGAGTGCCCACTTGCGGTTTCAGCTAAAAAACCAAACTCATCAATCCATTTCAAACGATCTTTCATTATTTTCCCCTTTCATCAAAAATCAACTAAACATATTTATTCATATTAATTGCTAAATAACATAAGTCTTTTTAAACGATATGTCATCTTTTGAATTATTTTTCTGGTATAAATCATCAATAATTAACTATCTACTGGTATTTTTAGCTAGCCTCAGTACAATATTGCCATAGTACATAACCAATACTATTTTAAATAGACTTGCCAAAAAACTCATTATAACTAATAAATAATCAAATAATTAGTTTTATGAATTCACAACTTAAGGATAGAGTATGATTATTGAATTTATTATCTTGCTTTGTATAGGCGCATTGGCTGGATTACTTGCAGGTATGTTTGGTATTGGTGGTGGAGCATTAATTGTACCAGCATTACTTATGCTACTCGATTATTTTGGTCATGGCGGGCAATGGATAAACCATATCGCTGTGGCTTCATCTCTAGCAACGATCATTGGTACAAGTTTATCATCAAGTTGGGTTCAGAATAAAAATAATAATATTGTCTGGTCGATCTTAAAAAAGATGGTGTTAGGTTGCATTATTGGCACTATTGGTGGCTCCTACATGACACCTTATATTCCCGGTATTTGGCTTAAATGGATTTTTATTATCTTCCTCATCTATACAGGCAGTAAATTTATTCTAAAAACTGGAAAAGTTGCGAAAAAACAAAATAACCAAGCGACATCATTACCTAACATAATCTATATCTTCATCGGCGGATTAATTGGTGTATTCGCCGCATTAGTTGGTGTAGGTGGTGGTGTGTTAGTGGTACCTTTTTTAAAGAAATGCGGCGTGGATATGCGAAAAGCGATCGGTACTTCTGCGGCATTTACCTTACCTGTTGCCCTTGGCGGTACTATTGGTTATATCATTGCTGGATGGAATATCCAAGAACTACCAAAATACAGTTTAGGGTTCGTCTATTTACCAGCAGTATTATCAATTATGTTAGCTAGCATACCAATGGCAAAAGTCGGGGTTCAAATTACTCAAAAATTACCAATAAATAAACTAATTAGATATTTTGGTATCTTCTTATTATTAATTTCAGTCAAACTTATCATTTCTTAATTTGCAATTAAAATCCCTGTTTTCAAAAATATTAACCGCTCTTATTTGGCGCGGTTAATATGACGTCTCTATTTATCCCAAACAAGAATAATTTTACCTGACTCTATTTTAGTTATTCAATCTCGATTCGAGAAACAACAACTAAGATGAAGTACACAGAGCATAAAAACTGTAGGGTTCGTAAAAGTTAATGGCTGGATTGTACATATAAACATCCCCGCCATACGGGTAAACAATAAACTGCTCACTTCCTGATTGATCTCTAGTCCAATACAAATAATAGTGACCTGTACCCGCACCAATGTAGTTGGTTAGGTATCCCCATTCAGTAAAAAATCCAGCATTTATTCGACGCTGGTAGTAATTACCAGTAGATGAAGGTATGGCTCCGACAGCACCCTGACAGTTATCACCACTCCATGGCCCTGAGCAAACCGCATTAGTTAAATCCTTAACTTGAGGTACACTGTAACCAATACTGTTACACCATGATAATGCTAAACTATAATTAGAACTTTTATTACCTCGATTGATGAACCATTGCTTTAATTGAAAACCATATTTAATAATAGCATTACCTAAACTATCTCTACCAACCAACTCGAATGTCTGAGGTAAAGAAGGTCTATATATAATACCGGGAGAATCTGATTGCCATTGAAGTTCGTTTGCTGCAGGGCCAGTTAGTGTAACACGAACAGAGGTACCCGAAGAATTAGGCGTCATGGTAGCGGTAATTCTATCATGGGTAACCGAATCCCATCTCAATGCCCCTACACCACCAATATCTAAATCAAAATATAGATTATTAGCACCAGTTGTTGGGAAATTCAAACCGTAAGATAATGGATCTGTAGACTGCACAATAAAACCTTTATTCGGATCCCACATTGAAGCCGGACCACGAAAGTCTATGCCACTAATCTCAGTATTTGAACCATATCTCAATGAAGGTTTCGCGAAACAGAGCTTTGGAGGGGCTTTAGGATTAATATAATAAGTCGCACTACTACCACTAAAATCACTACTTTTAGGTACACCATACTGGGTAGATAATGTACCGCCATCACTACTCAATACAACTTTATAAGGTGCATTGCAGATATCTAATACGGTATTACGTGATACTTTTTGATTATTTTTATCAGTTATGGTGAGCGTTAAATTACCAGTAACTGCAATACCATTACTACCTTGACCATCGCCATCATCATCCCCCCAATAATTATAGGGTGCTCCAATAAGTGTATTTAATGCAATTGAATTCGCATTGGTTGGTACTAACATATTAACATTAATTAATGTCTCATTTATATCCGGCAATACAATCGGATTGGTCGCCGAATTATTATTTGGCGAATAAGTTCTACCATCAGATAAGCTGATACCAAGTAAATTATTCATATCAGTAACGCGAATTTGACCACCATCGAAGGTTAAATAAGGTGCATTACCATGAATAAAATTTGTTGTACTAGCAGTCAAAGCATAGCTACTAAATGGAAGCGATAAAAAAAGTAGTACTGGAACTAAATAGAGCGGACTCGATAAAAATAAACTTAAAAATAAAGTTGGTTTTACAGGTTTGGTGTTTGGTGTTTGGTGTTAAACATTATAACGCATCGAGACAATCCCATCAAGTAACTTCATGTTTAATTTAAACTTTTCCTATTTAAATGACTAAATTATAGTCTATCTAATCACTTTTTATGTGATTTAAAGAAGTATAATTATTAGGAAAAACTACGCAACAATTTTTTGTCTAAAAATTGTTAAGTTTTGTAAAAACAATTATTTTGATACAGAATGAATTGATATTGATTCTAAGTAATTAGGATAATCTTAAGCTATTTTAGCTTTTTAAGATTGATTATTAAAGACGGTTTAGTTTTACCAGGATTATTTAACGTTCGTTAAATTTTATTAATATAATTATACTGAAAATTAACCACTATTTGATTAACCAGTTTTTTATTAGATATTAACAAACTAGCCTTTGATATTTTCTATCCTTAATGTCCTTGATTGTAAGGGCAATTTAATAGCATAAGCCTTGAAAATTATTTTTAACAGTAAAAGAAAATATTGCAAGAACTGATTGTATTTTTACCAACAACTTGAATAGTTATTTGCTTTGATTTAACTAATTTTAAAGTTGTAAAAACCCCTCTCCTCAAATTTTGAACAGAGTTTACTGGAATTAATAAAAAAGGTCGCATTTTGCGGCCTTTAATTTTGTGATTTAACGTTATTTTATCTGGCTTGTTTAACAGCTAATCCTAATTGCCATACCGCCATAGCATAATGTGTACTATGATTATAACGAGTAATTACATAAAAATTAGGTAAACCATACCAAAATTGATAACTATCGCCCATATCTAAACGTAACAAACTAACTTCTTTATGACCTTCTAATGAACTTTTTGGCTTTAATCCTGATTGAGCTAAATGCTCAATTGAATATTTGGTACTAAAACCTGTATCAAGAGAAAGCGCTTGTCCATCAGCAATGACCGCCACTTTTTTATTGCGTTGCCAACCATGTGATTTAAAATAATTAGCCACACTACCAATCGCATCAACTGGATCCCATAAATCAATATGACCATCATGATTAAAGTCAACAGCATGATTTCTAAATGCCGATGGCATAAACTGACCATATCCCATAGCGCCGGCAAATGATCCACTCAAATCAAAGGGATCTACCCCTTCATCACGACACATAATTAAAAAGTCTTCCAACTCTTTTGCAAAATATTGTGATCGTCTTTGATAATGGAATGCTAACGTTGATAATGCATCGATTATCTTTGTTTTGCCCATTACTCGGCCCCAACCTGTCTCAACGCCAATAATACCAACAATGATTTCAGGGGGCACACCGTATTCTTTATATGCTCGTTGTAAATCTTTGTCATATTTATTCCAAAAATCGACACCTTTAGGCAAATTATTTGGCGTAATGAATTTATTTTTATACCGAATCCATGCGCCATTAGGTACATTTGAAGAGCCTGATTTAGGTGCTTGCTTATCCATTAGACCAATTACCCAATCAAGTTTGTTTGTCTGCTCTAAAACTGTACGAAGCTGTTGACGATTAAAACCATGTTTTTTTACCATCATGGTAATAAACTTTTCTTTATCAACAGATAAAGGTGCACTAATAGGTTTCGGCTGTTCATGCTGTTTCTCTAAATAAACACCACCTTTTACATCTGAATGCCCTCGATGTTTCTGCATAGGTGTTTTAGAAGAACCGCCACTAGAACAAGCAGCAAGCCATAAAATCATCATGAGACAAATAACGATACGTTGCATAAATCATCCATATTTAATTAATTAAAATAACGGCGACATATTAAATTATTTATTGTTATTTAACAATATTTTGACATTCTTTCCCTTCTGCAATTTGAGCAATATTATTTAATGTTGTATCAGAAATATTTAACAATGCTTCTTGGGTTAAAAATGCTTGATGACCAGTAAACAGCACGTTATGGCATGATGATAAGCGACGGAATACATCATCTAAAATAACATCGTTGGATTTATCTTCGAAAAAAAGATCTCGCTCGTTTTCATACACATCCATGCCTAACGCACCAATTTTAGTTTGTTTTAAAGCTTCAATGGCTGCGGTTGCATCCAATAAACCACCACGACTAGTATTAATAATCATCACACCATTTTTCATTTTATTAAATGACTCTTTATTGAGCAAATGATAATTTTCTGGTGACATAGGACAGTGTAAAGTGATCACATCGGATTTAGTATAGAGTTCATCTAATTGAACATATTGCGCACCTAATTCAACGACAATATCATTAGGATAAGGATCATAAGCTAAAATATTCATGCCAAATCCTTTTAAAATACGAATAACAGCTTGACCAATTTTACCTGTACCAATAACCCCAGCCGTACGATTATGCATATTAAAACCTGTCAATCCTTCTAAAGAAAAATTAGCATCACGTGTACGTTGATAAGCTTTATGTGTTCTACGATTTAATGTCATCATTAATGCAACAGCATGTTCGGCCACTGCCTCTGGCGAATAAGCAGGAACACGAACTACAGTAATGCCTAATTCCTTAGCTTCAGCCAGATCGACATTATCAAAACCAGCACAGCGTAAGGCTAATATTTTAATCCCATAATGAGCTAATTTTTGTAATACCCGTTTATCCACTTCATCATTTACAAACACACATACAGCATCATATCCTTCAGCAGTAACCACTGTTTTATGACTTAATTTATGCTCATAATATTCAATTTCAAATCCAAAATGCTTATTTGCGATTTCTAGATGTTCTTTGTCGTAATGTTTACTGCTAAAAACAGCAACTTTCACAGTTTTCTTCATAATGGCTACTCCCTTTAAGATAAATTGATGTATTGTTTTGATTTTAAATGATGATTGAAACACATTGTCACATGCTAATTTTGACAACATTGAATGCTGAGTTTTGATTTATTTTGATTTAATTGGCTATTTTAGCCTTGAAAACTGGGCATCAACAAATCTACATATATAGTAAAACGTTTTATGATGGCTTTAGCAATTACTTTTTTTTTTATTATGCTATGATAGCACTTCCCTAAAAACTCACCAATAATGTTATGTAATGAATAACCCGCAAAATTCTATTTTCAAAACTATTTTTAATACAAAAATGCTAATCTGCATTTTCACAGGTTTTGCGTCAGGATTGCCTTTTTATTTATTAATACAACTATTACCTGCATGGCTGGCTAGTGAAGATATCAACATAAAAACTATTGGGATTTTATCTTTAACCCAGATGCCATATATTTTCAAATTTCTCTGGGCACCATTTATGGATAATATTTCTCTATTAAAACTTGGACGACGTCGAGGTTGGATGTTTATATCACAACTAGTTTTACTCTTTTCGATTGCAATTTTAGGTATTTTGTCACCTACGTTAAATATTTGGTTAATAGCTAATATCTGTTTTATTATCGCACTCTTTTCAGCAACCCAAGATATTGCTTTAGACGCTTTTCGGCGTGAATTGTTACTCGATAATGAACTTGGATTAGGTAATAGTATTCATACTAATGCTTATCGTATTGCCGGATTAGTACCTGGTTCACTATCATTGATACTATCAAGTTATTTACCGTGGAACAGTGTTTTTCTCATTACCGCATTATTTATGTTACCAGCAATTATTATGACATTACTGGTTAAAGAACCAATCAATCAAACTCCCAAGACTCATAGTTTGGATGAAATTATTATTAAACCTTTTAGTGAATTTATTACACGCCAAGGTGTTAAAAGTGCCGTATTGATTTTAGCTTTTATCTTTTTATATAAATTAGGGGATAGCATGGCAACGTCCTTAGCTACCCCATTTTATCTAAAAATGGGCTTCAGCCGTTTTGATGTGGGTTGGATTGCTAAAAATGCATCATTATGGCCAAGTGTATTGGGAGCTCTATTTGGCGGTATATTAATGATAAAAATAGGAATTAATCGCGCTTTATGGTGTTTTGGCTTTGTCCAAGTTATCTCTATTTTAGGTTTTGCTTGGTTATCAATCGAAGGACCTTTTGATGAGATTAATACTCATCAAAAAATTTTATTAGCATTAGTAATAGGATTTGAAGCATTAGGTGTTGGCCTTGGTTCAGCTGCTTTTGTTGCCTTTATTGCTAAGACCACTAATCCATTATATACCGCAACACAGTTTGCGTTATTTACCAGTATTGCCTCTATTCCTCGAACACTTATTAATTCGACAACAGGAATTATGGTTGATTATTTAGGCTGGACAAGCTTTTTCGGTTTATGTACGATGTTAGCGATACCTGGTATGGTGTTATTATTAAAAGTAGCGCCATGGAATTTAAAATCTTAGGAGACTTTATGGACAAACTATCTCTAGCATTTGAGTTTAGACATGCTTGTAAACTGTTTGATGAATCAAAAAAAATTAATCATACAGATCTTGAAGCAATTTTAGAGGCTGGTCGTTTATCTCCTTCCTCATTTGGGATGGAGCCTTGGCATTTTGTAGTTGTCGATAATGCAGATATTAAAACTGAATTACGTGCTGCTTGTTATAACCAAGAGCAAGTTACTAGTTGCTCACACTATGTGATTATACTTTACCGTAAAGCCAATAACTTTACTTCACAAAGTCATTATTTACGTCAAGCGGTAGCAAGAACGTTACCTAATCAAAATGATCAAACCGCCATTGATATTGCTTGCCAAGATTTTATTAATTTTACTAAATTTGGCTTAGCAAATGGTTTAACGGTAAATCATTGGTCAGAAATGCAAGATTACTTAGCGGCAGCAAATATGATGACAGCAGCGGCTTATCATGGTATTGATTCTTGTGCTATTGGTGGATTTGAACATGATAAAGTCATCCAGATTTTAGAAAAACATATTCCACAGTTTAGTGGTGAAACTTTTGGAGTTGGACTCTGTTTAGCATTTGGTTATCGAGTTAATGAGCAACAACCGCATATTCGTTGGTCACTTCAAGATGTGACGACTTATTTATCATAATCAATAACAAAATCTCTTCTGTCGCCAATTGGCGGCATGAAGATCAAAGCCTAAAAACTCATCATCAACGTATACAGTATTTCAACATCAGTTGATAACGACTGCAAAATAAATTCAATACCAGATAAAATATTACCTATTTGTGGATCACTAATATTTTTTAGGTAGAATTTAAAATTTTTTAACTCACCTTATTTTAGCAAGCAGAGCTTCCACAGTTTATTATGAGAGTGTGATCTCATTATTTAATAAAAAATAATTTTTAAGATCTAATTGAAAACTTAAAAAATTAATATAAACAACGCAAAACGTATAAAGAAAAACCTAATTAAAAAAATAAAAATATAAAGAAATAAAAAATTCAATAGCGATTCAAATTATCAATGCTACCTATTGCTATGATAACCAATTTTTTTGCACGATAGTGCTTGATAATGTTAGACTTATCAACTATAAATTGCGCTAACCGTATTTAAATTAGCCAGAATATCAGAATAAAGAAGGATATAACATGAACACCAAACATGCCCGCTTATTGATACTAGGGTCAGGACCTGCTGGCTATACAGCTGCTGTTTATGCTGCACGAGCAAACTTATCACCAGTATTAATTACTGGTACACAACAAGGTGGACAACTGACTACAACCACCGAAATCGAAAACTGGCCTGCTGGCGATCCAGAACTTACCGGACCAGAATTAATGATAAAAATGCAACAACAAGCAGAACGATTTAATACAGAAATCATTTTAGATCATATTGATCGTGTTGACTTTAGCCAAAAACCATTCAAACTTTTTGGTAGTGATACCGAATATAGTTGTGATGCATTAATCATAGCTACAGGCGCGTCAGCACAATATCTTGGTTTACCATCGGAAGAAGCGTTTAAAAGTAAAGGTGTGTCAGCTTGTGCTACTTGTGACGGTTTTTTCTATCGTAACCAAAAAGTTGCTGTCGTCGGTGGTGGTAATACTGCTGTTGAAGAAACCCTCTATTTAGCCAATATCGCTAGCGAAGTTCATTTGATCCATCGTCGTGATAGTTTTAGGGCTGAAAAAATATTAATGGACCGTTTAGCTGAAAAAGTGCAAGAAGGTAAAGTTATATTGCATACTCATCAAATTATTGATGAAATTCTAGGTGATAATATGGGCGTGACAAGTGTTAGAATTCGTAGTAGCCAAGATCCCAATATTTGCGAAAAAATTAATGTAATGGGCGTTTTTATTGCTATAGGCCACAAACCTAATACTGCTATTTTTGACGGCCAACTTGAACTAAATAATGGCTATATAAAAGTGCAATCAGGCACTCAAGGTAATGCAACTCAAACTAGCATTGAGGGTATTTTTGCTGCCGGTGATGTTATGGATCATATTTATCGACAAGCAATTACATCGGCTGGAACGGGATGTATGGCAGCGTTAGATGCTGAACATTATTTAGATAATTTAAAATAGAATCAGCTAAATAATATGTCTTTAGATAAACAACGCCAAACTTATTTACTTAACTGGTTAAAACAACACACCAAAATACACAAGTCAGATTTACGGGCTTCGGTTTTGACTGGATTTATGTTAAGTATTTTAATGATTGCTCAAGCAGCTTTTTTGGCGATTATTTTACAAAGATTAATTATTGAACAACAGTCTTTTTTGACGGTCATTCCTTACTTTTTATCTTTAATTATCATTTTACTGGCTCGAGGATCGTTAATTTATTTTCGTGAAAAGATTAACTTTGCTTTAGGGCAAAAGATCCGTAAGCAAATTAGACAAAAATTAATCGATCAGTTTGAATTGTTTGGTCCAGCTTATTTAAATCAAAGCACTACCGGAGCATGGAGTACGTTAGTTATTGAACAAGTCGATAATTTACATGACTTTTTTGCTCGTTATTTACCGCAAATGCGTTTAGCCAGCATGGTACCAATATTAATTTGTATTGCTATCTTCCCTTTCAACTGGGCTGCGGCCATTATTTTGCTTTGCACAGCCCCCCTGATCCCTATTTTTATGATTTTAGTGGGAATGGGAGCAGCTGACATTAATCGACGCCATTTTAAAGCGTTAGCTTATTTAAGTGGCCATTTCTTAGATCGATTAAAAGGACTTAACACCATTCGTTTATTCAATCAAGGTGAACAACAAACGGAAGAAATCGCTCAAGCATCTGAAGATTTCCGAGTTAAAACCATGCAAGTGTTAAAAATGGCCTTTTTATCCTCTGCTGTGTTAGAGTTTTTTACCTCAATTTCAATTGCTATTGTGGCAGTCTATTTTGGTTTTTCTTATTTAGGCGAATTTGATTTTGGCGCCTATAATGGAACTGTTACTTTATTTGCTGGTTTTTTTGCATTAATTTTAGCACCTGAGTATTTTCAACCCTTACGAGATCTCGGAGTCTATTATCATGCTAAAGCCGAAGCTATTGCTGCTGCTGATAATATCGAAACTTTTTTAAATAAAAATTTACCGCAACAAGTTGATAACGCTCAGCCAAAAAATAACTTGAACCAATTGCAAGCAAACAATTATCTAGATATTGGAGTTTTAAAAACAATTGAAGCCAAAGATCTGATCGTACTATCCAATGAAGCTCTGCCAATTGTTGGGCCACTTAGCTTTTCATTACATGCGCCCTTTAAACTAGCCTTAATTGGCACTAGTGGTGAAGGAAAAAGCTCGCTCATGCAAGTATTACTTGGATTTTTGCCTTATCAAGGTTCACTTAAAATTAATGGTATTGAATTTAATCATTTAGATTTAAAGAGTTGGCAACAACAAATCAGTTGGATTGGCCAAAATCCTTATCTCATTAACGGTTCGATTCGTGAAAATATTCTACTTGGTAAACCCACAGCAACCACTAATGAGCTTGATGAAGTGATAGCCAAAGCACAATTATCTGATGTTATCGCTAAACTGCCTGAGGGAGTGGAGACACAGGTCGGCGAAGATGCGGTACGATTATCAGTAGGACAAGCCCAACGTGTAGCGCTCGCCAGAGCAATGCTAAAACCTTGCCAATTACTAATCCTAGATGAACCAACCGCAAGTTTAGATAAACAGACAGTAGAATTGTTAGCACCATATGATATTGCCACTAACAGTATTACCATAACTCATCAACATGATGATATGCATGATTTTGAGCTAGTTTGGAAACTGTCAAAAGGACAAATTAACGCCATTAAGGAGAGTTTATGCTAACGCTATTACTCCCTTATATTGCACTTTATAAGCACTACTTTTGGCAAATTGTTATTGGACTTGGTTTATCTATTCTTACGCTATTAGCCAGTATCTTTTTGCTCTCATTATCGGGATGGTTTTTAGCCTCTACAGCCGTTGTTAGTGTTGCCGGTTTATATACCTTTAATTACATGTTACCTGCAGCTGGTGTACGAGCAGCAGCAATTACCCGAACAGCATCACGCTATGTAGAGCGTTTAGTTGATCATAACACTACTTTTAAAATTTTAGCTTATTTAAGAACGTTAGCATTTAGAAAGATTTTACCACTCAGTGCTAACCAATTAGCTCAATATCAAAAAGCTGATTTACTTAACCGTTTTATTGTCGATATTGATGCACTTGATCATCTATATTTAAAACTATTTTCACCGATTGTTACAGCATTAGTCATAATTTTGTTGCTGTTTGTCGGACTAAGTTATATCAATTTACCCATTGCCTTAATCATTACTATCGTGTTAACAATTACCTTACTTGCTATACCTGTCATTTTTTATCATGCAGGCAAACAGTTAGGAGAAACATTAGCTAAACAACAAAGTGAATATCGGGCGTCATTAATTAATTATTTACAAGGTCAAGCTGAACTAACGTTATTTAATGCGCAACATCGTTACCGCACAAAACTAGATAAACTTGAATCAGACTGGCTTTTTCATCAACAACGTCAATCAACATTAATGGCATTATCAAGTGCACTCGTCGTGTTGATTGCTGGTTTTTTAACTTTATTGGTGCTGTGGTTGATTACTCAATACACATTATCACCTTTAGTTGCCTTATTTGTTTTTGTTTGCTTGGCTAGTAGTGAAATTTTAGCGCCCATTCCAGGAGCATTTATCTTTTTAGGGCAGGTATTAACATCCGCAACACGCACAACAGTCTTATTTAACCAAACACCTGATATCAAATTTATTGAACAAGGCAAAACTATTGATTTATCTATTGCTAAACTACAATTCGATGACATTAGTTTTAGTTATCCTAATCAACCTTTTGCTATTTTAAGTCACTTTTCATTAACTATTAATTCCGGTCAACATGTTGGTTTAATAGGTAAAACTGGCTGTGGCAAATCAACACTGCTTAATTTAGTTACACGCACATGGGAAGCAAATTCCGGCAAAATTTTGATCAATGATATTCCGGTTGATCAACTCGATGAAACCACACTTAGACAAATCATTGCGGTTGTACCTCAGGTTATTACTATTTTTAGTGATACACTTAAACAAAATTTGCTAATTGGTAATCAACAGGCATCTGACCAACAGTTGATCGATGTATTACATCAAGTTGAACTATCAAAATTATTAGCGAACGATCAAGGTTTAAATTTACCATTAGGACAAGGTGGGCGCGCTCTATCAGGCGGCGAAATTCGTCGTATCGGTATTGCTCGAGCATTATTACATAATTCACCACTGATCCTAATGGACGAACCAACTGAAAGTCTTGACCAACAAACCGAACATCAGATCATCGAGCTGATTAAACAAACCTGTAAAAATAAAACATTACTAATGGTCACCCATAGATTAACCAATAATCCGTTGTTTGATCGAATTATAAACTTATAATTTTTGCATTATATATGTAAAATATCGTTATACTCATAGTTCAAACTCTAATCCACAATTTTTTATATTAAATATAACTTGATTAATTTATCGAGTGATATTTAATATAATGCCTATATTTAAAAAATATTGAGTATTGTAATGTGCTTTTTTAGCATTTCTAAACAAATATTAGTTCATTAGCCATATTTTAGTTAATAACTATCCTATAATTGCTTACCCACATTTTGTTAATATTTTCTTATTGCTTAAAAAATAGGTACCAAGTTTAAGGAGTAACACAAAGAACATGACCACCATCACCAAAATGTTTGACAGCGTAGTTACGGATAAATCCATTTGTCTGGCTCGCAACATACGGTTTTTTCTTATACTCATCGTTTTGCCAAAAATTATAAATATCTGGAAACTCAGCACCACTATACCTTTGCATAGTGCCCCACTCTGTAAAAAAACCTGCACCAATGTGGCGCTGAAAATAATTACCTGACGACAAAGGTGTGGCACTTTCGACGCCTTCATATTTTGCATTGGTCAAGTCTTTAATTTTAGTTGCACGATAACCAATCTTATCGCACCATTCTATTTGAGGCGTAAAATCACCTAATACCTGTCCTCGAAGGATAAACCACTTTTGTAATTGAAAACCATACTTCACAACAACATCATTATTGTGAATATCTTTACCTTTACCTATTAACTCAAAAGTTTGAGGTAATGTTGGCTTTTTCACATGGGAAGGAGAGTCTGACTTCCGTTGTCGATTATCCGCAATATAACCTTTTATTTTGACCCGAACAACACTTGTATCTGGTTTTTTAGGATCATACCCCACATCAATAGTAATACCTCCTTTACCATCATTAGGGACGGCAGACCAACTCAAAGGTTCATGACTGCCACTAATAATTAAATCAAAATATAAACCATTTGCTCCAGTAGTTGGAAAATTTTTGTCATAAGATGATGGAGTAGTTGATTGGACTAAAAATCCCTTTTCAGGATCCCACATTGAATCAGGACCAGCAAACTCATTTTTACTTCTATCCATATTGGGTTTAGCAAAGCAAACCTTTGGTATGACCTTAGGATTAATATAATAGGTCGCACTATTGCCAATAAAATCACTACTATTGGGAACACCATAACTTGTACTCAAAGTTCCTGAAGTACTACTTAATGTCACTTTATAAGGAGCTTTACAGAGATCTAACGTTTCATTGCGGGACACGTCCTTATTATCTTTATCAGTAATTTTCAGATCTAAATTACCTGTAATAGTAATGCCAAGATTATCCTGCCCATCACCATCATCATCACGCCAATAGTTATAAGGCGCACCAATAACCGTACTTAATGGGATTGAATTAGTATTGGTTGGTATAAACATCTCAATATCAGCGAAGCTTTCACCCAAATTAGCTAATTCAATAGGATTAGTCGCCGTTGAATTATTCGATTCCCTTGTAAATAATCTTCCATCAGATAAACGGATATCTAATAAATGATTGGTATCAGTAACTTTAGTTTGTCCTTCATCAAATGTTAAATAGGGTGCACTACCATGAATAAAATTAGTTGTATAAGACGATAATGCATAACTACTTGATGAAAATAATAAAACTAAAGTAAAGGCGAAAACGCTAAAAAGTGGCGAAAATAAAAATAACCTTAAAAATTGAGGAAAAAATAAACTACTAGAAAAAACTAAGCGTTGATTGCAATAACGAGATGATTTTAAAGTATAAGTTGGGCAGGTTTGGTGTTTGGTGTTTGGTGTTTGGTGTTTAATATTATAGCTCATAACGACAACCTTGTCAAGTAATTCCATGTTTTATTTAACTTTTTTAAGTTAATTTGACTAAATAACAGCCTATTCTTGTGCTAAAAATCATCTAAAAGTATAGTAACTGAAAATAATCTATGCAACTTCTTTTAAAGTCTAAATTGTTAACTTTTGTAAATATTATTAGTGAGATAAGCTGTTAACGCTCTGTTTAAACCCTTCACCTCTCCTCAAATTCTTGAGTTTAAAAAGTACGCTCTTCAAAGATATGCTATGCAGGCAATCTACATTCGATGCCTGATTTGTTAAAGGTTAAACGCAACTTATTGTATTTATATGTTTATTGATAGGTACAATTTGTTACGTTGTATTTGCCAGATTATCAATCATTAACTTTATAGAATTAATCTCCACGACATATCGCTCTTTTGTTAAAAATAGCCATATTAATAATATTAGAATTTCCTTGATTTTTGCCGCCCATATGGAATACAACCTGACCATTTTGTCTCAAACCAAGCGGATAAAAACGTGTAACACCAAGACTATTATAAGCCGTTTTAGAAGCGGTCCATATCTCGTTTGCAAAAAGAGAGTTATAATTACCCAATACCCCCCATTCGCCCATAAAACTGCCTACTCCTCGTATAAAATTTGGATTCCAATCACTATTTCCTTTATATTCTTCTAGTGTATATAGCAATCCCCTACGAAAATTATCATCTAAAGCTTCATCTCTTGTTGTTTTATATCTTAAGAGCGATGAGTGGTCATCGTTACGACAATAATCTAATGTTTTATAAGTTGTTTTGGGAATATGCTCCCAATGTCCACCACGATCTCCACCTCCACGCCAAACATCTCGATCTCCGGGATCGCTAATATCGTCTGATAACTGGTTAGTAAATTCAAGAAGGTTTTGATTTATTTTCGCTGGCCATTTACTCGGTACCGGGATCGTAAAACTATCCATCCAAATCCAATCTCGACCATTAAAGTACTCCATGGTTATTACCGGCGTACCATTTTGAATAAATTGCCATTTTTTTTCTGCCGCATAATTAACCGTGCAGTTTGCACCATAACCATTGATGGTCGATAACCATATTTTGCCACCCCCATTATGTGAATAACAGCGATAACGACTTTGGTCTGCACCTGCACCTATTAACGTAAATGCCGCATTTTGAAAACCCGTGGTCGGGAAGCCACTCCAGCGTGAAAAGCCCCAAAAGTTATGAAATACATTTCCGTCATAACCACCATAATTACCCATATCATTTGGTCTTAAATAGCAGATACTGGGATTATGGGGAATGACGGTATATTCTACCCAACTATTACCATAATAACGATTATTCGGTACACCATAAGGGGTATTAGCTTTGATATCCCTAACCTCTACTCTTAATTTATAGGGCCCACCACAGCTCCATAATTCATTACCTAACCTATCATTCGGAATTTTTGCACCATTTTCATACCATGTCGCTTTTAGATAACCTGATATATATCCCCCCGCTTCATCACCATCTGCATCACCTATACTAAGATAAGGGATATGATGAGCATTACCATCACTGATGACACTATGGGACAAGACTTGATTAAAATGCATACCGGGAGGTGCTTTGATGGCAACCCCGGCATCCCAGGCGCTTATCCAATTATAACCACCTTGACCATTAGGAAAATTCAAACCTATTATTTGACGTAAATCAGTTAAAGGGTTAAAACCATCACCTAATATAATATAGGGAGAATTCCCGGTAATAACTTTGACGGTACTGGCTCTTAGGGATGTTAGTGCATAACTACTTGATGAAAAGAATAAAACTAAAGTAACGGCGAAAACGCTAAAAAGCGGCGAGAATAAAAATAACCTTAAAAATCGAGGAAAAAATAAATTATTAGAAAAGACTAAACGTTGATTGCAATAACGAGATGAATTTAAAGTATAAGTTGGGCAGGTTTGGTGTTTGGTGTTTGGTGTTTAAAATTATAGTTCATAACAACAGCCTTGTCAAGTAATTCCATGTTTTATTTGGCTTTTTTAAGTTAATTTGACTAAATAACAGCCTATTATTGCGCTAAAAATCATCTAAAAGTATAGTGATTGAAAATAATCTATGCAACTGATTTTAGAATCTAAATTGTTAACTTTTGTAAATATTATTAGTCAGATAAGCTGTTAACGCACTGTTTTAACCTTTTTAAAACTCCTTTCCGCAAATTTTTGAGGTTAAAAAGTGCGTTCTTCAAAGATATGCTATGCAGTTAATTCTACCTTCGATACCTGATTTATTAAAGGCAGAACGCAACTGATTGTATTTATACATTTATTGATAGGTACAATTTGTTGCGTTATATTTGCTAGATTATCAATGGTAACATCATAGGATTAATCTCCACGACATATTGAATTGGCTGAAATTGTCACTCCATTACGGTTTATACTTGGTGTAATAGCATATCCATCTACTCGAACATAAAAAGGCTTGTAAGCATCATTTCTATCTGCTGTCCATATCTTATCTCCCCAAAGTGAATTATAACTCTTCAATGCCCCCCATTCGCCCATAAAATTACCTAAACCACGAACAAAACCTCGTGTATTATTATTACCTTTAAGCTCTACAAGCGTATATAGCAATCCCCTGCGAAAATTGTCATCCATCGCTTCCGATGTTTGGGTTCGGCGTTTTACATTGTTACTATTTCTGCCACTACAATAATCCAATATGTAATAAATTGTTTTAGGAACATGTACCCATTGTCCATGTTCAGCACCTCCATCCCAAACATTTCGATCTCCAGGCTCGTGCATACCGTCAAGAATCACTTGATTGGTAAAATTACTCTCATTGCCCATTTTTGATGGCCATTTACTCGGTACCGGTATGGTAAAACTATCCATCCAAATCCAATCTCGACCGTTAAAGTATTCCATGGTTATTACCGGCGTACCATTTTGAATAAATTGCCATTTTTTTTCTGCCGCATAATTAACCGTGCAGTTTGCACCATAACCATTGATGGTCGATAACCATATTTTGCCACCCCCATTATGTGAATAACAGCGATAACGACTTTGGTCTGCACCTGCACCTATTAACGTAAATGCCGCATTTTGAAAACCCGTGGTCGGAAAGCCACTCCAACGAGAAAAGCCCCAAAAGTTATGAAATACATTTCCGTCATAACCACCATAATTACCCATATCATTTGGTCTTAAATAGCAGATACTGGGATTATGGGGAATGACGGTATATTCCACCCAACTATTACCATAATAACGATTATTCGGCACACCATAAGGGGTATTAGCTTGGATATCCCAAACCTCTACTCTTAATTTATAAGGCCCACCACAACCCCATAATTCATTACCTAACCTATCATACGGAATTTGTACGCCATTTTCATACCATGTTGCTTTTAGATAACCTGACACATATCCCCCCCCTTCATCACCATCTGCATCACCTATAGTAAGATAAGGGATATGATGAGCATTACCATCACTGATGACACTATGGGACAAGACTTGATTAAAATGCATACCGGGCGGTGCTTTTATGGCAACCCCGGCATCCCAGGCGCTTATCCAATTATAACCACCTTGACCATTAGGAAAATTCAAACCTATTATTTGACGTAAATCAGTTAAAGGGTTAAAACCATCACCTAATATAATATAGGGAGAATTGCCGGCAATAACTTTGACGGTACTGGCTCTTAGGGATGTTAGTGCATAACTACTTGATGAAAAGAATAAAACTAAAGTAACGGCGAAAACGCTAAAAAGCGGCGAGAATAAAAATAACCTTAAAAATCGAGAAAAAAATAAACTACTATAAAAGACTAAACGTTGATTGTAATAACGAGATGATTTTAAAGTATAAGTTGGGCATGTTTGGTGTTTGGTGTTTGGTGTTTAACATTATAGTTCATAACAACAGCCTTGTCAAGTAATTCCATGTTTTATTTGGCTTTTTTAAGTTAATTTGACTAAATAACAGCCTATTATTGCGCTAAAAATCATCTAAAAGTATAGTGACTGAAAATAATCTATGCAACTGATTTTAGAATCTAAATTGTTAATTTATGTAAAGATATCTCATATTTATGAATTGTGACTATTTAATACACCCCATACCATCTATAGATGATATAGGGTGTATTAAATACAAAGCAATAACGACCATTTTTTATTTAACTGTATTATTTATCGTTTTTAGCAAGCTAATCAGAGATTAATCATTAAGGTGTAACACAGACGGCATAAGTTTTTTTGCTAAAACTTCTATAATGAATGTCTCCATCATCAGGAAAAACCACAAATATACCAGTATAAACCCCATTCGTTTTTGTGTCGTCTGTCCAATAATAGTCATTAAAAAAGTTAGCTCCATCATATTTAATCATATATCCCCACTCCGAAAAAAAACCTGCATTAATTATACGTTGATAATAATTATTAGGTGACAATGGCGTCGCACCGACAGCACCTACACAACGATCATCAGCATTTTTTCCTTGACAAGAAGCATTAGTTAAATCTTTTACTTGTGCAAGACGATAGCCAATTTTTTTGCACCACGAACGTTGGTCACCATTTTTAGCTTTTACATTTCCTCGGTTGATAAACCACTTTTTTACCTGAAAACCATACTTCACCACATCATTATCATCACTATCTTTACCTATTAACTCAAATGTCTGAGGCAATGATGGAACAAGTATCTTTTCATCTATAGCAAAGGGACCCGTTAAGGTGACCCGAACAACACTGGTATCTGATTCATTTAAATACTTCACATCAGCACTAATACCGCTACCGCTATTAGTAACAGACCAACTCAAAGGTTCATAACTACCACCAATACTTAAATCAAAATATAAACCATTTGCTCCAGTAGTTGGAAAATTTCGTGCATAAGATGATGGAGTAGTTGATTGGACTAGAAATCCCCTTTCAGGATCCCATATCGATTTAGGTCCAGCATATATGCCTGTACCAGACTTTAGCTCTGGTTTAGCAAAACAGATCGTTGGCATAGCTTTAGGGCTAATGTAATATGTAGCATTACTAGCGCTAAAAGTGCTACGATTAGGAACGCCATACTGAGTATTTAATAAGCCATCAGTACTTGTTATTGTGACTTTATATGGTGCTTCGCAAATATTTAGTACATGATTACGTGCTACTACTTGATTTTTATTATCAACAATAGTTAAAGTTAAATTACCAGTAGCTGAAATACCATTACTCCCCTGACCATCGCCATCATCATCGCGCCAATAGTTATAAGGCGCGCCAATAAGTGTATTTAATCGGATTGAATTAGTATTGGTTGGTATAAACATCTTTATATCAGCGAAGCTTTCACCCAAATTAGTTAATACAATAGGATTAGTCGCCGTTGAATTATTTGATTCATTTGTAAATAATCGCCCATCAGATAAACGGATAGCTAATAAATGATTGGTATCAGTAACTTTAGTCTGTCCTTCATCAAATGTTAAATAGGGTGCACTACCATGAATAACATTAGTTGTATAAGACGATAATGCATAACTATTTGATGAAAAGAATAAAAATAAAGTAACAGCGAAAACACTAAAAAGTGGCGAGAATAAAAATAACCTTAAAAATCGAGGAAAAAATAAACCACTAGAAAAGACTGAACGTTGATTAAAATAACGTGATGATTTTAAAGTATAAGTTGGGCAGGTTTGGTGTTTGGTGTTTGGTGTTTAACATTATAGCTCATAACGACAGTCCTGTCAAGTAATTCCATGTTTTATTTAATTTTTTAAGTCTGTTCGAGCAAATTACAGTCGATTATTGTACTTAAAATCTGCTAAGAGTATAGTGATTGAAAATAATCTATGCAACTGATTTAAAAAGCTAAATTGTTAACTTTTGTAAATATTATTAGTGAGATAAGCTGTTAACGCTCTGTTTAAACCCTTCACCTCTCCTCAAATTCTTGAGTTTAAAAAGTGCGCTCTTCAAAGATATGCTATGCAGTCAATCTACATTCGATGCCTGATTTGTTAAAGGTTGAACGCAACTTATTGTATTTATACACTTATTGATAGGTACAATTTGTTACGTTGTATTTGTCAGATTATCAATGGTAACATCATAGGATTAATCTCCTCGACAAACTGCTTCTATAGCATGATATATATCTGTCCAATTATCATGATAAATAATACCATATGATGCAACATAAACTGGACTTGTATACTTTGTGTCTACACCTCTATCTGCTGTCCATATTCCTCTATCTCCCCACAATCCTACGTTATATTTCTTTAACATCCCCCATTCTCCCATAAAATTACCAACTGAACGAACCCAACCATCATTACTATTGGGGTTTTTCATTATTATTTCATCTGATTTATACATATATTGTTGACGGAAGTTGTCATCCAATGCTTCATGTAATCGCACTCGGTTAGGATTATAGTGTCCTACATTATCAGGAGGAAGTTCTCTTCCTGTACAATAATCTAATACATAAAAAGTCAGTTTATCTGTAAACTTTTCGAATGCTCTTGAATCTTTTTTTGCTTCTGATTTAACATTGGTATATGTCATACGTTTACCTCCTTTCGATGGCCATTTACTCGGTACCGGGATCGTAAAACTATCTATCCAAAACCAATCTCGACCGTTAAAATACTCCATAGTTATTACCGGCGTACCATTTTGAATAAATTGCCATTTTTTTTCTGCCGCATAATTAACCGTGCAGTTTTCACCATAACCACTGATGGTCGATAACCATATTTTGCCACCCCCATTATGTGAATAACAGCGATAACGACTTTGGTCTGCACCTGCACCTATTAACGTAAATGCCGCATTTTGAAAACCCGTGGTCGGGAAACCACTCCAGCGTGAAAAGCCCCAAAAGTTATGAAATACATTTCCGTCATAACCACCATAATCGTCCATATCATTTGGTCTTAAATAGCAGATACTGGGATTATAGGGAATGACGGTATATTCCACCCAACTATTACCATAATAACGATTATTCGGTACACCATAAGGGGTATTAGCTTTAATATCCCTAACCTCTACTCTTAATTTATAAGGCCCACCGCAGCCCCATAATTCATTACCTAACCTATCATTCGGAATTTGTACGCCATTTTCATACCATGTCGCTTTTAGATAACCTGATATATATCCACCCGCTTCATCACCATCTGCATCACCAATATAAAGAGAAGGGATATGATGAGCATTACCATCACTGATGACACTATGGGACAAGACTTGATTAAAATGCATACCGGGAGGTGCTTTGATGGCAACCCCGGCATCCCAGGCGCTTATCCAATTATAACCACCTTGACCATTAGGAAAATTCAAACCTATTATTTGACGCAAATCAGTTAAAGGGTTAAAACCATCACCTAATATAATATAGGGAGAATTCCCGGTAATAACTTTGACGGTACTGGCTCTTAGGGATGTTAGTGCATAACTACTTGATGAAAAGAATAAAACTAAAGTAACGGCGAAAACACTAAAAAGTGGCGAGAATAAAAATAACCTTAAAAATCGAGGAAAAAATAAATTATTAGAAAAGACTAAACGTTGATTGCAATAACGAGATGAATTTAAAGTATAAGTTGGGCAGGTTTGGTGTTTGGTGTTTGGTGTTTAAAATTATAGTTCATAACAACAGCCTTGTCAAGTAATTCCATGTTTTATTTGGCTTTTTTAAGTTAATTTAACTAAATAACAGCCTATTATTGCGCTAAAAATCATCTAAAAGTATAGTGATTGAAAATAATCTATGCAACTGATTTAAAAAGCTAAATTGTTAACTTTTGTAAATATTATTAGTGAGATAAGCGGTTTAATCATATTTTTCCCTTTTAAAAACCCTCTCTCCTCAACTTTTTTTGATTAAAATAGCTCTCCATAAAATTATTTTTGTGACTTTTTAAATATAGAGGGCTATTGCTGAGACACACTATTTTCAAGGCGATTTAGAAAAAATATGCTATACTACTGCTTTATTTAAAATAGTAGAGAGATTATTTTGCAACAATCATTACAAGATTTTATTATTGATAAAATTGATGACCTTAAAGGCAAAGATATTGTTACCCTTGATGTTCGAGGTAAATCAAGTATTACCGATTATATGATTATCTGTACAGGCACATCTAACCGTCATGTTGCATCAATAGCAGGTCACTTACTTGATGAAGCAAAAAAACAAGGCCATCTTGTATTAGGTAGTGAAGGCCAAAATGATGCTGATTGGGTGGTAGTTGATATGGATTCTGTCATTGTACATATCATGCAAGAACAGAGTCGGCAACTTTACGAACTCGAGAAACTTTGGAGTTAGTGACGTGAAAATACAGCTTATTGCTGTTGGCAATAAAATGCCCAATTGGGTGACCACTGCTTTTAATGATTACCAATCCCGTTTCCCCAAAGATATGCCTTTAGAACTGATTGAAATACCAGCAGGAAAACGGACTAAAAATGCTGATATTGTGCGAATTTTAGATAAAGAAGGTGAATTAATGCTAGCTGCATGTGGCAAAGGTAATCGCATTGTCACACTGGATATTCCAGGCAAACCTTATACAACCCACGATTTAGCAAAACAACTTGAACGTTGGAAAACCGATGGTCGTGATGTCAGTTTGTTAATTGGCGGTCCTGAAGGTTTGTCGCCAGCATGTAAAGCGGCGGCTGAACAAAGTTGGTCATTATCACCTTTAACATTGCCTCATCCATTAGTACGAGTAATTGTTTCTGAAAGTCTTTATCGTGCATGGAGTTTAACGGCTAATCATCCTTATCATCGTGAATAGATCGGATAATAAAATGAGTACTATTATTTTAGATTTGCAAATTGCCTGTGAGCATCATGAGAATCTACCAACAGAACAACAAATTATGCAATGGCTAGAAGTGATCTTACCGCAGTTTATGGATAATGCCGAAATTACTATACGTATTGTCGATAAAGAAGAGAGCCAACATCTTAATTACACTTATCGTAATAAAGATAAACCGACAAATGTTTTATCATTCCCATTTGAATCACCAATTGAAATTGATGTGCCATTACTCGGTGATTTAGTGATTTGTAAGCAAGTGGTTGAAATCGAAGCTAACGAACAACATAAATCATTAACATCACATTGGGCACATATGATTGTTCATGGATGTTTGCATTTATTAGGATATGATCATATCCTTGACGAAGAAGCTGAAGAAATGGAAAATATCGAAATCGACATCATGGCACAATTAGGTTTTGATAACCCTTATCAACTAATTGATTAAATAAGTGTGACTAATAATCTGTTTAGATATTAGAACAATAACAATAAATCGAACTATATTTGATATTACAAAAAGGAAGAGAGCAAAATGAGTGATGATAATCACCGGAGACCCAAAAAAGGGTTTACATTATGGTTAAGTCAATTATTCAATTCAGAACCAAAAGATAAAGAAGAACTGATCGAAGTTATTCGTGAGGCTGAAGAAAATCAACTCATTGATCCTGATACCCTCGATATGATCGAAGGTGTAATGGATATAGCCGATCAACGCGTTCGTGATATCATGATACCTCGCTCTCAAATTGTAACAATCAAAGATAATTTCACCCTTGATGAATGTTTAGATATTATTTCTGAACATGGTCATTCACGTTATCCAGTAATTAGTGAAGATCGAGACCATATCGAAGGGGTACTATTAGCCAAAGATTTACTCATTTATATTCGACAAGGTGTCAAGGATTTTGATTTGAAAAAGATCCTAAGACCAACTGTTGTCGTTCCTGAAAGTAAACGCGTTGACCATATGTTAAAAGAATTCCGCATGCAACGCTATCATATGGCAATGGCCATTGACGAGTTTGGTGGTGTTTCAGGCTTAGTCACTATCGAAGATATTTTAGAACTTATAGTTGGTGATATCGAAGATGAATACGATGAAGTTGAAGATCGCGATATTCGCCGTTTATCACAATCAGTTTATTCTGTCCGTGCCCTTACTCCTGTAGAAGATTTTAATGAAATTTTTGCCACCACGTTTAGTGATGATGAAATGGATACTATTGGCGGATTAGTCATGCAACATTTTGGACGTTTACCAATCCGAGGCGAAACGATTACTATTGATGGTTATCAATTTAAAGTAACCATTGTTGACCGAAGACGTATTATTCAATTGCATGTCACCATCCCTGAAGATGCAAACATACCTAATTTAGAGCAATCAGAAAATGCTTAAACAAATTTTATTAAGCTTTATCTTTGGTGCAATTGCGGTATTTAGTTACGCACCCTTTCATATCTGGCCACTTGCATTTGTAGCATTTGCCGGCCTTTTGTGGTTAATCGCTGATAAACCGAAAAAGAGAGCAATGCTTATTGGTTTTAGCTGGGGTATTGGCTATTTTTTAGCGGGTACTCATTGGGTTTATATAAGCATTAAACAATATGGTGAAGTACCAACATCGGTAGCAGTAATTATTTTAGGACTACTAATCGCATACTTAGCATTTTATCCTATGTTATTTGCATTATTGCTAAGAGTATGTGATCGTTTCGCACCAAAATTCTCGATAAAACAATTGGTTTTGCTCACCCCTATTTTGTGGCAGCTTACTGAATTTTTACG
Organism: Gilliamella sp. W8123; assembly: GCF_016101085.1. NCBI lineage: Bacteria > Pseudomonadati > Pseudomonadota > Gammaproteobacteria > Orbales > Orbaceae > Gilliamella > Gilliamella sp. W8123. The sequence goes on from NZ_JACFRE010000001.1 coordinate 206,530, forward strand.
AGGCTATATTTTAACCGGTTTTGCATGGTTAGAACTAGGATATAGTCAACTAGATAGTCCATTGAGAGGCTACTTCCCGATAGTTGGAATAAATGGTGTCACATTAATATTGACTATCTGCTGTGGTTTAATCATCTATTGTTTAAATATGGCATTGAATCGCTCCCCTAAAAAGCACACAATTGGTGCAATTTTCGCACTATTAATGCTCTTTATTGCACCAATATCATTCAATTTAATTAATTGGACAACAATTGACCACAGCCGCTCTGCTGATTTTAGCTTAATTCAAGGTAATATTTCACAATCTCTTCGCTGGACTAAAGAGCAACTAAATAAAACTCTGCAAACATATGGCTCATTGACTGAACAAAATCTCGCTAAAGATAAAATTATTATTTGGTCTGAGGCAAGCATTACCGATTACGAAATCAATCAGCAACCTTTCCTCCAGTTTTTAGATAACGAAGCAAGAGCAAATAATAGTGAAATAGCTGTTGGTATTATTGATTACCGTTTAGGAAATTACGGTTATCAAGAGAACCCTAATATTTATAACACATTGCTAGTGTTAGGTGGAAAAACACCATATCAATACCCTAACACCAACCGTTATCAAAAACATCATCTGGTACCGTTTGGTGAATTTACTCCTTTAGAATCATTACTTGATCCTATTGGGCAAATGCTTGATATACCAATGTCATCCATGCAAGCTGGTGCTGAAAAACAACCACCACTTGAGATAAAAGGCTTCAAATTTACTACAGCAATTTGCTATGAAGTTATTTTATCCAATTTGATTTTAAACAACTTTACCGCAGACACAGATTTTTTACTAACTGTGTCTAACGATGCTTGGTTTGGTAACAGTATTGGCCCCAAACAACATTTACAAATGGCACAAGCAAGAGCCTTAGAGTTTGGCAGACCAATGATTCGTAGTACCAATACAGGCATTACAGCAATTATTGATCATCATGGTCAAATTGTTGAACAATTACCACAATTTCAAACTCAGGTTTTAAATTACAAATTATCCCCCACTGTTGGTTTAACCCCTTATGCAAGGTTTGGAAACCTTTTCTATTATCTGATTATTTCAATATTATTTATTTTGATTTTTGTAAGAAATCGTCGCTAAGCAATATTTTGGCATAAATATTGCTTATATAATATTGAAATTCAAAAAATTGGCTATGTTAAGAATTGGTAAAAATCATCGAATTTCTTGACGATAGCTTGTCCTTTTAAACGATAAATAAACAGTAAAAAGTACTTTTATGCTAAAAAATAAGTTATAATATACGCCCTTTGTAAAAATATTAAATTTATTTAATATGATACAAATTAAACAGTAGGAGATGAGTATGTACAAAAAGACAAAACTAACCAAATTAGTGTTATCATTAGCAATGCTAGGCCTAATGAGTGGTGCCGCTGTTGCAGAGGAACTAAGTGGTACATTGGCTAAAATCAAAGAAAGCGGTGTGATTGTTGTTGGTCATCGAGAGTCTTCTATCCCATTTTCCTACTATGGTGAAAAACAAGAAGTTATCGGTTATTCTCAAGATTACTCTAACCTAATTATAGATGCAGTTAAAAAAGAACTAAACTTACCGGATCTTAAAGTTAAATATTTACCAGTTACCTCTAAGACTCGAATTCAATTACTAAATAACTATACCTATGATTTTGAATGTGGTTCCACAACAAACAATCTTGAACGTCAAAAGACTGTAGATTTTTCTGACAGTATTTTTATTGTAGGTACCCGATTCCTTGTTAAAGCAGATAGTAATATCAATAGTATTGAAGATTTAAAAGGAAAAAATGTAGTGACTACCGCTGGTACTACATCTGAAGTCCGTTTAAATCAAATTAACAATAAAGAAAAATTAGGTATTCGTATTATTACACCAAAAGATCATGGTGATGCATTTAATGCTCTTGAAACTGGTCGTGCTGAGGCATTTTTAATGGATGATGCACTTTTAGCCGGTGAGCGTTCACGTGCAATTAACCCAGCTAAATGGAAAATTGTCGGTGAGCCATTATCTTATGAATCTTATGGTTGTATGTTAAGAAAAGGCGATACCCAATTTAAACAATTAATGGATAAAACCATTGCTGATGCCCAAAAATCAGGAAAAGCATTAGAATCTTATAACAAATGGTTCACTCAACCTGTTCCACCAAAAGGAGCGAATATGGCTCTAACAATTTCACCAAAAATGGTTGAGCTTTTTGCAAATCCAAATGATAAAGCATTAGATTAATACTTTTCTCATCTTTCTAATCCTATGTACTAAATGTATGTTGCATTTAGTACATAATCTAATTTAGTGAAATAAATATATTATGAGTTTCAATTGGACACTATTTTTTGAATCCACCCCGTATGGTGATGGAATTTATTTAAACTGGCTTTTTGACGGTATTATTGTAACCGTTTCATTAGCAGTTACTGCTTGGATTATTGCATTCATACTAGGATCACTAGTGGGAATCTGCCGAACATTAGAAAATAAATTTCTAAATCGTTTTGCAGCCGGTTATATCCAACTATTCCGTAATATCCCATTACTAGTACAAATGTTTTTATGGTACATGTTATTTCCAGAAATTCTATCTGGAAGTTTAAAAACATGGTTTATATCTGGTTTATCACCTGATGTCAGTGCATTTATCACGGCGGCAATTGCTTTAGGTCTGTTTACTTCTGCACGTATTGCAGAACAAGTTAGAACCGGTATTCAAACTTTACCCATAGGTCAGCGTTATGCCGCTATTGCACTTGGTTTAACAAATCGACAAGCATATATGTATGTTCTACTACCTAATGCTTATCGTCGTATTATTCCACCACTAACGTCTGAAATGACCAATATCATTAAAAATTCATCAGTTGCATCCACCATTGGATTGATAGATTTGATTGGTCAAATAGATCGCATTAACGATGCAACTAACAGCATTGTTGAAATATTATGTGGAGTAACGATTGCATTTATGTTGATAAACTATGCAGTACTAACCATTATGCGTTTTGTTGAAAAACAAACCCGCTTACCTAATATGAATCATGGAGGATAACATGCAACTACTAAATTGGATTGCAGATATACCTTCATTGGTATCAGACAATTATCATCTACTATTAAGTGGGTTATGGTTAACCGCTAAAATTACATTTACCGCCGTCGTATTTGGTATTGTTTGGGGGACAGTATTAGCTTTAATGCGTTTATCAAATAATAAAATACTAAATATTTTTGCAAAATGTTATGTCAATTTATTCCGTTCCATTCCATTACTATTAGTTTTGTTATGGTTCTATTTAGCGTTACCACAAGTTATTAAACATATATTTAATTTACCGCCTTATGCTGATGTTAGGATTGTTTCAGCAATGATCGCATTTGCTTTATTTGAAGCAGCTTACTATTCTGAAATCATTCGTGCAGGGATTAATGCGGTTGCTAAAGGTCAATATCATGCGGCTTACGCATTAGGTATGACCAAAAGTCAGGCAATGCGTTTGATAATATTACCACAAGCATTTAGATCAATGGTGCCATTGTTGTTAACACAAGGTATTATCTTGTTCCAGGATACCTCTTTGGTTTATGTGATGAGCTTAATTGATTTATTTGGCGCCAGTGTTACCCAAATCGGTACGGTTCAGGGTGGCACTGTTAAATATTCAATGATTATTTTTGCAGCAATAAGTTACTTTATAATTTGTTATACTGCTTCTCGTTTAGTTAATTATTTCAAGAAAGGGATAAGTCGATGATCTCCTTAGAAAATGTATCAAAATGGTACGGAAAATTTCAAGTATTAAAAAACTGTACTACAAGAGTAGGTAAAGGTGAAGTTGTTGTTGTTTGTGGGCCTTCTGGTTCAGGTAAATCAACACTAATCAAAACCGTAAATGCTCTAGAACCTATTCAACAAGGTAAAATTATTATTGATGGTACTGAGATTACAAATCCATCGACTAATTTAGCAAAACTGCGTTCAAAAGTGGGAATGGTATTTCAACACTTCGAGCTTTTCCCTCATTTAACAATTTTGAAAAATTTGACACTTGCTCAAATTAAGGTATTAGGCCGATCAAACGAAGAAGCGCGTGAAAAAGCGCTATCGCTATTAGATCGTGTTGGTTTATTGGCTCATGCAGATAAATTCCCAGCTCAACTATCTGGTGGTCAACAACAACGTGTTGCAATCGCTCGAGCACTATGTATGGATCCTGTCGTTATGCTATTTGATGAACCAACCTCGGCTCTTGATCCAGAAATGGTTAATGAAGTACTAGATGTTATGGTTGAATTAGCTTATGAAGGCATGACCATGATGGTTGTTACCCATGAGATGGGCTTTGCACGTAAAGTTGCACACCGAGTAATCTTTATGGATGCAGGTGAAATCATTGAAGATACCTCAAAAGAACAATTCTTTACCAATCCACAATCAGATCGTGCTAAAGACTTTTTAGCTAAGATCATTCACTAATAGATAAAAAAGCACCAGCTATAATACAATAAGTTGGTGCTTTATCTATATCAGCAATAATTTAAGTGTCGCTACTATTGTAGAACATTTTTTATTTGTTCAACTAAGCCACTTTCTCGATGTATTTGACTTTTCACTACACGATCTAAAATTTTAGCATCAGAATAAATTGAGACTGTTTTTTTAGCCCTTGTTATTGCCGTATAGAGTAATGATCGATTAAGTAGTGGCGAAAATTCTGTTGGTAGAATGATATTAACATGATCAAATTCAGAACCTTGAGATTTGTGGATCGTCATTGCATAGGCTGTTTCATGCTCCGGTAATCGATAGGGAGAAAAGCCTTTAATAGAACCATCAGAAAAAGGGAAATAAACCCGTAATTTTGAGTGATCATGTTCAGCCATAAGAGTGATACCAATATCACCATTATATAAACCTAATGCGGTACTATTGCGTAAGATCATAATTGGCCGACCAATATACCATTGATCACGATTATTTAATTTAATCAATTTATGTTTGGCTAATAATGATTCAATTTGCTTATTTAACCCACCTACCCCAAATTTACCTTCACGTACAGCACACAGTAAACGACACTCAGCAAATTTACTTAAAACATTGGCAATATCATTATTTTGATGATGTTTAATAGCATTTAGATAATTTTTATAATGTGCTACACAATCATCTAAAACAGCTTGGTAAGTTTGACTTGAAGATAATTCATAATAACAAGCATCTGGTAAAGCTTTATTGGCTAGCAGTTTTTTAACCGCTTGCAATTGACCTTCTTTAACGGCATTAGCCAACAAGCCTATTCCTGAAGACTCATTAAAGCGATAACTTTTTTTCAATAAACAGATACTATCAGTAATCATGCTTGCTGGTTGGTCTGCGATTGGAATAGTATAGCCAGTTAATTGATTTAGTTCATCAGCCCTAGATTGACTATATCCATTTAAAATAAAGTCACATAAGTCACCAAATACTGCACCGGCTTCAACAGAAGATAGCTGATCTTTATCACCCAATAAGATTAAGCGAGCACAATTAGGCAGAGCCTCAATAATTCTTGCCATCATATTCAGATCAACCATTGACGCTTCATCAACTACAAGAACATCAATATGTAATTGGTTGTGTTTATTATAATTAAATGAGCGATTATCAGTTTTTGCACCTAATAAACGGTGCAGAGTCACGGCTTCAGTTTGAATATTTAATGATTCAAAAGATAACTGTTCAATTGCTCGACTGAGAGATTCGGTTAACCTTGATGCAGCTTTGCCAGTTGGTGCTGCTGCCACGATTCGCGTGGTAGGATCATTTAAGACTATTCCTGCTAAGATTTTAGCTACTGTGGTTGTTTTACCTGTACCTGGGCCACCTGAAATAATGGCAATTTTACGAGTTAGCGCCACCGCAACCGCAATTTTTTGCCAATCAATAGTTGTATTATCATCAACAAATAGTTGGTCGAGAATATTTTTTAAGTCAATCGGTTTACTTGATGTAATATTCAACTGTGGTTGATTAAAAAACTGTGCAACATGACGTTCATCTAGCCACATACGTTGAAAATAAAGTTTATTTTCAATAAAAATAAGTGGCGCAAGTTGCTTCCCATCACTTACTACCTGTTTATATGAAGCTACACAGAGTACATTAACCCAATCTTCAACTGTTGGAGCATTGAGTTCCTGCCAAAGTTGTGGATCGATAAATTGTTGATTCAGGCGAGTAATATCAAGACAAACATGACCTGACCTGACTTCCTGACTTAACGATATAATTAAAAAGGCAAAACGTTTACTAATAATTTCATCGTTGCCATCAACTTTATTGACCAAAAATTGTGCCAAATGAAGATCGAGTAAACTTATCTGACTATTCTGTTTAAATTGCTCAAACCAATTAGTTAACATTGTTTGTACTTTATTTTATGAGGTTTATAAACCATATATATCTTTTTCTTTATCATTTGGATAAGTGAGTTTAAAGCTTAAATTAAGATCTTTAGTTTCACTTGGATTTAAAGTAAATCGCCAAGTTAATAATCCGGTTTGTTTATCATATTGAGCACCATCATATTTAGCATCATCAAGTATTACGGTTTTATTTAAAATCACCGGTAGCTGATCATTAACTACGATATCAATTGGCAATATTTTATTATTTTTGACATCAATAGTATAAGCATACTTTTGTGAAATATCATCACCAAATAGTGATGGAGTTGAGGTTTCTTTAACATTACGATTGCGGGCGATTAAAATGTTTTTATCACGTCCTAATGAAAAATCCAATGTCTCTTTAGCACTTTGGGTTGAGATAGTTGTCTCACCAACAAAATCTCCATTAAAGAAGATATTGGCTTTTCCTGAGAATAGATTCAGTTTATCCCAGTCTCTTATCTGTGCTAGTAAATAAACACTACTATCTAATTTAGGCGTTGAAATATAATGATAATTAGCTTCAACTTCATTTGTTTGCAATGTAAGAATATTATTTTCACTATTGGTTTTGATAGTATAAGGTAATTTAACATCAAATTGGGTATTGATACCTAAAGTATTAACTTTGGTATTTTGGCCAGGCTCTACCAATCTTGATTTTGATTCTCGTTCGTAATATTCTTCTTTCTCGGACTTGGAAAAAAATAGACCACTTTTTTCACTATAAACATCAATATACCATGGATTAATTTCAGGGGCAGATATACCTTTACTCGGATTAGAGGTTGATAAACTAAAATCGACATTTTGCCAATCTAAACCACTGTTTTGATAAATTGCTGCTTTATAGGTCAATTGTAAAGGCGAATTAATATCGGCAACTCGGACATCATAAATCGGTTCCCAACCAGCTTCAGAGGTAACATATGAAAGTGTAATAGGTAATGTAATATCTTTATTGGAAATGACTTTGACAACAACTGCATTATGTAATTTGTCAGCTTCTTGCATTTCATCTATTTGGGTTTGGCATTGTTTAATTTGTTCATCTAACCAATCAATTTCTTTTTGTAATCGACTTTGCTCATTTAATGTCACAGTTAGATTAGCTTTTACAAAATCTAGTACATTTTTCATGGCAATTAAATCAGCAGATTCACTTTTAACTAAGCTATCTAAGCGATTACCTTGCAAAAGTGAAACTTGTTCATTCACCACTTTTAGTTGAATTTCTACAATATCATGCTTTTCTTGTAACTGTTGCCTATTATCAATAAGCTTTTGAATATCTTGACTATTATTTACATTTCCAGCATATTTATTATTTAATGATGTCGACAATACTTTGACATCATTATTACCAAAACCAACATTGATTGAATCAGGCTTAACATTATTTGCGATACCTGTTAATATGATTTCACTTTCACCTTTAGTTAATGAAACAGTGGATTGTCCTTGCAATTCGGCACCTTGTAAAAACAAAGTTACTTTATTTAATGTAACATTATTATTTGCCCAAGCACTTCCTGAAATTAATGCAATAGCCAATGCAATTTTGTGAATTTTCATATTAGCAGTTCCCTATATCATGATGATTTTATTTATTAATCTATTAAATATAAATTAATAAAAATATAATTATCTACAGTTTTTTATGATCAAAAAATATTCATTATTTTATATTTAATCAGCATAAGATTTAAATTACAAATCAAAAATATTTATTTTTTGTTTAGTATATTGAACATTTATAAAAAATGATGTAAATTTTGTTACAGATAAAAAACAAAAAGGAGGCGGTATGGATGGTTTCAATTATTTAAAAGCAGCCATAAAACGCAAAAACTTATCATTACAGACTGTTGCTGATGCTTGTCAGATGACTAAAGGTTATTTGAGTCAATTGATCAATGATAAAATTAAAAATCCAAGCGCACAGAAATTACAATCACTGCATCATTATTTACAAATAGACTTAGCTAGCAAAAATAAAAAAGTTGGAGTGATTTTTGGAAAATTTTATCCATTGCATACTGGTCATATTTATTTGATTCAACGTGCAATTAGCCAAGTTGATGAACTTTATATTATTCTTTGTTCCGATACTATCCGGGATATGGCGTTATTTGAAGAAAGTGCTATGTCACGCCAACCAACGATCAATGATAGGATTCGTTGGTTGTTACAAACATTCAAATATCAAAAAAATATCCATATTGAACTTTTAGAAGAAGATGGTATTCCGGCTTATCCAAATGGTTGGAATGAATGGAGTGATAGAGTCAAAAAATTATTTAAAGAAAAAGGCATTAATCCTAGTTGCGTCTATTCAAGTGAACCACAAGATGTAGCCATGTATAAAGATTTATTCGATTTAGACACAGTACTTATCGATCCTACTCGGCAATTTATGCAAGTCAGTGGTACTCAAATTCGTCAAGCCCCATTAAAAAATTGGCAATATATACCAACAGAAGTGAGACCATTTTTTGTGAGAACGGTAGCTATTCTTGGTGGTGAATCAAGCGGTAAATCGACATTAGTAAATAAATTAGCCAATATGTTTAATACCACTAGTGCTTGGGAATATGGCCGTGATTATGTATTTTCTCACCTTGGTGGCGATGAACGAGCATTGCAATATGCTGACTATGATAAAATTGCATTAGGGCATGCTCAATATATTGATTTCGCAATAAAACATGCTAACAAAGTGTCATTTATTGATACCGATTTTATTACGACTCAAGCGTTTTGTAAAAAATATGAAGGTAAAGAACATCCTTTTTTACAAGCTATGATCAATAATTATCGATTCGATCTAGTTATCTTATTAGGTAATAACACACCGTGGGTTGCTGACGGATTAAGAAGTTTAGGCAGTCCAAAACAACGAAAAGATTTTCAACAATTGCTGATCTCATTGTTAAAAAAAAATCATATTAAATACATCCAAATTGATTCACCAGATTATGAAGAGCGTTATTTGCGAAGTATCGAACTAGTCAATCAACTTATTAATGATGAAGAGTAATGATTATGAATAAATTAAGCCATTTTGCCATAGCTATTGGCCGCAATAAATTTTATCCATTGTTTTGTATTATCTGTGTCACCGGAGCATATATATATACGGATCCAATTAATGATTTCAATTTACGCTATGCAGTATCATACGCTGGTGCATTTTTAGGATTGTTATGTGTGATCTTATTAGCAAAACGAAAAAATTTAGGTAATGTGCTTGGTATGCTAGCGGTAATTGCTGAATGTTGTGCAAATTTCCTTGGTGGTAATATTGGGGCGGGTTTGCCAACGTTTTACTATTTTGGCTCACATATTTATGGCATATTAACTTGGCAAAAAAATCTAGATAATAATAAAAGCGTTAAAGTTCGTACTTTAAATGAAAATGCCTTTTTATATGCGTTAATATTCCTCATTGCGGCTGCTTTTTTCAATATTTATTTAACTAATGAAATCGGCGCAATAAATACCTCCTACCAACTTATTACTAATTGCTTTATATTCGGTCTAGGCGTAGTTGCTCAACTTTTATTAATGATGAGATATGCTTTTAATTGGTATTTATGGGTTTTATTAAATGTATTAGTTATTAGTTTAAATATTTATACTGACAATATTGTTATCGCAACTCAGTATTTAATTTATCTGTTTAATGCAGTATACGGTATTTGTGAGTGGAAACTTTCCGAACAAAAAGAAAAAGAGAAGAAAAATTAATTTTCGATAAATGAAAGAGAATAGTTAAATTGAAAAAGGAGCAAATAATCAAATTATTTGCTCCTTTTTCATTATTCTATATCACCATCAACAAGCGGAACAAATTTCACTTCACCAATATTCTGAGTAATAAAATTATCACCATCTCGCTCAATTAATTGTAACGTTTGCTGGTTTTTACCTACAGGTAACACTAGTCGCCCTTTGTCGGCTAGTTGTGTCAGCAGACTTGAAGGCACTTCGGTTGCTGCTGCAGTTACAATTATGCCATCAAATGGCCCACGTTCTGGCCAACCTTGCCAACCATTACCATGCCGAGTTGAAATATTATGGATATCAAGTAACTTTAATCGTCGTTTGGTATTCCATTGTAAGCTTTTTATTCTTTCTACTGAAAAAACATGATTAACTAGTTTGGCTAAAACTGCTGTTTGATATCCTGAACCAGTACCAATTTCAAGTACCCTAGCATTAGGCGTTAAGTTTAATAATTCGGTCATTTTAGCAACAATATAAGGTTGAGAAATAGTTTGACCACTACCAATAGGTAACGAGCGATCATCATAAGCTTGATGTGAAAGCGCTTCATCAACGAACTTTTCACGTGGTATTGAAGCTATAGCTTCTAAAACACGATCATCTTTTATGCCCTGCTGGCGTAATAAGTCAATCAACTGCTGCCTTTTTAAACTTTGCATTTAAATTACTCATTTCCAATAATCAATTCACGTAATACACTTGTTGCATAACAACCTGAAGGTAAATAAAAACTGATGTCCAAGTTATTTTCATCTCGCCATTGCCACTCTAGATGCTCAGGACGCAACAATATTGAGCGTCGCATCGTTTCAACCCGTTCCTTTCTAAATAACTCAGCAAAACAAGCCCAATTTTCTAAACAATTTTGTTCAAATGTTAAAGCAATAGATTCAGTACCTAATCCTGAATCCCCCACCAAAGGAGCGGTAATATTAATCTCACCATTTTGTAAACGTTGTTGTAAAAGTGATAATTCCTCTGTTTTAGATAAAAACCAACTATTACTTTTTGATAATTGTAATATATCCCCATCAACAACTGTTTGCTGAATCTGGCGTTGAATCCTTTGACTGACTATATCATTAAAAATAGCACTACGTGCAGCAGAAAGATAAAAACTTCGTTTTTTACGGTCTTTAACTGAAATTTCACCATTAGCCCACTTTATTGCTTGATGAATATTATTTTGCTCACGTCCAAATCGTTGTTCGCCAAAATAATTAGGAACACCATGCTGTTTAATTAAGTCTAATTTTGATTCGACTTCTTGTTGACCAGTCAAATTTCTTAAAACAATTTTAAATCGGTTACCTTTTAAAGCCCCTATTTTCAGTTTTTTATTATGCCGAGTAACCTGCAATATTTGACAACCAGTTAAATCAAATTGTGAAAAATCTGGGGTATCTTGCCCTGGCATATGCAAACTAAACCATTGTTGGGTAACAGCTTGGCGATCTTTAAGACCTGCATAACTGACATTTTTCGCTGAAATGCCAACATATTTAGCTAACTGTTCAGCCACAAAGACCGTATTACAATCTTTCTTTTCGAGATAAACTAAAACATGTTCACCTTCACCAGTGAAATCAAAACCTAGTTCTTCGATAACAATAAAATCTTCATATTGTTGCTTATATAAACCATGGCTTGTTGGTTTACCATAAAAATAATTGAGTTCTGCTAACACGTAATCGCCTATTGTCTAATTTATCTCTATTTCTTTGCTAATAACACTACGGCTTCACAAGCTATGCCTTCTTTACGGCCAGTAAAACCCAATTGTTCAGTCGTCGTTGCTTTGACACTAATCTGATCAAAATGAACTTGCAAATCTTCAGCAATATTAACCCGCATTTGATCTACATGAGGTCTCATTTTAGGTTCTTGTGCAATAATAGTAGTATCTAAATTAATTAATTTATAACCTTTAGATTGGATAATACCATACACTTCTTTCAATAATAATCGGCTATCTATACCTTTGTATTTAGGATCTGTATCTGGAAATAATTTACCAATGTCTCCTAAAGCCAATGCACCAATTAATGCATCAGTAATAGCATGTAATACCACATCACCATCAGAATGAGCAACAAGACCAAACTGATAAGGGATTTTCACTCCAGCTAATGTAATTGGCCCTTCACCACCAAATTTATGGACATCAAACCCATGACCGATTCGCATAATCTACCTATATTAATTTTGATTAGTTAAATAAAATGATGCTAAGTTTAAATCTTCTGGTCGAGTAATTTTTATATTATCTCGACGACATTCCACCAATAATGGATGACCACCACAATACTCTATAGCCGATGCTTCATCAGTAATTGCAATGTTATTTTTTAAGGCTTTACTTAAACACATTTTAAGTTCACCAGCATTAAATAATTGCGGCGTAGCAGCTCCCCATAGATAAGTTCGATCGATAGAGTGATCAATAACAGTTTGATTATCTTTATAAGCTTGTTTAATCGTATCACTTAGTGGTGTTGCTAATATTCCACCCTTATTTTCTTGTAATACTCGATTAATTAATTTTGTAATATCTTCATGAGTAACACATGGCCTTGCAGCATCATGAACTAAGGCCCATTGGTTATCATTAACTAAATTTAAACCTGCTAAAACAGAATCAGCTCGAGTTTCACCACCATAAGCCACTTTAACATTATCTTGCGATGCGAGTTCAAGTGTATTAAAAAATTTATCCTCAGGACTGATGACCACCACTACACAGGAAATATTGGGATGAGTTAACAATTTTTGTATAGTATGTTCCAATATTGTCATTGGACCAATTTTTAGATATTGTTTAGGTAATTGGCTTTTCATGCGACAACCCACTCCTGCAGCAGGAACGATTGCGATAATATCACTATTATTTGTCACGTAATACCTTATTGTTTTGCTTTAGAATCAATAATTATTCGATAAAAATACTCATTGGCTTTAACCATGCCTAAATGACTGCGCGCTCTTTCTTCAATCGCTTCATAGCCTTTTTGCAAATCGTCAACTTCCGCAAACATCTGTTCGTTACGTGCTTTCAACATATCATTCTCTCGATGCAGATTCTGTAACATTTGCACATTTTCTTGATAATCATAAATGTTATTCTTCCCATACCACAATGAGTACTGTAAATAACCCAGCACTAGTAGTAATAAAAATGGAATTTTCCACCTAATCATAAGTTTAATTTATCTCTTAACTTAAATACATTTAACAGGTTTTGGTAAGCCTGCTAGTTTAGTTGCTTGTTTAGCTGGACCATCAGGAAATAACTTATATAAATACCTACTATTGCCCTTTTCTGGACCAAATTTTTTTTCCATTGCTTTAACCAATGCACGAATTGCCGGTGAAGTTTTATATTCTAAGTAAAAATCACGAACAAATAAAATCACTTCCCAGTGAGCATCAGTTAACTCTATAGATTCTAAAGTAGCTAATTCAGGTACTAAATCAACAGTCCAATCCTGCCAATTTTTTAAATACCCTTTATCATCAGTGTCTATTTGATTTAACATTTTTCAAAACATAACTTAATATTTGCTGCGTATTATACTCGATTAATAACATTGCAACACTAGTTTTGGCGAGTAAACAATCTAGTTTTGCTGAATTTCATCCGAATTTGGCGAAAATTAAAGCAGTCGATAAAAAATATTAAATTTACTATTTACAAACAAGCCCGTCTCCTTTAATATTCACAGCCATTGCGGAAGTGTGGCTGAGCGGTTGAAAGCACCGGTCTTGAAAACCGGCGAGGGGCGACCCTCCCAGAGTTCGAATCTCTGCGCTTCCGCCATCTTCTTTAAATATTATCTAAAAATCAAAAAGTTGAAATAGAATTTTTTTAGTATTCCATCTAATATACCACTTTAGTTAAATAATCTTACAATCTTAAATAAGTTCTCATCTGCCAATATTTTAAGTCAATACGCACTAACTTATGGCTAAAACGGCTAAATTAGCCGAATTAGCAAAAAAATAATGAAATTTTTTTAAATTTAAAACACTAATTAAAAAAGTAAGTTTAGAGTAAAGCCTAACTCCTTTTTTATTCGGAATTTTATTGGTTTTTATTTAGCAATACATGTAATTTGTTATGTTGAGCGTAAAACTCTAAGTAATCAGCCTCTTCATGCTTATCTGGATACCCTTTTTGATCAACAGCCATAATTAAACTTGGTAGCTGATTCATTGCTCTTGGTGTAAACAACCGCATACTATCTGGTCGTCTACGCCAGACGTCTCCTTTACGTTCATCTCTTTCTAATATAAGAACTGTGATATCTTTTTAGTCAGAAACGATGCTAAACACAGTCCAGCTTGTCCAGCACCGATGATTACACAGTCGTAAGTCATGAATTATATCCTTTAATAGATATATGTTGGGTGAGCATATATCAATTCAATGGTTATTTAATTGAATAAACTAGCTATATTAAATCTCTCATTCTTTTTTTTAAATGAAAATAATTGTCAAAGAATAAATAACTATTTGAAATATAGAGAGTTAAATAAATCAATAATTTTTTTTTATAAAATGAAGTCAGCTTATTTGTTCAAGACAATATTACTCACCCATTTATATAATGCAGTTAACTTTTCACAATCTAATAACCAAACAAGAGATGGACTAACATAATGGAAAATAATAAGGAAGTGGCTATGTCTGTGAATTTTTTACTCGGTTGTAGGGGTAATTATATTACGGGTCAAACTCTAGTTATTGATGGTGGAATGTCTGCTTAATGAAACAGCATTTTGTGATGCTGTTCATAGAAGCAATGATTAAAATGAAAGATGTAAATGGAGTGTAGGATGGAAAACAACACCGATGGCCGACAATTCAATGGTTTAAAACGATATAAAAAATTGATTATTTTATCTGTTATTTTCCTAGTTTCAGGGATAGGATACTTCATTTTTTGGTACATGTTTTCTCGGTTTACAGAATCTACAGATAATGCGTATGTTATGGGAAATCAAATTCCAATTCATACTCAAATAAGCGGAGGAGTCTCCTCCATTTACGTTGATGATAATGACTTTATAAGAAAAAAAGATGTTATCGCTCAATTAGAATCAATTGATGCTGAAAATAATTTTAGTTATGCAAAAAATGAATTAGCCAAGGTAATAAGAGAAATTCAACAGATCAAACTGACAACTGAAAAATTGTCAGCAAGTATTCAATTAAAGCAAGCGACATTAGATAAATTAGAAAAAGATTTAGCTCGGAGAGAAGGCCTTTGGTCTCGTAATGCTATTTCAAAAGAAGAAATAGAGCATGCTAGGCAAGATGTATTAATTGCGTTAAATGACTTAAAAATTTCCAAGCAAGAGTTAGAAATTAATAATGCCCTATTAATGCAGAATTCATTATTAGAACAACCACGTATTCAGCAAGCTATTTCTAAACTAAAGGAAGCTTGGCTTAACTTAAAACGAGTAACAATTGTTTCCCCTGTCACTGGATATGTTTCGAGGCGCCAAGTCCAAGTTGGAACACAGGTTAATAGAGGAGAACGATTATTAGTTATTGTTCCTTTGGATCAAGTTTGGGTAGAAGCTAACTTTAAAGAAGTTCAATTAAAACACATTCGAATAGGACAAAAAGTTAAGTTAACTAGTGATTTTTATGGAGATGATATTAAATTCGACGGGGTGATTACAGGAATTGCTATGGGAACGGGAAGTGCATTTTCGTTATTACCAGCACAAAATGCAACAGGAAATTGGATTAAAGTAGTTCAGCGTTTACCTGTTCGTATTGAATTGAATAAAGAGCAAATTAAGAAATATCCATTACGGGTGGGGTTATCTATGTATGTAACAGTGGATACCAGTGATGTAAGTGGAAAATTACTTACTGATATTTCACCTCAAGAAATTAAATATCAAACAGATGTACTTGCTTACGACTTAGATGAATTCGAGCAACTAGTACGAGAAATTATGCAAAATAACTTAATTTTAGAGAGTAATATTCAGTGAATCATAAAATGTCACCATTATATCTATCAGGTGCAAAATTAATTGGGCTTATTGTTGCATTGGCAACAGTGGCCTTCTTACAAATTTTAGATTTAACAATTGCCAATGTAGCTCTCTCTACTATTGCTGGAAACCTAGGAACATCAAGTAGCCAAGCAACATGGGTAATTACATCATTTGCCGTATCCAATGCCATTTCAATTCCTTTATCTGGATGGCTAGCTAAGTACTTTGGGGAAGTTAAATTATTTTTGTTTTCAATTTTGTTGTTTGTATTTGCTTCTTGGTTATGTGGTGTCTCCAACAGCCTTGAAATGTTAATTATTTCACGAGTACTACAAGGTGCGGTTTCTGGACCAATTATTCCTCTTTCTCAAAGCTTATTATTAGCTAACTCTCCAGATTCCAAAAAAAATATGTCTTTAGCAATATGGTCGATGACTATTATTATTGCTCCCGTCTGTGGACCTATTTTGGGTGGATGGATAAGTGACAATTTATTTTGGGGCTGGATTTTTTTACTAAATGTGCCAATTGGTCTAATAGCATGGATAAGTATTAGAATATTATTAAAAGGACGAGAAACAGAAATAAGTAAATCTCGAATAGATACTATCGGGCTTGCTTTATTAATATTTGGTGTTGGTAGTTTACAACTTATTTTAGATAGAGGGAAAGAACTGGATTGGTTTAACTCATCTGAAATTATTATTTTATCTGTGATAGCGTTAGTAACACTTTCTTTTTTTGTTCTTTGGGAAATGACATCGAATCATCCTATTGTTGATCTATCTTTATTTAAATCAAGAAATTTTACAGTAGGGACAATTTGCATAAGTTTGGCATTTTTGCTACATATAGGGACATTAGTTATGCAACCACAGCTATTACAACGAGTTTTTGGTTATACTGCAACGTGGGCAGGATTAGCATTGTCTCCCATCGGTTTAGTTCCTATCGTTCTTGCTCCAATAGTCGGCCGTTTGGTTCCTTATTTAGATATGAGGAAGCTTGTGACTTTTGGTTTCATTGTTTTTGCTTTGTGCTTTTTTTGGAGAGCTTACTCGTTTGAGCCTAATATGAATTTTTCGAGTTCTGCATGGCCCCAATTCTTTCAAGGATTTGCGATAGCTTGCTTTGTTATGCCTTTGAATATAATAATTTTAACTGATATACCTGCTCACAAGTTAGCGGCAGCAGGAAGTTTATTTAATTTTTTTAGAACATTATCTACTTCCATTGGTACTTCTTTAACAAATTCATTATGGGAACATCGTGAAGCAATTCATCACAACCAACTAACTGATCTAATGAATCAAAATATACAAACGCTAGAATACACATATCAGCAGTTTCAGTTGCAAGGTTTTTCTGAAACTCAAGCTTCGGCAAAACTAGCACAAAATATTACTAATCAGGGGCTGGTAATCGCAACCAACGAAATTTTTTGGCTATATGGAATTATTTTTATACTATTAATCATAGTTGTTTGGTTTGCAAAATCAACCATTACATCAAAGAATGAAATAGAAAAATAGTTGGTTAGATAAGTACGTAAGTCATAACAAGATTATGATATTTTGAAAAATAAAAATGAACTTCAAAAACTTTATTGATCGGATTACCTACATGTAATGTACATGTTTTTTTCTTTGTTTATACCTATGCAAAAAATATTTTCATATGAAAGTGTAATACCAGTTGAGCTAAACGCCTTATATAAACTCTCTTGTGCTGAAAATACTAAAGTAATGTAATGTGTTATGTCCATTATCATGTCACTGGGAATAGAGCATTTTAGGATCGTTTGACTTAAATCAATTGCTTTTTGAGTGGACATTATTTTTTCTATATCAACTCCTATGCTTTGAACCTCATTTGAGTGTTTTATTGTAACCGCAGTTACAAAATTATTAGAGTGAGATATTGAACCAGCTATGTTTTAGGCCATAAAACGGTTTCGTTGGAACTTTTTTAGTCTCCAGTAATATTCTCCCTCACGCAATAAGTTTTCTAATGCCATAGCAGAACACACTCTACCAGCTAAGAACTCTATTTTTCTCCTTACTGGAATGTATTGAATATCTTTTTTTAATTTTAATGGTAAATCATCAAAATTATTAATATTAAAATTATCTACTGAAAATGGCTAAAAGATTGCGAAATATTTTGCGATCCTATAATAAAGTTCTTGGTGATAGGTTTAAAATAGCCAAAAATACGTTTGTATTGTTCTTGATTAACTTTATATATGATGTGTGTTATCCTTTAGTTAGTTTTAGTTAATCGAATTACGTATATATAGTCTTTAAATATGGTTTATGTTACTGTTTTTAATGACAAGGATGTTTATTTAGCAAGGATAAAATATCATGTTAGACAATGATTTGTTAGTTAAAGTGCACCGACAAAATTTATCTACATTGCTTTTCATAAACAATATCACGACGGATTGGCATCGTCACCCTTCTCTTCAATTGACAATATCATTGCACAATATGTCTTTTGAGCTAGAAACACCAGATGAAAAAAAAGAGGTGTTTGGTTTTATTATTCAATCAAATGTTCCCCATAAACTGCGCGCACCAGATGTCTGTTGTATTAATTTGCTTATTGACCCAGAAGATCCCTATTATCACTTATTATCGCATTTTACTGAAACTAATCCTGTTTATTTTCTTACTAAAGAAGAAGCATTAAAAATTGCCAGTTATTTTATGAAGTCTGTTACTATAAGCCAACCATTTGAGCTTTATCACGTCTATAAGTTATTATGTGAGTCAGATCCTAATTGTTCATGTGATCAAGATAACCGCATTAATAAAGCAATCTCTATTATTTCATCATTACCCATAAAGCAAATTTCATCGAGGGAAATCGCCGAAAAAATACACCTTTCTGAAAGTCGCTTTCTTCATCTTTTTCGTTCTGAGTTGGGTATTAATTTCAGGGGTTACCTATTGTGGAAAAGATTGCAGGATGTAATTGATACACTCGACTCCCATACAACGCTGACAAAATTAGCCAATGATATGGGATTTTCTGATTCGGCTCATTTTAGTAGAACATGTTTATCTAGTTTGGGGCTGAGACCATCACAACTCAAACGAGCTTTAATAATTGATAATAAAGACACTATATGCGGAAAACATTACTGTTTGTACAGCGTATTTCAGGCATTACATACCTAAAATACACTGTATTATCGTTTATATACTACTAACTGAATATAAGATTCTTCGTTTCAGAAATATTGACCAAAGATTGTATTTGATTAATCGCAATACCATTGAGTTGTATCAAGCGTTCGCAAGCACTTATACCTTGATGAATTAAGACTGAGTTAATACTTTGCAGATTAGATAAAATGACTAATTGCTCTTTTGAAGCATTATGTAAACAATTAACAATGCATCCGAATATGGAAAAAATACACTTGATAAATATTGAAGATAGTATGTTACATTTTCATATTGAGTACAAAACTAGAGGAACACCTATTCCTCATACACATCGTTATTATGATAAAAAATTAAATTTAATCAATATACGTTGAACCGAGAATATAACTATATAAAAAATATATAATTGCAAGTATTCTATCTGGAATTTTTTGGTAAAGAAATAACTGATTTCAGGATAAGTCATTTTTATTGTAGTGTTAGTTATCTTTCTTTACTGTAGTATCACTTCATCATTTATTTGTAAAAATAATTGAGGAGTGTATACCATCAAATTAATATTTGGGGATTAATAAAGCACTCTCGTTTGGATGATTATGGATAAAGGAATTAGCTATGCTTAAGGCTCATTTTAACTAAAACTATTACCTAAATAGACATACTACTACAAAAGTATAACATCCTACCTAGGCATTAAAATTGATAATACACTAGCAATAACCTAAATAAATTTAGATTTAATAGTACTGTAACAGTCTTTGATTAAAGGTTAATATTCAAAGCTTCTTGTAACTGTTTTGCTTTCGCAACTGCTGTTGACTTTAATTTTGATGAAGCTATTTCGTGCAGACCTTCCCATTTAGCATCTTTGATGTAACCACGCAATGCAGCTTCTTTCAAATAAGCGGCATACTGTAACGATATATCTAAAATACGATTTGTCCAGACTGGTATTTTTTCCCCTCGACTAATTAGATTACCAACAAAACCAACACATTCAATTAAAATAGGCCAAAGTAATGGTAAAAATTTAATTTCTTTTTCTAATGACCTAATAAGTTTTGCAGGACTTACAATGGGAGTTTTTAAAAATAGTAAAATTGCTCTACGAACAGTTTCTTCATCAATGCGATTCGTTAAAACATAGTTTTCAGCAAAATAGGCACCCTCGCCATCTTGAGCGAGAAGTCCAATAACAACCATCAATAAAGTATTCGATAATGCCGGTATTTCTGTACTAGATAATGGTTCATCTTCATTGCTTAGCCAATTCCGATATTTGCTAACCAGTAAGGCCTTTTTATCATTATCCCAATGCAAATAAACACTTTCTTGGCTATCTGTTGTAAATTTAGGGTGTTCTATGGGGGCGGGATATGCTTGACATTGCCCTTCTATTTCTAAATCAAAAAACCAATTTGTTTTTACTATATGAAAAACATGGTCATTAATATCTGGTAGTTTCAATGTAAAAATGAAAGCGGAATTAGATTTGCTTTGCTCAAATAAATCAATTGAGATAATAGCGCCATCATCAAGTACCGGAATGTTTCTTTCTTTTTTAGGCCAAATTTTATCAAAATCAGTTATATTAACTTCATTAGATTTTTTTGATTTAACAGACTTAATGTCTGGTAATTGGGTAATAATATATTTTGCTACACTGATTGCCCGTGAACTACCTGTTTTTTCAGCTAAAGCTCTCAAACCTAAAAGATCCAGTTGGTTTGGCGACGCAAGTCCATTGGTAACTGCAAACTGAACTTCGGGTAAAAATTCTGCCATAGCATTTACAATTTCATCAGTTCCCACTAGTAATCTCGGCGCTTTTAAAGACGCTAAAATTAATTCATCTAAAATTGGCCATACAACGGATAAAAGCCCTTGCTGAGCAATATTTGACAGCGTTGCAACTAAGCTCACTAATTTAGAAGGGGTTCTATTTGCCCAATCTAGCAAGAAAACATCAGCAATTCCTGGTATAAGTAAACCTCTTTCCCATGCCTCATTCACGGCTAAGGCTATATCAGCTATAGCACGGGGTGATGCTGAACGCTGTGCTGCAAGAAAATTCATTGCAGCGCCAGCAGTTAACGGTATTTGCCGCTTAGCAATTTGCCTAAAAATGAGACCCTTGACATGTTCCGTTTCATTGAAACAAGAAACACTCAGTCGTATAGCAGCATCACCCCAGAGCGGAAACACAGAAAATGCACTAGTAGTCAAATCACCTAAAGAATCAAACCTTTTAGGAAAGTATTGTAATGATGGAGTGGTTGGAATTTTTATATCCCAAAAATATTCCTCATTATAATCTAATAAAACTTCTTTTACTGGGCAATCAAGATAAGCTAAAACCATGTCACCAGCGTTAACAGGAATTTTTTTACCTGATTGTAAAATGACATCAACCTTTAACGTTTTTAATAAGTTTAAATTTTTACTACTTTGTGTTTTGGTATCCAAACGAGTTAAAGCTAAAAATATATCCGCTTCAAGTGCATAAATTTTATTTTTCTGATATTTTTTTAGTCGCCTACAAAGATCATCTACTGTAATTGAAAGATCACTTTTACTAGGAGTTGATAAAATACAAGGCAATTGATCTAAATTTTTGCACACTACATAATTACGAGCATGCAATACTTCATGTACCATATCTTTCTGATTTGCTCCCCAATAGCCTTCAGGTTCGATTCCTTTCACCCAACAAGCAATCAAATTAAGTAGTACATCAACAGATGTTGGTTTCACCCCCGCCAAACTTGTTCGAGCCGATTGAGGATCGTTATAAGCGATCTTATTTGCAACAGCTAAAAATCTTTCAGCAACAGTATCACAAACAAACTCTCTTCGATTAACCAGTTCACTGGCAAGCTCTGTTAGTGCTTGAGGTGTAACTTTCCCCCAATCAAATTGAGGGCATGCCCACAAAGATGGTGTTTTTTGCCAAAGATGTTTAATGTCCTGTGTATGACTTTCTTCAATTCGTGCATAATTGAGTTGCCAATGGTTAGCCAATTGACGAGCTAGCTTTGCAATAGATTTATCTTTATCGTCACACCATATCGCCAGCCATGGTGTGAGTTGCTCTATATTACTAGGACCTTTTCTTGTCATTGCTGTTTTTAAAACTAACTGTTTTGTTGATTTAACCTTTGCTGAGAATGAAGCTATCATTACCTCATTTAAAAGTTCATCATCAACATTTTTTATCAATATAGGCGCAATTTTTGCAATTACATCTGATTCACCTTTGGCAAGTAAAGGAATCAAAACAGCTGTTCTTTCACATAACGTTGTAGTACTTATCCCTAACCCCTCTATTGCACTAACCCAAACCTTTCTATCCCCAGGTCGAATGGCAATATCTAACGCAAAAAAGATAAACTCTATTGCATCGTGTTTTGAGAGCCAACCTTGTTTAACACCTTCGATAAATACAGAAAAGAATGGTCCAGTTGCAGGTACATTGACGGCAATCCCTATTTTAATATGCTCAGAAAATCTGCGTTTTATTTGTTCTTGTGTTGGTAACTCTTGAGTCGATACTGCTCTAGAATAGTCTTCAGCAGGTAATCCCATAGACAAAGCAGCATAAACAGCCCAATCTTTCATATATTCGTAGCTTTCAGGAATAGCTAAATTTAACTGATCAACAAGTTGAACGGCAATATCACCAAATACACTTGAAGAGTGTTCAAATACTCTTCTTCTGGATACGCAAGCTTTGCTGATAAAGTTAGTCGCATATTTTTCACCTTTATCCTTAATAATAGGCAGTAATAAGGGCCTATCAGCAAAATAAGCAAACTCTAGAGCACGGGTGATAGAAACGCCAATCCTAATGGCATACAATGTGATATGTTTGAGATTGCATTCAATATATCCTTCATTGCTGTAATCGCTGTTTGCCTCTCTTTTAATAAGACGCTCCCAGTCTCCATTTTTTAGACCATTCAGCGCTATTTTTTGTTGTTCTTTTGTGCCTAGTGGTTGCTGTAATATGGTATCTATAGTTACTTTTTCCCATCGCAAAGAGTTAAAAATAGCGACGGCTTCTTCAAGCTTAGAGTTCATAAATACCTTCCTTGATTTGTACAGCTAAAACGTGCTTACAGGGGCCTTTTTTCTGTTGATTTTTAAGATACCAAGTACATGTACATTGTGGATTACAATCCAATTGATTTGTAGGAATAGACACACGATAATTATCATCTGTAGAATTGACCATCCATGTTATCTCATCTATTTTTTCGACCTGATCAACTAATTTATGTGCACCAATAAGCCGTGGATTATCTTTTAAAACTCGGTTCGGATCTTCTGGTAACTCGCGATGAAAATAAGAACCTTCGTATGCATCAAACCCAAGTTTTCCACAAACGGCAAGATAAGCAAGTGCGCGCTCAATGCGATAAGCCTCTAATGCTGAAGCATTTGACAATTGTTCTTTATTAATAAGCGCATCAAACTGTAAAAGATCATTCACTATTTTTGAATCTTTTTGTTCTGCTGATGAAACTAAAGATGTTAACAATGCTCCTTCACCAGAATATCCTTGCCATGTTTCAGCTGTTAAGCTGAGTGTTAAACGAGCACCCAAAAGGCTTACTTCAATCATGCATGGCCCCTGCTCGTTATTTTGCAAACAGTAAAAGGTTAAACTTTTAATATTAGTTATTAGTCGCTTAAGTGCATTGAGACGATGCAAGCCAGATATATAAACACTATGCGTATCGCTTCTAGACATTAATTTAATACCTGAACGCGATAATACAAGCCAACCAGATTGATTTTTACTCGTTATATTAGGTAGAGTACTCACAAACATTTGTGCTTGAGGTCCTTTTATTGTGAAAACTGGCTTCATGTTTTTATGAATTTCAGCGATATTGCCTAAAGCTCTTATCCACCGATTAGGCATTTGAACAGGCCGTTGTAAAATGATTTTATCTAACCCATTGAGATGATTGCCTTTATCCTCTATATGCCGTGTTGCTAACCCTTGATCACCTATATTTAAATGAAGTCTATCTTTACTATTAACCTTAGCAAGCGCTTGTCTTAAACCAATACCAATATCAACATTAGTAGTACCTCGATAAATCTCTCCATCAAGGCCTTCTCTTAATAAATCTAAACGTGCATATACCCCATTACAGGCAGAAAAACACTCTGCTCTTACACGATCACCTTGCGCTGAAAGTACCGGATCTTTTTGAAACTCAGGCTTATACTGGCAATAGTTCGTAGAAGTAATGTCTGCTAATACAAGCAAGCCTCTTGCAATAATTTGCGGGTAAAGCGAAAAACCAGAAAAAAATACCGGATGATGAACAATACCTGTTGGCGTCAAAGCAGGCGAAAGCGCTAAAGCTAGTGCTCCATCAGTAAAATTTGATTGCTGAAAAAAAGCTCGCACGGTTTTTCCTAAATAAAAAATTTAAACAAATACTAAAATAGAACCAATGCTACATATGATATCTTTTAAGATTATATAGTTTATTGATAATTAGTTTATCAAAAACCAACAAAAAAGTGAGTTTTTTTAAAGGGAAACATTGCTTTTAGCATCTATTTATTAGAAGATTATTTATATTAGAGTTTTTATGAAAAATATCTGTTTTTAACTCTTATCTACCAATTTTATTGGCAATATTGAACGCCAAATATTTGTACAATAACAAAATTAAAATACAATAAACAACAATCTTTACTGAAATGCATACTTAGATTATTTGTTGCATATAAAAATATAGGAATAGAACACATGAAAGAACTATTAAAAAAAATCACTATATTATCTTTGTTGTTTGCAGCCCCATTATTTGCCAACCCAACTACTGAAAACATATCCATATTTAAAAAACAGAAGGAAGTTTTAAATGATGGAATAGAATATTTAACTTACTCAGCAGATATTGATGATGGTCGCTTTGTATTTATTGTTAATAATTATTCTGATAAAAACGATTATTCCAGAGAAGCGGTTGCGAGATATATCGTCGGTAACAATATTTATCGTGTAGTTTTAGTTGAGTTTTGTGTCGACGAAACTGATCTATGTGGTGAATTACCTACATTATTAATCCCGGTAGAAAAATTTGCTGATACTTTCTATCATGGTGAAGATCCTACAAATTACATTTGGAAGATCACTTACGTCAAAAATGATAAATTAGTCACTATTGAAGAATTTGCTACAATACCTAAAGTAGGTGATTTGAATGATTTTGTTGGTAAAATTCCGTCAGAGGAAGATGAAGAGGAAGGTATGGACTCTTCTATAAAGTATAATGAACAAGATATTAATTATAAACCATACATTCTAGATTGGGGCTATGGACCAAAAGTCAAACCATAATATAGAAAGATAATTTCATTTTAAATTGTTCAAATGTAAACCAACAAAGATGAATTTTCTAACTGTTTTATTTTAATGATATTTTTTTAAATAGTATAAAAAATGCAAACAATTGTTTGCATTTTGTTAGTTTATAGTTGATAACTACCATTTATAGTTAAGCGTTCCTACCACACTGCGTTCCGCACCGTAATAACACCAATAACTACAACCTGATACATATTTTTTGTCGGTTAAATTAGTTGCATTAACTTGTACTGACCATGATTTATTAAACTGATATTTAACCATTGCATCCCATAAAGTATAACTAGGTACACTTTCATTTGGATAATAGAATTCATCAACAGTTTTACCAATATAACGAAGCCCTGATCCAACAGTTAATCCATCAAGCTGACCATCAAATTTATAATTTACCCAAGCTGAAGCAGAATGTTTTGGAATTAATGAACTACGTGTTGTCAATGAAGCTGTTTGATCTGTTTTAGCATGAGTATAAGTATAAGCAAAATCCATATCTATACTTTTAGTAATATCAGCCTTTATTTGTAACTCTACACCTTTACTGCGTGCTTCTAATGTTTGTGATGCTTGCCCTGTACCATTAGAAACAAATGAATTCTGAGATTTAATATCAAAATAGGCCAGAGTAAATGTACCATTTAACCAATCAGGCTCATACTTACCCCCTACTTCCCACTGTTTTGCTTCATAAGGTCGATACATTGTTTTGTTGACACTATCATAGCCATACACTGGCAAAAATGATTCTGAATAATTTATATAAGGTGCAATATTGTTATCGAAAATATACATTAAACCAGCATTATAGGCATTATGGTTATAATCACGATTAAAATCAGAACCACTCCAGTATCCATCATTTTTTATTTTGCTATGACGGATACCTTGATTGAAAATAAGTTTATTATCAAAAGTCAGTTGATTTTGTACATATGCACCTAATTCTTGTGCTTTTAATTTAAAAGGCGAATAACTACCTGTAATATTTGAATGAGTTAATCTTGGTTTAAAACGATTCACTGTACTAGCGCTGCCACTAAAATTATTTCCACTCATATTAGTATTTAAATAATCAATTCCAATTAATAATGTGTCTCGCCAATTTCCATATTCAAAATCTTTAGAAAGGCGATTATCAATTGTATGAGTATTGTTAATACCTATTTGAGAATATGCAAAACGTGAATAATTTTTTCCATCAACTGTTGGTGTGAAATCCATACCATAAACACCTGATAAATCTAAATCTTGATGAGCATATTTATAGTTTTGCGTAAAAACAAGTCCATTATTGAATTGATGTCTAAATTCATAACCAACCGTTTCTGATTTACGATTAAAATTATCAAAATCTTTATCACCGTAATAAGTATCCCTTGCCACTTTCCCATATTTAGAATGAAATAGCGTGCCATAAGCAGGGAAAAATCCATTTTCAGGAATGCCAAAATCACGTTGGAAACTTGATAATAAAGTTAAAGAAGTTAGTTCATTTATGTCCCATGTTAAACTCGGTGCAAAATAATAATGCTTTAATCCAGTTTTGGTTTGTTGTCCATTTTCATCTCGATAGGCACCCACTAATCGATATCGTACATCATCAGTTAATATACCACTATAATCTCCATTTATTCCTACTTGTGCATGTGTTCCATAAAACACATTAACTTCACCAGCTGGAGCCTTTTTGGGACGTTTGGATATCATATTGACGGTACCGCCAGGTTTAGATGAACCATATAGTTGAGAACTTGCGCCCTTTAATACTTCTATTTTTTCCAGTCCGAAAATTTCAGGTGTTGAACCAAAATAACTATAAGTAAATTGAGGCATACCGTCTAAAGTAAATGAAACATCTAATCCTCTAATTTTTAACCAATTTGTGCGGCCATCATGACCATATGAACTATTTAATACGCCAGAAGTATAAGATAGTGCTTCGTCGACTTTTTTATAGTCTTTATCTTTAATCTGCTTTTCATCAATAGAATCTGTCGATTGAGTATCATAAAATTTGACCGTGCCTGTTTTGGCCATTGAACCAACAACTTCCATTGTATCAGTTGTTTCAGCATATGCGATGATAGGTAAAACAGATAATATAGAACAAACTAAAATGCGTTTTTTAGGTTTAAAATGAGTTGAATAACTCATAGTTTTCTCCTTTTTGGTTATGAACTGAGCTCGTGAAATTGATCATTGAACTCCTCAATAATGCCATCAGCATGCTCAAAATATTGTTATCATGACTAATAGCAAAAATAGTATGACTATATGGTTTAAAAGTTTGCAAAAAAGCCGACATTATCAAGAACGCCTTATTAGATAGATAAAGCAAGACCCACCAATCAGTGACGCCATAACTCCTGTCGGAATTTCATAAGGAAACATAATATTACGACCTAACCAATCAGCAGCGATCATTAATATGCTTCCAATTAGCGATGACATGAGTAATTGGTTACGGATGAAATGAAAACCAATAATCCGAGTCATTAATGGCGCAAGTAGACCAATGAAACTAAGTGGTCCAATTTGTAATGTGGCTAAAGTAATTAAAATGGTCGAAACGACAATTAATAAAAAACGAGCAATATTGCTATTCATACCTAATGCATTGCTCATATTTTCTGGCAATTCCAACAAGCTTATTGGTCGTGAAAATATCAATAAGATAAATAAAATGAATAATGCTACTAAAAATATCACCACACTACTTAGTAGCCCACTACTGTATGTTGATCCCGATAACCATATTAATAAATATTGAATACGCGGATCGCCAGTAACTAAAAATAATTGAATCAGAGCCGTTAAAAAAGCTGCAAAAGCTATCCCCGTTAAAATCACTTTTTCTGGTTGGAATTTATTTTTAATATTAATTGCAATAATAAATAAAAAGGTCAGTAGAGCACCCAATAATCCCGGCAACCAAAATGGCATGATGTCATACCCCATCGCCATAACTGTGACAATAATAGCAATAGCTGCACCTGAGCTAATACCTAACAAATCAGGGCTAGCCAGAGAATTATGGGTCATGCATTGCAGTAAAAAACCACACATGCTTAACATGATTCCAGCCGAAATGGCAGTGATAATTCTTGGTAATTTAATGTTTAAAAGAGAATGATTCCAACCAGTCGATATAAAACCGTATTGTGTATTACTGATTGTTAAACTAGACCATAATAATATTAAGATTATTAATATCGCTAATATCCAGTGTCCCCTTGTTTTTATGGGCGTTAATAAATCACATCGAGTTAAAGAGTTATTATTTGATATACTAATTGTTGTAGGTAACGCTTTGAAAATTAAATAAAGCAATAAAGGTGTTCCAATAAATGCACTGACTGTGCCGACAGGCAAATAAAACGAACAATAGAACTGGATAATAACTAAAAGACAATCTGTTAATAATAAAATTAATCCTGCTGTTGTATATGAAAAGAGAAGCTTATGCCAGGCTTTGGTTAACTGCAATTGATTAATCATGGTAACTGCGGCTAAGCCGATAAATCCAATCATCCCAACTAAACTTAGTGTTGTAGCACATAAATAAGCGACAAACAAAATACAGACAACACGGATCACCACTACCGGTACACCTAAGCTTTTTGCTTGAGTTTCACCTAATTGCATAACTTCAAATGAGCGCAATAATAAAATCAAGATGGCAAATGCAATCAAAGAGACAATAACTATCTGTTTGACATCATGCCAACTATCTTGAATTAATGAGCCAGCTTGCCAAGCAAAAATGTTTTTAGCCGCTTCAGGATGGAATATAACTAATGCTGTGGCTAATGCTCCCAAATATAAATTTAATATCAAACCTGACAGTAGCATCCTGATTGGTAAAAATTGATTACGATAAGACATCATAAACACAAGCAGCAAACTGGCGAGTCCACCAAAGAATGCAATCATTGCACTACTTAACCAAAGTAATAATGATGGTATAAATAGATGAGTGCCCAGTAGGGCAATATAAGCACCGCTACTTACAGCTAACGTTGAATCAGAGGCTAAGGGATTATAAGTAACTTGCTGTAGAGTGATGGTACTAATACCTAATGCCCCACCAACCAATAAAGCCATAGTAAAGCGAGGTAACCAGTTATCGACAAGAATTATACGTTTTAATACACTTACTTGAATTAAATCAACTTGCAAAAAAGGCTGATGTAACTCATGCACAATAATCCAAACGATTGCTATCATAGCAAGTAAAAAAAGAGATAAATTAATTAAGATGATTTTCTTCAATGCCGACATACAATCACCATGTATTCACTGTTTGCTTAGTTAAAGCGTTGGTTAATGAAGAACTAAACCGTTGCATTGAAGGTAACGCTCCAAATCCCCACACGGAGGGTAAAATATAATAATTTCCCTGCTGACTAAATGGCAACTTTTGCCATAATGAATTTTTTTCTAATTGCTGATTAACATTAGCTGGATAAGGTTTAACAATAATAAGACTCGTATTTTTGGGTAATGTCGTTAAGTCGATTAAACTAATTTGACTAAATCCCCATGCATTTGTCGAATGTTGCCATGCATTATCTAAATTCAATTTAGTTAATACCACACCGTATAAACTATTGGCGCCATAGATACGTAATTGATGAGAGTCAATAAATTGCACAACTGCATAGGACTGCTTTGGTATTGTCTTTAAGCGTTGGATATTATCGATAAACTGTTTTTCGGTCTGGCTTATCAATATCTGAGCCTGATTGGTTTTGTTGACTAGTTGCGCTAATTTTTCTGTTGTTTGTACGATGTGCGACCAACTTGTACCTTCATTTGTGTAAAAATCAATTGCAGCTAACTTTATCGGAATAATATTTTTGGGGATCAGATTTTGTGTCCAAGTTGAATTTATCAATAGAGTGGGTTTTAAATTAGCAATTACTTCTAAATTAGGTTGTGATCTTAATCCTAAATCAACAATATTATCATTTAAGACAGGTTCACCTACCCACGTGGCATACTCTTTTGTATCACCTACTCCCACTAAAGGTGCTTGTAGAGCTAATAATGTTTCTGCAATAGTCCAATCCGTAGTGATAATTCTAGTTGGGTTATCAAATTGTGCATAATCCTGATTACTATCAGGTAAATGTATTATCCATAAAATAGAGCTTACAATAACAAAGCTAATTAAGGTTATTTTGAACTTCATGCTAAAGCAACCTTATGACTTCGAGTAGGATGATCAATGATCTCAAAATGAACACCATAAATTTCCCGTAAAATCGATGGCGTAATCATCTGTTTTGTCGGTAAATCATAAATTAATTGACCTTGTTTAAAAGCTAATAACTGGTCACAAAACTCACTAGCCAAATTAATATCATGAAGCACAATAATAGTCGTTATTTGATTCTTTTTGGCCAGCTGTTGAAGTAATTTCATTACTTCAATTTGATAATTAATATCTAACGCTGAAAGAGGTTCATCA
This sequence comes from Gilliamella sp. W8123, assembly GCF_016101085.1. Classification (NCBI taxonomy): domain Bacteria; kingdom Pseudomonadati; phylum Pseudomonadota; class Gammaproteobacteria; order Orbales; family Orbaceae; genus Gilliamella; species Gilliamella sp. W8123. The sequence goes on from NZ_JACFRE010000001.1 coordinate 237,859, forward strand.
AGTAAAAGATATTGACTTTGCTGTGCTAAACACATGGATAACCAAACTCGTTGACGTTCTCCTCCTGACAATGAGCTCAAAAAACGTTCTTTAAGATGTGCAGTATTTGTTTGTATTAATGCTTGATCAACAATTTTAAAATCTTTTTCCGTATAACGTTCAATTATGCCATGCCATGCAAATCGCCCTAATTTAACCAGTTCTTTAACCGGCAAATTAATGTCAGTAGGCAAATATTGAGGTAAATAACTTAGTATTCTCGCAAGCTGTTTATGTGAATAGTGAGTGAGTTCTTTTTCATCTAATGTGATAACACCAGATGTTGCGGCAATTTGCTTGGCTAATAATTTAATAAATGTCGATTTGCCAGAGCCGTTATGACCAACAATACCATAGACAAGCCCAGGTTGAAATTGAGTCGTTACATGATTAACAACAAGGGTATCTTGAATTTGGTATTCAATATCTTGAGCAATAAGCATACTAATTTAATTATCCATCTAATTACACTTTAAAGTTATCCTATCTACCTATTCTGATCCTATTTTCCCATTGTTCGGCTTGCATAGAATGCATTTAAAAATGCCAATACTATTGAACCGATTACAACTGGAAAATAACCAAATTTTTTTGCAAGATAATAACTTAGTGATATCACGATAAATCCACATATAAAACTTGGTGCTGATTGAGCGTTACAGGCAGTAGAACGTGCCTGTGAACTATCTGAGTTGTCCATTATGATGGCAGTAATCGCAATAGACATTAAAGGTAAACTAAAGAAGTAAAGAAAACAGGCTAAATAGACATTAAAAATATTAACATAACCTAACGAGATCGGGATGAATGCAAGTAAAGCAAACGCCTGAAAAAGTAATGAATAGGTTAAACTTTGTTTCCTAGATAATTGCTTGAGGATTTTTGCAACTAATATAACAGCCACTAAGCTAACAATGGATCCAAATACTTTTAATAAAATAGCAATATCTGATAATGCCCAACCATCATCGACAAGTATTGGTGATAATAGATTATAAGCCGGTAGGAAACTAAACGGCATAAGTATCAAAATAATTAACCAATTAATTCTACCTTTCCAGATGATAATCAGATCTTTCCAATATTGAGGATCCATATTTTCATATGTTGGCTTATTTTGACAGTAACGGTACTCTTCAAAAAAGAAAAGTTGAATTAATGTAAATCCAATTAAAATAGCAATTAATAATAAACAACCCATCCAACCAATATAGGCATAAAGTAGTAAAATTACTCCGCCGCCTAAAATATTACCTATCATAGAACCACTGGTTTTGATACTTGAAATTAGATAACGTTGCTGAATTAAAAAAATATTACAGGCTAATCCCGATATGGCTAATTCTTGAGTTGCAGTCATGGTCGAAAAAATAAAGATGATGGGTAAAATAATATAAAACTGTTTTATAGGATCTAAAAAAGCTATAAATATTAAACATACTAACATTAGCGTTAAAGAGATAAATAACCAATTGCGATAATGAGATATCCGTCTTTTTAAATATTTATCAATAACAGGTGCCCATAAAATTTTTAAACCAATTGGTAACATCATTAAAGGAATAAGACTTAACTGGTCTAACTCCATGCCATCTTTTCTTAGGATTAAAGCTAAGGCGATAGTTAAAAAGCCAATACCAACATATTCTGTAATATAAAGACTTACAAATAATAACCATACATTTTTAGGTAATTTAATTGTTGCTTTGTCATTCATTTACTAATTTTCCTTTTGCAGTACCTATTTTGTGGTCATAATATTTTCATTAATACTATTTTTTAGTAGTAAAAAATAAAACAAACTTAAACCTTTCGTACATATAATAGTTAACTGATTTATCAATAATTTATTTGTCCAGAAATACCTACTTGTCGTGGTTGTTGATAAGTTCTATATCGAGAAGATGAGGACATAAAGCACAAGCTAAATAAACTAAATTTTGCAGTTATCTTTTTCATCCGAATATACTAAAATTGATAATGATTTTCATTTGCGATCATATAGATTGGAAAATAAGCTGTCAAATTACTGTTTAAAAAAAATCAATATTATTAAATTAACTTGATTTTATTCAGAAGGAATAACTAAAATTTATAATCAAGTTAAATGATATATAAAATAAAAAACCCTAGTTAAACTAGGGCTTGATATGTAGACAGATGAATAAATCTAAGTGATTAACTATTTTTTCTTCGCTTTACCTTGATACTCAGCATAATACTCTTGAGCAAGTTTACGCATTGATAAGCCAATCGCTGCATATTGATATTCATTTAAGTTGGCTAATGAAGCTCGAGCCGAAGGATGCTGTACAGCAAATCCTTTACCAGGTAATAAAACAACCCCTGCTTCATCGGCAATTCTAAATAACATCTCAGATGGATTCTTATTTTTTAGGATCCATTTAGCAAATTTGTCATCATAAAGCTCACGACAAATATGTTCTAGATCAATTAAGGTATAGTAATCAACACTATTTTCATCAGTATGATGCGCAAGTCCTAAATGTTGATATAACGAAGCCGCTCGACGACGGATCAATGATTTTAATGCTGCTTTATAACTTTGATCGGTATCCATCATCTCACACAATGCAAATAACACCATTTGTACTTGTTGTGGAGTTGAAAGCCCAGCAGTATGATTTAACGCCACTGCACGGCTGTCGGCCACTAAACGGTCAATAAATTTTAGATTTTCAGGATCAGTTACAATAGAACTATAGCGTTTATCTAAAATCTGTCTCGTTTTGCTTGGTAATGCCTTAATTTTTTTATCGAATATATTATCACGTGCTGTTGCAATAACACCTAAACGCCAACCAGTTGCCCCAAAGTATTTAGAAAATGAATAAACTAAAATGGTATTTTTTGGACAAATAGCGAACAAGGATTGGAAGTTATCAGCAAATGTGCCATAAACATCATCAGTTAAAATAATTAAATCCGGACGTTTTTTCACAATATCAGCAATGATCTGCAAGCTTTTATCATCAATTTTTACTGATGGAGGATTAGATGGATTTACTAAATAAAAAGCTTTAATAGCAGGATCTTCTAATTTACGTAATTCAGCTTCTGGATATTGCCAATTGGCATCAGGATCAGAATTAACTAATACCTCTACTAATTGATAATCATTAAGCTCTGGAATTTCTAAATATGGTGTAAAAATAGGTGCGCCAATGGCAATTTTGTCACCTTTTTGGATTAAGTTATTTTCTTTCATAGAATTGAAAATATAAGCCATTGCTGCTGTACCGCCTTCAACGGCAAACAGATCCAGATCATCACGACCAAGATATTGTGCTCCCATTTGTGTAAGCACATATGCTTTAACTACCTCTTCACTAAAGCGTAACATTCTATCTGGCACAGGATAATTACAACCTAAAATACCTTCCACCATCTCTTGTAAAAATGCATTTTCATCTAGGCCAAGCTGATCGCGAATATAAGAAAATGCTTTACCTAAAAATGACACACCCGGAGTTTGATAATTTTGACGAACAAAATGTTCAAAACGACCAGTTAAACCAGCCTTAATTGGCATACCACCGACACCTTCATTCATATATGAAAAAGACATTTCGGATTCTTGTAACGCAAAAACACCAAGTTGAAAAAATGCTTGTCGTGGCCATGTTGCCAAAAAATTAGGATTACCACGCCCAGCATTTAACATCACACGGTCAGTATGGCTTTGTGCTAGTTTAATTAAATTATCTTTCAATTCAAAAGGACTTAAATTCGCATATTTTGCATATTCATTATTACTTTTCATAACCATGTATCCTTAATTTGAGATGTCAATTAAACAAAAGCAACAACTAATGGTCCTAATAACGTTAGGAAAACATTAGCTAAAGCATAGGTAATAGCAAAAGAATTGGTAGGAGTTGAGTTACCCGCTTTATTAAGTACTTCACCAAAAGCAGGATTCGCACTACGAGAGCCAGCTAAAGCCCCGGCAAATACCGCCGAATTTTTATAACCTAGCACATACTTACCAAAATAAATGCCAAGTAACATCGGCAATAAAGTCACCACAACACCGATTAAGAATAATGAAAGACCTTGATCTTTAATTGTATTAATGGCTTGTAAACCTGAGCTTAGCCCAACCACGGCTACGAAGCCAGCTAGACCAAAGTCTTTAAGTAATTGCACTGCTCCAGTTGGAATATTTCCAACAGTTTGATGTAAAGAGCGATACCAACCAAACAATAAACCTGATAATAATGCACCACCACCTGCACCTAAAGTGATTGGAATATCACTGACTCGGATCACAATAAGACCAATTATAAGTCCAACAACAAGACCTAATCCATGGAATATCCAATCAGTTTTTTCACTTTTGGTAATCGGCGCACCAATTCTATCCACTACACGCCTTAAATCACCATCGGTACCATAAATAGTAATGACATCACCTAATTTAAATACCATATCATTGTTTAATGGCAATGGTTGTCCATCACGATGAACAGCAATTAAATAAATACCATGCTTTAACTTCATCACTTCGTCAGATGAAAGCACTTGCGTTAAATTTTGACCGACATATCGAGTATTACGCATTTCAACATCTTGGGTATTCATCACCACATCCATACCCTGTGCTGAATTCACTTCTTCACCCAATAAATCAGCTGCAGCAATCATGGCATCCCGATGACCAACAACCAAAATAATATCTTTGGCTTTTAATAAGGTTTCAGGTGCAGCTTCAATAATACGATTGCCACGTTTGATTCGCTCAATACTAATACCATTAATCACCTTTTCTAAACTTTCAACGGTTTGATTAACCTTATTAGTAATACGATATAAGCGACCAGTTACATCAGATAAAGCAAAGTTTTGACCACTACCTAATAAAAGTGAGCCATGTAATTGTTCTGCTTCGGCCTTAATTGCATCGTCGTTAATTTCTCGCCCCATAATTTTCGGCAAAATGTTAACGCAGACAATAATCGCGCCCAGTGAACCAAAGATATAAGTCACCGCATAACCAATGGTTACATTACCTTGTAATCGGCTTAACTCTTCTGGGCTTAAACCTAACTGAGTTAACGCATCTGATGCTGTACCCATAATGGCTGATTGGGTTAATCCTCCTGCGGCTAAACCAGCAGCAAGACCTTTATCTAAATGGAATAATTTGGCTAACACCACTACCGTTACAAAACCGGCAGCAGCAATAAATAACGCTAAAAAGATTTCACGTAGAGTTTTAACTCCTAATGAACGGAAGAATTGTGGTCCACTTTCGAACCCGACTGCATAAATAAATAGAGCGAAAAGCACAGCTTTAACGCCAGCATCGACAGTAACACCAAATACACTTAATGCCACTGCTACCAATAATGAACCAGCAACACCACCTAACTGAAATTTGCCGATTCGAATACCACCAATCAAATACCCTAAGCTTAAAGAGAGAAATAAAAGTATTTCGGGTGAATGCTTAAGTCCATCTAAAATCCAATTTGAAAGCCATTGAAACATAATAATTGTCCTCAAGTGCTAAGATTTATGAAATAGAAAAAGATAGAAAAGAAAAGATTGGAACTTGAATAATACTCATACTAATTTATGAATATGGATATATTTTAAACTTCAATACCAAGAATAGATAGTTAATTTTAACGATTAATATTATTGTCAGTAAATAACATTATATTGTCTAAAATATTAAATAGAAAAATATAATATCAACAATGAATTGAACATAAAAAAGCCCAAACAAATTTTGGGCTTAGTGGTTCTTTCTTTGAAAATAAAAATTATTTTTAGATTAAATTTTTATTTAGCTCTGAAAAGACTTTCTCTAATTTTAACATCAAGATTATTTACCCAACGATTGTAATTACGATGTACTTTTCCTTTACTATCTTGCAAGTTTGGACTAACAGACACGTAATTGATTGAGTAACTTGTTGCAGAATAAGGGATATCAACTACAATTTCAAATTTACGGTTGAATAAATGACCTCTAATTGTATTGCTATTTAAGACTTCCATTTTCCAAGTACCGAATGCTGCTTTACCTTTTGTTCCACTATCTAAAATAGCTTGTTTAACCTGTTCTTTAGTTAAACCACTAACAGGGGTAGTGATATTGTGTGGTGCTTGATATTTACCGGCACAACCAAATAATAGTGAAACTAAGAAAAATGCAGCAATATATTTAAAAAATTTCATTGTTTACTCCTTTAAGATTATTTTTATTAACGTTTTTTACATATAAGTAAAGTATGACCAAATCCAAGTCCATCAATATCTTTCTCAACGTGAAAACCAGCTTCATTTAAACATTGATAAAACACTTTAGAATGATAAAAACGACTATTACCGTTAGCTAAACAGGTAAAATAGAGAGAGGAAGCATTTAAGCTTAAAGCTCCTGCTTCAAAATTTTGACGATCCCAAAAAAGATCCATAATACAGACTGTAGCATCATCATGCATACTACGATGGATTAATTTTAATATCTGGGTAATTTGATCCAAACTAAAGCAATCTAGAAACTGACTCATCCACCATACATCTGCTTGATTGGGTAAAATTTGAGCATCCAATAAATTAACAGAGACACCATCAATACGATCATCATAACCTGCTTGTTTGATGTTTTCGTTAGCGACAGCTATTTGTTCAGGTAAATCTAAGATTGTTACTTGAGTTTTCTCTAAATGCTTAGCACAAAAAATCGCCCATTTACCTGTGTTTCCACCAATATCATAAATATGTTTTGGTTTTAATTGAATAATATAAGGCAAAGCAGCAGGAAAAGAGTGATCCGAATAAAAATGATCGAACTCGAACCAACTTTTTTTAGCTTGTTTTGGTAATGATTGTAATATTGGATAAATCGTTTTTCCCTCACCAAAAATTTTCAAGCCGCTTGGTTCACCCTTTTCAAGCGCTTCTTGAAGAAAAAACATGCTTTGATAGCAAATATCTTGGGAAAAATTGAGGTTAATTTCTGTCATTTTGTCATGTAATAAAAAATGACCTATTTTACCTAAAATATAGTTTGAATCTTGTTGATAAATGACACGTATGCAAAGTGCAACATCTAACAGTAGTTCAATTGCGTAAGAAGATAAAGAAACTTTTTTAGTTAGGTCATCTAAGTTAATACCATTTTTTCCAGCCTGATCAATTTGAGATAAAATCCCATGATTTTTCATAGCGATGATTGCTTGGAATAAAATTGGTGCAAAGGCAATTTTTTGGGCTTCTGTAATTGCTTCTAATGCAGTATAAATTTCTTTATTAAATCCATACTTGCTGTTTTCTTGTTCTGTCAATCTCTTGCCTTTTTATTGTTTTACTGTATTGTATAAATTAAATTTGATGTTTCTCAAGAATTATTGATTTAATAATATTACAAAAAGTAACTAAGTAAAGAATTAATTAAAAACATTACTATGAAATTTTCTTTTTCAATCGAAAATTGGTTTGCTTTATCTGCGGGTTTATCTTCTAAATCTGACTGGCAATTATGGTCAAAACAGATTAACCACAATTGGGATTTACCACTACCCAAACTCAATAAACTACCTATGATGCAAGCCAGGAGGATGAGTATTTCATCACGCCTAGCAGTTGAAGTTGGTTTGGAGCTTATTGAAAATAACAAACTTGACTTAGCAATATTCTCAAGTAGGCATGGTGAACTTGAAAGAACATATAAAATACTTACAGCATTAAATCAAAATGTTGATATTTCACCAACTGACTTCGCATTATCAGTACATAATACAGCATCAGGATTATTCACGATTATTGCCAAACAAAAAGTGCCCGTCACTTCACTTAGTGCAAATGATGATAGTTTTCAGCAAAGTTTGTTAGAAGCACTACCGATATTACTTCAAAAAGATAAAAAAGTACTATTAATTGATTTTGATGGTATGATACCTCAATCTTATCAAACAATTGTTCACCAATTAATTCCTTACTATGCGGTAGGATATATTTTAACTAAAGGTAATCAATTTACTTGTCAAAGTATTGAAAAAACATCTCAATCAAATCAAATCGACTATCCTCAATCGTTAGCTTTTTTAAATGCATTTTTAAATAAACAGCAACAATTCATCATAAAAGGTTTATCTCAAGATTGGCAATGGACTCTCAATACATAAAAAAACGAAAACCATATACCTTAAATCAGTGGTGGCGATTATTCGCAACTGCATTGGGTTTTATTATATTTGGTCTTTATGGGTTAATCGTTCTTTCGATAATCTGGTTTAGTTTATTGAGGTTATTCGTATGGAATAAACAAAAAAGAACAATAATTGCTCAATATAGCATTAGTATAAGTTTTAAAGTATTTTTGTGGATAATAAAATATCTAGGTATTTTTAATTATCAATTTACAGGAATTGAAAAATTAAAACACGATGAAGGATGTTTAATCATTGCAAATCATCCCTCTTTATTAGATGTGGTATTGCTGGTATCCGTTATGCGTAGATGTGATTGCTTGGTTAAAGGAGCTTTACTTAATAATATTTTCATCAGTCGCATTATTAAAACGGCAGGTTATATTCTTAATGGAGAATCAAGCAGGATACTACCACAATGCAACGAAATCTTGTCTAACAAGGGTAAAATTTTGATTTTCCCAGAAGGAACAAGAAGCATACCCAATAACCCTATAACATTACAAAGAGGTGCTGCAAACATAGCATTACGTTGCCATGCAGATATTCGAATCATACATATTCAATGCAATCCACCTTGGTTGATAAAACAACAAAAATGGTATGACATTCCTAAAAGAAAGGCAGTTTTCAATATCAATGTCGGTGAAAAGATTAAAATTGAAGACTTTTTAGACCAAAATACCACTATTGCCGCAAGAAAACTGACAAGACATCTTGCATCATTGTTAACCCTAGAACAATTAAAAGAATAACAGATACAAAGGAAATAAAATGGAAACTCTACATCATGATATAAAGGCATTAATAATTGATGTTCTTAATTTAGAAGATATCACACCTGAAGATATTGATACCCAAGCTCCACTATTTGGAGATGGATTAGGTTTAGATTCAATAGACGCACTAGAACTAGGTCTTGCGATCAAAAATCAATATGGTATTGTTTTATCATCTGAAAGTGAAGAAACCAAAAAAGCATTTTACTCAGTTGCAACTTTAGCTGATTTAATTAGTTCTCAACAGTAATAAGGAAGTTTTTTAATGGATAAGCAACAAATTTTTCAACAAGTTCAATCTGCACTAGTGCAACTTTTTGAATTACCTGCCGATCAGATTAAGCCAGAATCTAAACTTTTTGAAGAATTAGACTTAGACAGTATTGATGCTGTAGATTTAGTCGTACATTTACAAAAAAAGATTGGTAAAAAAGTCGATCCAGAAACATTTAAAGCAGTTAGAACCGTTCAAGACGTTGTTGATGCAGTAGACAATTTAATGAATACCAAATAGCATAATGAATAAGGTAAAGTTAATAATAAAAGCAATAACAGGGGTTATCCTGTTTTGCTACCCTTTAGTTATTTACTTATCTTTCAAATATCAAGTAATCAATATTGCTATTTTATGTATTGTTACATTGTTAATATTGAGACTAATTACATTACCCAATTTATTTTCAAATATAGGTTGGTTAGCTAAAGTTGTAACGTGCTTTGGGTTGTTATTAGCATTAATTAGTTGGATATTTAACGAATTTCAATTCTTACTTTATTACCCTGTAGCAACTAACCTACTATTCTTAATCTTTTTTGGCTACTCATTATATCAACCACAAAATATTATTGAAAAATTTGCCAGATTAAAAGAAGGTAATTTAACACCGAGTACAATTAAATATACAAGAAAAGTAACTATTTGTTGGTGTTTACTTTTTATATTAAATGGTTCAATTGCACTAATTACATGTTTCATTAATGATATGTATTGGTGGACAATATATAACGGATTAATAAGTTATATCTTTACTGGACTATTAATGGGGGGAGAATGGATTGTTCGTCAAAAACTAAAACATTAGTTTTATTATCGGAGCAATTATTACGCCCTGATTATGAAATAATAGCATACAGAAAACACCAACCACTAACAGTTGGTGATTTAAAAAAACTAACCAATACTATTATCAGCAAAATCAGAAAACATCCAGAAAAAAACTGGGTTTTATTCATGGATGACAGTTTTAATTTTGTTGCAGGACTTTTCGCTCTCCTATATTCAGGAAAACATCCACTGCTACTAAATCCTAACTATATTGAGTTACAACACTATTATCAGGCAATATTAACTGATATCGATATCGCAAATATTAATTTACCAACTACGCTACCAATCATTGATATCAATCAGCCTCAACTAGATGAGAAAATTAGTACAATCAATCCAAACTTTAAACAAACATCATTGACATTATTTACCTCAGGTTCAACTGGATTACCCAAACCAATTGAGAAATCAATTTCTCAACTTGAAAATGAAATTGCGATATTAATAAATAATTTAGGCAGACCAACCAATGATCTATTTGTTGCTTCTGTGTCACATGAACATATGTATGGGTTAACTTTTAAAATAATGTTATCGTTAAGTTGTAAAATACCTTTTGTATGCGAAACAATACTCTATCAAGAACAATTAGCAACTTACCAATCAAAAAAAATAACTTACATTACAACGCCATCAATTGTTAAAAATTTAGATAATAAATTACCGATTATTAAGTGTGAAAATGTGTTTTCTTCTGGCGGAAAACTGAGTTTCGACAATGCTCAATTTTGCTTACAAAATTTCAACGTATTACCTTGTGAAATTTATGGTTCAAGTGAAACAGGAATTATAGCAAAAAGAAAGCAAAAATCGTTAAATACGCCTTGGGAACTTTTTTATCCAATTCAAATAAAATACACCTCAGATCATCAACCACTATTGATATCACCATTACTGCAGCAAGCTGAATTACTAAGCGATAAATTACAAAAAATAGATGATACGAAATTCTATTTAAAAGGTCGCATAGATAAAATAGTCAAGATTGCCGAACAGCGCCTATCCCTTACATTTATAGAAAAGCAAATAAATAAACTAGCAGTAGTTGAAGAAGTAATTGTTATTCCATTAGAACAAAATAATCGAACTATTTTAGGCGCCATTATCAAAATAGACTCAACCAACAGTAAAGAGATAGATAACTTTAACCACTTTAAACTTACACAATATTTTCGACATTTAATAAAAGATACATTATCATTAGTTGAAACGCCCAAAAAATGGCGTTTTATTGAAAATTTTCCGAAAAATTCACAGGGTAAATGCACTTATACTGACTTAAAAGCATTATTTGATGCAACAGATAAGATATGAAAAAAGAGTTAGCCACAGAAATAAACATTATAAAAACTGAAACAGAAGCTAATATTGAAATGACCATACCATCAGATCTTTTTTGGTTTCAAGGGCATTTCCCTACACAACCAGTATTGCCTGGGGTGACACAGCTTAATTGGGTTATTAGTTATGCCCAAAAGCTATTCAATTCTAATTTATCAATATCATCTATTGAAGTAGTAAAATTTCAATCACCGATATTACCCAATGATCATCTAAAATTAACCTTAATTTGGGATAAAGATACCCAAAAACTAAAATTTACTTATAGTTTTATTACCAAGTACAATAACAATAAGATAGCAAGCACAGGAAAGCTTACCCTATGTCAGTAGCAGCACCGCACTTGTCTGATAGTTATTGTTTTATTATCCCTTGTTATAATCATAGTGATGCATTAGCCAATGTACTCAAAAATATTGAGCAATACCAGATTCCTTGCTTTTTAATTGATGATGGTAGTGCATATGAACAAGCACAAAAACTAATTGAAATCAGTAATCAGTACCCATGGGTAAATCTAGTTCGATTATCTTCAAATAAAGGTAAAGGTGCGGCTGTGATGTGTGGATTTAACCATGCATTTAATCAAAATTTTGATTATGCCATACAGATTGATGCAGATGGTCAACATGATAGTAAAATTGTAAGGCAACTTATCGAACAATCTAAATTAAACCCGAATGCATTGATATCTGGTTGTCCTGTCTATGATGATTCAGTGCCAAAACATCGCCTCATTGCAAGGTATATAACCCATTTTTGGGTATGGATAGAAACCTTATCTTTTAATATAAAAGACAGTATGTGCGGATTTCGTATTTATCCTTTAAAACCAACATGTAAACTGATAAAACAATACCAAATTGGTAAAAAAATGGACTTTGATACCGACATCATGGTTCGATTATATTGGCAAGGCATCGATTCAGTTTTTGTACCAACTCATGTGACTTATCCCATTGATGGAGTTTCTCACTTTAAAGCCTGCAAAGATAACCTATTAATTAGTTGGATGCATACACGACTTTTTTTTGGCATGTTGCCACGAATACCAAAATTAATAAAACATAACCGATTGAAGAAAAATAAAAGTACGCACTGGTCACAAACTGAAGAACGCAAAGGTCTATTTGGTATTAAATTAATTTTAATGTTATATCGCCTATTAGGTCGTCGAGCGGCTCAAATAATCATGTTCCCGGTAATTAGTTATTTCTGGTTAACTGGAAAAAAACAACGGCAAGCATCCAAAATATATTTAGAAAAAATTCTTAAACAATATCAAAATGTTCCTTTAATAGAGAAGAAAAAATTAACTTCTTTCCAACATTTTCAACATTTTGGTGAATCACTCTTAGACAAACTTGCCAGCTGGCAAGGTGATATAAAACTTGATGACATTTATGCACCGAATAAAAACGAATTTTTAAAGTTAGTTTCGGAACAAAAAGGCATTATATTAATTTGTTCCCATCTAGGTGATATTGAAATGTGTCGAGCACTAGCTGAAATATCACATAATGTGAAAATTAATGCCCTAGTTCATAAACGTAATGCAGTACGATTTAATCAAGTATTAAAACAAGTTAATGAAGCTTCGATTATTAATTTAATTGAAGTCGCAACTTTAGGTGCAGATACAGCCATATTACTTCAGCAAAAACTAGAAGCTGGTGAATGGGTCGCTATCATTGCAGATAGGACTTCGGTTAATCCATATCAGAGAGTACCCGAAAACTCAATTATTTGGGCAAACTTTCTTGGTAAACCTGCTCCCTTTCCTAAAGGACCGTTTGTATTATCTTCTGCATTAAAATTTCCTGTTTACTTTTGCTGGGGATTAAAACCAAACGGGCGATTCCAAATATACCTTGAACACTTTACTGATGAGTTAAAACTATCAAGAAAAAACAGACAAGAAGAACTTGAACAAACCGTACAGTTTTACGCTAATAGGCTAGAATATTATTGTCTACAATCACCACTTGATTGGTTCAATTTTTTCGATTTTTGGCAATTTAATCCACCTGAAACACTTAGAAATAAAGATGAATAATTTTAACAACTGCTATATCACAATCGACTATACCCCATCTTTTCATGATACTGATGCTATGGGTGTTGTTTGGCATGGTAATTATCTTAAATTTTTCGAAAAAGCTCGCGAAGCCTTATTTAGAAAATTTAACTATGGTTATAAAGAAATGATTGATTCTGGTTATCTATGGCCTATTGTTGATGCCAAAATCAAATATACCGCACCAGCGCTAGCTGAACAAACTTTAGAAATTAATGCCAAACTTGAAGAATATGAGCATAGAATAAAAATAAGCTACCTAATAAAAGACAAAAAAACAGGTAAAAAAACGACATCAGGCTACACAATTCAAGTTGCTGTATCGGCTGCTAATCAAGAAATGACCTTTGTCACACCTGACATATTTTTGCAATGTTTTGGATTAATCAAATGAAAAAATACCTTACTATTTTATTCTCGGCACTACTATTAACCTTTTCAACTATATCCAGTGCAATAACGTTAACTGATTTACAACAGTTATTTAGTAAAAACCAAGTTGTTCGTGCTGATTTTGTTCAAGATCGCTATATTAATGGTTTAACTGCACCCATTCATTCAACAGGAAAAATGATCATATCCAAAGAATTAGGATTATGGTGGCAACAAAAGACACCTTTTGCGATGACATTAAAAATGAATCAACAACGGATGGAACAACGAATAGAAGGCCAAGATCCAGAAATTATAACTGCTGAAAAACAGCCACAACTTTTTCAATTTAACCATCTCTTAACAGCAATTTTCACTGCCGATAAAGATATGCTTGAAAGTAATTTTGATATAACGCTAACCGAACAAAATAAATATTGGACCGTAACACTACAACCAAAATTAGCGCCTTTAAACAAAATTTTCAAACAGATAATTCTCAATGGTAAATCTTATTTGGAAAAAGTTACCATTAATGATATGCAAAATGATAAAACAGAGCTGACATTCGCAAATCATAAAACAATGAAATTAAGTCAAAATGAACAATTGTTATTCCGATAATCGATTAATATTAACAAGAAGAGCAATTCTATGGTTAATAATAGTGATCTGTCTGATTTTTACTGCATATAATCTTTTAGTTAGCAGTAAAATCAATAGTAGTGTTTTATCTTTATTGCCAAAAGAACAAACCAACAATGTTCCAACTGAACTCATTGACGGCTTCCAAAATCGATTGGACAAACAGTTAGTCTGGTTAATTAAGCCGGAAAATAATGAATTAGAACCTGTAAATTGGTGGTATCAAACTTTAAAAAAGCAATCTTTTATCGGTGAAGTAAATGGTTATTTCGACGAACAATTTCAAACAAAGTGGGGAGAGTTTGCATTCAAATATCGCTACCAATTGCTCGATACGAAAACCCAAGGAAGATTAAAAAATCATACGCAACTAAATTGGATTCAAAGCCAATTATATTCTCCTTTTAGCGGGATAAGTGCGACTGAATTAGAAAATGATCCGCTTTTACTAACACGCTCATCACAATTGAATCAACTAGCAAACTCAGGTGGATTAACTATCCAAAATAATTGGTTGTCTGGACAAGACAACCTAAGCAATCAATGGTATATGATTTACGCTGAGTTAAATGATTCATCATTTAATATGAGTCAATCACATCAGATCACCTCTCAGTTAAATGATCTTACCAAACAATTACATGAACAATGGCCAAGTGTTGAAATTTTAAAAAGAGGTGTGCTGTTCTATAGCGATTATGCCAGTAGTGAAGCTAAAGATGATATCACCACAATTGGTAGTCTATCTATTATCGGTATTGTAATATTAATTATTAGCATATTTCGATCCATAAGGCCGATAATTCTATCTTTACTGTCAATTTTTATTGGTTTAATTTGTGGTTTAATTGCGGTTTTAACTCTATTTGGTGAAATTCATATTATGACACTAGTTATGAGCACTAGTGTCATAGGTATAACCGTTGATTATTCACTTCACTACTTAACAGAACGACTGTTACATGGGAATCAAGAATCACCTTATGCCAGTTTAAAAAAACTAATATCAACACTAACTTTAGCATTATGTACAAGTTTTATTGCTTATATTATTTTACTAATTGCACCTTTTCCTGGTTTAAAACAGCTATCCATATTTGCAGTATTTGGCTTGATAGGTGCTTTTTTAACCGTTATATGCTGGTATCCATTACTAGTTAACAAATTGCCTGTCCGTGAACATGTTGGTTATAAATTATTAAATCGCTGGTTAAATTTATGGCAACATAAACAGATACAATGGTTAATGGTATCCATTGCCTTATTATTTATTGGTTATGGCTTAATTAATTTAAAAGTTGATGACGATATTGGAAAACTACAAGCATTACCAGCACAATTACAACAACAAGAACAAAAAATTATCAGTATCACCCATCAGACAACTGATCAAAAATGGTTTATCGTGTTTGGTGATACTGCCGAACAAACCTTACAACGACTTGAACAATTTTCACGCAAACTTGATCAAACAAAAATGGCAGGTTATTTTGAACAATATCAAAGTATAAATTTACCTTCGATACAGAAACAACAACAAAATATTGAATTAGTAAAACAATACAGTCCAGAAATTTTATCCTCATTAACGCAAATGGGAATTAAAACTAAGTTACCTGACCTTAATAAGAAACAAGCGATTATTACACCAGAGCAATGGCAACAAAGTGAACTTAGTCAAGGTAGAAAATTACTTTGGTTAACTTTACAATCAGGACAAAGTGCTACATTAATTCCAATAAGTGGTATTAAAAATATTAATGAAATTAGAAAATTATCTGACGTTGATCAAGGTATTCATTGGCTTGATCGCCGAGATGAATTTAACACTATGTTTGCCTTCTATAGAATACACTTATCCCAACTTATTGCTGGTGCTGTAACCATTATTTGCTTGTGCTTTATATTTTATCATCGTAAATATGGTATAAAAGCAGCATTAAAAAGCACATTACCAACATTATTATCAATTGGAATAGCATTAGCTATGCATGGCATAACTAATCAAACTCTTAATTTATTCTCAATGTTAGCACTAATTCTTGTTATTGGTATTGGTATCGACTATAGTTTATTTCTTAGTAATGATAAAAGCCAAACTCAAAGTGCGTTATTAGCAGTTTTTATGGCTGCGTTCACCACAATATTATCTTTTGGCCTATTAATAATAAGCCATACTGTCGCAATCAAGGGGTTTGGATTGGTATTAACCAGTGGCATTTTTACTGCTTTTTTATTTGCTCCATTAGTTATCAATAATAAATAAAACAAATAATGAAATATTAGGTATAAAAGGATGAAGAAATATTTAAATTTAACTTTGTTATTATTAAGTCTATTGATTTCAGCTTGCTCATCTCAACCTAAATCAGAAGCTTGGTTGACCAAAGAAACTAAAGTTAACTTACCAAAATTAGATATCAATCAAAAATATCATGATCAACAATTGTTAACATTCAAATACAATAATAAAGAAAACTCAATTATCACAATTGTTGACATCAAAAATAATCAGTTAACCGTAATGGGACTTTCAACTATCGGTATTCGTCTGTTTGAAATTCAATACAATGGCAGTGAAATCAAAGCGAAACAACATATATTTATCCAACAACTACCTCCACCAGAACAAGTATTATCGGACATCATGTTGAGCATTTTGCCGACAGCTGCATGGCAACTAGTATTACCTACTGATTGGCAACTCATTGATAGCGATTTATCTAGAACCCTTATTAATGGCCAACACGAAACTATTATTAATATCACCTATAATAAACAGCCCGCAGCTGTTATACGAAAACCAATTAAAATTGAACATGCTGTATTTGGTTATCAAATTGCAATTCAAAGTATGGAACAATAATAGATGATTTATATTGCTGCGCTTGGCGCTATAAACACTTTAGGAAACAATAAACAACAAATCGCTAATAATTTATTAAAAAATTATTGTGCTAAACATTGCTTAACAAAAGAAGAAGGATGGTTATTGAATGGCCAAAAAACTTGGTTAGGGAAAGTTACTGATGATTTACCCTCTATTCCTGAGCATCTAGTGCAATATTCAACAAGAAATAATCAATTACTCTATGCGGCATATTTGCAAATTAATCAACCGATACAACAAGCTATCGAAAAATATGGTGCCAAACGAATAGCGGTCATAATGGGTACAAGTACTTCGGGAATACATGAAGGTGACAACAATATTAAGCACTATCTAAAAACACAGCATTGTCAGCCAAATTTTCATTACCATCAACAAGAATTAGGGGATCCATCTAGATTTTTAACAGAACTACTAAATTTAAAAGGTCCTAGTTACAGCATTTCAACCGCTTGTACATCTAGTGCTAAAGCTGTAATGAGTGGACAACGATTGATTGAATTAGGTTTAGTTGATGCAGCGATTGTTGGAGGTGCTGACAGCTTAAGCAGAATGCCACTTAATGGCTTTAATGCACTTGAAGCACTATCAGATAACCCTTGCATGCCTTTCGCTCAAGATCGCAACGGCATAAACATTGGTGAAGCTAGTGGCATAATCTTATTAACCAAAGAAGAATCGAGCGATATTGTACTATTAGGCACTGGAGAATCCTCGGATGCTTATCATATTTCATCCCCTCATCCGGAAGGATTTGGAGCACAAGCTGCAATGGAAATGGCATTACACAATGCTAACTTAACACCAGATCAAATTGGCTATCTCAATTTACATGGCACAGCAACAATTCTTAATGACCTAGCTGAAAGTAAGGCGGTTTATCGTTTATTTAATCAAAACTTGCCTTATTGCAGTTCAACTAAACATCTAACTGGGCATACATTAGGTAGTGCAGCAATTACTGAATTGGCCATAGGCTATTTGTTACTTAACCAAAATATTTATTTACCACAGCAAGATTTTTCGATATCACCCTATGACATGAATCTAGATAAAATCAATATAGTTACAGAAAAAATGATGCTACAAACACCAATTATAATGTCAAACTCTTTTGCTTTTGGTGGCAATAATTCATCACTTATTATTGGAAAAGTATAATGCAATATCAATCAGCAAGTTTCTATTTACCACACAAAACGCCAATGATCATGATCGATAAAGTTCATTTAGTTGACGATAAACAAAGTATCTGTAGTGTGAAAGTGACTAAAGATGGCATGCTCTCCCCATTTTTAAATGATGATGATCAACTACCCAACTTTTTTGCTATCGAATTAATGGCCCAAACCATTGGTGTTTGGAATGGATATCATGACACAAAAAAAAATCACTCACCACAATTGGGTATGTTACTAGGTGGCAGAGCAATAAAAACCACATTACCAGCATTTGCTCTTAATAGTGAATTAATAATAACCGCCAATTTAGTTCTTTTTGATGCAAAATTGGCTAATTTTGATTGCCACATTACTATCAATCAACAATGTGTTGCATCTGGCAAACTAAATGTTTATGAACCCGATCAAAGCGAATTGGCTCAACTTTTTGGTTCCCAGCGACTAGGAGGATAAGGATAATGAATCGAACAATACTTGTCACTGGAGCAAGTAAAGGAATTGGTAAAGCAATTGCTTGCAAATTATCATTAGATGGTTTTGATATTGTTATACACTACCATAGTGATGAACAAGGTGCGCTTGAAACGCAAAAATTCATCGAACAAACAGGTCAAAAAAGCAGACTCATACAATTTGATATCAGCAACACAGAACAATGCCAACAAGTAATTGAAGCCGATATTGAACTGCATGGTGCTTATTACGGTGTTGTGAATAATGCTGGAATTATTCGAGATGGAGCTTTTCCTGCTCTAACTCAAGATGATTGGAAATCGGTAATTCATACCGATCTTAATAGTTTTTACAATGTTTTACACCCATGTATTATGCCCATGATTGGATTACGTGATGGAGGAAGAATTATTGTTATATCATCAGTTTCAGGTATCGTTGGCAATCGAGGGCAAGTTAATTACAGTGCTGCCAAAGCAGGTGTAATTGGTGCAACCAAAGCGTTAGCCCTTGAACTAGCTAAACGAAAAATTACTGTTAATTGCATTGCACCAGGTTTAATTGATACAGGGATATTGGATATGGAACCAATAGCTTTAAAAGAAGCAATGAACATGATTCCACTGAAAAGAATGGGTCACGTTGACGAAGTTGCAGGACTTGCAAGTTATTTAATGTCAGACAATGCTGGGTATATAACACGGCAAGTCATTTCAATAAATGGAGGAATGGTATGACAAAACGAGTAGTCATAACAGGAGTTGGTGGCATTACTGCATTTGGTTGCGAATGGACCGAAATTGAACACAAATTAAAACAATTAGACAATGCTGTTCGATACATGCCTGAATGGGAAATCTATGACGGATTACATACCAAGCTTGGTGCTCCTATTGATAATTTTGTATTGCCTGAACACTATACAAGAAAAAAAACCCGTTCTATGGGCAGAGTTTCTCTACTCTCAACCAAGGCAACTGAAATTGCCTTAGAAAAAGCAGGATTGTTAGATGACCCCGAACTCACTAATGGTAATACTGGCATCGCATTTGGATCATCAACAGGTAGTACTCAACCAGTTGCATCATTTGCAACTATGTTAAATGAAAAACATACCAATAACATCACTGCAACAACCTATATTCAAATGATGCCGCATACTACTGCTGTTAATACTGGCTTATTTTTTGGTTTGAAAGGTAGATTGATCACAACATCAAGTGCTTGTACATCTGGCAGCCAAGCGATTGGCTATGCTTACGAGGCAATAAAATACGGTATGCAAAAAATAATGGTAGCTGGTGGTGCCGAAGAATTATGTCCATCGGAAGCAGCAGTCTTTGATACTCTATTTGCTACTAGTCAACTTAACGACACGCCTAAACTATCACCACGGCCGTATGATCGCGATCGCGATGGTTTAGTTATTGGTGAAGGTGCAGGAGCATTAGTTTTGGAAGAATATGAACATGCCAAAGCTCGCGGAGCGAAAATTTATGGTGAAATTATTGGCTTCAAAACTAACTGTGACGCCAGTCATATTACTCAGCCAAGACAAGAAACAATCCAGTATTGTATCGAACAATCATTAAAAGATGCAGGATTAGATGCCAACCAAATTGGTTACATTAGTGCACACGGCACTGCCACCGCACGAGGAGATGTAGCTGAAAGTAACGCAGTTGCAAATATTTATGGTAATAAAACACCAATATCATCATTAAAAAGTTATTTTGGTCATACCCTTGGTGCTTGTGGTGCAATAGAAGCATGGTTAACATTAGAAATGATGCATTCAGGTTGGTTTAACCCAACTATCAACTTAAATCATGTGGATCCGCAATGCGGAGATCTTGATTATATTGTCGGGGCTGGGCGAAATTTAGATATCGAATACTTTCAAACTAATAATTTTGCTTTTGGTGGTATTAATACCTCAATTGTTATCAAAAGAATATAGTTTATTTATACATTCACTCACAATATCCCCAAAATATTTTTTAGGAAAAGTTTTTGGGGCTCTATCAGTGCCATGAAGAAACTATACTTAACTTTTTGGGTTAAAAACCCCTCTCCTCAACTTTTTTAACTTCTTATTAACAGATAAAAAAATAGCGCTATACAGCGCTATTTTATTCATTAGTCTTCTAACTATTTTTTTTCTCTTTCAATAGCTCGGTAACCAATATCATGACGATAGTAACAACCATGCCAATAGATATTTTTAAGTTGTTCATAGGCATATTGTTGAGCATCTGATACCGAGTTACCTAATGCAGTGACACAAAGAACTCGCCCACCATTAGTATATACTTGTCCATTTTCTAAGCTAGTTCCGGCATGAAAGATTTTACAATTTTGATTAGTTTCAGAAGATAAGCCTAAAATGACATCTTTAGTATTGTAATCACCAGGATATCCACCTGCAGCAAGAACTACCCCTAAAGCAGGTCTTGGATCCCATTGTGATTTAACTGTGTTTAATTTACCCTCTACAGCAGCTAAACAGAGTTCAACTAGATCAGATTGCATTCGCATCATGATAGGTTGAGTTTCAGGATCACCAAATCGACAGTTAAATTCAATAACTTTTGGATTACCTTGTTTATCAATCATTAAACCGGCATAAAGGAAACCAACATATACATTACCTTCCTGCGCCATGCCATTAACTGTTGGATAGATGATTTGTTCCATCACTTTAGTAAATACATCATCAGTTACCACTGGCGCTGGTGAATATGCACCCATTCCACCAGTATTAAGACCTGTATCACCATCCCCCACTCGTTTATGATCTTGACTGGTTGCCATTGGTTCAACATGTTCACCATCGACCATAACAATAAAACTGGCTTCCTCACCATCAAGAAACTCTTCAATGACAACTCGATGACCGGCATCACCAAAAGCATTACCAGCCAACATATCATGTACAGCATCTTCAGCCTCTTTTAGCGTCATAGCGACAATTACGCCTTTGCCAGCAGCTAACCCATCGGCTTTTATTACAATTGGTGCACCTTTTTGGCGAATATATGCAATAGCAGGCTCAATCTCGGTAAAATTCTGGTATTCAGCCGTTGGGATATTGTGACGAGCTAAGAAATCTTTAGTAAAAGCTTTTGATCCCTCTAACTGTGCAGCAGCTTTAGATGGGCCAAAAATTTTCAATCCAGCTTTTTGAAAACTGTCAACAATACCGATTACTAATGGCGCTTCTGGTCCGACTATGGTTAAGTCTATTTGTTGCTCCTGTGCAAAATTTAATAGTCCGGCAATGTCGGTTGCTTTTATATTGATGTTTTCTAAATCTGCTTCAAGTGCGGTACCTGCATTACCCGGCGCAACAAATACTTTGGTCACTAATGGTGATTGTGCTGCTTTCCATGCTAAGGCATGTTCACGCCCACCATTACCGATAACTAAAACTTTCATACAAGGTCCTTTCAATACTTTTAAAGATTAATGCCTAAAATGACGCATATTGGTAAAAATCATCGCAATATTATGCTCGTTTGCGGCTTGAATCACTTCATCATCACGAATCGATCCACCCGGTTGAATAACGCAAGTAACGCCCACCGCAGCGGCTGCATCTACGCCATCTCTAAATGGAAAGAATGCATCAGAAGCAACTACTGAACCAGCAACTTCTAGGTTCTCATCTTTTGCTTTAATACCGGCAATTTTCGCTGAATAAACACGGCTCATTTGCCCTGCACCAATACCAATTGTCATATTATCTTTGGCATAAACAATGGCGTTAGATTTAACAAATTTTGCTACCTTCCAGCAAAATAGTGCATCGGATAGTTCTTTTTCAGTTGGTTGACGTTTGGTAACAACTTTTAACTGATCTTTAGTAACCATACCTAAATCTCTTTCTTGTACAAGAACCCCACCATTAACACGTTTAAAATCTAAACTAGTTGTAGAATTATTTGACCAACTACCACATTCAAGTACACGAACATTCTTTTTAGTTTGTGTGATAGCTAAAGCATCTTGGTCAATTGAAGGTGCAATAATCACTTCAACAAATTGTTTATCGACAATAGTTTGAGCGGTCTTAGCATCTAAAGGTCGATTAAAAGCAATAATGCCACCAAATGCAGAGGTTGGGTCAGTTTTAAAAGCATTTAAATATGCAGTTAAAATATTATCACTCACTGCAACACCACATGGATTGGCGTGTTTAACAATTACGCAAGCAGGTTCATCAAAGGATTTTACACATTCCAATGCGGCATCAGTATCGGCAATATTATTATAAGATAATTCCTTACCTTGTAACTGTTTAGCAGTTGCAATAGAGGCTTGCTCAAGCTGTTCTTCAACATAAAATGCAGCTTGTTGATGAGCATTTTCACCATATCGCATATCTTGTTTTTTAATAAACTGTAGATTTAAAGTTCGAGGAAACTCTCCAGCAGGCTTATCAGTATCGCCATAATATGGTGGGACAAGTTTACCAAAATAGTTAGCAATCATACCGTCATATTGAGCAGTATGTTCAAAAGCTTTTATTGCTAGACTAAAACGATATTTAAAAGAAAGGCAATTTTGTTGGTTATCCAACATATCAATGATTGTGTTATAGTCCTGACAATCAACCACAATCGCAACATCTTTATTATTTTTGGCGGCAGAACGTACCATAGTTGGCCCACCAATATCGATATTTTCTATCGCATCTTCTAAACTACAGTTTGGATCAGCAACAGTTTTTGCAAAAGGGTATAAGTTCACAACGACCATATCAATTGGGTCGATCTTATGTTGTTGCATAACGTCATCATCAACACCTCGACGGCCTAAAATACCACCATGTATTTTAGGATGTAAGGTTTTAACTCGACCATCCATCATTTCAGGAAAACCTGTATAATTAGATACTTCAGTAACAGGAATATGGTTGTCGATTAATAGTTTGGCGGTACCACCAGTGGAAAGGAGTTCTACATTACGATCTGATAAAGCTTTGGCAAATTCAATAATTCCTGTTTTATCAGAAACACTAAGTAGAGCACGACGGATAGGACGAAACTGCTGCATGAAAAAGCTCCGAAATTAAAATTCTAAATCCAAGTCAGTGAAAGGCTATTATATATAAAACCAGAGTAGATGTTTAGCATTAACTTTTGAAAAATAAATCGGAACAGGAGTTGATAAATTAGAAAGTAATCATCAGGCAAAATCTTTGCCTGATATTTATACAAAAGGATTTGGATTAATCGTCACTATAGCCTAAGCTTCGAAGAGCTCGCTCATCATCAGCCCAGCCAGCTTTAACTTTTACCCATAATTCTAAATGAACTTTATTATCAAAAAATAATTGCATATCTTTACGTGCTTCTATGCCAATTTTTTTGATTTTTTCACCTTTATTACCAATGACCATTTTCTTTTGACCATCACGTTCAACCAAAATTAACCCATTGATACGGTACATGCCGGTACGTTCATCGACTTTAAATTGTTCTATTTCAACCGTGACAGAATAAGGTAGTTCATCACCTAAAAAGCGCATTAGTTTTTCACGGATGATTTCTGAAGCCATAAACCGTTGAGAACGATCAGTAATATAATCTTCGGGGAAATGATGTTCACCAACAGGTAAATGTTTTTTTACAATGTCTTTGATGATATCAACGCCTTCACCTTTTTCAGCACTAATGGGCACAACATCCAAGAATTTGATTTTTTGGCTGATTTCTTGAATATGAGGCAATAGCTCGGTTTTATCTGTCACATTATCAATTTTATTAATCACCAGTAATACAGGCGCTTTACAATCTTTAAGTTTGCCTGCAACCATTTCATCATCATCAGTCCAGTGTGTACCTTCAACAACAAAGATAACCAATTCAACATCGCCAATTGAACTGCTAGCTGCACGATTCATTAAACGGTTAATTGCTCTTTTTTCTTCAATATGAAGACCGGGAGTATCAATATAGATAATCTGATCATCACCTTGAGTATCAATACCTACAATACGGTGGCGTGTAGTTTGTGCCTTGCGTGAAGTGATTGATACTTTTTGGCCAAGTAGTTGATTTAATAAAGTTGATTTGCCGACATTCGGTCTACCGACGATGGCAACAAATCCACAATGTTGTTTTGATTCTGTCATTTTATACCTAATTGGTTTAGTGCTTCTTGAGCTGCGGCTTGTTCAGCCTTACGACGGCTTAAACCTCGTCCTAAATATTGATGATCATCATTGTCAATTTTACATTGAATGAGAAACTCTTGCTCATGATTATCACCAGTAACTTCAAGAATTAAATAGCATGGTCGTTCATGTCGAATACCTTGCAAATATTCCTGTAATCGTGTTTTAGCATCTTTTTGCTTAATGCCGGGTTTAATTTCATTTAAACGAGTTGTATACCAAGCTAAAATTAACTGACGAATATTTTCAATATCGCTATCTAAATAAACAGCACCGATGATAGCTTCCACGGCATCAGAAATAATCGACTCACGGCGATAACCACCACTTTTTAATTCGCCTTGACCTAAAATAAGATAATCACCTAATTTAAACTCTTTGCCCATTTCAGCAAGAGTTTGACCACAAACTAAACTTGCTCTCATTTGGCTAAGATCACCTTCATCTTGCTTACTAAATCGATGATAAAGCTCATCAGCAATAACAAAACTAAGGATTGAATCACCTAAAAACTCTAGCCGCTCATTGTGCATTTTATTCGCACTGCGATGAGTCAGTGCGAGTTGTAGTAAAGATGTATCTTTAAACTGATAACCAATCGATTGTTGTATTTGATTCAAATTTTTCATAGTTATCACAGTTAATGGAGCCCACCGATACGGCTGAATCGAATTCCTGTAGGCCATTCATCAGGTTGTTTTTCAAAGCTAATCCAAATAGCGGTTGCACGACCAACAAAGTTTTCTTCGGGAACAAAACCAAAATATCGGCTATCACCACTATTATCACGATTATCGCCCATCATAAAGTAATTACCTTGTGGTACTACCCAAGTAGCAACAGGTTGACCTTTTTGATGATAATAATAACTCGGATCTTCCTCTATTCCTGACGTGGTTAAAATATCATGCGACTTGTTACCCAACGTTTCTTGTTGAATTTTTATATCAAACGTTCTTATGGATTGAGAATCAACAATACCTTTGTCCTTATATTGTTCCAAGGTATAAAAACTTGGGTTAGATTTATCTTTTTCGTGTACTTGTTTCCAATTGCTTGGCTGTGGTTGAGTATAGTGCAAATCTAATGGCTCAGATCGTTGACCAACACAATTACTATCCGTTGTTTGACAAGCAGGATAAATAACTATTTTCTTTTCATTAACCAGATAAACAATCTTATCACCAGGTAAACCAACCACACGTTTAATTAGATCCATTTGCGGTATGTTAGGATGCTTAAATACAGCAACATCCCCTCTTTGGGGTTTTCCTGTAGCAATTAGTACTTTATTGTTAATTGGATTTTTTAAGCCATAAGAAAATTTTTCAACCGCAATAAAATCACCAATTAATAAAGTTTGCATCATCGATCCTGAAGGAATCTGAAAGGGTTCATAGATAAATGAACGAATAACAAAAACCACGAACAAAACCGGAAAAAAAGATGCTAAGCTTTCAACCCAACCTTTTGGTTTTCCAACCTCAGCAAGGACTCGCCCATCAACCTCACCATTATGGGCTTTACGCACTTCTTCTACTTTACGTTGTCTAGCTGGTTTCCATCTAAATTTTTCTAAAAACCAGAAGATAGCGGTAATAAAAGTTGCTAATGTTAATATGATGGCAAATGTTCCAGCCATTTGTTTTCCTCTTTAACTGATTAATCTTTTCCTACATGCAAAATTGCTAAAAACGCTTCTTGAGGTAGTTCAACATTACCTACTTGCTTCATACGTTTTTTACCCTCTTTTTGCTTCTGTAAAAGTTTCTTTTTACGACTAACGTCACCGCCATAACATTTGGCTAATACGTTTTTACGTAATTGTTTTACTGTAGAACGTGCTATTACATGATTACCAATTGCCGCTTGAATTGCTATATCAAACTGTTGACGAGGGATAAGATCTTTCATCTTTTCCACTAGTTCTCGGCCACGGTAAGGTGCATTATCTTTGTGCGTGATAAGCGCTAATGCATCAACTCGTTCACCATTGATTAATACATCAAGTCTTACCATATCAGCAACTTGGAAACGCTTAAAACTATAATCTAAAGATGCATAGCCACGTGAAGTCGATTTAAGTTTATCAAAGAAATCCAATACAACTTCGGTCATTGGTATTTCATAAGTTAATGCAACTTGATTGCCATGATAAACCATATTAACTTGTACACCACGTTTTTCAGCACATAATGTTATTACATTACCTAAGTAAGTTTGTGGTACTAAAATGTTACATTCAGCTATCGGCTCACGTAGTTCTTGAATATTGTTTACGGCCGGTAGTTTAGCAGGGCTATCAACATAAATGATCTCATTTTGAGTAGTTAAAACCTCATAAACTACCGTTGGAGCTGTAGTAATAAGATCAAGGTTATATTCGCGTTCTAACCGTTCTTGAATGATTTCCATATGCAACAAGCCAAGGAAACCGCAACGGAAACCAAATCCTAATGCGCCTGAATTTTCTGGCTCATAAAAAAGTGAAGCATCATTAAGACTTAATTTACCTAATGCATCACGAAATGCTTCGTAATCATCTGAGCTAGTTGGAAATAAACCTGCATAGACTTGTGGTTTTACTTTCTTAAAACCCGGTAATGCTTTCTCAGCAGGTGCTCTAGCTGATGTTAAGGTATCACCGACTGGTGCACCTAAAATATCTTTAATAGCACACACCACCCAACCTACTTCACCGCAATGTAAACAGTCTTTATCAACTTGTTTTGGTGTAAAGATACCTAAACGATCAACATTATAAGTCATTCCGGTACTCATAACTTTGATTTTCTCACCTTTGCGCAGTTCACCATTTTTAATACGAATTAGTGATACAACACCTAGGTAGTTATCAAACCATGAGTCAATAATTAGCGCTTGTAATGGTGCATTGGAATCACCTTCGGGAGCAGGAATATCATGAACAAGTTGTTCAAGTACATCAACCACGCCAACACCGGTTTTAGCTGAACATCTGACTGCATTGCTGGCATCTATACCAACAATGTCTTCAATCTCTTCTGCCACTCGTTCAGGTTCAGCCGCAGGTAAATCGATTTTATTAAGTACTGGTACAACTTCTAGATCCATATCAAGTGCCGTATAACAATTGGCAAGTGTTTGCGCTTCAACACCTTGTCCAGCATCGACTACCAATAATGCTCCTTCACATGCTGCTAACGAACGTGATACTTCATAAGAGAAGTCAACATGCCCAGGAGTATCAATAAAATTCAGCTGATATGTTTGGCCATCTTTAGCATGAAAATCTAAAGTAACACTTTGAGCTTTAATCGTAATCCCTCGTTCACGTTCCAAATCCATCGAGTCTAGAACTTGAGCTTCCATTTCGCGATCAGAAAGTCCACCACAAATTTGGATAATACGATCAGAAAGCGTTGATTTACCATGGTCAATATGAGCAATAATTGAAAAATTGCGGATATTTTTATTCATATCAATAAGTTATATTTTAGTTATGTACTGTTAATTATCATTAATGTTATCGGCTATAAATAACAAGTCAAATAATCACGAATTTGAAAGCAGACATTCTACACATTAATAGTGAGTAAGCATAGTGTTATCGAGAGTTTTCCTGTGATTTCTCAACAATATTTTGTGCAATTTTTTCTATTGTTACTTGAGGTAAATTACCAATAATTATGATATTTTTATTACCCATGTTAGTTGAGAAAATCGTTCGGCCACCTTGCTGAATAATTTGATTTAATTGACTGGCCTGCTCTAAAGAAACATTTACAGTAAATGAAAATACACCATCAGAAAACAGCTTAGTCGCTATATCAGAACTATAAAAGTTAACATTATAAGCAGCAATCTCTTTAAACCCTTTAGGTAACCATGCTAAACGCCAAGCATCAAGAAGATTATTCTGTTTATCAATTGATAATAAAATTGGATAGGTTCGATTATCAATATAATTTTTAAATTTTTTTGCATCAAAATCTCTATCAAGATCAACCACTTTTAATTGATTAATAATATCATTATCTTCATCTAACAAATCAATGCGTAGTGGTAAAAAATTTTCATCATCGATCCATATAACATAACTATAACGATCTTTATCTTTAGCAATGACTTTGACTAATTGAGCACCTCGATTAGCCGTTCTAGTCTTACCTAATAAAATAAAGTCATAAATATTAGCTAATGAATTAAAATCATTATAAATAACGTCAGGAAAAGCCTCTGTAATGCGGGAACTTGAAATCGAAAAAGAAGGACTATCAGGTTGAAAATAACTAGTGGTATTATTATGTAAAATTATCTCTTTAGCTGGACCTTCAAGATAAAGCAGTTGAGCATTGATATTTTCTTTTTTGTCAGCACCTAAATGATTATATTCAAAGGTAGTTGCATATTGATCTTTATCTTGCGCAATAAAATGAATTTGATAGTCACGCGTCTGCACAGCTTTGGTCATTTTATTGAGTAAACTCAAAGCATCATGCGTTTCTTCCGCCATAACAGATGCGGAAAAAAATATAAAAAACAGAGTAATAAAAAAATTATTACTCTGTTTTAACATAAATTTTATCAAAGAATAAAGAAAATTCATTTTTAGTTAACGGGCATTTAACCTTTTTTGTAATTCATAATCTTGAACCAACAACCTAATCTTATCATATTGTCTTTTTTCAAGAAGTTGCTGATCATTATGTTGTTGTATACCACCAACAGGCGCAACGTTTACCCCCATAGGGATAGTATTTAGCGTAGGCGCACCACTAACATCATCTGATTGACCTTGATGATATTGGACTCCAGCAATAATAGCTAAGGTAACACAAGCAGCTAATCCAATTTGACTAACTTTAGCCATAATATCTTTCATTCGAATCCAGAATAAATTTTCGGCTTTTGGAATTGAAATTTCACTTTGGGATGGCTGCTCAGTTAATTGTGGATATAAGTCATCATCAGCAATCGCCATAGCAACTTGATTGGTAATATCTAATGTTAATGAACTACCGTGCAATTCTCCTCGCATTGCGTCTCTTGCAATATGATAACGATGCCAGCAGGATTGCAAACTTTCATCATGGCTAACCATCTCAACAAAGTGTTGATCAGTTAACTCACCGTCCATTAATAATGAAAGTTGCTGTTTCTGTTCTATTTGCATAGTAGATACCTTAAATTTCTTGCTACTTAATTTATTTAACCAATTAAAGGTTTAATTTTTTCATCAATAGCATCACGAGCTCTAAAAATACGTGATCTAACTGTTCCAACCGGTGTTCCCATAATTTCGGCAATTTCCTCATAACTTAGACCGTCAATTTCACGTAATGTGATAGCAGTTCTCAAATCATCAGTTAATGCTTCAATTGCTTCAAATACAACTTTTTCAACTTCTTTAGAAAGAACTAAACTTTCTGGGTTATCGACATCTCTCAATGAGTCGGCACCTTCGTAACTTTCAGCTTCACTAGCATCAATATCCGAAGATGGCGGTCGTCGACCTTGCGAAATTAAATAATTTTTTGCTGTATTAACCGCAATTCGGTACAACCAAGTATAAAAAATACTTTCCCCTTTAAAAGAGCTTAACGAACGATAAGCTTTGATAAAGGTTTCTTGCACAACATCAGGGACCTCAGAAGGTAAAACATAACGTGATACCAAATGAGCTAGCTTATTTTGATAACGAACGACAAGTAAATTAAACGCATTTTTATCTCCGTTTAAAACGCGATCAACTAAAACTTGGTCTGTTATTTGCTCCCCCATTAAAGGCCATTCCTCATTATGTTAATAACTATTAGTTGGCCCAAAACTGTGCACTCTAACAGTTAGATTCGTAAATTTAAAAAAAGTTCCCATTATTTTAATAGAAATTTCATTTTTTTAATCAATCATTTTCATTTTTAATTATTTATATACTAAAAGACAATGATTTTATTAAATTTTTAGATAAAAAATTTTTTAGATAATTAATTCAATAAGAAGATTTCGCGCTCGCCCGCATCGTTATATGTGATTTGATAAAATTGCGGTAAATTAAAATTAACTGAACTACTGGTAGTGAAAGTAAAACGGTCATCAGATAATACATAAAAATCATTGATATCTTTAACCATATTTTCTTTAGTACCATTACAATTACGGTATATTTCTATTTGATTATGTTCATTTAAAATATATAAATCAAATCCTGTAGTGGTATCTTCAAAGAAGAATTGAATAATACCTTCATAAGCGACGCTATCTATCTCTTTAGGTAATTCATTACTTTCATCTAAGATATTTAACGGCCTACCTTGAACTTTATTATTCGATACCGCTCCATAAAAATCAATAGCATTTTCGAATTGATGAAATGAAACGCCAAATCGTTCAAAAAATAGATACCATGAAGCACCATCTATTCTAAGTGGTTTGACTTGGGTTAAGTTATTTTTAGTAGTCGTCAATCGTAAATCAACACAGTCATCCATCAGTTTTTTCATTTGTTTACAGACTTCATGACTAAGATGTTTACTATAACAAAAAATTTCGACCGAATTAGGTAAATCAGCATCTTTATGCATACGATTAAGTAACGCTTTTATGGCTTCCAGCACACATAAAGAACCACTAAAATGTAATACCCGAATTTCATTCCATGAGTTACGATAAAGTAAATCTATAGAACCAACTAAACTTACCTCTTGCTTGCCATAATTTAAAACATTAGTACTAATTTCATCCTCAAGTTCTAAATTAATAGTTGGATCATCTTCTAAATTCAAGATAATCGCCAAATGGCGTATTTCGCAAGGCCCATATAACTGTTCCTCCGTTGCGGTAGGTACATCTATCGGAAAATAATTTTTCAGATCTTCGATGAGCTTGGTTATTTTTTGATTATCTCGCTCATCACCATCGTAATAATAAAAATTGGTTGAATCAGAAATTAAACCATTAAAGTAACACCAACCAACTAATTTAACCAAGTATTTACTATATTCTAAGTATTGGTGACCAATAATAGAATTTAGTTTAGGTGTTTGATTGTAAACATACCAACCGGCTCGATTGATACGATCTTCTTTGACATGGATAAAAGTTAATACATCTTCTTGCAGATTATCCGAAATATTAAGTTTTAATGTTGAAATTTTACCCGGTAGAACTTCAAAAGAGGCATATAATTTACGAGTCAGTATAGCCAAGTCTTGTGGACTAATAAGTGAATCTAAGTTATTACGACGACCAAAATTGAGTAAATTACGATAACCTGTCATCATGGTATGGAGCAATATTTCGTGTATTTCACGTACTTGTTCTATTTTCCATGTTTTACTGGCGTCCAATTTTACCAATAACTTATGCTTCCATCCCCATTGTTGTACTAATTCATTTAATATTTTACGACGCCATGACGATGGTTGATCACTATCTGATAATTTTTCATTTACTTTTAAATAAAAACAATGCCTTACCAATTCAAGACGTTGAAAATCTCTAATTTCAATTAGATAATTAGAAATCCGATCTAATAACATAGAGTATGAATCAAGATAATGATGAACGTGAATTTCACCTTTTTGAATATACTCGCGCATTTCATAAGCAATTGGTCTATTTTCAGGATAGATAGAAGAATAAGCTTCAAGTAGTAATGTTTTTAATACAGCTTTAAATGGCGAATCAATACTTTTATAGAGTTGCCATAAACTTGCGCCAAAATACTCTTCGGCAGACAATCCAGTGAGTGGTCCAAAATCGATCCATTCTTCACGTTTGATTATATTAGCGACCACTAATGCTTGAACACATTTTTCATAAGTTGGGTAAGTAACATCATTAATAGTAAAATCAGCTGGAACTGCAAACCATAGTAGTCGTTTACCAGCTAAAAGATTGGCGGAACGATAGAACTCTTCCAGCAATAAAATATGTTGTGCTGAACCACAGTTTTCACCCATCAAACATTCATGATGTTGGTTGATAAATCGATCGACATCAACGACAAATAATGTAAGTTTTACACCTAGTTCCTCAGCCCACTCTTCAATCAATCGACACTTCGTTATTAAAGCTTGCTTTTTAACTGTAGATAAATTATTTTCGATACAAACCCATATATCAAGATCAGAGGTAACCGCCTGTCCTATAGAGCAGGTACTCCCCATTGAATATAGTGCAGATATGTCAGAATATTTTGTCTGTGTAGCGTTGTTAAAATTGAAACAATGTTGTAGTTGTTCAATAATCTCATTTGAAGGTTGATAGTATGCAATACCTGATGGGGTATCTATATTTTGATAACCGGGAAGATCTGGATGATGAAAATGAAAAAGCACTGGTAACAAGGTAAAAACTCGTTGGAATTCCAAAGGCATTCCACTTCGAGCTCGCTCATGTTTCAGAATAGCAAGATCATCAAGTTCTTTTTTTATGTTATTAATATCGTATTGCATAGTATTATTCAGGTGAAACAGATGTACTATTGACGAACAATTTCTCCAATAATTTTATATTATAACGTAAAAAGAATGTAAACCTAAAAATAAAACGAAATAAATATTATGACCACAATCGAAAAAATATCACAATCTTTAAAAAAAACCAAAAAACAATTTCACACCATTAATAAAGCAGCAGTATTAATACCCATTATCTCTATCAAAAATCAATTACACCTACTTTTTCAAGTACGTTCAAAGAAACTTAAATGGCAACCCGGGGATATTTGTTTTCCTGGTGGTCGAGTTGAAGTAACTGATGATAGCCCTGAATATACAGCTAAACGTGAAACCTTTGAAGAATTAGGCATTACCATTGATCAAATAACTATTTTGGGGCAATTGCCGAAATTTATTGCTTCGTTAGGTATGATGATTTATCCATTTGTCGCAAAAATTGAATCTTTAGATAACTTGCTACTTAATCAAGATGAAGTTGAATCTGTTTTTACGGTTCCACTTGACTGGTTTATTAACCATCCACCGAAACAAGCTAACATGTTAGTCGGTTTCAAGCCTGATGACAATTTTCCATTTGAATTGGTACCTAATCGAACCGCAAATTGGCAACAAAAATCTCAACATAATGTTCATTTTTATCAATATGATAATTTTGTTATTTGGGGATTGACTGCACAAATTATTAATAGTTTTATAAGTACCATCAAAAGTAATACTCAATTATAAATTACAGTTAAATTAAATATGCTTCAGTTCTGACTTTAACATAAAATGCTTTAAGAAAAATTTTTTCAAAAAAAACCAAGTGGTACCTACACAAATATTTTGATTAATATATACTATTAATCGGTTATTTCTCATTTCTATCATTTCTACCCTGTTTTATCTAGCTGTCTGAAAGAATTAGTAAAAGATTTATTTCGAGAGCGTTATTCGTTTTTCAAAACTCTCATGCAATACCCCCATAAAATAAGCGTTACAAATTGTTTTTTAATTTTTATAACATAAATATGAAGGACATTATTATGAAACGTTTTAATAAATCATCTATTGCATTAGCTTTACTATTATCTCTACCTGTTGCCAATATTTATGCGGCATTACCATTAACAGCTGAGGAAAGTAATAACCTCATTCCTTATAAAGAAATTTCAGTAACTGGTAGCTATTTACAAGCACAAAATGCAGCAGATGATATATCTAAAGCTGCTGATGAAGCTGGAGCAAAATATTATCATATCACTGGTATTGAACAACCAGCTACTGGTACTTCAACCGATCGTGCTACTGTTTATGCTGATATTTATTTATCAAATGCGCCAATTGCTGTCAGCAAAGATGAAGCTACCCATAATGGCATTGTGCTTTATCCTCGATCTAAAGCACTTTATTATTTACCATTTGAAATAGTTAAATACAAAGGTAGCTATAACAATACCGCTGAAATAATGGATTCAGCAAGTAAAATAGCTGCGGAAAAAAATGCTTATGC
Source organism: Gilliamella sp. W8123 (assembly GCF_016101085.1). Classification (NCBI taxonomy): domain Bacteria; kingdom Pseudomonadati; phylum Pseudomonadota; class Gammaproteobacteria; order Orbales; family Orbaceae; genus Gilliamella; species Gilliamella sp. W8123. Next base: position 273,047 of record NZ_JACFRE010000001.1, read on the forward strand.
ATTTTATGTGTATTCAATTACTGCCGATGATGTTAAAAATAATGAGCAGGAAATTGATGTTGCTTTATTTAAAAAAGATGCACCAGTCCGTGACTTTATTATCTCTAAAGCCATTGCAGGTCAAGATGCTTATGAAATCACTAGTGATGCATTCAAAGTGATGAAACCTTATCAAACTATTGTGTTCCATGGCACATTTAATGATACTAGCGAAATTAGTGCTGCTGCACAAAAATATGCTATCGCTAATGATGCTCATTTCTATTATGTCAAAGAAGTCTCTGCCAATCGTGCCGGCACCGCTCAAACAGTTTATGTAAATTTATATAAATAACGATCCACTACATAATTATCCATGTGTTAAATATCATATTTTTACACATGGATTTTTTACAAAAATTAACTTTTAGTTTCAAGCTCTACCTAACAATGCAATTCATAAAAAAGATTTTTATCCAAGAATTAAGCTTTTCACGATTTAAGTTTGTAGTAATAAGTATCAGCATAATTTAAACACAATAAATATATCTTTTTTATTTAAATTTAAGAATTAAAAGGTAAGGTAAGATGATGTTATTGAAAGGATTTAATTTTATTCTGTGTTCTCAATTTCAATGCTTAACACGATTTATCATATTCTTTTTAATTTCAGTGTTTTTAATGAGCGGATTAGCTTTGGCATTGGATACAAAAACAGTAGAGGTTATTCATGGTTCCGCTCCCTATTTTATTAACCCAGATGCGATAGGCATAAATGGATCTCGAGAATATAATCAACAAAACTTTCACTATTTTGGAGTAAAATTACAAACTACAATAAACTCTGAATTAAATAGTTTAAACGACACAATAAAGTCCATAAATTTCCCTCAAGTTGATCCTAATACAACCACACCAAATCAATTGTTAACTATGTTAAAGTCTGATTATGGTTTTGAACCTATAATAATGCCATTTTCACCTACTAATCCAATTGATAGCCAGAACGTCTCTGATGATGACGGCGATGTTATAACTACAATAACCCCACCTGATGGCGGTTTTAAAATAGATTGGTTCTATCGAGCTGCCAATATATCCTATTTGTTATTGGAGCCAGATAGAAATAGAACCTTTTGTGAGCTAGCACGGTTGGGGTGGAACCCATATATCAGAATTTCAGGCACTATCGCTTTAGTTTCTGAATATGGCATGCCAAATTATACAATTTATTCTACGCCTAAAAGTGACTTTTTGATTTACAATGCGATCAAACCTACCGTTTGTGCAAATCGACCATCAATTGTATATTCATTCCCTTTCGAAAATCGAGATTACACTGGTGACTGGGCTCATTTAACTTGGGGTGATAACAATCAATACATAGTTGATTCTGGCTTCGTCAATAAAGTCAGTGCTGGTGGTTTTCCAACTACTGGATTTGATCAAGCACGATTTCTCATGTTTATAGCTGGTGCACCTTTTGATTTATCGACAATAACATCATCAAATAGTTCAAAAGGAGTAAATGTTCAAATAAACACAATTAGTGATAATGATGTAGATAGCCACCTGGCTAACACGGCTGTTCAAGTTAAATTGCTAGGAGAAGCCACTGAAGCAAATCCTACATTTTCTATAAAATCCAACGGTGAAGATATTTATTCGTTTACTATTAAGAAATGGTTCTCCGCACCCAGCCAAGATTTTTATCCTTATAATCAAAGTAGAAGTGTTTGTCAGGGAAACTATATCGTTCCATCTATTGAAGATTTAACCAACAGTGACCAAGGTCTTATAACTAGTGGCGGTGCTTGCCAATCTGATAATAACTCAGATAATTGCCTAGCCATTACAACAAATCACTATTATCGTCAGGTTGGAAACAATCTTTTAGCTGAATGGGGTGATGTAACTAACGAAGAAAACTATTATCATCACACCTATCCCGGTAACCATTTCCCTAAAGGACATTTATATTGGACTTCAGACGAAAGAGATAGTAATAACCAATATGCAGTAGGTTCAACAAAAGGGGCTATTGAATGGCAGTTGAAAGATAATGAATTATATTTTGTTTGTGTGCTGAAATAGAAAATATATTCATAAATTGCGTTATAAGATGATATAACGCAATTTTCATTGTTATTATAGCTAAAATAATTTTAATTTCGCTTTTAAAAAGCAGATAATCCACTTTAGTATTTACTGTTAAAAGCAACTCATCATTTATATATTAAATAATATAAATAAACTTAATCCAAAAAATAACTAGTGGCTGATTTTTTTAACTATGACTATCAATTGACATTAATCAATTCACTCAAAAGAGTGATACATAGATAATGTTTGAAAATTAAATGGCTGGGGTACCAGGATTCGAACCTGGGCATGGCGGGATCAAAACCCGCTGCCTTACCGCTTGGCTATACCCCAATATGAATGGAGATTAGATATCTGATAAATATACTAATTCCGCATATTTTATAGAATTGATTATAGAGGAAAAGTTCCAATATAAAAATAGACTAAAAGTCGGATATAAAAATATGAGCAGATTGGAATGGCTGGGGTACCAGGATTCGAACCTGGGCGTGGCGGGATCAAAACCCGCTGCCTTACCGCTTGGCTATACCCCAATAAAGGATAGACATTAAGATTAAAATGGTGCGGGTGGAGAGACTTGAACTCACACACCTTGCGGCGCCAGAACCTAAATCTGGTGCGTCTACCAATTTCGCCACACCCGCACTGTATACTTTCGGTAAAAGTACAAACTAATCTTAATGGTGGCTACGACGGGATTCGAACCTGTGACCCCATCATTATGAGTGATGTGCTCTAACCAGCTGAGCTACGTAGCCATTTCATTCGCAACGTCATAACCAACACTGCGAGGCGCATTATGCTTGTGTTACGGCAAATCGTCAACCCTTTTTTTTAGATATTTTAAAAAAAAGTGACGATTGATTAAGATGCAATCAAATACCGTTTAATATCACTTCAATTCGCCTTTTTTGTAACTCATTATGAATTAACTTTCCAGTATAACCTTCAGCAATTATATTTTGAACATCGACTGCTTGAGCTAATTTATATGCTTGTTCAAGGTATTGAGCTTGAGGAAATAATTCCGTTTTAGCATAAGATTGGCTAGCAATTATCAATTGATTAAGATGGGCTGGGTTGCGCCATACATCTATTTTATTGAACAATTCGATAATTTGTTCCGCAGTTAATTGTATCACGTTAGTAACACTATTATGAAATTGCTGCACCATAATTGCTAATTTCGTATATTGATTGGGGGCTTTAATTTGTAAACAAAGTTTTTCTAGCTCAGTTTTGGATACAAATTCACCACACAAGACTGCAAAGCGCACGGTCAGATCATTCGTCAGTAAAGTCGATTTTTTTAATGCATCAGTAATAGTGCTGGAAAGTTTGAGTGATGGAAATAATAACGCTAAAGCACCACATTGTTCCAGTACTTGAAAATAAACTTGCGGATCCTCAGTCGCTAGCGCTTTTTCAGTCTCTTTCCATACCCGTTCTGCTGTAAGGGTATTTATTTCACCAGCAGAGACCATCTCTTTCATTAAATTATTCGTTTCAGCAACAATTCTGAAACCTAAATGGTGATAACGGGCAGCGAAACGGGCCACTCGCAAAACTCGTAGGGGATCTTCTCTGAATGCAGGAGAAACATGGCGTAATAATTTAAGCTTAATATCATTAACACCATGATAAGGATCGACTATATTGCCTTCTTGATCCATGGCAATCGCATTTATAGTAAGATCTCGTCGAATAAGATCTTGCTCTAAAGTAATATCTTTACTAAAGTCACAAATAAAGCCTGTATAGCCTTTACCTGATTTCCGCTCTGTTCGAGCTAGAGCATACTCTTCTTTAGTTTTGGGATGTAAAAAAACAGGAAAATCTTTACCAACCTGTTGATAACCTAATGCTAAAAGTTCATCTGGGGTTGCACCAACCACAACCCAGTCTCGATCAACAACAGGGAGATGTAACAATCTATCTCTAACTGAACCGCCAACAAGATAGATTTTACTCATTTAACGCATCCAACGATCTTTTTTACGACGGCCAGGCATAATAGCCGGCAAAATAAGACCTAGAAGGAAACCACCACCAGCAACTAATCCACCATAAGTAAACCAAGTTACAATCAGATCACGGCGCTTATCATCAACTTGATTTAACATAGACTCAAGCTTCATCTCTTGCTGTTTATTAAGTTGTTCTAACTCATTATTCTTAGCTTGTAAGCTTTCAATCGATTGTTCAGCTTTTTGTAGTTTTTCGGCATAATCTTGGATGGCATTTTGTTGATTTTTTTCTGCATTATCAACTTTATCTTTATACTCAGCAAGTTGTGCTTCTAATAATGGTACAAGCTCTTTAAAACTAGGTTGATCTTTTAATTTATTAGACTCAATCCAAGCTGAACTACCATTAGGAAGCTGTATTCGTGTATATTTACCATCAGCACTTTTTTCAAGTTCAATTACTTTTTGACCGGCTTTAACTGCGTTTGAATAAGCATATTGAGAGCTAGGGCCTCGGCGTAGATAAATATCAACATTTTCAGTAACATATTTATCAACTGCATTTGCACTAAAAGCTACAGCAATAAAAGAAAGTAAAGTAATAATATTCTGTTTTTTCATGATATTTTAAATTTTTACCCACAATAAAAACATGATAACACAAAAAGTAGCCTTTTCGCACAACCATTTATAATAAAAATTTGATAATCTCAAATTTTATCAATAGTAAATGAAACCGATTACATTCATTAAAAATATAAATCAAAAAACAATAATCCAATAATTGTTAATAAATCAAAAAAATCATCACATTAATATCAAAAAAATATAATTATAAATATATCTAACTATCTTAAATAACCTTAATATAAGAATCAATTTAACCATTTAAACCTGTTCTAAACATCATTCATTAAGTAATCAATTACAATTAATGAGTGTAAATACGATACTTGTACTGATAGTAACGGTACTTAATTCACTAATTAACACTGAAATAATGTTCTTTTTAAATAGCAAGCGTATCCAATTAAATATTGATGGAAGCCTAGTAATATAAATTATTCGGTAGCAAATCAGCATCAAAAAGTAGTTATATTTATCGTCACAACATTCATATAACAAACTGATTTTTAAAAAGGTAAATTTGGCGTCACTAATATGGTTACTGATGTACTAGGATAGATTAAAATTTTAGGATTCAGCAAAATATAGAGTTAATAGTCAATCATTATGCTATGCAATTTATTATCCAACACCATTGGTTAATGAATATTTATTTACAAGAACTACCCCCCAGTTACGCCATGTGAATAGAAGTAGTAACAAACCAAAATGTTTACTTTTTTCGTTAAATTTTACAGCTAAATATTTTCAATCTTCATCATTAATATATTTTTACTGAAACGATTCATATAAAAATGAGCTTATTGGCAAACTAAAAATTTTGTTCTATTATAACCAGTTAAGTTGATATTCAGAATATTACGGGCAACAACAATAGCAAATGTAATAGTAATATTTGAATCTTAGGTTTTCAGCCAATTTACGAGCTATTTATTCTAACCGATCAATAATCTAAAACTCTATATTGGCAATAAGTTAAAAAAAGTTAAAAGGATTTTTTATGGCGACAATAAAAGATGTTGCAAAATTAGCAAAGGTTTCCGTTGCAACGGTATCACGGGTAATTAATAACGCTGACAATGTCAGTAATAAAACACGTGAAACAGTAAAAAAATCCATGGAAAAATTAAATTATTACCCTGATGCTAACGCCCGAGCGTTATCCCAACAAAACTCTAAGACTATTGGCATTGTGGTGGCAGACCTATCCGATCCATTTTCTGGCGCGATGATTAGTACTGTTGAAAAAGTTGCAGCGAAAAACGGCCATTTTTTGCTGATTGGTAATGGTTACCACAATAAAAAACAAGAATATAATGCTATAACTAATCTTATAGAACATCGTTGTTCTTCTTTAGTTGTGCATGCAAAAATGCTAGAGGATTATCAATTAATAAAGCTGATGCAGCAAATTCCTGGTATGGTTCTAATTAATCGAATATTGGAAGGTTTTGAAAAACGCTGTATTGCTCTTGATAGTCGTTATGGTTCCTACCTAGCCGTTAAACATTTAATTCAGCATGGTCATACTAATATTGGATATTTATGTTCCAATCACAGCATCTCTGACTCAGCAGATAGATTACAAGGCTATAAAGATGCATTAATCGAGCATCACATTGATATTAATGATAATTTTATTGCCTTCGGTTCTCCTAATGAAGAAGGAGGAGAACAAGCAATGATGTCTCTTTTAGAACGAAATCGACAAATTACGGCGATTGCCTGTTACAATGATTCAATGGCTGCTGGTGCTATGTCAGTATTATACGATAATGATATAAAAATTCCGGATGATATTTCGATCATTGGCTTTGATGATCTTTTAATTGCTAGATATTTACATCCAAAGCTAACAACTATTCGTTATCCATTACACACAATGGCCGAACAAGCAGCTGAACTTGCATTACAATTAGCAAAAGGAGAACCTCCACCAGCTAACTTAATTAATGTATTTATTCCAACGTTAACTAAACGATACTCAGTTAATAATATTCGCTAATTAATATTAAACTTAAAACGAACAAGGCCCTAAGAAATGTCGAAAACTTTATAATAACAGTTTTCGACATTGACCTATTTACCCAAATAAGACTACCTAAAACCAAACTTCAGTTTGCACACCAAAACTAATTTGATTTTCTTTGCCATTATGTTGTCCAGATATCGCAAAATCACAAGTATTTGTGCCTAGTTGATTAAGTTAAATCTTTCCCATCAAATAATTTATCGAGTTTCTCTATAAACTGTTGCTTTGGTAGATGATAAAAGATCCCTTGTTTAGGAAGTCCCCGTAAAAATAGATAATAAACACCACCAAAATGCGTTTCATATCGATAATCTGCTAAACGGCTGCGTAAAAATCGATGCAGGGCTAAGCAATAAATTTGATACTGCAGCTCATAACGATGCTCACACATAACTTGATTTAATGCTGACTCGGTATAAGCCTCTACCCCATCACCTAACCAATTTGATTTATAATCTACAATATAATATTTACCCTGGTACTCAAACACTAAATCGATAAATCCTTTTAACATGCCTTGTACAGTTTCAAAATCTAAAGGAGGACATTGTTTGGATAAATCATCATACTCTTTACATAAACTATCTAATTGTTTACTGGTCACAGCACTGCGAATGGGAAAATAAAATTGTAATTCATTAATACATTGGCTATTTAAAACATCGGCTAATAACGGCCCATCTTGATCTTGTCTTTTATTTAGGTTCGTTGCTAAAACCTGTTGTAACCAATCAATTAGCACTGTTAACCAATGCGGTGGTAAACTCAATTTTTTAATCGTACTAGCGCACAAATCCTCGGCATTAGTTGGTGTTAAATTTTCCATAATGGAATGCAACAATGTACCAACATATGCACCTTTTGGAAAATGATGGATATCATATTGCTCTTCAGTTGATAATGAATCGGCGGATTCGAGATTATTTTCACGCCAATCACTAAGCATAGTTGAATTAAGACCAACCATATTATTATGCTTTTGTAATTCGGTATAACTGGTTACACGCCAACTATTAGATAATTTACGTTTAAATACATTGGCGGTAAGTGAAAGATTGGCAGCTAATTCAGCATTATACAGCTCACCTAAAATAGGTAATTGTAATTCAACCAAATCAGCAAATTTAGCAATTGAACGCAAGTCACCTTTTAATAAATAATCAATCGCAGACTGACTGTTTTTTAATGATGCTAAACCAACGCTACAATGAAAGATTGAACGTGTCATAGCAACATAAAGTAAACGTAAATCTTCGGCTAAACGTTCATCTTCAATCTGTTGTTTTATTTCATCGGTTAATAGCCAAGCATAAGTTGGTTGATAGTCATTATTTTTGTCATGATAAAACTGACTATCTGAATTTCGAAATTGAGCAGCAAATGGTAACCAAACAATAGGAAACTCTAAACCTTTAGATTTATGAATAGTGATAATTTTTACTAAATTTTCATCACTTTCCAATCGTTGTTCATGATTTTCTAAATTTGCATCAGGACTGACAATTTGCCTTGATAACCAACGAACCAAAGCATGTGGGCTATCAAGTTCGTCGGCCGCTTCTTGCAATAATTCACCTAGATGCATCAAATTAGTTAAAGTCCGTTCACCATTTGGGCTAGCTAATATATTTTCAGCTAACTGACGTTTTTTCATCATCCGGCGCAACATGACTAACACACCATAATATTGCCAGATAATCTGATACTGTTTAAACTCCTCTATCAAACCTTCCCATTTATCTTGATCATCAGTTATTTGCTCAAGTTCGGTCATGGTTTGTCCTAACAGTGTCGTCATTAAAGCTAAGCGCAAAGCGGTTTCATTTTCTGGCATAAGCACTGCTTGTAACAAACACAGGACCTCCTGTGCCTCTTTAGCTAGAAAGACACTACTCCGATTAGATAAATAAACGCTTTTAACCCCAACACAGGTTAACTTTTGTTGGATGATCTCTGCTTCGTATCCGGTACGGACTAAAATGGCAATATCAGCAGTTGTAATTGGTCGTTGACCATCTTTATCCTTCAATAAAATGGTCGGATCCATCAACCACGTCACAATCTGCTTAGCACAGCAGTTGGCGATATGCTCTTGATAATCGGTTTTTGTGCTAACTTCATCAGGTAATAAGTATGCCGCTAAAGCATTAACCTCTTGATTATTGATAATCAAACCTTTTTGTTGATTACGTTCGGCACTTTCCATTGGTAAAAATGGAATATTTTCAAAAATAAACGGATTATCATGATGATTAAATAACGAATTAACTGCATTCACCATCAATGATGAAGAACGGTGGTTAACCTGCATAGTAAAATTATTTTCACCAGTTGATGATTTTGCTTTTAGATAAGTAAAAATATCTGCACCACGGAAGCTATAAATCGCTTGTTTAGGATCTCCAATAAACAGTAACCCAGTCTCTTTCGGATAACGATTATAGATACGATCAAAAATTTTATACTGCACCGGATCGGTATCTTGAAATTCATCAATCAGCGCTACACAGTATTTTTTCGCAATACTCTCAGCTAATCGATTTCCATTTCTAGCGCGCAAAGCTCGGTTCAACTGGCTTAAGAGATCATCAAAACTCATTTCACCACGTTTTACCTTCTGAATATAAATACGCTTTTGAATGATTCTAACGATATCCATTAGAACTTCGCCGCGTAAATCAATAGAACTATTACATAGCGCTTCAATACTCTCAAAAACGGCATGAGTCGGAGGATTTTTACCTTGCTTAGTTTTTTCAATTAAAATCGACTGACTAAATTTAGTTAACTCACTAGGCAGTTTAAATGAACGGATTGGCATCTGCGCCCAAGCAGTAACTTTAGCCAACCAATTAGGTAAATTACGGCTACTATAGGATTGTTTATTAACGCCTGATTGAGCAATTATTTCTGGCAGATCGGCAATTGAATCTAACCACTGTTTTTTGATCAGACTGATCTGCTGAAAATATTTTTGATAAAATTGCTGAATCTTGCCACTGATATCAATATATTCTTCTTGCTGCTCATCAAATTCAAAATTTAAATAAGGTCTGATGTCGGATAGCAATCTTTCTGGATCCTGCCAATAGTCAAGAATCAGGTAGGCTAATGCTTTATCGAGAGGAACAAAATAGTTACGCCAAAAATCTTGCACAACTTGTAACTTTAGATCTTGTTCATCAGTTATCAATGTTTGTTCAAACAGTACACCTGATTCGAAAGCATGACTAGTCAATATACGTTGACAAAAACCATGAATCGTATAAATCGCCGCATCATCCATTGATTGTTGTGCTTGGGTTAATTTCTGTATTGCTTGGTTGCTATCATCAACTAAATCAATTAATTGTTGATAAATTGGATCATCATGATGACCTTGTAACAACCCTAATCGTAATTCTTGAATATTTTGCCTGATACGAGATCGCAGTTCTTGAGTAGCGGCTTTAGTAAAGGTCACCACTAAAATCTGATTAACATCAAGAGGTGTGGGATAACTGTTTTTACCAATCCCCAATAATAATCGCAGATAAATAAATGCGAGCGAATAGGTTTTACCTGTTCCTGCTGACGCTTCGATTAGCGTTCGACCAGTTAAAGGTAAATCAAATAAGTTAAGCTTTTTTATTCCACTACATGAAACCATTCTAGCTTTCCTGCCGTATTGGCGGATAAATCAACACAAGCAATAGCAGCTGTAGGAAACATTGGCGGTGAAACATCTGGACATAACTCATTAACCAAATAACCAACTAGAGGTAGATGCGAAACAATAATCACATTTTCGATACCACGATCGGGTAGTGTCATTAATAAATCAGCAATATGAGAAGGGCTACCGCCAGGCACCAAAAGATTATCAGTTTCGAATTGAGAAACTCGGCAGTGTGAGGATAATTCAGTGAAAGTCTGTTGGGCTCTTAAATAAGGACTAACTAACCCTAAATCAAATTTAAAATTATGTTGATTAAGCCATAGTCCAGCCTGACAGGCTTGTTTTAAACCATAATTAGTTAAAGTACGACTTGCATCAGATGAAGCAGCAAAACCTGCCTCACCATGTCTCATAATACAAACTTTCATAAAAGAATGATTAACGTAATTTCAATTGGAAAATCATACATTCAGCGCCACAACAGAAAGTAAATTTGGCCGTTAATTTATAGCCATTTTCAACTTTATCGATGCTGCTGTTAATTTCACAAGGCTCTGTTTCAACAGCTTTTGCAGCTTGAGTTAATGTAGCTAATTTGGCATTTGCTTCTGATTCAGATGTAAAAACATGCTCATATTCTGCACTACAATCTTCATTGTCTATAATTGTACCTACATCAACGCAACAACATACTGGTGTTTCGTTAGCTTTACATTTATTTAAAGAATCTGTCATTGTGTACCTCTACCTCTGTTTTACCGATTAATATGGCATTAGTATACTCTTAATCACTATTAAGGGCAAAATGTTAAAAACCTTTACCACAACACAAATTTTTGGCGTATATTAAAGTTTTATTGTTATTTTTCCGAATTAATCAAATTACATGATGCAACAGAATAGTCACGTCCGAAAAATGGCGATTTTAGTCGCTGCAACGTTTTTCATGGAAAATCTAGATGCTACAGTGATCACCACGGCAATTCCAGCTATGGCAAAGTCATTTCTAACCAATCCTCAAGATTTATCTATTGGGATTAGCGCCTATATGCTAGCACTTACAATTGGTTTACCGGCCAGTGGCTGGATCGCCAACCGTTTCACCGCCTATCGAGTCTTTTCGATTTCGATTATTTTATTTATGTTAGCATCAATATTGTGTGCCATATCGACTAATCTGACCATGTTTACCATCGCAAGATTAATTCAAGGTTTAGGTGGATCATTAATGGTACCGGTAGGCAGAACGGTGGTATTAAGTCGAACGGAAAAACAACATTTAGTCAGCACTATTTCTATTTTAGTTTGGCCAGGCTTAATTGCGCCATTAATGGGACCGATTATTGGTGGCTTCTTTGCTCAATATCTAACATGGCACTGGATATTTCTTCTTAATATTCCATTAGGTTTTATCGCCCTATTTTACGCTCATCGATTATTACCCAAAGAATTACCTGAAAAACGTACATTTGACAGTGTTGGATTTATCACTTGTGGTTTAGGCCTACTACTATTTGTTTATGGGCTTGAAATGATTTCTCATTCAAATAGTAGTCTCTGGATAGGCGTAACAGTATCTTTGGTTGGTAGCCTAATATTAATCTTTGCCTACTATCATTTAGCTCATACTCAACATCCATTAATTAGTCTATATGCTTTTTCTAAACGCACATTTAGAATGACCTTTTTTGGTGGTTCATTAATACGTATTGGCTTAAATAGTGCTCCGTTTATCTTACCGCTAATGTTTCAAGTCGGTTTTGGTTGGTCACCGTTAACTGCAGGTTCACTACTGCTATCATTATTTGCCGGCAATATCCTGCTTAAAACAGTAAATACACCTTTAATTCATAAGTTTGGCTTCCGCAAAATTCTGATTATCAATGGACTGTTATTATCTTCAAGTTTTGTGTTATGTGCCCTTTTCACGCCACAAACACCTATCATCTGGATTATATTAGTTCTATTCTTTTCCGGTGGTGCTCGTTCTATTCAATTTACTACCATCACCACGCTTAGTTTTTCAGAAATTGATAAAACAGAAATACAGAGCGCTAACATTTTATCTACCATTTTCCAGCAGCTAAATAACGTACTCGGCATTGTGTTAAGTGCTTTATTTCTATTTATTGCATCTAGCTATAATGGCCATAGCCAAACGGGTTTAATGGTGGAAGATTTTAGCTTAGCACTATTAATGGTAGCTGGAATGACCTTGTTAGCAATGATTGACTTTATTACCTTGCCAAAAAATGCAGGTAACAATCTAAAAGATAAGCAATAAAAAACCCCTGCCATTTGGCAGAGGTTCTTAAGAATCTAACCTAAAAAGTATTAGAACTTAGGTGCACTAGGACGGCCACGTTTTTTCGCAAAACCTTTATCATTAGATTCTGGTTTACTACTTTTACGTCCACGTTTAGCTTCAGATGGCTTACCTGCTACCAAGCTCATTTTCATTGGTTGATTAAGTACTCTAACCCGTTCAAAATGCTTAAGGATATCTTTCGGCATGCCTTTTGGTAACTCAACGGTTGAATAAGTTTCATAAAGTTTGATATTACCAATATAGCGACTACTAATATCGGCTTCATTAGCAATTGCACCAACAATATGACGCACTTCAACACCGTTTTCTTTACCAATTTCGATACGATACATATCCATTTCACCCACATCTCGGCGTTCACGACGTTTTGATGATTCACGATTATCACCACGTAAGCGACGTTCACCATTTCGATTATCACGATCACGAAATTCTCTTGATGGTTTAAATACCGGATCAGGCGGAAGAATCAACGGACGATCACTCTGAGCTAATCTCAATAATGCTGTTGCAATCGTTTCAAGATCTGCGCCACTATCTGCTTGGATTTGCTCTAATAACGCTTGATATTGATCTAAATCGGCACTTTCTAATTGTTGCTGAACTTGCTGAGTAAATTTCGCTAAACGACGTTTTTCAAGCAACTCTTTAGATGGTAATGCTACTTCAGGAATCGGCTTTTTAATTGTTTGTTCAATATTCTTAAGTAAACGACGTTCACGACTATCAACAAATAAAATTGCTCGTCCTGCACGACCAGCACGACCAGTTCGCCCAATACGGTGAACATAAGATTCTGAATCAAGAGTGATATCATAATTAATAACTAAACTGATACGCTCAACATCTAAACCTCGAGCAGCCACATCAGTTGCAATTAGGATATCTAATCGGCCATTACGCAAACGATCAAGCGTTTGCTCACGAAGTTGCTGAGTCATATCACCATTCAATGCAGCACAACTATAACCATTTTTTTCTAATACTTCGGCGACATCTAATGTTGCTGTTTTGGTACGAACAAAAATAATTGCTGCATCAAAATCTTCAGCTTCTAAAAAGCGTACAATTGCTTCGTTTTTACGCATACCACGTACTAACCAATAACTCTGATCGATATCTGGTGCAGTTTGCTTAGTCCCTTTGATTTGCACTTCTTTCGGATTATGCATAAAACGTTTAGTAATACGACGAATTGGTGCCGGCATTGTTGCTGAAAACAGTGCTGTTTGATGATCTTCTGGGATCGTAGCCATAATACTTTCAACATCATCAATAAAGCCCATTCTTAACATTTCGTCGGCTTCATCTAAAACTAAACCTTTAAGGTTTGAAAGATCTAACGTTTTACGATTTAAATGATCTAATAATCGACCTGGAGTACCCACTACAATTTGTGGACCTTGTTTTAATGCACGTAATTGCACGTCATAACGTTGACCACCATACAGTGGTAAAACTTTTACTCCTTTCACATATTTTGCATATTCAGCACAGGCATCAGCAACTTGAATTGCCAATTCACGAGTTGGTGCTAAAACCAATAATTGTGGTGCTTTTAAATTAGCATCAATATTCATCAAAAAAGGAATGGAAAAAGCAGCAGTTTTACCACTACCCGTTTGTGCCATACCCAACACATCGTTCCCTTGTAAAAGTAAAGGAATGCATTCTGCTTGGATTGGCGATGGTTTAGTAAAACCAAGATCATTTAATGAGTTAAGGATTTCCTCAGATAAACCAAGGTCAATAAAAGATATTTCTGTTGTCATGTAAACTCGCTTGCAAATTGGATATATAGGCTTACTTTTAAGTTAGCAACACACCTGATAATTACTAATCAAGATAATTTATGAGGATTACAATATTGCTCATAAAATATTACATTACCTAAATAAAACACTATATAAATTTATGCCAGCTCACTAAATTGAAAATTTACAACTCACCCCAATAACTAACTGCCAATAATCACACAATCAAACATGCATAACTGTTGCTTAAATAATTACTTTATTTAATACAAAAGATAGATAGCATAAAAATAATTGAGAATATTATGGGCAAATCAGAACTACGCTATAACAATATTTTCACTTTTAAAACTGGCATGACCCTTGTTACTTTTCTTCAAGTAACTTAATTTCGTAGAGTGCCTGTTGATGTTCAACAAAGTTATAAATATTATTAGCTAAAGCATATTTAAATAATATTTTGGCACGCTCATTGTTACCTTTACCTTGGTAATATTTACCTAAATAAAAGTACGCTTCACATAGGCGTTCGGCTAATTGCCGGTCATTTTCAACACCTTGTTGAAGGTTTTGCATTAATTTAGATTCACTAATATTACCTAAATAAAATGCAATGATATCACCACCATAACTCATTTTATCGCTTAGTTTATCGTAACGATTTTGTAACTGAGTTAAGGCAGCTTGTTTATCTATTTCTTTTTCAATCAAATAAAGCCATAAAACGCGAACAGGTTCGTTGACGTCATATTGATAGAATTTTTGTGCATCAAGCTGTGCAGCTTGATAATGTCCTGTACGATATAAAGTAATTGCACGATTCAAATAACCAAAAGCATAAGATGGATCTATTTCTAGTGTAGTATTAAATGCCATCATAGCATTATCGAAATCACCATCTCTTAGCGCATAAGTACCAAGAAAATTATAAACATCAGGTATTTCAGGATTAAAACTTAAAAGGTGATTAAAATCACTTTGTGCAAATGCTTTAAAACCTAATGAATCGTAAACAATTCCTCGTTCAAAAATCAGCTGCATTCGAGAAACAGTATCAAGATCTCGTCTTGATAACTGTTGACTTATTTCAGCTATTTTCAACTCATCATCATACGAAACTTGCTCAGGAACAGCAAGTAAAGGTAGAGAATTAGAACAACCTGACAAGATAATGACTGCAAAAATACAGCACAACATTCGCAGGTTGAATAATCTCATATTAAGCTCCTAGTGAATCATATTTTATTCAGCTGTTGGCGCAACTTCTGGCGCTGACTCAACCGCATCTTTCATACTTAAACGAATTCGACCTTGGCGATCAATTTCTAGTACTTTAACATTCACTTCTTGACCTACTTTTAAGTAGTCTGCAACTTTTTCCACTCGATGATCAGCGATTTGTGAAACGTGAACAAGTCCTTCTTTTCCACCAATAACTGAAACGAAAGCACCAAAATCAACAATACGTGTTACTTTACCGGTATAGATTTTACCAATTTCAACATCAGCAACTAAATTATTGATACGTGCGATTGCATCTTGTGCTTTATTACCATCAGATGCCGCAATTTTCACTGTACCATCATCTGCAATTTCAATAGTAGTACCAGTTTCCTCGGTTAATGCACGAATCGTTGCACCGCCTTTACCGATGATATCACGAATTTTATCTGGATTAACATTCATCGTATAGATACGAGGAGCAAATTCAGATATCTCTTGACGAGGTTTATTAATCGCTTGTTCCATTACCCCTAAAATATGCAAACGAGCACCTTTAGCTTGGTTTAAGGCAACTTGCATAATTTCTTTCGTGATACCTTCAATTTTGATATCCATTTGTAGTGCACTTACACCTTCACGGGTACCAGCTACTTTAAAGTCCATATCACCAAGATGGTCTTCATCACCTAAAATATCAGATAATACTACAAAGTTATCGCCTTCTTTAACAAGGCCCATGGCAATACCAGCAACCGAAGATTTAATTGGAACACCAGCATCCATTAATGCTAATGACGCACCACAAACTGAAGCCATTGAAGAAGATCCATTAGATTCAGTAATTTCAGAAACTACACGTACAGTGTAGGGAAATTCTTCTTTGCTTGGCATTACCGCAGCAACACCACGTTTAGCTAAACGACCATGACCAATTTCACGACGTTTTGGTGAACCAACCATACCTGTTTCACCAACTGAATATGGAGGGAAGTTATAATGTAAAAGGAAACGTTCGGTATATTCACCAGTTAACTCATCAATGATCTGCGCATCACGTTCAGTACCTAAAGTTGCGGTAACTAATGCTTGCGTTTCGCCACGAGTAAATAATGCGCTACCATGAGTTCTTGGTAATACATTGGTACGAATATCCAGAGCACGAATCATATCTTTTTCACGACCATCGATACGTGGTTCACCAGCAATAACACGTTGACGGACGATTTGGCTTTCTAAATCAACAATAATGTTAATAACTTCATTTTCGTCAAGTTCTTCATCTTTTTCTTTAAGTGTGGCTAACACTTCTTCTTTAATTAAATCGATTTGCGCATAACGAGCTTGTTTTTCAGTAATACGATAAGCTTCACCTAAACGATCTTTGGCTAATTCAGAAACCGCATTAAATAGCACTTCATTTTTAGCTGGTGCAACCCAATCCCATTTTTCACAGTTCGCTTTAGCCACAAATTCATTGATATTATCAATTACAACTTGTTGTTGATCATGGCCAAATACCACTGCCGCTAACATTTGGTCTTCAGTTAATAAATCGGCTTCTGATTCAACCATTAATACCGCACTTTTGGTACCGGCTACAACTAAATCTAAACGACTAGTCGCTAATTCTTTTACTGATGGATTTAACACAAATTCATCATTGATAAAGCCTACACGAGCAGCACCAATTGGGCCATGGAAAGGAACGCCAGATAAACAAAGTGCAGCTGATGCACCAATCATAGCAACTAAATCAGGGCTTACTTCAGGATTCACTGATACCACTGTTGCAATGATTTGAATTTCATTAACAAAACCTTCAGGAAATAATGGACGAAGTGGACGGTCGATTAAACGGGCAATTAATGTTTCGCCTTCACTTGGGCGACCTTCACGTTTGAAAAAGCCACCAGGAATACGACCAGCAGCGTAAGTACGTTCTTGATAGTTAACGGTTAAAGGGAAAAAGTCTTGTCCTTCTTTAACTTTTTTATTAGCAACTACAGTGACAAATACCGCAGTATCGTCCATGTTAACCATAACTGCAGCAGTTGCTTGACGCGCCATAATACCAGTTTCTAAAGTAACAGTATGGCGACCATATTGGAATTTTTGATATGTCGGATTAAACAAAATAATGTCCTCTTGTAATAAATCACGTTGAAGTTTGATATTTCGACAGGAAGCAGCATGACGCTGGAACATATTGATACACACTTCAACTATGTGTGGGATACTAAACAAAAGATTATTTCACTGTCACGACTAATGACAAATCTATAAACTATAGAGCTCTCATTAGTCGCGCGAAACATGAGATACAATCTTTTATTTTATTAATTTCTATCTTCAAAGCATTTATTTAGCTTTTCGGACTCTGCATTATATCAAAGCCTTGAATTTTCACAACGAAAAAAGAGGCCTAGGCCTCTTTTCAAGTAGATAAATAATTAGCGACGTAAACCTAGTCTTTGAATTAATTGGCTATAACGTTCAAAGTCTTTACGACGTAAATAATCTAATAATTTACGACGGCTAGACACCATGCGTAATAAACCACGGCGGCTATGGTGATCTTTTTTATGCTCAGAAAAATGACCTTGTAAGTCATTAATGCGTGCAGTTAAAAGAGCAACTTGAACTTCAGTTGAACCAGTGTCGTTAGCACCACGACCATATTCAGCAACGATTTTCGCTTTAGCTTCTACAGTTAGAGACATAATAAACCTCTTAATATAAATATAAAAAATGGAATGACCGATCTCTAATTCAGACATTCCTCGGCATCCATATAATAAATATATGAATCGTGCGCAATTATACTGGAATTTACTAAAATAGCAATTTGATTTATTAATCGCAAACGCTTATTTAAGCTTAAAACCATACTCTTCTTGAATAAGCTTTTTCAACGCTTCGATATAATTTTGTGCTGATAAACTTAGCTGTGCTTTTTGTGATGTTATCCAGCCAATTAATATCTTTTCTTCGACATCTAAAGGGATAGATAGAATGTCTGAACCATTTAAATCAGTACTGAGCACACCGGTACTAATGGTATAACCATTTAATCCATGCAATAAATTAAATAAAGTTGCCCTATCACTGACATGAATACTCTTTTTATGATACACAGTACTTAAAATCTCTTCGGAAAAATAAAAAGAGTTATATTCACCTTGTTCAAATGAAAGATAGGGAAAATCCTCTAAATCATCTAATGTTAAAGACTTCATGGCCGCCAAAGGATGATGGGTACTGATAAATACATGTGGATCAGCCTCAAATAGTGGATTAAAAGTTAAACGATGTTCTTTAAGCAAACGTAAAATAACTTTTTGATTAAAATCAGTTAGATACAAAATACCTACTTCACTACGTAAATTAGCCACATCAGTTATAATATCGTAAGTACGAGTTTCACGTAGGGTAAACTCATATTCATCAGTATGATTCTTTTTGATTAAATTAACAAAAGCGTTTACCGCAAATGCATAATGTTGGGTAGATATGCTACACAATTGTTTGGAAGGTACTTTTTTAGCATAGTGCTGTTCTAGCAACTGAGCTTGATCTAAAACCTGTTTTGCATAACCTAAAAATTCAACTCCATCAGTCGATAATGAAACTCCTTTAGATGTCCGTACAAAAATTTCAATACCAAATTCAGCTTCCAATTCCTTCACTGCAGTTGATAAACTTGGTTGAGTAATATACAAATTTTTAGCAGCCTCATTGATTGAGCCTGAGCGGGCAATTTCTAAAATGTAACGTAATTGTTGAAGCTTCATAATATCGTTAGTAATTAAAACCAATATTAATTCAAAATATAAACTACTATAAACATAGTCTGGGAGATTGTACAGCAAAAGGCAAATAGCTGTTTTTGCGCAACCTAATACCGTAGAATTGTTTTTTTAGAAGATTTTGGGCTTTAAAAACCCCGTTCCTCAATTATTTATCATTGTTTTTTTAATCACATTGAGTTTTTAGTTATTTATACACTAAATTATCAGGTCACTCATAAAATTCTTAACACAACTTATCATCGTTTTTAAAATAAAGTTATATTTACCATGTTGGTAGTCGTTAACATAATCTCGGGTTAATCTCCACGACATAATGGACTAGCTGCAATTGTCCATGCGTCTTTAGGATTACGTATTATACTTGGTGAATCAGCGTATCCATCGACTTGAACATAAAAAGGCTTGTAAGCATCATTTCTATCTGCTGTCCATATCTTATCTGCCCAAAATGAATTATAACTGTTCAATGTCCCCCATTCGCCCATAAAATTACCTAAGCCACGAACAAAACCTCTTGCTCTATTATTATTACCTTTAAGCTCTACAAGCGTATATAGCAATCCCCTGCGAAAATTGTCATCCATCGCTTCCGCTGTTTGGGTTCGGCGTTTTACACTGTTACTATCTCTGCCACTACAATAATCCAATACGTAATAAATTGTTTTAGGAATATGTACCCATTGTCCATGTTCAGCACCGCCATTCCAAACATCCCGATCTCCAGGATCATTTATAGTGTTAATCACCAGATGATTGGTAAAATTACTCTTATTACCTCCTTTCGATGGCCATTTATTTGGCACCGGTATCGTAAAATTATCCATCCAAATCCAATCTCGACCATTAAAGTATTCCATGGTTATTACCGGCGTACCATTTTGAATAAATTGCCATTTTTTTTCTGCCGCATAATTAACCGTGCAGTTTGCACCATAACCATTGATGGTCGATAACCATATTTTGCCACCCCCATTATGTGAATAACAGCGATAACGACTTTGGTCTGCACCTGCACCTATTAACGTAAATGCCGCATTTTGAAAACCCGTGGTCGGAAAGCCACTCCAACGAGAAAAGCCCCAAAAGTTATGAAATACATTTCCGTCATAACCACCATAATTACCCATATCATTTGGTCTTAAATAGCAGATACTGGGATTATGGGGAATGACGGTATTCCACCCAACTATTACCATAATAACGATTATTCGGTACACCATAAGGGGTATTAGCTTTGATATCCCTAACCTCTACTCTTAATTTATAGGGCCCACCACAGCTCCATAATTCATTACCTAACCTATCATTGGGAATTTGTGCACCATTTTCATACCATGTCGCTTTTAGATAACCTGACACATACCCACCCGCTTCATCACCATCTGCATCACCTATAGTAAGATAAGGGATATGATGAGCATTACCATCACTAACGACACTATGGGACATGACTTGATTAAAATGCATACCTGGCGGTGCTTTTATGGCAACCCCAGCATCCCAGGCACTTATCCAATTATAACCACCTTGACCATTAGGAAAATTCAAACCTATTATTTGCCGTAAATCAGTTAAAGGGTTAAAACCATCGCCTAATATAATATAGGGAGAATTCCCGGTAATAACTTTGACGGTACTGGCTCTTAGAGATGTTAATGCAGAACTACTTGATGAAAAGAATAAAACTAAAGTAACGGCGAAAACACTAAAAAGTGGCGAGAATAAAAATAACCTTAAAAATCGAGGAAAAAATAAACTACTAGAAGAGACTAAACGTTGATTGCAATAACAAGATGAATTTAAATTATAAGTTGGGCAGGTTTGGTGTTTGGTGTTTGGTGTTTGGTGTTTAAAATTATAGTTCATAACAACAGCCTTGTCAAGTAATTCCATGTTTTATTTCGCTTTTTTAAGTTGATTTGGCTAAATAACAGCCTATTATTGCGCTAAAAATCATCTAAAAGTATAGTAACTGAAAATAATCTATGCAACTTCTTTTAAAGTCTAAATTGTTAACTTTTGTAAATATTATTAGTCAGATAAGCCGTTAACGCACTATTTTAACCTTTTTAAAACTCCTTTCCGTAAATTTTTGGGTTTAAAAAGTGCGCTCTTCAAAGATATACTTGCTATGCAGTTAATTCTACCTTCGATACCTGATTTATTAAAGGCAGAACGCAACTGATTGTATTTATACATTTATTGATAGGTACAATTTGTTACGTTGTATTTGCCAGATTATCAATCGTTAACTTTATAGAATTAATCTCCACGGCATATCGCTCTTTTGTTAAAAATATCCTTATTAATAATATTAGGATTTCCTTGATTTTTGCCACCCATATTGATTACAACCTGACCATTTTGTCTCAAACCAAGCGGATAAAAACGTGCAGGACCAAGGCCGGTATTAAAAGTCGATTTAGTAGCGGTCCATATCTCGTTTGCAAAAAGAGAGTTATAATTACCCAATACCCCCCATTCCCCCATAAAACTGCCTATACCTCGGACAAAATTTGGATTCCAATCACTATTTCCTTTATATTCTTCTAGTGTATATAGCAATCCCCTACGAAAATTGTCATCTAAAGCTTCATCTCTTGTTGTTTTATATCTTATGATCGAGCCCGAGGAGAGATCATTACGACAATAATCTAATGTTTTATAAGTTGTTTTGGGAATATGCTCCCAATGTCCATGTTCTGCGCCTCCTTTCCAAACATTTCGATCTCCAGGATCGCTAATATCGTCTGATAACTGGTTAGTAAATTCAAGAAGGTTTTGAATTATTTTCGCTGGCCATTTACTCGGTACCGGTATGGTAAAACTATCCATCCAAATCCAATCTCGACCGTTAAAGTACTCCATGGTTATTACCGGCGTACCATTTTGAATAAACTGCCATTTTTGTTCTGCCGCATAATTAACCGTGCAGTTTGCACCATAACCACTGATGGTCGATAACCATATTTTGCCACCCCCATTATGTGAATAACAGCGATAACGACTTTGGTCTGCACCTGCACCTATTAACGTAAATGCCGCATTTTGAAAACCCGTGGTCGGGAAGCCGCTCCAACGAGAAAAGCCCCAAAAGTTATGAAATATATTTCCATCATAACCGCCATAATTACCCATATCATTTGGTCTTAAATAGCAGATACTGGAATTATGGGGAATAACGGTATATTCCACCCAACTATTACCATAATAACGATTATTCGGTACACCATAAGGAGTATTAGCTTGGATATCCCACACCTCTACTCTTAATTTATACGGCCCACCGCAGCCCCATAATTCATTACCTAACCTATCATTCGGAATTTGTGCACCATTTTCATACCATGTCGCTTTTAGATAACCTGATATATATCCACCCGCTTCATCACCATCTGCATCACCTATAGTAAGATAAGGGATATGATGAGCATTACCATCACTAACGACACTATGGGACATGACTTGATTAAAATGCATACCTGGCGGTGCTTTGATGGCAACCCCGGCATCCCAGGCACTTATCCAATTATAACCACCTTGACCATTAGGAAAATTCAAACCTATTATTTGCCGTAAATCAGTTAAAGGGTTAAAACCATCACCTAATATAATATAGGGAGAATTCCCGGTAATAACTTTGACGGTACTGGCTCTTAGGGACGTTAATGCATAACTACTTGATGAAAATAATAAAACTAAAGTAACGGCGAAAACGCTAAAAAGCGGCGAAAATAAAAATAACCTTAAAAATCGAGGAAAAAATAAATTATTAGAAAAGACTAAACGTTGATTGCAATAACGAGATGATTTTAAAGTATAAGTTGGGCAGGTTTGGTGTTTGGTGTTTGGTGTTTAAAATTATAGTTCATAATAACAGCCTTGTCAAGTAATTCCATGTTTTATTTGGCTTTTTTAAGTTAATTTGACTAAATAACAGCCTATTATTGCGCTAAAAATCACCTAAAGTATAGTGACTGAAAATAATCTATGCAACTTCTTTTAAAGTCTAAATTGTTAACTTTTGTAAAGTTTAATCTCAACAACATCAATACACAAAAACCTTATTTCATAATTCTTGCCTACCTAGTTTTAGATATTTTTACCTATTCTGATCATTTCAGTTATTAAGGATTTTAAACTCAAAAACCCCCTTTCCTCAAAATTTTTTAGTTCTTTATTTTTTAATTCTTTGAGTTTCGGACGTTTTGTTGTTTGGTGGCTAGTTCTATACGGTGAATACGTCCGAGTTAAGAGGGTTGGCGCGAACCCTCTTTACAATCTCCCGCGGCGACTACGCAAGTGGTCACGATGTGACTGCCTTCCGCCTTCGTTCGCTTTTAACGCACCGGCTGTGATTTGTTCCTGACAAAGCACCGCCTTGGCAAACATCCCTGTTTGCCATGCTAACCTCACTCAGTTGTCAGCACATTGCCAATGTCGCTAAATTAAATACACCATACTTATTTGCCAAAATAAACTCTTATGTTTATAGCAAGCTAATTTTAGTTTTAAAACCGATTTCGGGGAAACTTGGGCGGGATTTTGGCTTTAAAAACCCCGTTCCGCAAAATTTTGAGGAACAGGGTTTTTAATTGGCTAATGTATTCTTGGTTGTTAGCTTATTGATGGTACTAAAACTGGTTCTAAATTTTATTAGCGATGATTAAAAGAAGTTTTCATAGATTAATTTGATGCTCATGATGGTTGAAACGGTAATTAACATTGGTCTTATTAATTTTCGTCCTTTAGCTATAACCATTTTTGCCCCTAATCTTGCGCCAATAAATTGGCCAACTAACATAACTAAACCAATTGACCATACTACTTCACCGCCAGCAATAAAGAAGATTAATCCTGCTAAATTAGAGGTAAAATTGAGTACTTTGGTATGGGCGGTTGCTTTAGTTAAATTGAATCCAGCCAGAGTAATATATGCGAGTGCATAGAATGATCCGGCGCCGGGGCCAAAAAATCCATCATAAAAGCCAATAATCAACGCAGGAATCAAAGCAAATTGTAAAATTGAAAGCCGACTATTACGATCACTATCTCCGATTGTTGGTGATAGTAGAAAATAAAGTCCTACGCTGATGGTTAATATTGGTAATAATAATTTTAAGAAATCCGCTTGTATATGCATGACTGATAATGTGCCAATAGCGGAACCTATGAATGCACAAGCAATCGCCCATTTTTGCTGTTTTAAATCAACCATACGCTGGCGAATAAAATAGAAACTAGCAGAAAAAGAACCGCCACAACTTTGTAATTTATTAGTGGCTAACGCACTAGCTGGTGGTAATCCTACAGCCAGTAGTGCCGGTACCGTTAATAGTCCACCGCCACCAGCAATTGAATCTATAAAGCCTGCTAACGTCGCAATTAAAAAAAGTAAAGCCAGTAATTCGTAACTCATGATTATTTTACATCACTACATTGAGCCCGATAGCGAAGATAATGATCCATTAATACGATAGCGACCATTGCTTCAGCAATAGGTACTGCTCGAATACCGACACAAGGATCATGTCTACCATGGGTTGAAACTTCGACACTTTCGCCATTAATATTAATTGATTGTCCAGCAATTTCAATACTTGGGGTTGGTTTTAATGCTATGCTGCTAATAATAGTTTGACCCGAGCTAATTCCCCCCAAAATACCACCAGCATGATTTGATAAAAATCCTTGTGGGGTTATTTCGTCACGATTTTCACTACCACGTTTATTAACCGCAGCAAAACCATCACCAATTTCAACCCCTTTTACTGCATTAATGCTCATTAATGCATGGGCAAGATCAGCATCTAACTTATCAAAGACGGGCTCACCTAAACCTACTGGAACATTTTCAGCCACAATGCAGACTTTAGCGCCAACTGAATCGCCCTCTTTTTTGAGCTGTCTTAATAGTTGATCAAGAGCCTCTAATTTACTTTCATCTGGACAGAAAAAAGGATTTTGATCGACCTGTTGCCAATCATTTAATTGGCACTGGATATCGCCCATTTGAGCTAAATAACCACGAATGGTAATACCTAATTTTTGATGTAAATATTTTTTGGCAATAGCACCTGCCGCAACACGCATGGCAGTTTCGCGTGCCGATGAGCGACCACCACCACGATAATCCCGAATACCATATTTTTTTTGGTAGGTATAATCGGCGTGACTCGGTCTAAAAATATCTTTTATTTTGCTGTAATCTTGTGAACGTTGGTCGGTGTTTTCAATTAATAATCCAATACTAGTACCAGTAGTCACACCTTCAAATACCCCGGATAGGATTTTTACTTGATCAGCTTCTCGACGTTGGGTAGTGTAACGAGATGAACCAGGACGACGGCGATCAAGATCGTGTTGCATATCGGATTCAGTTAAATTCATTCCTGGTGGCACGCCATCAACAATGCAACCTAATGCAATACCATGTGATTCACCAAAGGTTGTGACTTTAAATAATTTACCGATTGAATTTCCTGCCATAGTTCTTATTCCAATTTTTTTATTTTATAGTTAATTTATTTAAAATAGTGCTGATAAGTCTTCAAGTCAGCCTGAGTGATTGCAAATACGCCAAATCCACCATGCTCAAAACTGATCCAGTTAAAGGGTACATCTGGATATTGTTGTTGTAAAGACACCCAGCTATTACCAACTTCGCAGACTAATACACCATCAGGTGTTAGATAGTCACAAGCATCGTGTAAAATTCTTTTTGCTAAATCTAATCCATCAAATCCTGCTTCGAGTGCTAATTTTGGCTCATATAAAAACTCGTCGGGAAGATCATTCATATCTTCATCATCGACATATGGAGGATTAGTCACAATTAGGTCGTATTTTTTGTTCTCTAATTGATTAAATAGATCGGATAAAATTGGTGTAACTTGATATTGCATATCATGCAATTCAATATTAGTTTGAGCGACATCTAACGCTTCTAATGAAATATCGGTAATATCAACTTGAGCATCAGGAAATGCATAAGCACAAGCAATACCAATACACCCACTACCAGTACAGAGATCTAAAATATTTTTTGGTTGACTACTGATTATATCTTTAAACTGATTATTAATCAGTTCACCAATAGGAGAACGTGGGATTAAGACTCGTTCATCAACGTAAAAACTATGACCACAAAACCACGCTTGATTAGTTAGGTAAGGTGTAGGTAAGCGATCATTAATACGTTTGTTAATGATCTCATTTAATTGTTGTTTTTCATCACTAGTCAGATTTGCGGCATAAAACTCTGGAGGAATAAATAGTGATAAGCCGAGCGTAGCTAAAATAAGTTGTTTAGCTTCATCGATAGGATTATCGGTGCCATGGCCTAAAAAGATGTCTGATTGACTAAGTTGCGAAGTGGTCCAGCGTATATAATCCTGAACAGTGCGTAAGTTTTCCATAGTAACTCCGAAAGATCGTGGAGAGGAAGAGATTAATCGTCACGTCAGGTCATTAAAGCTGAGGTAAATGCCAAGACCATATTAATAGATTTTGTTGGCAATGCTAAAGAACCTAATGGCTCTTTCCTTCGATGACTGAATAAATATTCATGGCGGTGAGGAAGGGATTCGAACCCTTGATACGTTGCCGTATACACACTTTCCAGGCGTGCTCCTTCAACCACTCGGACACCTCACCTTAATTTAGCCCTGCTTTTTGAAAGCAGGGTGCATACTATAATTATCTGCAAACAATTAATCAAGTGTTAATTCATGTAAACGATGGTTCCGAATACTAATAAAACAGCTAAAATAAGAACCGTTGCAACTAAAGCATATTTTAAATTGATACTCATATTACTTATTCCTTACTTTTTGTTTATAACTACTCAATTGGTTTATCTAAAGAAAGAAATCCACCTCTAACCTTACTAGCTTCAAGATTAGGATAATTTGGTATTAAATCAAGTAAGATTTCGACTGCCTCATCTAGAAATGCATCAGGCTGTTTATAACCTTTAGGTAGATCTTTTAATTTAGTAATTGGCGCTAAACCAGCACGGTTTAAACGTTCATTCATTCTTTTTAAATCACGATCATCGTTAGTTTTTTGTTCAGTTTCTCGCTCATTTTTATTTAAAGAAACCACATATTGATCATCTTTTTTATCATTAAACCGCTTAATATCCTCTTCAATATAATTAAATTCAGGATTATTAGCAATTCGAGCTTGGTGCTGTGATTTTAAGTTAGCTAATAAAGGTTTAATGTTAGCAACAGTGAGATAATCAGCTGATGGAATTTTATCCCACGGCATGGCATTATCTAAGAATCGTTCTCCCATTTCATCGACATATTGGCTTTTCGTCATTTCGATATCAGGTACAACACCTTTTAACTGAGTACTGCCACCATTAATACGGTAAAATTTTTGTACCGTGTATTGTGCACCACCAAGTTCTGGCCATTTAGGGTGTAATCGCGCATCTACTGGATATGAAATGTTACGAGAAGTTTGTACTGTTCCTTTACCATAGGTCGTTTCACCAACAATAACTGCTCGCCCATAATCTTGCATCGCTGCAGAGAAGATTTCTGATGCCGAAGCACTATAACGATTGATCATGACAACAACTGGGCCTGTGTATTCAATACCTTTATTTTTGTCATCATAAGTGGTGATCTTTTGTAAATTATCCCGTACTTGTACAACTGGACCGCTGTCAATAAATAACCCTGTTAATTCGATAACTTCAGCTAATGAACCACCACCGTTATCTCGTAAATCAATAACTAGACCTTGTAGTTTTTCACTATTGGCTTCGAGGATTAATGATTCAACTTTTTTGGTCAAGCCAATATAAAAACTTGGTATTTCAATCACACCGATTTTTCCACGGCTATTATTGATAGTTTTCAATTTAGCTTCACGATCTTCAAAATGAATTTTATCACGAGTGATTTCGATCACTTTCGGTTTACTATTATTACCCGCTGGTAAAATTTCTAATTTAACTACGGTATTTTTAGGTCCACGGATTTTGTCAACAATATCATCTAAACGCCAACCGATGACATCTTCAATAGCAGAATTACTTTGCCCTACACCAATAATTCTGTCGCCGACTGATAATAATTTACTTTTTTCAGCAGGGCCGCCAGTAACAAAAGACATAATAACAGTATAATCATCTTGTTGACTAAGCGTTGCACCAATACCTTCAAAAGACAGACTCATTTCTGAATCAAAATCACGTTTTTTACGTGGTGCTAAATAACTGGTATGAGGATCGATTTCTCGCGCAAAAGCGTTCATAAATACTTGGAAACAATCTTCATTATTAGATTGAACAATCGTTTTTAATACTCGTTGATAACGTTTAGTTAGAACTTCACGAATTTGGCTTTCATTTTTACCAGTTAAAGATAAATTTAACTCATCATATTTAACTCGTTTATCCCAATATTCATCGAGCTCTTTTTCAGAGGTTGGCCACGCCATATCTTCACGTTTGAAATTTATTTGGTCTTTAGTATTAAAGTCCATAGGACGTTGTAAGACCTGAAGCGCATATTGATAACGATTATAGCGTTTTTGCAAGAATAGGTTGTAAATATCGTAAGCGGTTTTTAAATCGCCATCAATCAGTTCTTGTCCCAATTGCTCTTGGCGATCACGGAATTTATTTACATCATCTTGCAGAAAGAGGGTTTTATTACCATCTAATAATTTGAAATAACGATCGAAAATTTTAGCAGAAAAGGCACCATCTAACGAAAAGTCACGGTAATGTGACTGGGTAAAAAAGTTGGTCACACGTTTAGCAACCACTTGATGTACTTCGTCTTGCTTTAAAACAGGAATTTGTTCAGTCGCCGGCGTTTTGGCCTGAGCAGTTGTACTAATAATACATAAAATGAGACCGAATTTAACAAAACTTTTCAGTAGCTTATTCATATAAATTCTCTATCTATTAATAATATGCTCAGGTTTAACCATTAACTCCATTCCAGCGCCTACTTTAACTTTGATATGTTCCTTTTCAATTGTAATGATTTGTCCTTTTATTGGTTTATTACCAACATTAACTTTAACAAAATCACCTAATTTCAAAGTACGAGGTTTTCTAGCTGGTTTTGGGGTCGCTTTGCGTTTTTGTTTGGCACGTTCTTTAGCTTGTTCTTTGCTTTCTTTCAATTGCTGTTGTGCATGTTCCATTTGTTCTTTGGTGATAACTTCAGTTGGATTACCATTTAAATCAACGCGATGAGCACCTTCTTTTATACTATATAGGTAACGCCAACCCATTGTATAAGCTCTTAATGCAACACGGAGTTTGGTTTTACTAAGTATTTCACTATTTTCAAGATGAGAAAGGATATCTTGAAAGATGCCAATTTTTAAAGGTTTGGCTTCCCCTTCAATTGTAAAACAATTCGGAAACTGTTGAGCTAAATAAATAATAATCTCTTTACTATTCGTTAATTGAAACTTATTTTCCATTGGTTATTCCATTGTAGCAACTAAAATTTTCTGACGTTAGAGTATATATCAGCTTATACAATAACACTAATTATCTTTTTTATGTTTATTAATAAAGGTAATAAAATCCTTAATGCCGTTACGCATTAGCCATGAACTAACAATTGTTTGTTCTTCAATAGATAGCTGTTCAAAAGCAGTCATCCAAAGTTGTAGCGGATCTATTGGCGAAACAACATAAGTCGCACTTTCTTCTTCAAGACATAAAGCTTTTTTCACATCTATCGATAAACTACTTATATGATATTCAAGCGCTTTACCACGAACACCAGATCGTTTTCGAGAAGTCCACTTTTCAGCTCTTGCTTTACGGTTAATCCCTTGCGTTGTTGAAGGCATTCCAGCAACGCTTAATAGTTCTTTGGGAGAGAACCACTCTTTCATTTTAATTACCCTATTTTTAAGAAACAAGAAAAAAATTACAGAAATTAAAGAAACTTTGTTACAATAATAAGAAACAACTTATTAATGATGTTAAAAGTTAAATTATAAACTTACTGGTTTTAATAACATGAAAGCATAACATAGATATTTAATGTTATAAACTACGAAGGAAGAAAAAATGGAAATAAAATCCAACGACTGGCACAAAGCAGATATAATTGCAGCATTAAAAAAGAAAGGTACTACACTGGCTGAATTATCTCGTAAATCAGGTTTGAGCTCATCAACATTAAGCAACGCACTAGTGAGACCGTGGACCAAAGGAGAAACTATTATAGCCAAGGCTCTTAATTTGAAACCTTCGCAAATTTGGCCAAGTCGTTATATTAATTCCATGACAAAACAACCAATTAAGCGAGTTTTAAGAAAAAAACGAGACGATAAAGGATAAAACAATAACTAGAGATAAACATCTTATCCACTTTAAAAAAATGGAAACATAAAGAAACAAAAATGTTTCCATATATTCGTTTTATCCTTTTATATCAATTATTAAGGTTAATTATTATTATTGAAATTTATGATTCGGTCATTTTCTACAACAGTAAAGCTATGCTATGATTAGCTATCTTTTGTTATAAATCATAAATTAATAGGCAAGAATCCATGAAAAATCTTAGTAAAATTTTGGTCGTTCTTTTTTCAATATTGGCATTAGCAGCATGTTCACAAAAAAATTATTTTGAACAAGGAGCCCCTCTAAGTCACGAAAAAGTGAATAAAATAGTGGAAGGTTCGACCACTGAAACACAGCTTTTACATATTTTTGGTGAACCAACAGCTAAAACCGTTATTAATAGCAATGAGACTAAATGGACTTATAAATATCTTAAAAAGAGTTCAACGAATAATGTTTTATTAGGTGAAACGCAATATGATATTGTCGAAGGTACTTTAGAAGTCATTGTTAATCAAGGTGTAGTTACTTGGTTTAATTACGATCAAAATAATAAACAGAAAAAATGGTAATTCTTATTACTAATTAAGTAAGGCACATCAAATTGATGTGCTTTTTAGTTTATTTTCTCTAAACCATATAGAATAGCTAAACTTACTTATTCATCAAACGTCAATTTTCTTATACTCAAATTAAAGCTTTTGCACAGATTGTAACCATAATCCCTATTCTGTTCTGGACAAAAATAACCATTAGGTTATACTCTTTGCCGAAATTAACCAGACAATCGCTGCTTTGTTGTAGTCCCTTGCAAAAGGGAGACAAACAGAGGGGAGGAAAGTCCGGGCTCCATAGGGCAGAGTGCCAGGTAACGCCTGGGGGGTTTTGGCGCGAGCTAAAATTCACGACTAGTGCAACAGAGAGTATACCGCCGATGGCTTAGTAATAAGATCAGGTAAGGGTGAAAGGGTGCGGTAAGAGCGCACCGCGCAACTGGTAACAGTTGTGGCACGGTAAACTCCACTCGGAGCAAGGTCAAATAGGGATTCATTGGCGCGGCCCGCGTTGAATCCGGGTAGACTGCTTGAGCTAATGCGTGAGTATTAGCCTAGAGGAATGATTGTCCACGACAGAACCCGGCTTATCGGTTAATTTCGCTCTTTTACTTTTCTGTTGTATCTTGTTTCACTTGCTTTTTATTATTCAACCAACGTTTAAATGCTAGCCAAAGTGTAAAAAGCAAACCTAATAGCAATAAAATTACTGGTATTAACATCAATAACGACATGATTTGCTTTTCATAGGTTTTGAAAATCGGCGATAAGCCGAATAAATAACCTAATGTAACAATTAAGAAAATCCATAATGTCGCACTGATCCAGTTATAAATATGAAATTTACGGCTATGTAAACCTGATAATCCCGCCATCATTGGTAATAAAGTACGCACAAATGCAATAAATCGTCCGATAAATAAGGCTTGTAATCCGTATTTATGAAATAAAACTTCCGATTTACGATGATATTTTTCGGGTAAATGCGCCATCCAATTTTGCACAATTTTGGTATTGCCAAGCCAGCGCCCCTGCGCATAACCAAGCCATGTACCAAATGCGGCACCCGCAATTAGAATTAAGTTTATTAAACCAAAATGAAAAACATTTTGACTAATTAATACGCCAGTTAGAAACAATAAACTATCACCCGGTAAAAAGGCTGCTGGTAACACACCATTTTCTAATAAAATGATAACAAAAAGCATGCCATATAATATCCATAACACATTCGGATTTGAGAGTGTTGCAAGATCCATATGAACAAATGCTTGATAGAGTGTAATGATTGTATCCATTTAGCTTAATATCTCATTAATGTATTATTGTTAGTGGTTAATAGTACCACCTACCGTTAAATTATTCACTTTTAAAGTCGGTTGGCCAACACCAACCGGTACACTTTGCCCTGCTTTACCACAAACGCCAACACCTGAATCTAATTCTAGATCATTCCCTACCATTGAAATCTGTTGCATAGTTTCAATACCTGAACCAATAAGTGTTGCACCTTTAACTGGCATAGTAATTTTACCTTTTTCAATTAAATAAGCTTCTGAAGTTGAAAAAACAAATTTACCCGAAGTTATATCAACTTGCCCACCAGCAAAGTTAGGGGCATATAAACCATAATCAACACTTTGAATAATCTCATCAAAACTCGATGTTCCGGCAAGCATGTAAGTATTGGTCATTCTAGGCATTGGTAAATATGCGTAACCTTCACGACGGCCATTACCAGTCGAAGAACAATTCATTAATTTTGCATTGAGCTTATCAAACATATAACCTTTTAAAATGCCATTTTCAATTAATACCGTTTTTTGGCTAGGTGTGCCTTCATCATCAATAGAAAGTGAACCACGACGATTAGCAATAGTACCATCATCAACTATAGTACAAAGTTCTGAGGTAACTTGCTGACCAATTTTACCGGAAAATACCGAGCTATTTTTACGATTAAAGTCCCCTTCTAATCCGTGTCCTACTGCTTCGTGCAGTAATACACCAGGCCAACCTGCGCCTAACACCACCGGCATTGTGCCTGCCGGTGCTGGCTTAGCTGAAAGTAATACTAAAGCCTGTCGCACCGCTTCGCGAGTATAACTATCGATATGGCTTTCACCAGTTTTAACATTAGTTGTTAAAAAATAGTCATAACCAAATCGGCCACCACCACCACTGCTACCTCGTTCACGTTTACCATCTTGTTCCACTAGAACTGATACCGATAAGCGTACTAATGGACGAACATCAGCACTTAAGGTTCCATCAGTAGCTGCGATTAAGATATCTTCATAACTACCAATTAAGCTTGCCGATACTTCAATTACTCTTGAATCGATCGATCGGGCTAATTTATCCACTTGCTGTAATATGGCAATCTTTTGTTCCTGAGCAAAACTGTTTATTGGATTTATCGAAGGATAGAGCGTGATATCTTGCGCCGTTTTAAAAGGTGTAACTGCTATAGGTGTTTGCTGTTTAGTAATTGAATTAGCGGCCAATACACTCTGTTCCAAGCGAGCTAATGACAATTGATCGGTATAAGCAAATCCAGTTTTTTCACCAATAATTGCTCGCACACCAACACCTTGATCACGATGGAAAGAAGCATTTTTGATTATACTATCTTCAAGTGACCAACTTTCATAATAACCGGATAGAAAATATAAATCACCAAAATCAATTTTTCTTGAACTTAACATATCAAGTAAATTAGCTATATCTTGTTGATTTAAGTTATTTGGGTGGAGTAACCTTTCACTCACTTGAGTTACTTTCATAAATTCCTTAATCTACTGATTATAAAAATAAAAAAATTTGTTTCTGACTATCACTTATCAATTAGATTTTACTCAGTTTTATGGTTAATACAGTTAAACTAATTACATAAGTACAACATCATACTGTTCTTGTATATAAAGTGGTTCAACTTTTACTTCAACTCGTTTGCCCACAAAGACTTCAACTTCGGCTAAAGCATGAGACTCGTCATTGGTCAGTGCATTGGCTACTGCGGCAGATGCATAAACTAAGAAGTACTCAGAGCGATGAGCTTTATAAACACGAACAATCTCACGCAATATTTCATTACATACTGTTTCGACAGATTTAACAATACCACGACCTTTACAAGATGGACATTCTTCACAAAGAATATGGCCAATACTTTCACGCGTACGTTTACGGGTCATTTCGACTAATCCTAAACCGGAGAAAGTATTAACGGATGTTCGTGCTCGATCTTTAGCTAAAAAATCTTGTAAAGATTGTAATACCCGTTCACGGTGAATATCTTCTTGCATATCGATAAAATCGATAATAATAATGCCACCTAAATTACGTAATCTTAATTGGCGAGCAATGGCAATCGTTGCTTCGATATTGGTATTGAAAATGGTTTCTTCTAAATTACGATGGCCGACAAATGCACCGGTATTAATATCAATGGTAGTCATGGCTTCGGTTTGATCAATAATCAAATAACCACCTGATTTTAATTTAACCTTTCTATCTAGCGCTCTTTGAATTTCATTTTCAATATCATACAGATCGAAAATTGGAATATTGCCACGATAATGGGTTAGTTTGCTAGTTACTTCAGGCATAAATTCCTGAGTAAACTCAACTAACAAGTCATAAGTTAATTTTGAGTCAACTAATATACGTTCGATTGGATCACCAACAAAATCACGTAATACTCGTTGCGATAAAGCTAGCTCTCCATATACTAAATTTTTACTAACCGGACGAGCCATTCTTTCTTGAATTTTTGTCCATAGTCGTTTTAAAAAATTAGCATCTTGTTCAAGCTCGTGGGCATTTGCCCCTTCTGCAGCTGTTCTTACAATAAAACCGCCTTCATCAGAGACATACTGCTCAACGATTTTTTTCAGCCTTTCTCGCTCTTCTTCAGATTCAATTCGTTGTGATGTAGCAACATGGGTCGAATTTGGCCCCGGCATTAAAACTAAATACCGTGAAGGTAATGTAATGTCAGTGGTCAACCTAGCTCCTTTAGTTCCTAAAGGATCTTTAACCACCTGAACCATTAAGTCTTGACCTTGGCGAACCAGTTCAGAAATATCTTTAACTTGAAATTGTTCTTGATCACTATCAGAAACACATTCAGTATGTGGCATAATATCTGAAGCATGCAAAAAAGCAGCTTTTTCAAGACCAATATCTACAAAAGCGGCCTGCATACCAGGTAAGATACGAATCACTTTTCCTTTATAAATATTGCCAACAATTCCTCGGCGCGATTCACGATCAACATGGATCTCTTGTAAAATACCGTCTTCAATATAAGCAACACGAGTCTCTGAAGGCGTCACATTCATTAATAATTCAACAGACATAATGATTCCTTTTTAATTGATAGCAAAGTTCCGTCTTATTATTCGTAAAAATAGATAAATCACTATCCATAATACCCCATCAACACAACTAGATATTAAAATTAAAGGCGAAATCGTTATGGTGTGATAAATAGTAACCTGAAATAAAAATATTAAAAAATTGTAACAAAGCGATACAACAAAGATAACAATTGCTTGCTGCCAGAGCGCTAAATTACGAATCAACTGAAATTTAAACAGCAGCAAGTAAGCTATACAGGAAAAAATAAACGCATGAATACCAAGAATAGATCCGGAAAATAGATCCAAGACTATGCCTAATATAAAGGCCATCCCCATTCCAATACGATGAGGAAGCGCTATTAACCAATACGCCATGATTAACATTAATAAATGCGGTTTAAGCATATTATAATCAGCTGACCATGGAATAATCTGTAAACATAAGCCTATCAACAGTGTTAACCAAATAATCAAAATACTAAATCGACTATTCCCCCTCATGTTTTACTCCTTGTTCGCCCCATAGTAATAATAAATAGCGTAAACGTTTTAAATCCGCTGTAGGTGTAGCAGAAATAATTGGGGTTGAATCACTAATATCAAGTTTCACTGAGCTTACCACAGCCACTGGATAGCCTTCAGGGAAGCGACCATCAAGTCCAGAAGTAACTAAAACATCACCAACTTTGATATCAACATTATTAGGTAAAAAATCAAGGGTTAAATCATTACTACATCCATTACCAACTGCTACCATAGAAATATCATTTCTTAGTACTTGCACAGGGATTGCATGTTGATAATCACAAACTAATATCGCACGGCTGGTTGATTGAGCCGTTTGATAAATTTGTCCAACAATTCCTTTCTCATCTACGACTGGTTGACCAACATAAACACCATTATTTTTTCCTTTATTGATCACAACTTGGTAAACATAAGGATCAGTATCAGCTAATAAAACTTGAGCAGCCATTTTGTGTTCATCATGTCTTAATGGAGAACCTAATAATCCTCTTAGGCGATCATTTTCATGTTTCAAATGTTCAAGTAGTAGTAGATCACTTTTCTGTTGCATTAACGTTTCTTGCAATTTGCTATTTTCATTAACTAACGCTTCTTGTGTTTTTGACATTTCATAAAGAGAGTCAAATGATGATTTTGGTGCGTTTGAAACATTATAAAGTGGTGAAATTATGGTATCTAAGTAATAACGAATCTCTTTAAAAGGACGATAATTAATATCTAATACCATTAGCGTCAGAGCAAGTGTTAGCGCAATAAATAGTTGTACACTCAGAGGCGAACGTTTAGAAAAAAGTAATTTCATTGTTCAGTATTTACCTGTTATATACTAAGTAGTTAACTATTCTAATATATGACTCCGCCGACAATGTCGGCGGATAAAATGAAATAGTTGGTTACTTATTAGTAATTATTTAACGTTATTCTTCACTAAAGAGATCACCACCATGCATATCAACCATATCAAGTGCTTTACCACCACCACGCGCTACGCAAGTTAGAGGATCTTCAGCGACAACAACATGGATACCAGTTTCAGCCGATAACAATTTATCAATATTACGCAATAATGCAC
This sequence comes from Gilliamella sp. W8123, assembly GCF_016101085.1. Taxonomy (NCBI): domain Bacteria; kingdom Pseudomonadati; phylum Pseudomonadota; class Gammaproteobacteria; order Orbales; family Orbaceae; genus Gilliamella; species Gilliamella sp. W8123. The sequence continues at coordinate 310,394 of NZ_JACFRE010000001.1, forward strand.
CGCCACCGGTTAATACCATACCATGCTCAGAAATATCTGAAGCAAGTTCTGGTGGACATTGTTCAAGTGCTACTTTAACCGCGCTAACAATACCACTTAATGGTTCTTGCAATGCTTCTAATATTTCATTTGAATTTAAGGTAAAGCTACGTGGTACACCTTCGGCTAAATTACGGCCACGCACTTCAATTTCAAGCACTTCATCACCTGGATAAGCACTACCAATAAAGTGCTTAATTTTTTCAGCGGTTGCTTCACCAATTAATGCACCATAATTACGACGAACATAATTAATAATTGCTTCATCAAAGCGGTCACCACCAATACGTGCCGACGCGGAATAAACCACACCATTTAACGAAATAACGGCGACTTCAGTTGTACCACCACCGATATCAACCACCATTGAGCCAGTCGGTGCTGAAACAGGTAAATCAGCGCCAATAGCTGCAGCCATTGGTTCTTCAATTAAGTAAACTTCACGTGCGCCAGCACCTAATGCTGATTCACGAATAGCCCGGCGTTCAACTTGTGTAGCACCTACAGGCACACAAACTAGTACACGCGGACTTGGTCTTAAAAAACTATGGCTATGAACTTGGCGAATAAAGTACTGTAACATTTTTTCAGTTACGGAAAAGTCTGCAATTACACCATCTTTCATTGGTCTAATCGCTGCAATATTACCAGGGGTTCGTCCTAGCATCTGTTTCGCAGCATGGCCAACTGCAGCAACACTTTTAGGTGTTCCAGAGCGATCTTGACGAATGGCAACAACGGAAGGTTCGTTAAGCACAATGCCTTGCCCTTTAACATAAATAAGCGTATTGGCTGTACCTAAATCAATCGATAAATCATTTGAAAACAAGCCGCGAACTTTTTTGAACATAATAAAAACTCTTCCTAGAATTAATCTTGTTTGAATATATTTGAGTATTCAGAAGCAAACTAAGGCATCTACAAAATATATATATTTCTATATTTTATCCGATAAATAAGAGATTTTTTAGCAGATAAAAACCACAGCTAGCTTCAATAATAATTAAGGGTTACTATTGTATCGCAATTCTAAAATAATACCTAGAAAATAGTATAACAAGTGTTTGTAAAGGAGATATATAATGACAAATTACGATTTACAGTGTATCCTTCCGCGTTAATGTTGAGTTACAAACTTAGTATCGTATTAAAAGGTAACTTTTAAGGTATTGAGTATGCATTAAAATAATTGTTATTTATATCAAATAAACACGGTGTAATTCATGGATATACGCAAAATTAAAAAGTTAATTGAATTAGTAGAAGAGTCAGGTATTTCTGAACTTGAAATTTCTGAAGGTGAAGAATCAGTTCGAATTAGTCGATCTATGCCTGCGGCAAACTATTCTGCGCCAGTGCAAAATATTCAAATCCCTCAACCAGCTCCTGTTGTGGTTGCTCCAACTGTTGAAGCAGAAGTCATCGCAGATACCAATACAATTAATGGTACCACAATAAAATCACCAATGGTTGGTACATTTTATCGTACCCCTAGTCCGGAATCGAAAGCATTTGTTGAAGTCGGCCAATCGGTAAATGTTGGTGATGTACTTTGCATTGTTGAAGCGATGAAAATGATGAACCAAATTGAATCAGAAAAAGCAGGGACTATTAAAGCTATTTTAGTTGAAAATGGTCAACCAGTTGAATTCGATCAACCGCTATTCATTATTGAATAATCAGAAATTATTTATTAACTTAGACGATTAAGAGATTGAATATGCTTGATAAAATTCTTATTGCTAACCGCGGAGAAATTGCTCTTCGCATCTTACGAGCATGTAAAGAACTTGGAATTAAAACTGTCGCTGTTCACTCTTCGGCAGATAAAGATTTAAAACATGTTTTACTTGCAGACGAAACGGTTTGCATTGGTCCAGCAGCTTCTGCAAAAAGTTATCTTAATATCCCAGCCTTAATTTCTGCTGCCGAAGTAACTGGCGCAGCCGCTATTCATCCAGGATATGGTTTTTTATCTGAAAATGCTGACTTTGCTGAACAAGTCGAACGTTCTGGCTTTATATTTATTGGTCCAAAACCAGATACTATCCGCTTAATGGGCGATAAAGTATCGGCAATTGAAGCAATGAAAAAAGCCGGTGTACCATGTGTTCCTGGTTCTGATGGTCCACTTGGTAGCAATATGGATACCAACAAAGAGATTGCAAAGAAAATTGGTTATCCAGTGATTATTAAAGCATCTGGCGGTGGTGGTGGCCGCGGAATGCGTATTGTTCGAGAAGAAAAAGAGCTCGAACAATCAATCAAAATGACTAAGCTGGAAGCAAAAACAGCTTTTAATAATGACATGGTTTATATGGAAAAATTCCTTGAAAACCCTCGTCATATTGAAATTCAAGTACTATCTGATGGTCAAGGTCATGCCGTTTACTTAGGTGAGCGTGACTGTTCAATGCAACGACGCCATCAAAAAGTAGTTGAAGAAGCACCAGCTGTTGGCATCACACCGAAAATGCGTAAATTTATCGGCGAACGTTGTGTAAATGCATGTATTGAGATTGGTTATCGTGGTGCAGGTACTTTTGAATTTTTATTTGAAAATGGTGAATTCTATTTCATTGAAATGAATACCCGTATTCAAGTAGAACATCCAGTTACTGAAATGGTGACAGGCGTTGATCTAATTCGTGAGCAGATTCTTATTGCTGCAGGACAACCTTTATCTATCAAGCAAGACGATATTGAAATTAAAGGTCATGCCATTGAATGTCGAATAAATGCTGAAGATCCAAAAACGTTTATGCCATCTCCGGGTAAAATCACTCGCTTCCATGCCCCAGGTGGATTTGGTATTCGTTGGGAATCTCATATTTATGCTGGTTATGCGGTTCCGCCTTATTATGATTCAATGATTGGTAAGTTAATCGCTTATGGAGAGACCCGAGAAGTCGCCATCGCCCGCATGAAAAATGCATTAGCAGAACTGGTTATTGATGGAATAAAAACCAATATCGAACTTCATATAGAAATTATGAATGATGAAGGCTTCATGAAAGGTGGCACAAACATTCATTATTTAGAAAAGAAATTAGGTATTTATGAGTAAAAATAAGCCCTCACTACTTTGAGGGCTTATTGCTGTATAGAAGTAAATAAAGTATAGGTAACGCATATGAAGAGTTGGAAAAAAACTGCTGAAGAAATTTTAACATTAGGCCCTGTTGTACCAGTTATTGTTATTGAACGTCTAGAAGATGCTGTTCCATTAGCAAAAGCATTAATTGCTGGAGGAGTTAAAGTTCTAGAAGTTACACTAAGAACTGAATGTGCACTTGATGCCATTAAAAAAATTATCAAGGAAGTACCTGAAGCTGTAGTTGGTGCAGGAACAGTAACCACTGTTGAACAACTTAAACAAGCAACTGAAGCAGGCGTGGAATTTATCATCACTCCGGGTATTACTGATTCTATTTTAAAAGCAGCAGTTGAAGGTACTGTGCCGGTTATTCCTGGAATTGCAACTATTTCTGAATTATTAACTGCCCAAGAATATGGCTTAACGGCATTAAAATTCTTCCCAGCTGAAATAAATGGCGGGGTTGCTGCGTTAAAAGCGTTTGCTGGTCCTTGTGGTTATATGAAGTTCTGCCCAACTGGCGGTGTGAATCCGAAAAACTATCGTGACTATTTAGCACTTGATAATGTCCTTTGTGTAGGTGGAACTTGGTTTATCCCTACCGATGCGATTGCTAAAGGTGATTTTGCTAAAATTACTGAAATGGCCAAAGAAGCCGTTGCTGGTGCAAAATAGATTCTACTTTACCGCCGACATTGGTCGGCGGTTTAGCTTTATCCCGATTAATCTAACTCCTGAGTCCCCTTCCACTTTCAATAACTCGCCACGCGATAAAATATAAAGTAGCCACAAAAAGTAACAGCATTGCAAAAGTGATCACTAAAGAGACATCACTAGTGCCTAAAAAACCATATCGAAATCCATTAATCATATAAACAATTGGATTGACTTTAGAAACCCATTGCCAAAAAGTGGGTAACATGGTGATTGAATAAAAAACGCCACCTAAATAAGTTAACGGAGTTAGCACAAAGGTGGGAATAATACTTATATCATCAAAGGATTTTGCAAATACGGCATTTAGCAAGCCGGCTAAGGAAAATAAAATTGAGGTTAATAATAAGGTAAAAATAACAAATGGCCATGAATAAACTTGGTATCGAACAAAGAATAACGACACAATTGTGACCAATATACCTGTCAATATACCGCGCATGACACCGCCACCTACATATCCCCAAATAATAATATGAGTAGGAACCGGAGCAACAAGTATTTCTTCAATATTACGTTGGAATTTTGCACTAAAAAATGAAGAGCAGACATTAGTATATGAATTGGTAATCACTGACATCATAATTAGACCGGGCACAATAAACGCCATATAGCTAAAACCGCCCATGTCACCAACACGTGAGCCGATTAGATTACCAAAAATAATAAAATAGAGTGACATGGTAATAACAGGAGGAATCAATGTTTGCAGCCAAATTCTTAAAAATCGGTTAACTTCTTTACGCCAAATACTTTTTAAGGCAATCCAATATAAATTATTCATCAATAGCTCCTTTAGTATCATTGCGCACCAAATCTACAAATAATTCTTCTAATCGATTAGCTTTATTACGAACACTAATTACTTTTATGTTTTGTTGATTGAGTTGTTCAAACAACTGATTTAGTCCATGTTGTTTATCTACACTGACTTCTAACATGCCCGATTCGACCTCGGTATAATGATAGCCTTGAAGAGAGATTGGTATAGCTGTTGGTACATAATCAATGATGATTGTTTCGGATTGACTTTTTGCTAGCAGATCACGCATTGATGAGTTAGCGATTAATTCTCCATGCTGAATAATACCAATATGACGGCAGAGCATTTCTGCTTCTTCCAAATAGTGGGTGGTTAATATAATAGTAATACCTTGTTGATTAATCTCGCGGAGAAATTCCCACATAGAACGACGTAATTCTATGTCAACTCCGGCGGTAGGCTCATCTAGAATTAATAATTTTGGTTCATGAACCAAGGCTCTAGCGATCATTAGCCGTCTTTTCATTCCGCCTGATAACATATTTGCTCGACTATGTCTTTTATCCCACAAATCTAAAATACGCAGATACTTTTCAGCTCGTTGCAAAGCTAATTTGCGTGGCAATCCATAGTAACCACCCTGATTGGTAACAATTTGTAAGACTTCTTCAAATTGATTAAAGTTGAACTCCTGCGGAACCAGACCTAATTGCCTTTTGGCATTAACAACATCGTTGTCTAAATCATATCCAAATATTTTAACCTGCCCAGAGGTTTTGGTAACTAAAGAACTAATTATACCAATGGTGGTTGATTTACCGACACCATTAGGGCCGAGCAAAGCATAAAAATCCCCTGCTTGTACGGTTAAATTAATTCCTTTTAATGCTTCTACACCATTTTTATATTTTTTCTTGAGCGCTATGAGCTCTAGTGCGGGCGTTGATGACATAAAATGAATCCTAATTCCTTAATTTGTTATTTATATAATATGATATCATGTTTAGCCGATCGACAATATTGTTATGATTTTTAGAATAATTCAATTTTCAATGCTAACAATATAATTATTAGATAAATATAAGATTAAGGATTAGAGGTTATGGTCAAAATTGGTTTGGTTTCAGTATCAGATAGAGCATCACAAGGTATTTATCAAGATGAGGGTATTCCAGCATTGTTATCATGGTTACAAACAGCCTTAAAAACACCATTTATTACTGAACAACGTATTATTCCTGATGAACAACTAATCATTGAAGAAACTTTATGCGAATTGGTAGATAAGTTGCAATGCCACCTTATATTAACCACTGGCGGTACTGGGCCAGCAATTAGAGATGTTACACCAAATGCAACCTTAGCAATTGCTGACCGATTAATGCCTGGTTTTGGTGAACAAATGCGGCAAATTAGTTTGCATTTTGTTCCTACAGCAATTTTATCTAGACAAGTCGGTGTCATTAGAAAAAAATGTTTAATTTTAAACTTACCTGGCAGGCCTAAATCAATTAAAGAAACCCTTGAAGGCGTGAAAGATGATCAAGGAAATACTATTGTTACAGGTATCTTCGCCAGTGTTCCATACTGTATTGATTTATTAGATGGTCCTTATATCGAAACTTATAATCATGTTGTTCAAGCTTTCCGACCTAAAAATGCTAGCAAATCTAATCTTTAATTTTATGCAAACATCATGCATAATTATGTAAATAAATATTTTCAACCGTGCTGGTAAGATTGATAATAGCAATATTACCTTAATGGCTAATAATGACATTATTTAAGATTATAATTAGGTAATTTTAGATAACTAGTTAATATGATTAATAAACGCTGTTGGCGTAATTGGTCATAAATTTAATTTAAAGGAACAGTATGAAACAAAATGATCTCACTAAAACTTTTAAAGAAATGTTATTACAAGAAAAGTTTAGTTCTCAGATAGGTATCGTACAGGCCTTACAGGAACAAGGATTTGATAATATAAATCAGTCCAAAGTATCTCGAATGTTAACCAAATTTGGCGCAGTAAGAACTCGCAATGCAAAATCTGAAATGGTTTACTGCTTACCAGCCGAAATGAGCGTACCAACCACTAGTAGTCCACTGAAGAATTTAGTATTAGATATTGATTACAATAGTTCAATGGTCGTTATCCGTACCAGTCCTGGTGCTGCTCAACTAATTGCTAGACTTTTAGATTCAATTGGTAAATCAGAGGGAATTTTAGGCTCCATTGCCGGCGATGATACGATTTTTAGCACTCCAACTAAAGATTGTTCGGTTAAGAAACTGTATCAAACTATTATTGAATTATTTGAGCGAAGCTTATAAAAAACAATTTATTTTAAGCCAGACCGATAATTTTTTTTAATATTTAAACTATTGACACACTTGGTTAAATCGTTAATCCTATATGACACTGATTTTGTAACCAAAATTACAAACAAAAGAAGAGGCGCATTACTCAGGTAGATCATTTTAGGAACTGGAGCCGTAAAGAGATGATTAATGGGGTGTAATGCCGAGGTTTGATTGTCATTCCAGAAAGCAATTGAATCGGCTACAAGGGCTGAATCCCTTGGGTTGTCACCCTAACAGGTGGAGCGCTTCACGGTATGTATTTTTTGCTGTAATAGGACATGCCCGCTCTATCTCTGTTAAAAATAAGAATTTTTAATATGAGGAATCCATGGAAACATCATTTATAATTGCTAAATTCGGTGGTACTAGCGTTGCAGATTACCCAGCAATGGTCAACAGTGCTAATATTGTTCTAGCTAATCCTAATGTCAAAGTAGTCGTATTATCTGCCTCAGCAGGTATAACCAATTTATTGGTAGCATTAGCTGAAGGTCGTGATGCCAATGTCAGAGCAAAACACATCGCCAAAATTCAATCAATTCAATATAATATCTTAGAAAATCTACCTGAAAATCAAGCTCTACGCACTGAAATTGACCAAATTATTGCCAATATTTCTTCATTATCTGAAGCCGCAAGTTTAGCAACTTCACCGGCATTAACCGATGAATTAGTTAGCCATGGTGAAATAATGTCATCAAAACTGTTTGTTGAGATACTAAAACATCAACAAAAAAATGCCATTTGGTTTGATGTCCGTAAAGTAATGCGCACTGATGATAAATTTGGTAAAGCAGTACCGAAAATAGACGAAATTAAACAACTTTGTTGCGCCCATTTAAAATCACTCAATCCAGAAACTATCGTGGTTACTCAAGGCTTTATTGGTAGTGAAAGTTCAGGTAAAACCACAACTTTGGGGCGTGGTGGAAGCGATTATACCGCAGCCTTACTTGGCGAAGCGTTAAATGCTACCCAAATTGATATCTGGACCGATGTTGCTGGTATTTATACCACCGATCCTCGAATTACCTCTGGTGCAAAACGTATTGATGAAATATCATTTGCCGAAGCCGCTGAAATGGCCACTTTTGGAGCTAAAGTTTTACACCCAGCAACATTAGTACCAGCTGTGCGTAGCAATATTCCGGTATTTGTCGGCTCAAGCAAAGCACCACAAGACGGAGGAACTATTGTCTATAATACTCATAGTATTAAGTCATCATTACCTTCGTTCAGAGCATTAGCACTTCGTCGTCAACAGACATTATTAACCTTAACCAGTTTAAATATGCTACATGCTCAAGGCTTTTTAGCGAATGTATTTACTATATTGGCTAAACACAATATCTCGGTCGATTTGGTAACAACCTCTGAAGTCAGCATTGCATTAACCATTGATACCACAGGCACAAATACCAATGGCAATAGCTTATTAACTAAAGCGTTATTTGATGAGTTATCAACGGTTTGTCATGTCGAAGTTGAAGAGGATTTAGCGCTGATTGCTATAATTGGTAATAATCTAACCACGACTAAAGGTATTGCGAAAGAAGTTTTCGGAGCTTTAGATGATTTCATTATTCGTCTATGTTGTTATGGTGCTAGCACGCATAATCTTTGCTTACTAGCACGAAGTAATGATGCAGAAGATGTGATCAAAGTTTTACACAAAACTATTTTTGAATAATGACTTAACGGGAGCGATTATATTATCGCTCCCAGCAAATGATGATATAAATCTTCACTTAAGCAGTACTAAAAATTTCTAGAATATTTGAAAAAATAATTGTAAACTACACTTAATATTTGTATGAAAGGTTGTTGGTAATGACCTAGACATACATCTATGGCTACACACAGTTCTAAGTATTAATCATTTTTCTTCTTTCTTTGATAACAATTTTTTTAAAGCTGTAAATTTTACGTTTTATTAATTAGTTATATCTTTCACAACGATTATTTTCATCTTCAATATGTTTTAAGCTATACAAAAAGTAACTTTTAACTTAATTAGACGAAGGAAACTATCATGGGTATTTTAAGCTGGATTATTCTAGGATTAATTGCTGGATGGATTGCTAAGTTTTTTATGCCATTAGGACAAGTTGGTGTGCTTAAAACCATTCTACTTGGTGTGGCGGGTGCATTAGTTGGTGGTTACATTAGTACATTCTTCGGTTGGGGAAGTGTAACTGGTTTTAACTTCCCGAGTTTATTTATTTCGGTTCTTGGCGCTATTTTATTGATTTATATTTATCGATTAATAAAATAAAATTGCTTCATAAAATGACGAGTAGACTTACTCGTCATTTTATATCAAATTAAATCAAATCTTCTCCTGACAATTTTAATCTGCACTGATTAAACCATAAACAATCTTAATACAATCACTATTTGTACTGTTTTTAATCTTTAAGATTAGCAAAAGTCATTCCGCCATACTCTGATTTTTGTTATATTAACAATTAATCATAATCTGACATGAACAGTAATCAATAATGTTAAAAATCTTTAATACACTAACTCGAGAAAAAGAGATATTTCAGCCTATTACAGCTAATAAAGTTGGACTATATGTCTGTGGCGTTACCATTTATGATCTTTGCCACATTGGCCATGGTCGTACTTTTGTCGCATTTGATGTCGTTACTCGCTATTTACGTTTTTTAGGTTACGATCTAACTTATGTGCGTAATATTACCGATGTTGATGACAAAATCATTAAACGTGCGCTTGAAAATGGCGAAACCTGTGATGAATTAACCGATCGCATGTTAAAAGAGATGTATGCCGATTTTGACGCACTAAATATAAAACGACCTGATGTAGAACCTCGTGCTACTCGTCATATGTCGCAAATTATCGAGCTTGTAGAAGAGTTAATCAAAAAAGAGCATGCTTATATCGCCGATAACGGTGATGTCATGTTTTCTGTCGATAGTGATCCTAACTACGGTATTTTATCACGTCAAAATTTAGAACAGTTACAAGCAGGCGCTCGAGTTGATGTCGTTGATGTAAAACGCAATCCAATGGATTTTGTACTTTGGAAAATGTCAAAACCTAACGAACCGAGTTGGGATTCGCCATGGGGTAAAGGCCGTCCAGGTTGGCATATTGAATGCTCGGCTATGAATAGTCACCAGTTAGGCAATCATTTTGATATTCATGGCGGCGGATCTGACTTAATGTTCCCACATCATGAAAATGAAATAGCCCAATCTACCTGTGCCCATAATGGTCAATATGTAAATTACTGGATGCATTCAGGTATGGTGATGATTGACCAAGAGAAGATGTCTAAATCACTTAATAATTTTTTCACCATTCGTGATGTATTAGAGCATTATGATGCCGAGACTGTGCGTTACTTTTTATTATCAGGTCATTATCGTAGCCAACTTAACTATAGCGAGGAAAATTTAAAGCAAGCTAGAACCGCTTTAGAAAGACTTTATACGGCTTTACGAGACACCGATGCTAATTATCCACATAACACACCTGATAGTGATTATTATCGACAATTTTGTCAGGCAATGAATGATGATTTCAATACTCCAGAAGCCTATTCAACATTATTTGACTTAGCTCGAGAGATAAATAAAGCTAAAGCAGAAAATGATATGCAATTAGCCAATGAACTTGCTGCTGAGTTACGCTATTTATCTTCTGTACTTGGTTTACTTGAACAAGATCCGGTTAAGTTTTTACAAGGTAGTAATCAGGATGATAGTGAAACACAACTCATTGAAGCATTAATTAAACAACGTAATGATGCTCGTGCTAGTAAAAATTGGGCTTTAGCTGATGAGGCACGAGATAAACTCAATCAAATGAATATTATTTTAGAAGACGGTGCTAACGGCACAACTTGGCGTAAAAAAAGTTAATGCAATAAACCTAAAATCCCCTAGATTTAATGAAAAATTACTAGGGGATAGACTAACTATTTTTTATCTATTGAGGTTAAAATTCCTCTTAATATATTCAGCTCTTGTTGTTCAATACGGGCACGAGTAAATAATCTTCGTAAACGCCCCATAATTTGCCCCGGATGATTAGGATTAATAAAACCTGTTTGTAATAAGGTCTGCTCTAAATGCTGATAAAATCGTTCAATATCTTCATCTTTAGGATATTGTGTGTCATTTATATTCTGATCAGCTAACTGTGACGGTGAGTCCTGGGCAGACAACATCGACATCCTGATTTCGTAACAAAGAACTTGTACTGACATTGCTAAATTTAAAGAGCTATAGTCAGGATTAGCAGGAATACCGACATGGAAGTGGCACTTTTGTAATTCTTCGTTAGTTAACCCAACCCGTTCACGACCAAAAACTAAAGCTACTTGAGCATGATGAGATGCTTCAGCAATTATTTTATCCCCGCACTCTTTTGGGGTTAAATTTGGCCATTGTAGGCTTCGTGGGCGAGCACTGGTACCAATAACTAAAGAACAATCAGCAACAGCTTCTTCTAAAGAGGAAAAAATTTGTGCCTGTTTGATAATATCACTGGCACCAGCTGCCAGTGAAATAGATTGAGAGTCTGGCTTTATTATCGGATTAACCAAACATAAATTAGTTAATCCCATGGTTTTCATTGCACGAGCGGCAGAACCCATATTACCTGTATGGGAAGTTTCAACTAAAACAATCTTAACATTATTTAAATAATTCACATATTCCTCATTAAATAACACAACTTATACTTAAAATTAACACAAATAAACCACAGTATATAATAAAAAATAGTTTAAAAGCAGTTTCACAAAGGTTAATCATAACTAGAAATTCACTATTTTAGACAAAGTTCACAAAAAGTTTAATCAAATTGAAATAACCTATTGACGAAATGTAAAAAATTTGTCAATGTAATCAATAGAATAATTGTATTAGCTCAATTTGTAAGTAAACATAGTGGAGGTCAATTATGACTTTAAGCATTACCAGTAAACAAATGGATATTACCCCTGCAATTCGTAGCTATCTCGAAGATAAATTTTCGAAATTAGATAAATGGAGAGCACTGTTAATTAACCCTCACTTTATTTTATCTAAAGAACCTGATGGATTTATTATTGATGCAACAATTGCAACCAAAGGTTCACCACTAGTTGCTTCCGCTAAACACTTAGATATGTATGCTGCAATTAATGATTTAGTTGCTAAACTAGAAAAACAACTGAATAAAATCCAACATAAAGGTGAATCTCGTCGCGCATTTGACAGTATTAAAAATGCAGTAGTTGAAGAATAATATTAATTAATAGTCCAAAAGTAATAAAAAGGCACTTTAATAGTGCCTTTATTTTTTTGCTTGCTATAATATTGTCCATCTATTTTTATTGTATTAATGAACATGACTGCCAATCCTTTATTGCCTTTACGCGAAAAAATTAACCAACTCGATCAAAAATTAATTGAAATCCTTGCTGAAAGACGTCAAGTTTCGACCGAAGTTATTCACGCCAAAATAGCGGCTAACATTCCTTTGCGTGATTTAGCTCGTGAACGCTCACTCATTAAGGCATTAATCGAACAAGGTAAACAATATAATCTTGATGACCTTTTAATTAAGCGCTTATATCAAATCATTATTGAAGATTCAGTGTTATTACAACAGAAACTTTTACAAGAAAAACTGAATCAAGGGGCTATTTCCTCTGCAAATATTGCTTTTTTAGGACCTAAAGGATCATATTCACATTCGGCAACCCGCCGTTATGCGAGTACTCACTTTGATCAGTTAACAGAATCAAGCTGCAGTACGTTTAAAGATGTGTTTGAAAAAGTCGAATCAAAAGTTGTTGATTATGGAATTTTACCGATAGAAAATTCTAGTTCCGGCTCTATCAATGAAGTTTATGATTTGTTACAAAAAACCAATTTACATATTATTGGTGAACTATCATTACCGATTGATCACTGCGTTTTAGCCATTCCTAGCGCTAAACTTGAACAAATAGATACCATTTATAGCCACCCGCAACCTTTTCAACAATGCAGTAACTTCCTAGAAAATTATCCACATTGGAAAATCGTTTATTGTGATAGCACTTCATCAGCAATGGAAACTGTCGCGAAATTAAATCAACCAAATATTGCGGCTATGGGTAATAAAGATGGGGGAGAATTATACGGTTTACAGGTTCTTGAGCACAATTTTGCTAATCAAAAAGAGAATATTACTCGTTTTATTGTTTTAGCGCGTGAGCCAATTGAAGTTTCCGAGCAAATTCCAGCTAAAACCACGATCTTAATGAAAACTGGCCAACAAGCTGGTGCTTTAGTTGATGCCCTATCCGTTTTACGTAATCATAATATTGTTATGACAAAACTTGAATCACGACCTATCCATGGTACACCATGGGAAGAGATGTTTTATATTGATCTACAAGGTAATGTTCATGATTATGAAATGCAAGTCGCGCTTAAAGAATTAACTGCAATCACTTTATATACCAAAGTACTTGGCTGTTATCCTAGTGATTCAATTACCGCTATTATGTAATGACTAGCATGACAAAAAATTTTGCAAATGCCGTACTTGATTGGTATGAACAGTACGGCAGAAAATCACTACCATGGCAAATTGAAAAAAGCCCCTATCATGTTTGGTTATCCGAAGTCATGTTACAACAGACACAGGTAGCAACGGTTATTCCATACTTTAAGCGTTTTATTGCACAATTCCCTAAAATTACTGATTTAGCTAAAGCGCCAATTGACGACATATTACATCTTTGGACGGGGCTGGGTTATTATGCTAGGGCACGCAATTTACATAAAGCAGCACAGGTTATCGCTAAGAATTTTGATGGTAAATTTCCAACTAAATTTGAAGATGTGATTGCCTTGCCGGGAGTTGGGCGTTCAACCGCTGGTGCCATTTTATCTCTATCACAAAATCAACATTACCCGATACTTGATGGCAATGTAAAGCGAGTTTTAACCCGCTCTTTTGCAATAGATGGTTGGCCTGGGAATAAAATTGTTGAGAATCAACTTTGGCAATTATGTGAGCAAGTTACTCCTAAACATGAGGTTGCAAAATTCAATCAAGCCATGATGGATATTGGCGCGATGGTTTGTACTCGCTCTAAGCCTAAATGTAGTCTATGCCCTTTGCATCAATTATGTATCGCATATAAGACTGATAGTTGGCAACAGTATCCAACCAAAAAACCGAAAAAGACCATTCCTGAAAAAACCGCCTATTTTCTAATGCTGGAACAGGACAATATGATTTGGTTAGAAAAAAGACCCCCAGCCGGTATTTGGGGTGGATTATACTGCTTACCGCAATTTACCAGCAAGCAAGCCTTAACTGACTGGCTAGATAACCATGGTATTAAAACCAGCAAACCTAAACAATTAGTTGCATTTCGACATACCTTTAGCCATTTTCATTTAGATATTGTGCCCATTTACTGTGAGATAACAAACAACACTAAGTGTTTGGATGAGTCAAACGGTTATTGGTATAAGCTCAATTCAGAGAATGCAAAAATCGGCTTAGCTACGCCTGTATATAATTTATTAAATCAATCTCGTTAACCATTACAATCTATCAGTATCAAATCATCTTTTGATATATAATTAACCATCATTTATTAGTTAACTTTTTATTATGAATAGCAAACAGGCGCAAGGTCTATCGGCATGGTTAGTATTCCTGATGGCTTTTGCCATTGGAATAACCGTCGCAAGTAATTATTATGCTCAACCACTATTGCACTCAATAACTGATGATTTACATATTGCAGTTAAACATGCCGGTTTAATCATTATGGCAGCGCAATTTAGTTATGCGGTCGGTTTACTATTTATTACCCCACTCGGCGATAAAATTGAACGTAAACAGCTAATACTCACATTAATGATATTATCAATCTGTGGACTAATAATTAGTGCGATATCAAAGAATTTATGGATGTTGGTATTAGGTACTGCAATGACAGGCCTATTTTCGACTGTTGCCCAAGTACTCATTCCTTTTGCAGCAACACTATCACGTCCTGAACATCGAGGTAAAATTGTCGGCACACTAATGAGCGGTATGTTGCTAGGTATTCTACTAGGTAGAACATTTGCAGGTTTTGTTTCATCAATAGCCGATTGGCATTATGTTTATTGGATTGCCTCGTCAATTATGACCTTAGTCACTTTCTTACTTTGGTTATCATTACCAACCTATAAAAACAGCATCGACATTAACTATTTCCAACTGTTATTGTCAATTGGTTCATTGTACAAACAAGAAGCAGTTTTACGCATCAGGTCATTGTTAGCGATTATTTCCTTTGCTTTATTTTCATTATTATGGACACCACTGGCCTTTTTATTAACTGATGCACCTTATCATTATTCTGATTTTATTATCGGTTTGTTCGGCTTGGCTGGCGCAGCTGGCGCATTAGGTTCCCCCATCGTTGGCAAATTATCAGATCAAGGAAAAGGCTGGTTAGCCACATCCATTGGCTTGACATTATTACTTGCTGCTTGGCTACCGCTTTCTATTGCCGAGTATTCACTCGTGGCCTTAATTTTTGGTGTAATCTTATTAGATTTTGCGGTACAAGTTACCCATGTATCGAATATGAATGCTATTTATCAAATTCGTCCAGAAGCACGTAGCCGTATGAATACTGGTTACATGGTCAGTTATTTTATTGGCGGTATGTTAGGCTCTATTGCTTCTACTTACTTGTATAGCAATTATGGTTGGATAGTGATAATTATTTCCGGAACCGTTTTAGGATTTTTGGGTATACTCTGTTGGATCTATTATCTTAGAACCGTTCACAATCCTAAATATAAGGCTAAATTAAACTAAAAATTTTGAGGAACGGGGTTTTTTAGCGACTATTTCATTTAAATTTCAGATATTAAACACCATATATTATTCATCTGTTAATATAACTTGTTAATATTTGTACCATTATTAAAACAGGAATTACTTATGGCAAAAATATCTTATCTTAATACTCCATTTAAAGTAAAAAATTTATCACTCAAAAATCGCATTGTGATGCCACCAATGTGTCAATATCAAGCAAAAGATGGTTTAGCTAATGATTGGCACTTTGTTCATTATGTTTCTAGGGCTATTGGTGGTGTCGGCCTAATTATTTTAGAGATGACCAATGTTGCTGCAAATGGTCGAATATCACCAAATTGTTTGGGATTATGGAATGATGAACAACGCGATGAGCTAAAACGTATTGTCGATGCGGTTCATGCACAAAATGGCAAAATTGCGATCCAAATTGCCCATGCTGGTCGAAAAGCGTTAGGCGAATCTGATGTGGTTTCCTGTTCCGCTATTCGTTATGATGGCAACGTCGAAGCTAATCCAAAATGGCAATACCAAATGCCAAGAGAATTAAGCAAAAATGAAATTATCGATATCATCGAAAAATTTAAACAATCAACTAAACGAGCCGTGGAAGCAGGTTTTGATGCCATTGAATTACATGGTGCTCATGGTTATTTGATTCACCAATTCTGTTCGCCAAAAACGAATTTAAGAACCGATGAATATGGTCAAGATAAATTATTATTCGCTGAACAAGTTATTAAAGCTGCAAAATCAGTTATGCCAAAAGATATGCCACTAATTGTGCGCTTTTCGGCTAAAGAATACGGTGCTAACGGTTATAATATTGATTATGGCTGCCAAATTGCCAAACGATTAGCTCAAGCTGGTGCCGATGTTTTAGATGTTAGTGGTGGTGGCGATGGAAAACTAGATCCTAAACATACCCCTGATTTCCATGCTGGTTACCAAGTTTATCTACCCCGAGCAATTAGACAGGTAACCGATTTACCGATTATCACTGTTGGTATGCTTGAAGATCCTTATGTTGCCGATTATGTGCTAAGCACTGGGGATGCTGATTTAGTTGCGATTGGTCGGGGTTTATTAAAGGATCCTTATTGGCCGTTACGAATTCCATCGTCACCATTTATACCAACGTCTTATCAAATCGCCTTTAAATAAGTTAATTTAATGATTGTCCTGTAGCGAATGCTACAGGATTAATAAACAGATTAAATTTGCATGGCGTATTTGATCAACTGTTTCTTTATTGGTGAAAAGTTGTCAATAGCATTCATACCAACCGTCCTAACCATCTTTTTAAAGGTATTATCGCCATTAAACATATCTTGAATCGTTCGCATGGCTGTTAGCATAACTAATGCATCTTTACGACGAGTAAATTGGAATGATTTTAAGTTTTCCATTAAACCAATATCTTTTTGCTCATCAATAAGCTTTTTGATAGTAGCCACCAACAATGCAGAATCTTGAAAACCTAAATTAACGCCTTGCCCAGCTAATGGGTGAATAGTATGAGCAGCATCACCAATTAGAGCTAATCGGTGCTTAATAAATTGTTTGGCAAAGCGAGCTTTTAATGGAAAGACCATTCTTGGATTAACCAACTGACATTGCCCTACTTTATCACCTGCTAATTTGAATAGTTCATAGCAAAAATCAGATTCAGTCAGCGACGTTAAAATTTCTGCTTGGGCAGGTTTAGTCGACCATACCAAACAGCTTTTATTAGCTTGCCAAAGCGGTAAAAACGCAACAATGCCATTCGGATAAAAAATCTGTCTAGCACATGCCTGATGAGGGTATTGTGTTTCAACAGTAGTAATCACTGCATGGTGAAGATAATTACGCTCAAATACTGATATTTTCTCATGTCTGCGTAACCATGAATGAGCACCATCAGCACCAATAATCAATTTAGCTTGTAAAGTCGTATTATCTGCTAAGGTCAAAAAGGCATAATCATCAGTATAATTATTATCTATAGCCACCTGATTGAATATAGTAATATTATCTGTGGCTAGAGCAAGTTGATACAAATGGTAAGCGATGAGATTATTTTCAATAATATAGCCAAGATTTTCATAACCATAATCTTTAGCATGAGCCGATAAATGAGCTAAACCATTCTTTTCCCAAACACCAATTTCACTAAAAGAATGAACTCGATTGCTAGCATAAAGATCATGCCAAATCCCAATTTGAGAAAAATATCTCTGACTGGCACCATTTATTGCCGACGCTCTTATGCCTATTTCATCAACTTTAAAATCTTGCCACTCATCAACTTTAGTATCAATAATGGCTACCGTTAAATCGTATCTGCTTAGTGCACAAGCAGTAGCCAAACCAACTAACCCACCACCAACAATGGCGACATCGAATTGCGTTTTCATATCAATATTTTGTTATTACTTATCAAGCTTATTATCATTTTTGGTTTCAACTTCATCATCATTCATTGCTTTTTTGAAACCTTTTAATGCTGAGCCAAGATCAGAACCTAAATTGCGTAATTTTTTGGTTCCAAAAATTAACACAACTACAGCTAGAAAGACCAAAAGATGTGGAATGCTAAATGACATAATTAAAACCTCTTTAAAAATATATCTCTATTTGGATTCTATTACTGCGCAAATAGATTTTAAATAATGGAATTAATTATACTCTTTTTAAACTAGGATTTCATGACAAGTTAATTTTAAATAAAAAAAAGACCTGCATAAAAATTATGCAGGCCAACATGAAATATAAGGAATATAAGGAAAGAAAACAATGAAAAATCCTTACGCTGCTTATTATCCATTTTTTTTCGCTCTAGTCAACGTTTTTATTTGGATTTCAGCAAAAATAACTAAATTTACACGAAAAATAAAGAGCATTAATAAAATATTAACATAACAGATAAAAAATGACAAAAATGTAATTTAAGCATATTTATTCAGTACTTAACCACTAAAAAAAGCCATTTTCAGTTCATAAACCCAAAAACAACCTCGCAGAAAAACAAAGAAACTCAACAAAAAAGCAATGAAATAATTTTATTAAAAAAAACAATAAATGTTGGTTTTTATATGAAAATTCAATAAAATAACAAAATATAAAACGAATTTTAAAGAATATTCATATTTAAAAACTACAATATTGAGAATATTCATTTAATCACTTATATAAAACTCATAAAAAATACAATATAATCAAAAACTGGATGAATAAATAAAAACGAGACAAAAATAAATATGATTAAAAATAAAAATGTCAAAACTTTTAAAGACAGACTCCATACTTCAATGCAAGGTTTATCTGTATCTGCTTTTGCAAAAAAATGTGATATGTCGGAAACTGTTATTCGTGATTATTTGTCAGGAAAAACTTATCCATCATTGACCCGTTTAGAAGTTATTGCCGAGAAATGTAACGTATCATTTAATTGGTTAGCTACAGGTTATAAGCTAGAAATTTTAAATCCGCAAGACGATGATGAAGTCTATAATGAAAATATCTATCGTATTCCGGTTTATAAAAAACAGCTACCAACCAAAGAAGAAGCACAAAATCAACGTTATGTTCGTGAAATACCACCCGTCATGAATTATCCTGTAATTGAAGGCTGGGCATCTCACCGCGGTTTAGATATTAAAAAATTAATTCTTTACTGGGCTAAAGGTGATTTGATGGCACCTGATATCGAAAATAATAATGGCTTAATTATTAACACAGATATAAACGAAATTATTGATGGCGCTATTTATTTAATAGAATATGAAAATTTTACATTATTAAGAAAAATACGCTTAACACTCGGTAACTGGATATTAATCTGTAATAATGACCAATATCCAACAATTGAAGTACCTAAAGCTCATTTTGAAAAATACAATATTGTCGGTCGAGTTGTGCAAGTTATCAAAGATGTCTTTTAAGACATTTATTAGTAATCTAAAGTTTTTCAATATATAATTTATTACACGAGGAAAGTATAAAAAACCCCTTTCCTCAAAATGTTACTCTTTTCATAACATCAGTTTAATAGGTATATATTCAAGTGATTTTAGTTTACTAATTTCAGATTTACATTTGCAACTACAGCAATAAGTGTATAGCAAAACAAACCTCACTTTTTTATATCATTGATAAATTATTAATGAATAACCTTTTAACTAATTAGGTCAATTATGTATCGATTTTTTGAAAAATTGGTATCACCTTATCCCAAAGATGAACCACAACCAATGGCTAAAGACTTTTTTAGCTTTATTTGGCAATCCACTAAAGGAACTCGCTGCTTCTTATTACTATTAATAATATTGAGTGCGCTAGCAGGTGGGTTTGAGGCTTTTTTATATGCCGCACTTGGTAAAGTTGTTGATTGGCTCGCTGCTGTATCACCAAATCAATTTTGGCAACAAGAAAAAACAACTTTAATCGTATTTGCTATCATTATATTAACCAGTACGATTATTATTGCCTTACAAACCATCATTAAGCATCAATGCCTAGCTGGAAATTTTCCTATGCGTTTGCGTTGGAATTTGCACAGATTAGTACTAAACCAAAGCATGCGTTTTTTTCAAGATGAATTTGCTGGCAGAATATCAGCAAAAGTCATGCAAACCGCGCTAGCGGTAAGGGATACTTGCTTTTTAGTTGCTGATATCTTTATTTATGTTCTGATTTCCTTTATCACCATGGCTACCATTATAGGTCAGTTAGATCTTTGGTTATTAGTTCCGTTTATGGTCTGGTGTTTTTTTTATGGTATTGCGATGTATTACTTTATTCCACGATTAAGTAAAGTAGCAAGTATGCAAGCAGATGCCCGTTCAACCATGACCGGTCGTGTAACAGATGCTTATACAAATATCATGACGGTAAAACTGTTTTCTCATGCTGGTAATGAGGCAAAATATGCACAGGAATCAATGGATGAATTTATGGTTACAGTGAATAAGCAAATGCGTTTAGTCAGTAGCTTTGAAATTGTTAATCATTTATTGTCTATTTTCCTAGTATTGGGCACCACCGGCTTGTCATTATGGTTATGGAGCAATGATTTAGTTGGCGTCGGTGCAATTGCAACCACAACCGCAGTAGCGCTAAGATTAAATGGATTTTCACATTGGATTATGTGGGAAATGGCTTCACTATTTGAAAATATTGGTGTAGTTAAAGATGGTATTAACACCTTCTCGGTCGCTAAAACCGTGGTCGATCAACCTGATGCACCGTCACTTAAAGTGACCGACGGCAAAATCGAATTTAAACAGATAGATTTCAGTTATGATGCCAAATTAAAAAATGCCATTATTGATAACTTAAATTTGACCATTCAACCGGGAGAAAAGATCGGCTTAGTCGGCAGATCTGGCGCCGGAAAATCAACGTTAATCAATTTATTATTGCGATTTTATGATTTACAACATGGTGAGATCACTATCGATGGTCAAGATATCACTAAGGTAAATCAAGAAAGTTTACGCGCACAAATTGGCATGGTAACCCAAGACACATCGCTGTTACATCGTTCAGTAAGAGACAATTTATTATATGGAAATAATCATGCTACTGAACAAGAGATGATAATCGCTGCCCAAAAAGCCCATGCAGACAGTTTTATTGAAGGTTTAGTTGATGCTAATGGTAGAACTGGCTATGATGCTTTTGTTGGTGAACGTGGAATTAAATTATCAGGCGGACAACGTCAGCGGATTGCTATTGCTCGTGTTATTTTAAAAAATGCGCCAATATTGTTATTAGACGAAGCTACAAGTGCACTGGATTCTGAAATTGAACAAGCCATCCAAGAAAGTTTATATACCTTAATGGAAGGTAAAACAGTTATTGCTATTGCCCATCGCTTATCTACTATCGCGGCAATGGATCGATTAATCGTGTTAGACCAAGGTAAAATTATTGAACAAGGAACACATCAAGAGTTACTCAGTAAAAATGGTCTTTATGCGCAACTTTGGAAACATCAAAGTGGTGGCTTCTTGGCGGATAATTTCTAACTAAAAATATAAGGGCGATATAAACATCGCCCTTATATTAATTCTATATATTAATTGATAAAGTTTTTATAAAATTCAGATTCAAATCGCATAATTGCACCATTTTTAGGCTCACCTTGACTATCGGCTCGATAACCTGATAACAACTGAACAAAGGCGATATAACGACCATCTGATTTTTGAATAAATCCAGCTAAATTATAGCTACCTTGAATATAACCAGTTTTAGCCATAACTGCTTCTTTAAATGGAGCTTGATTAAAACTTTTACGATTTTGTAGCGTTCCATCCACCCCAGCAATCGGTAATTTTTCAATAAAAGCTAATTGATTATTATGTAAAGAAATATATTGCAAAATCTCCATTAATTTATTCGCACTAACCAAGTTTAGACGTGATAAACCAGAACCATCGGCAATAACTAAATTTTCTAAATCAATTCCGGCTTTCTTGCGTAAAATTTGTTTTACCGCATCACCACCATTACGCCAAGTTCCTGACACATTATAATAATGCGCACCTAAAGTTCTAAAAATAGTATCAGCATATAAATTATTTGATTTTTTGAGCATGACGGTTAATAACTCAGAAAGTGGAGCTGATTGACTTGAAGTCAGTAATGTTAATCCACCTGATGTTTTTTGTTTTCTTTCAACAACTCGACCATTATAAGTAATATTTTGTTGTTTTAGTTCATTTTTTAAAATTGTTGAAAAGTATTCGGTCGGATCCATTACCGCAAACTTTAATGGTGTTTTATCAGCATTCGACGCGATACAACCAGATAAGTGGTAGCGATTTTTATCAGCACTAACATCAAGTTCACAATATTTATCATTTAAATCTTTACTATTGGCAGCAATTGTTCTGACATCACCTGATACCATAACCGGTATATTGGATGATACTGAAATCGAAGCTTTAGAACCAGCTTTACCAGGGGTAATGGTTGCATAAAAGCAGTTATCATCAATTGTTGCAGCCGATGCTGGTGCATTGTAACAAGCAGTTAAATTATTCCATGACCACCCTTCTGCTTTATCATGACTAGCAAAAATAGAAGTATCTAAAATAACATTACCAGAGATCTTTTCTACACCTTTCTGACGTAAGGCAGTAATCATATTCTTTAATCTTGCACGACTAAAAGTTGGATCTCCACTCAACTTGATAATAAGATCACCACTAAGCTGTTTATTATTTAGAGAACCATTGGTATACATGCCGGTAATAAACCGAAAATTATCGCCAAGTTCAAGTTGTGCAGCTAATGCCGTTATAACTTTTTGCGTACTGGCAGGTTGTTTAAATTGATCACTTTTGTATTTTGCTAAGGTTTTGGGATTACCATCAACAGTTTGCACTAAAATAGATAAATCACTTCCTTTAGGTAAGGATGAGATATATGGTTCCACTGGTTGTGCTGATAATAAACATGAAAAAAAAGTAACAATGAAGAAAAAAGATACCTTTATATTAGTCATGAACGTATGCTCACATGAGTTTTGAATAAAACTAGTTAAATAAAGATAACAAATATATCTTTTTTTGCTGAGCCTATCAATATATACTCAATCACTTTTAAAAATATGTTCCAAATATCAATACTCATAATATTTTTCTATTTATTTCAAAAAAATAACTTAATATAGGTAACATAGCTATGATTCAACATTCATTAGGCTTTCCCATTGAAACCGTGCTGATGTTTATCGTTTTGGCTTTAGCTGCGATTATAATTGATTTATACGCTCATCATAATGATAAGCCCATTAGCTTAACAAGTGCAGTTATGTGGTCTTTCTTTTGGATTTTCGTGGCCTTAGGATTTGCGCTTTATCTGTATATACATCACGGTAGTGAAATAGCTAGCTTGTTTATCACTGGTTATGTACTTGAAAAAGCACTCTCTGTTGATAATTTATTTGTTATTATGGCACTGTTTTCTTGGTTTGCTATCCCTAATAATTATCGCCATAGGTTACTTTATTGGGGAGTGATTGGTGCAATCATCTTCCGAGCCGTTTTTGTCATTATTGGTACTGGTCTATTATCCTTAGGGCCTTGGATGGAGCTGGTATTCTCTGTCGTGGTTGCCTTAACTGGATTGATGATGCTAAAAAACCAAGGCCATAATGATGATATAAAAGATTATTCAGAGCATTTTGCTTATCGTATTGCTAAACGTATTTTTCCTTCCTATCCTAAAATAGTCGGGCACCATTTCTTATTAACGCAAAAGCAACTCAATAGCGAACTAGCCAAACCAGAGAATAGTGAACTAATCAACAAAATGCCCAAAAGTGCATTATATGCAACACCACTCTTCTTATGTATTGTTGTGATTGAGTTAAGTGATGTTATGTTTGCTTTTGATTCGGTCCCTGCTGTAATTGCTGTTAGCCAAGAGCCATTAATTGTATATAGTGCAATGATATTCGCTATTTTAGGCTTACGAACTATGTATTTTGTGTTAGAGGCAATGCAACAATATCTTGTTCATTTAGGTAAAGCAGTAATTTGCCTATTATTTTTTATTGCCGCAAAACTTGCTTTAAATGCAACTGACCATCTATTTGGTTATGGAATTATTATTAGCCCAACCATCAGTCTTTATGTGGTATTAGGTATTTTATTGTTAGGTATTATTGCGAGTGTTATTTGGCCTAACCAAACGAAAAAATAAGATATGAGAAGATAATCGGCAGGCAACCTGCCGATTAAGAATAAAAAGTTATACCCGTTTTAATGATCGAATATAGTAACTAATACCTAAAATAATGAACCAAATAGGTGTTGCAATAAGTGCTTGGCAAGTGTCTGTTTCAAAAGTTAATAACACAATTACAAAAGCAAAAAAAGCAAGACAAACAAAACACATAAAAACGCCACCCGGCATCTTAAATTGTGACTCTTGATGTAATTTAGCTTTTTTACGGCGATAGGCAATGTAAGAAATTAAAATCATCGACCAAATAAACATAAATAATATTGCAGAAATAGTGGTTACAATGGTAAATGCTTCCATAACATTAGGCACTAAATAAATCAGTACTACCCCACCAAACAAGCAAGTACATGAAAATAGCAAACCATTAGCAGGAACAGAACGTCTTGATAATTTACCAAATGGTTCAGGAGCATCTTGTTTTTTAGCAAGGCCAAATAACATTCGACTGGTTGAATAAATACCACTATTGGCAGAAGATGCTGCTGATGTAAGTACCACAAAGTTAATAATACTGGCTGCAGCAGGTAAACCAATTAACGTAAACAACTCAACAAATGGGCTTTTATTTGGTGAAATAAACTGCCAAGGCGTTACGCTCATAATGATAATCAACGCAAAAACGTAGAAGAAAATAATACGCGCTGGCACTGAATTGATCGCTCGAGGTAAATTTTTATTCGGATCGAGGGTTTCAGCAGCCGTTGTTCCAACTAATTCAATCCCGACAAAAGCAAAAATTGCAATTTGGAAACCGGCAAAAAAGCCCATAGTACCATGCGGAAAGAAGCCACCATATTGCCAAAGATTAGAAAATGCAGCGGTAGTATTGGTTTGTTCTGAATGATAGGCAGTAAAGACTAAAACAAGGCCAATAGCAATTAAAGCTAAAATAGCGACAATTTTAATCATTGAGAACCAAAATTCGGTTTCACCAAACATTTTTACCGTCAACAAATTCAAGGTTAATAGAACGATAACCGTAAGCAACATCGGGATCCACGCTTGTAAGTCAGGAAACCAGTGCTGTGCATATCCGGCGATAGCCACAACATCAGCAATTCCTGTAATAACCCAACAAAACCAATAGGTCCAACCAGTAAAAAAGCCGGCCCACGGACCTAATAAATCGTTAGCAAAATCACTGAAGGATTTATAATTCAAGTTGGACAATAAAATTTCGCCCATCGCTCGCATAACAAAAAATAAAATAAACCCAATAATCATATAGACAAAAATAATAGATGGTCCCGCAAGACTAATCGTCTTTCCTGAGCCCATAAATAAACCCGTACCAATTGCACCACTAATTGCTATTAATTGAATGTGTCGGCTGGAGAGATTTCGCTTAAGATCATGATTTGAAGACGTACTGTTCATCTTGTTGATTACCTGTCGTTTTTACAATTTTCTGTTTTTTTATGAGGAATGAAAGACTATAAAGTTAATGGCTTTAAATCGCAAGCTGAATCGTTATCAAAACTTTTTATGGCATTATAATAATTATTGATAGTTTCTTATAATATAATTGTGTAGCATAGCTACCTATACCATATAACTAACTACAAAAAATTATTTAAAATGAAAGAAAACAAACACAAATCTACTATCTTCCTATTATCTATTTTATTGATCCTATCATTATTGACTGGGTGTCAAAGTGATTCAAATGCAAAAAGTAAACAATTTAGAGATGGGAAACTACCAAATGCTCTTAATGTTAGCCATCCTCAATTAGCCGTACCAGTCAATATTTCTGACTATACTATCCAAATTGAAAAATTAAGAACAACATCACCTTCACTCTATCAGAAAAATGAACATATTTATAAAGCGGTTGACGCTTGGATTAATCGTTCATTAGGTTCGGCAGAATTCCATAAAGTAGGGTTAAAAAGCTATGAAATGGCAGGTAAGGACGGATATGGCAATGTTCATTTAACTGGTTATTATACTCCGGTAATCAAAGCTAGACACCAACCAACTGGTGAATTTAAATATCCAATTTATAGAATGCCGGCTAAATCCAAAGGTCGCTTACCAAGTCGTGAACAAATATATAATGGAGCATTAGCCGGTAAAGGTCTCGAAATTGCTTACAGTAATTCATTAATGGATAACTTTATAATGGAAGTGCAAGGAAGTGCCTATATTGATTTTGAAGATGGTACACCATTAGTTTTCTTCTGTTATGGTGGTAAAAATGGTCATGGTTACTCAAGTATCGGGCGTTTATTAGTTGAACAAGGTGAAATTGCCAAGGAAGATATGTCCATTCAAGCAATTAAAAATTGGGCTAAAAATAAAAGTGAAAAACAACTTAAAACGCTATTGATTCAAAACCGATCATTTGTCTTTTTTAAACCACAATATAATGCTGAAGTAAAAGGTTCTGCCGCAGTACCTTTAATTGCAAATGCTTCAGTGGCATCAGA
Source organism: Gilliamella sp. W8123 (assembly GCF_016101085.1). Lineage (NCBI taxonomy): Bacteria > Pseudomonadati > Pseudomonadota > Gammaproteobacteria > Orbales > Orbaceae > Gilliamella > Gilliamella sp. W8123. Next base: position 337,398 of record NZ_JACFRE010000001.1, read on the forward strand.
TAAATCATTAATACCAACAGGTTCTGTTGTATTAGTCGATGTACCACTCCTTGATGATGATGGTCAGTATCGAGGTAGACGAGAAGTACGGTTGATGGTGGCACTTGATGTTGGTGGTGCAATTAAAGGCCATCATTTTGATCTTTATTTAGGCATTGGCGATAAAGCTGGTAAACAAGCTGGTTACTATAATCATTTTGGTCGAGCTTGGGTTATAAAACCTTAACTTGCCGACATCGACGCCAACCAAAGAACCTGCTAGAATAAGTTAAAAAGCAGAATTAAGGATAACTTATGAGATTATGTGATCGTGATATTGAAGCATATTTAGATAGTGGTAAATTAAAAATCACGCCACAACCTGAATTAAGTTGTATTAATGGTGCAACTGTTGACGTTCGACTTGGTAATCAATTTCGTACTTTTAAAGAACATACTACCCCCTATATTGATTTAAGTGGTCCCAAAGAAGAAGTTTCTGCTGTTTTAGAACGAGTCATGAGCGAAGAAATGATATTATCTGAAGGTGATGCTTTCTATTTACATCCAGGAGAGCTTGCTTTAGCTGTCACGCTTGAATCAGTAACCATTCCTGATGATTTAGTTGGCTGGTTAGATGGGCGTTCCTCGTTAGCGCGTCTAGGACTTATGGTACACGTTACCGCTCATCGCATTGATCCTGGCTGGCATGGTCAAATTGTCTTAGAATTTTACAATTCGGGAAAAATTCCAGTAGCACTAAGACCTGGTATGACCATTGGTGCACTAAGTTTTGAAACGCTTAGTGGCCCAGCTGCAAGACCATATAATCGAAGACAAGATGCTAAGTATAAAGACCAACATGGCGCTGTTGCCAGTCGTATAGATAAAGACTAATAACGTTTATAACCTTAATAAAGGAACATTCATATGATAAAAAAAATACTGGTTATTCTATTTATCTTAATTTTGGTTATTGTTATCGGCATTGTTTCTCTTATTGTATTTGTTGATCCTAATCATTTTCGCGGATATATATCTCAAACAGTAAAAGATAAAACCGGTTATGAATTAACTATCGAAGGTGATTTACGCTGGCATGTCTGGCCTCAGGTCAGCATCTTAACTGATGCAGTTAAATTATCTGATACCGGTGCGACAAAACCGCTATTAACTGCTGACAATATGCGACTTGATGTTGAACTTCTACCGCTTTTTTCCAAAAATTTAGCGATTAAAAATGTGTTTATCAAATCAGCATTAATCAATATTACTGACGAAAGTAAAGGTGATAATGCTAAAAAATATACCCAAACTCTAGCACCTTCAGCAGAGCAAAACACAAATATATCTGAAAATAAAAAGAATACATCAAATTGGAAATTTAGCTTAAATAAATTTGAAATAGCTGATAGTACAGTAGCATTGCAATATCATGATGATCTGATCAATTTCCGAAATATCAATTTGTTATTAGAACAAAATAACGATAAGAATCTTTTAATCGAATTAAAAGGAAATATTGATAAAAATCAGCAAGACCTATTTTATTCAATGAATGCCAATGTCGATTTAACGCAATTTCCTGAAAAAACCATTATCGATCTTAAAAAGTTAGATTACACTTATAACGGCATAGAGAGTTCCGAAAAACCACTCAAAGGAAGTGCAACCGGTATATTTAATTATCAGCAAAGTCCTATGCAATTAAATAGTCAAAACTTAGCTTTTTCTATTAACGACAATAATTTTACCAGTAAAATCAATGCGCGTTTTGATAAAAAACCATATGTCGATTTGCAATTGAATTCAGAAAAATTAGATTTAACGCCTTTTTTACAACAAGATACAAAATCAACCAAAGACACTCCGATGCAACAAACTTCACCTGTTGTTTCTAGTGTTGTCAAAGATAATAATCAATTAAGTGCTCTTAATACATTTGATGGCAAAACAACAATAAACATCAAAGAAGTTAAAGCAAATAAAATTGTAATTAACAATTTTAAACTAGACGTTGATAATCAGGATGGAATAGCGACATTCAAAGATTTAAATTTTGGTTTTGCTAATGGTCATATAACCGCAACTGGTACAGCTAACGGCAAACTGAAAACACCGCAGATTAAACTTAATACCAAAATTAGCAATATCAATTTAAATTCATTTTTTACACAAATGGATATGGCGTATGATCTAGATGGTTTATTTAATGCTTCTGGGTTATTAGAAACTAATTCATTATCAACAGCTAAATTATTAGAAAATCTAAAAGGTAATGCGAATATCGTCATTACTAATGCTAAATTAAATAATATTAATATCCAAAATATTATTGAAAATGCAGCTGCAAAATATGGCAACGGTAATGATAAATCTGGAAATCAAAAGAAATATACAGAGTTTCATATCATCAAAACCAATGCTAATTTAAGCCAAGGTAATATACAACTTAATTCGCTCAACGCCAATTCTGAAACCTTAGATGTACTAGATGGTTCTGGTAAAGTAGGAATGATTAATCATGATTTGGATGTTAATTTAAACATCAAATTACTTGGTGGCTGGAATAGTAAAAGTGAAACCATTGCCAAATTACAGAAAGTTACTATACCACTACGTATATATGGTCAGTTTTCTAATTTACGCTATCAATTAGATATCGCACAAATACTGTCTGATGTGTTAAGTGATAAATTACAACATCGTTTAGATAAACTCCGTGATAAATTGGAAAATCACAAAGACAAAGACAAAGATAAATTAAAGTCTAAAGCAACCGATATATTAGGCGGATTGCTAAAAAAATAAACTTATCATTAACTAAATAATAGCTATAAAAAAGGTGAGTTGTTTAACTCACCTTTTAATTTAACAATATCTTTTATTATAAAATGAACTTGCTTAGATCTTCATCGGCAACAAGCTTATCTAGATGATCGCTAACATACTTAGCATCAATTGTGATAGTTTGTCCGCCCAATTCGCTGGCTTCGAAAGAGACATCTTCCATTAAACGTTCAAGCACTGTATGCAAACGGCGAGCACCAATATTTTCATTTTGTTCATTAACTTGCCAAGCAGATTCAGCAATTTTACGAATACCATCCGGTGTAAAGTCAATATCAACGCCTTCGGTTGCCATTAATGCTTTATATTGGACTGTCAATGATGCATTCGGTTCAGTTAAAATCCGTTCAAAATCTTCGCTTGTTAACGCTTGTAATTCAACTCGAATTGGTAAACGTCCTTGCAACTCAGGAATTAAATCTGACGGATTAGCAGTTTGGAACGCACCCGATGCAATAAATAAAATATGATCGGTTTTTACTGAACCATGTTTAGTTGAAACGGTACAACCTTCAACAAGTGGTAGTAAATCACGTTGCACACCTTCGCGAGAAACATCAGGTCCAGATGAATTACCTCGTTTACACACTTTATCGATCTCATCGATAAATACAATCCCATTTTGCTCAACAGCTTCAATGGCTTCGTGTTTAAGATCATCAGGATTAACCAACTTCGCAGCCTCTTCTTCTATTAGCTGTTTGAAGGCATCTTTGATCTTCATTTTACGCGCTTTAGTTTTTTGACCACCTAAATTTTGGAACATCGACTGTAGTTGGTTAGTCATCTCTTCCATACCTGGAGGAGCCATAATTTCAACACCAATATTGACGCCAGCTACTTCAATTTCAATTTCTTTATCATCAAGCGCACCTTCACGTAATTTTTTTCTAAATGCTTGTCTAGCTGTTGAATCATTATTATTTTCAACTTGTCCCCAACCATCTTTAGCTGGTGGAACAAGCACATCTAAAATACGATCTTCTGCCAATTCTTCAGCTCGATTACGATTTTTTTCGATAGCTTCTTGGCGAATCATTTTCACCGCAGAGTCAGTAAGGTCTCGAATAATCGAGTCAACTTCTTTACCAACGTAACCAACTTCAGTAAATTTGGTCGCTTCTACTTTAATAAAAGGTGCATGAGCTAATTTAGCTAATCGTCTAGCAATTTCAGTTTTACCCACCCCTGTAGGGCCAATCATAAGAATATTTTTTGGCGTAACTTCATGACGTAATGCTTCATCAAGTTGCATACGACGCCAGCGATTACGTAAAGCAATAGCAACAGAACGTTTTGCTTTATCTTGTCCAATGATATGTTGGTTTAATTCGCTTACAATTTCGCGAGGAGTCATTTCAGACATAGTAGTTTTTCTCTTAAATCAGATTAATTAGTAATTAAGCTCTTCAATAGTTTGGAAGTTATTCGTGTAAACACAAATATCACCCGCTATTGATAGCGATTTTTGCACAATATCATGTGCAGATAATGAGGTATTATCTAATAAAGCTCTTGCAGCTGCTTGAGCATAAGGTCCACCGGATCCAATCGCTATCAAATCATCTTCTGGTTGAATTACGTCACCAGTACCGGTGATAATCAATGATGCGCTTTCATCAGCAACGGCAAGTAATGCTTCTAATTTACGCAACATTCTATCGGTTCGCCAATCTTTGGCTAATTCAACCGCTGCTTTAGTTAAATGCCCTTGGTGCATTTCTAATTTTCGTTCAAATAATTCAAATAGTGTGAAAGCATCTGCTGTACCGCCAGCAAATCCAGCTATCACCTTATTGTTATATAATCGGCGAACTTTTCGCGCATTACCTTTCATGATAATGCGTTCACCTAATGTGACTTGCCCATCGCCACCAATAACAACTTGACCTTCACGACGGACACTGACAATTGTTGTCATATTCTGCTCCTTCTTTTACATAAAAACTTAATTCGGAATGAATAGGAAATATATTGGGGTGATTAGTAAATTTTCAATATCAGATTATCAAGATGCGGAATATTTATTCATTAATAAATGACATAACATAAATAAATTTTAAAAATCAAAGAACTATCAAATTATTTACTTTGGTTGGAATTCAATATTCATGGTTTTTACTTCATTATACAAACTACTTGCTGGTTTTGGTATAACCGCTAATTTAGTTGCAGCAAGCGCTTCTCTGCATAGATCAGCATCACCACCTTTTGAGGTAACATTAAGTAATAGTCCATCTGGTGCTATCTGAATTTGTAGTTCACAAGTTTTGCCACGATAAACATTTGGTGGGTTAATAAATTTATTACTTATTGCATTTTGTACTAACGATTTATATTTATCTAGCTCGCCATCGGATACACCTTTACGGCTGGCTGCTCCTCCAGAACTTGGTGTTCCTGAGGTAAGCCCACCCAAAAGATCGTTGAGTGCTTTATCTTTTTTAGCTTGCTCTGCCTTCTGTTTAGCTTTTTTTTCTGCTGCGGCTTTTTCTGCTGCAGCTTTCTCAGCAGCGGCTTTTTCTGCTGCAGCTTTCTCAGCAGCGGCTTTTTCTGCTGCTGCCTTTTCAGCAGCGGCTTTTTCTGCGGCAGCCTTTTCAGCAGCAGCTTTTTCTGCTGCAGCTTTCTCAGCGGCGGCTTTTTCTGCTGCAGCTTTCTCAGCGGCGGCTTTTTCTGCAGCGGCTTTTTCTGCGGCAGCCTTTTCAGCAGCGGCTTTTTCTGCTGCAGCTTTCTCAGCAGCAGCTTTTTCTGCTGCAGCCTTTTCAGCAGCGGCTTTTTCTGCTGCAGCTTTCTCGGCAGCGGCTTTTTCTGCTGCAGCTTTCTCGGCAGCAGCTTTTTCTGCTTCTGCTTTTTCAGCAGCGGCTTTTTCTGCTGCAGCTTTCTCAGCCGCGGCTTTTTCTGCTTCTGCTTTTTCAGCGAGTTCTTTTATTTGCTTATCTAGCAGTTCTTGGGTCTTTTGATCTGCTTTTTGTTGATTAACTTGTGTCTGCAATTGTCTTTGATATTGTTCGGTCATAACCGATGGATCAATCATAATAGCATCAATCGAATTACCATTGATACTACCGTAGTTTTCACCAGTATCACTGACAAACTTATATCCCAAGGCAATAATTAATATGCCATGTAAAAGAATGGAAATGATAACCGGTAAACTTAATTTTGAGTTTAACTTATTAGACATTGCTGACATTTTTATTTTTAATAATTGTTAAGTTAAATTGGTTGAGTCATCAGACCAACAGATTTGACACCTGCTGATTGAAGTAAATTTAAAGCCTTTATAATCTCTTCATAAGGAACCTGTTTCGCACCACCAACTAAAAAAACAGCTTTATCATTAAGTGACATTTGCTGCTTAACTTCTGCAACAATTTGCTCTTGAGGAATATTCGATTGTCGATTCTGATCTATAATAATTGCATACTCCCCTATTCCAGATACTTCGATAATTATAGGTTTATTATCAGAAGGAGATACAGTTTTTGATTCTGTCGCTTCTGGAAGATCAACTTCAACACTTTGGCTTATTATTGGGGCTGTAGCCATAAAAATCAATACTAATACCAATAATACATCTAACAAAGGTACAATATTGATCTCTGATTTGGTTGAATAACGTGAACGTCTGCTCATAATTATTTCCTAACAGCTACTGCTTGACGTTGTAAAATTGATGAAAACTCATCAATAAAATTCAAATAGCTTTGTTCCATTCGACTCACACGTAAGGATAATCGGTTATAAGCTAAAACAGCAGGAATCGCGGCAAATAAACCAATAGCAGTCGCAATTAACGCTTCAGCAATACCCGGAGCAACCATTTGCAATGTTGCTTGCTTAACCTCTCCAAGTGAAATAAAGGCATGCATAATTCCCCAAACCGTACCAAATAAACCAATATATGGGCTAATTGACCCTACAGTACCTAAAAAAGGAATATGCAATTCTAAATTATCTAATTCACGATTCATCGCTAAACGCATTGAACGAGACGCACCATCTAACGCTGCTTCTGGCATATTTGGATTAATTTGATATAAACGAGAAAACTCTTTAAATCCCGAATAGAAAATATGTTCTGTACCACAGATCTCTTCTTTATTGAATTTTGCTTTATCAAAGAGCACATTTAAGTCATCAGCGGCCCAAAAACTATTGTCAAATTGTTCAACTTGTTTTTTAGCTTTGCCTAAAATGCTACTACGTTGAAAAATAAAAGCCCAAGACATAACAGAAAATATAAGTAACAATAGCATAACGCCTTGTACCAAAAGTCCTGCTTGTAAAAATAGATCAATAATATTCACTTAAATTAACTCCAAAAATAATGACTTTGGAAGCGCACAAGGCTTCATTTTAGTCATATTGACACAAGCAATCACCACATCAGCGCTGCTGATAATTTGCTTATTCTGGTTTAAAATTGTCTGTTTAAAAATAATAGACGCCTTACGAATTTGCTCAATCTTAGTGCTGATAGTTAACATATCATCTAAACGTGCTGGGAAGTCGTAGCTAATATCCATCTTTTTAACAACAAAAGCAATACCTTCTTGCAGTAACTTTTGTTGACTAATATCAAGTTGCCTTAGCATTTCTGTTCTAGCTCGTTCAAAAAAAGCAAGATACCGAGCGTGATAAACTACCCCACCAGCATCTGTGTCTTCATAATAGACTCTTGCATTCCAATTGAATTGTTTCATATTGTTAGATCTAATTTAGACTAAAAAATTGACCATATTATATCTGAATATGAAATTCGCTGCACTATGATATAAAAATAGTTAAATGAAAACAATTATCATTTGTGAATTATTTATATTTTATTCAGACTTATAAATTTGTTCAGACTTATAAATAAGTAAAAAGGTGACTATTTGCCACCTTTATATTAGTTTTTTAATATTTTATTTATTATTAGTTTCTTTTTCATTACTAGAGTTTTCAACCCAAAGTCCAGTAACAACAGCTAACATACATGCAGCAATTAATCCAATGAACCATAAAACGTAATACATAATTAATCCTTAATAAAGTGAATGTTTATTATTTTCTATATGGTTTTTGTCTAAACGTCCAAACATTTTAATGTAAGACCAGATAGTGTAGAAAAGAACAATTGGTAAAAAGATTACCACAACACCAAACATAATATTAAGTGTTAACTGACTAGAAGTTGCATCCCAAATAGTCAAACTAGCGTTTGGCATAATGCTTGATGGCATAATGAATGGGAATGTTGCAATTCCATAGGTAAGTAATACACAAGCAATAGTTAGTGAAGAAGATAAAAACACCAATCCATTTTTATTCACACTAGAAAAGAAAATAGTTAATAATGGTAATAATACGCCTAATGCTGGAACCGCCCATAAAATAGGATAATTCATGTAATTATTTAACCATGTAGAATCTGTTGATACAGTTTTAGCTAATGGATTCGATACTCCATTATGATCTATAGCACTTGTGATTTCATAACCATGAATGCCAAATGCAATCCAAACTCCAGCTAAAACAAAAGCAATTAGCATTACCAAGCTTGTTATTTGTGTTGCTTTTCTTGCTCTTAAATAAAGTTCACCAGAAGTTTTCATTTGCAACCAAGCGCCACCATGAGCAACGATTAACATCAAACTCACAATACCGGCTAATATTGCAAATGGGTTTAGTAATTCAAAGAATGAGCCATCATAAAAAGCACGTTTACTAATATCAAATCTAAATGGCACACCTTCTAATAAATTGCCAAAAGCAACACCGAAAACAAGAGCAGGCACAAAACTACCAAAAAAGATCGCGAGGTCCCACATATTACGCCATTTAGTATTTTCCAGTTTACTACGGTAATCAAAACCAATTGGTCTAAAAAATAGCGCACAGAGCACTAAAACCATCGCAATATAAAAACCGGAAAAAGATACCGCATAAGCCGTAGGCCATGCAGCAAAAATACCTGCACCACCAGTAATTAACCAAACTTGGTTACCATCCCAGTGTGGTGCGATTGCATTTATCATGATTCGGCGTTCAGTATCGGTTTTACCAATAAAAGGTAATAAAATTCCGACACCCATATCGAAGCCATCTGTGATAACAAAAGCGATTAAAACAACACTAATCAACACCCACCAGATGACGCGTACAATTTCGTAATCAATCATTGTATATACTCCCTATGCCTTATTCCGATATTGATTGTGTTTTTTCATAATGGTAGCTGCCAGTACCTAATGAACTTGGCCCTAATCGTGCAAATTTAAACATTAAGAACAATTCAGCAACCAAGAACAAAGTATAAAGTCCACAAATAAGAACCATGGTAAATAATACTTCACCTGGAGTTAATGATGAATTAGCTACACCTGTTGGTAAAATATCTTGAATTGCCCAAGGTTGACGACCATATTCGGCAACAAACCAACCGCATTCACATGCAAGCCATGGGAATGGTAAAGATAACAGTAGTAAACGATATAACCATCGTTTTTCACCAATTCGACCTTTATAGGTTGTCCATAAAGCAAGCCCAGTGCCTAAAATCATTAATAAGCCCAAACCAACCATACCTCTAAATGCCCAGAACAGTGGCCATACAGTAGGGATTGAATCTTCAGTTGCCGCTTTAATATGTTGTTCAGTCGCTTCAGGAATTGTTAAGTTATCACGATCGGTATAGCGTTTAACTAAATAACCGTAACCTAAGTCCACTTTATTATCTTCAAAGGCTTTTAAAACAGCTGGGTCCTGATCACCTTTCTGAATTTTTTCCAAATTAGTATAAGCTAAAATACCATTACGAATTCGAGATTCATTGTTAGTTAAAATATCTCGTAAACCAGTAACTTGAGTATCGAATGAACGAGTTGTCATGATCCCCATTATGTAAGGGATTTCCAAAGCGAATACATTTTCTTTCTTATCTTGCGACGGGAACGCTATAACATTAAATGATGCTGGCGCTGGTTGAGTTTCCCATTCACCTTCAATTGCCGCTAGTTTTACTGGTTGTACAGTTGTCAACTCATGACCGGCTTCATCGCCCATAATTGCAACAACAATTGACATAATAAAACCAAACACAGCTGCTACAGCAAAAGAACGTTTAGCAAAAGGCAAATCTCGTTTTTTTAATAGATAATAGGAACTAATACTTAAAACAAAGATTGAACCAGTCAAATACCCTGCAGCAACAGTGTGAACAAACTTGTATTGTGCTACAGTATTAGTAATTAATTCAAAGAAATTGGCCATTTCCATGCGAGAGGTAATCGGGTTAAAGTCAGAACCGATAGGAAATTGCATCCAACCATTGGCAACTAAAATCCAAAGTGCAGAGAAATTGGAACCAAAGGCTACACACCAAGTAACCATTAGATGTTTACCACGACTTAGTCTATCCCAGCCAAAAAAGAATAAACCAACCATAGTTGATTCCAAGAAAAATGCCATTAGTCCTTCAATCGCAAGAGGTGCACCAAATATATCACCTACATAATGCGAGTAATAAGACCAGTTAGTCCCAAATTGGAACTCCATGGTTAAACCGGTAGCAACACCAACGGCGAAATTAATACCGAATAGTTTACCCCAGAATTTAGTCATATCTTTCCAAACTTGCTTGCCACTAACCACATATACTGTTTCCATAATTGCAAGCATAAACGCCATACCTAGCGTTAATGGAACAAAAATAAAATGATACATTGCGGTGAGTGCAAACTGAAGTCTTGATAATTCTACAATATCAAACATAACGTGCTCCCTTTATCCTTAAATACCCACAAATTTTTTATCGTTATTTATTGTATTTTACAATATTATTTTAAGAATAAAAATTGATGAATGTCAAAAAAATGAAATTAAATAAAATTAAAGGTGCATTTTTACCGTTTCACCGATTTCCGCTAAACTATTCACAACAATGATTCCAGCTGCCTGTAGTGCTTTGGTTTTATCGGCAGCAGTTCCTTTGTTTCCAGAAATAATTGCCCCTGCATGGCCCATACGTTTACCTGCAGGTGCCGAAACACCAGCAATATAAGCAATAACAGGTTTGGTAACATTTTGTTTGATGTAATTAGCGGCTTCTTCTTCAGCACTACCACCAATTTCACCTATCATAACAATAGCTTCAGTCTTAGGATCTTGCTGAAGTAATTTTAGAATGGAGATAAAATCACTACCCGGAATAGCATCACCGCCAATTCCAACACACACTGATTGGCCTAATCCGATATCGGTAGTCTGTTTGACTGCTTCATAAGTCAAAGTACCAGAACGAGAAACAATACCTACTTTTCCTGCCAAATGAATATGTCCAGGCATAATACCTATTTTACACTCATCAGGAACAATAATTCCAGGACAATTAGGGCCTATCATAACAACATCATGTTCGACTAATTTTTGTTTAACGATAAGCATATCCAGAGTTGGAATACCTTCTGTAATACATACTATCAGTTTGATACCTGCATCAATTGCCTCTAAAATCGAGTCTTTACCAAATGCAGCAGGAACATAAATTACTGTTGCTGTTGCACCTGTTGCTGCTACAGCTTCTTTAACCGTGTTAAATACAGGTAAACCTAAATGCGTGGTACCGCCTTTACCGGGTGTTACACCTCCGACGACTTTTGTTCCATAAGCAATTGCTTGCTCACAATGGAAAGTCCCCTGACTACCAGTGAATCCCTGACAAATCACTTTTGTTTCTTTATTAATCAAAATTGACATAGTAATTATTCTCCACCCATACTATTATTGTGCAACAGCAACAATTTGTTGGGCTGCATCGACTAAACCTTTTGCTGTAATAACATTCAATTCGCTTTTAGCCAAAATCTCTCTTGCTAGCTCAGCATTATTACCCTCAAGACGAACAACAACAGGCACTGTCAAACCAATCTCTTTAATGGCATCAATAATGCCATTAGCAATAAGATCACAACGAACAATACCACCAAAAATATTGACTAAAATAGCTTTGACATTTTTGTCTGATAAAATTAATTTGAATGCTTCCGCTACGCGCTCTTTGGTTGTACCACCACCTACATCTAAAAAGTTCGCTGGCTCACCACCATAAAGTTTGATCATATCCATTGTTGCCATCGCAAGGCCGGCACCATTGACCATACAACCAATATTACCTTCCAGTGAAACATAGCTAATACCTTGTTTAGCTGCAATTGATTCACGTTCGTCTTCTTGGGTTGTATCTCTTAATATTGCTAAATCAGGATGTCTGAACATGGCATTATCATCTAAAACCACTTTAGCATCTAAACAAATTAATTCCTGTGAATCAGTAATAACTAAAGGATTTACTTCAGCTAATGAAACATCATTATTGATAAAAAGATTAGCAAAATTGACAAATAATTTGGCAAATTGATTGACGAGTTTACCAGTAAGACCGAGTTTGAAAGCAAGCTCACGACCTTGATAGCCACATGGCCCAGTTAATGGATCTAGCGATATTTTATGAATTAAATGTGGTGAAGTTTCAGCAACCTTTTCAATCTCAACGCCACCTTCAGTTGACGCCATCACCACAATACGTTTGCTACCACGATCAATTACTGCACCTAAATAAAGCTCTTTAGCTATATTTGAAGCCTTCTCAATTAAAATCTGATTAACAGGTTGGCCTTTGGATGTTGTTTGATAAGTAACTAAATACTGACCTAACCATTTTTCAGCAAACAGTTTTATTTCATTAAAATCCTTAGTACAAATGACCCCGCCAGATTTGCCTCGTCCCCCTGCATGTACTTGGCATTTTGCCACCCAAGCGTTAGTCGTTGTTTGCGAGGAAATTTCAGCCAATGTATCTTGTATTTCATCGATAGAGTTACATACATAACCTTCTGGCACTGGCAAATTATACTGTTTAAATAGGTGTTTTGATTGATACTCATGCAGGTTCATAAATAAATCCCAAAGCTCTGATTGCCAAAAATAGTGGCTAATTTTAATGCAAGATGTAAAAATTGTGTAGTAAATAATTACTTATGTTTATAGTAATTGAGAATTATTGCTGATAACTACCGACAATGATATACTCAAAAAATATATTGATATTGTAAAAACAGTAAAGGTAAAAATATGACACAAGTTGGAATCTTTTTTGGTAGTGACACCGGTAATACAGAGAACGTAGCTAAACAAATCCAACAAATTTTAGGTACAGATAAAGCAGATCTTTTCGATATTGCAAAAACTACTAAAGAACATATCGAAAAATATGATTGCTTGTTTTTTGGTATCCCAACTTGGTATTACGGTGAATCTCAAGCTGATTGGGACGATTTTTTTCCTAATTTAGAACAAATTAATTTTAATGGTAAAACTGTAGCAATTTTTGGCTGTGGTGATCAAGAAGATTACGCTGAATATTTTTGTGATGCGATGGGAACAATTCGCGATATTATCGAACCTAAAGGGGCAAAAATTGTTGGTCATTGGTCGACAGAAGGATACAGCTTTGAAGCATCGAAAAGTTTAGTTGATGATAATCATTTTGTTGGTTTAGCCATTGATGAAGATCGTCAACCAGAATTAACCGAAGAACGCATTAATAATTGGGTAAAACAAGTAAAAACCGAAATGAATATTTGATCTATCAAAGTGATTTATTTTATTTTCCGTACATATTTTTATAATATGTTTTATTAAACAACTCAACTGGAATGTAATATGACGAATCATGATAAAGATAATAATGCAGCACTGAAAAGTGCCGGCTTAAAGGTTACCTTACCACGATTAAAAATTTTAGAATTATTACGAGACCCTTCATGCCAACATATTACTGTAGAAGATCTTTATAAAAAACTACTTGATATGGGCGAAGAAATTGGCCTTGCAACGGTTTATCGAGTATTAAATCAATTTGACGATGCCGGAATTGTAACTCGTCATAATTTTGAAGGTGGCAGAGCTGTTTTTGAACTTGCCTCACAAAAACACCACGATCATTTAATTTGTTTAGATTGTGGCGAAGTGTTTGAATTTCGAGACGAAATAATTAATCAACGTCAAAAAGAAATCGCAGAACAATATGGCGTTACCCTCACTTTTCATAGCTTATACCTTTACGGACATTGTAAGGCTGGTAACTGTAAAGCTCATCCGGAACTTCATACTAAAAAATAAGCCTATTTTATAGGCTTTTTTACTTATTAAGAATAATACATACTTTTATCTGTCAGGTTAATAATCACATGAAGCAGCTTTTAAATTTTATCCCACTTATCGTATTTTTTATATTTTTAACAATTTACGATATTTTTGTCGGCGTCCAAGCATTAATGATTGCCTCAACAATATCCTTTTTAATTATTCTTGTTATGTATAAAAAAATTGATAAAGTTGAGCTGATATCTTATCTGATGGTAATGATTTTTGGTGGCGTGACATTGTTAACTCGTGAACCTAATATCATCAAATGGAAAGTGACTATTATTAACTTTTTATTTGCTACTGCTTTATCTGTTAGTCAGTTTATTTTCAAGAAAAATCTAATACAAAAAATATTAGCTAAAGAGATACAGCTTGATATAACAGTCTGGAATAAGTTAAATCTGATGTGGATTGTATTTTTTATCGCTTGTGGGACTTTCAGTTTAATTGCAACATATTATGCAACAGATGACTTCTTCTGGATTTTTAAAGTATTTATTTTACCGGCAGCATCATTAATAATGTCTTTAATATCGGGAATTTATATTTACCGAAATATGAGTAAGACTACTGAAAATAGATAAGATGATACAGGTAGGAGTATTAACAACATGACACAAAATGATAACAACCCTAAAGGACAATTAGTATTACGAACCTTAGCTATGCCGGCAGACACTAATCCACATGGCCATATTTTTGGTGGATGGATCATGTCGCAAATGGACTTAGCTGGTGGTATTTTAGCTAAAGAAATTGCCAAAAGAAGAGTAGTGACAGTTAATGCCAGTAGTATTACTTTTTACAAACCGGCAATGGTTGGCGACGTAGTATGTTGTTATGCTCATTGTATAAAAACTGGCACTACCTCGATTACCATCGAAATTGAAGTTTGGATTAAAAAAGTAACCGATTCAGAAATTGCTACGCAGCGTTTTCGTATCACTGATGCTACTTTTACCTATGTTTCTGTAGATAAACACAATAATCCAAAACCTTTGCCAGAAATATTTCAACATTATGATTGTACTAAAGATCCTATTAGCAAATTAAACTTAACTTATAGCTGATAAATATGCAATTTACATCATTCCATGCATTAATAAGTACATTAATTATTCTCGTTTACTGGTTGCTTATTGTGTCGACCACGCTACGTATTGTCTTCAAAAGAAGACCAACTACTTATGTGATTGCATGGATGTTGGTCATTTATATATTACCTATTATTGGCATTATTCTTTACTTCGCCTTAGGCGAAACCCACTTAGGGCAACAGCGAGCTAAGCGTGCGCAAAAAATGCGCCCAACTATCGCCAAATTTATTAATCAATTAAGCGCTTTCCCAGACATTTTTACTGCTAAAGTAAGCCAGGTCAGTAAGCCTATTTTTCAACTTTGTAAACATCAAACAGGACTTGATGGTATAAAAGGTAATCATATTGAATTATTAAGTGATACCGACACGATTTTTAATCGTCTTATTGACGATATCAATAATGCCAACTCCAACATAGAAATGGTATTTTATATCTGGAATGAAGGCGGTAAAGCGGATGATGTTGAACAAGCACTAATACAAGCCACACAAAGAGGCGTTACCTGTCGATTAATGATTGATTCAGCAGGAAGTAGACATTTTATTAGATCGAAAGCCTGTCAAAGAATGCGTGCTGCAGGTATTATCATTATAGAGGCGTTACAAGTTAATCTGTTGAGATTTATGTTTAGACGACTTGATTTGCGTCAACACCGTAAGGTAGCCATTATAGATAACTATATCTCCTATACCGGAAGTATGAATATTGTTGACCCTAGATTCTTCAAACAAAATAAGCATGTTGGAGAATGGGTTGATATCATGATTAGAATGAATGGACCGGTTACCACCTTAATGGGGGCTATATACGCTAGTGATTGGGAACTTGAAACAGGTAAATATTTAGCCCTTCCACAAATCACTGATTTTGCCGAACCACCAGAAGAAAAGAAACATATTATGCAACTTATTCCTTCTGGCCCTGGTTATACCGAAAACATGATCCATCAAGTGTTATTGACAGCAATTTATTCTGCTCAAGAACAAATTATTTTTACTACACCTTATTTAGTACCTAGTGATGATATTTTACATGCAATATGTACTGCCGCCCAACGTGGTGTTGAGGTCATCATCATTACGCCGAAAAAGAACGATTCATTAATGGTAAAATGGGCCAGTCGCGCTTTCTTTTCGGAATTATTAAGTAGTGGCGTTAAACTTTATCAATTTAATGATAATTTATTACATACAAAAAGTGTTCTAATTGATAATCAACTTAGTCTAGTTGGAACGGTTAATTTAGATATGCGCAGTTTATGGTTGAATTTTGAAATTACTACTGTAATTGATGACGCTCAATTTGCCAAATCACTATCACAGCTACTAAAACAATATTTATCACAGTCAGAAGAAATTAATATCCAAAAATGGAAAAAGCGACCGATCTGGCAACGAGTTATTGAACGATTATTTTACTTTTTTGCCCCTTTACTCTAATTAATTTTAAAAAATTAACGTACAAAAAATACCCTAATAACCTTTTTGTGATATATCGGGTAAAAATTGATTATCCGCAATACGAAAAACGTCAGATTCAATCACTCCATCTTGATTAAGAATAATTTCTCGCCACCCAGGTGCATCTGCATTAGATAACTGAAAATCATAACAATTAGGTTTAAATTGAAAACATGTAGAAGGCGTCGAAAATGCAAGACAATTATGCCAAATATGATCTTGTTGTTGGTGAATATGTCCCCAACCTACTCCTTTTATATTAGGGAAACGTTTGATAATTTCTTCAAGTTTATAACTATTTTTTAAAATATGTTCATCCAGCCAATCACAACCCGAAGGAATCGGATGATGATGTAAAAATACAAGGGCATTTTTATCGGCATGCGCAGTTAAAGTATTTTGTAAAAACTGCAATTCAGATTCAGGCAACATTCCATAAGCCTTACCCACCACTTGACTATTTAGTAATACAATTAGCCAGTTATCACCGAGTAATATACTTTTATTTTCAGCAAGTTGATAATTCGAAAATACCTCTTGCATATAACTATAGTTATCATGATTACCGGCTAACCAAACACATGGTGTAGCAAATTTTTGAATTTGCTCAGCAAAGCGTGCATATGATTTTTTAGCACCATCTTGGACAAAATCACCTGTTGCAACAATCAAATCAAACTTCTTATTGCTGCGCTCAATTTCAGCAATAACTGATAAAAAACTGGCATTTGACTTAACGCCTAGCAATGCACCATTATCATCAGCAAACAGATGCGTATCGGTAATATGCAGTATTTTTGCACAATGCTTATTACGTATTTGAAGCTTTAAAAGTGACTCCAAAATCTACCTCTATCATTTATTATATGAAATCATGTCAGCAATAGAATTGATATTGTGATCAACATCACAATTTCTATTTTTAAATCATGATGTTAACTTAAATTGTAAAATAAATTCTATTTTTAGGAAAGTAATAATTGCTTAGTTTAACAAAAAACTGCTTATTTCCATTCATTCTTTAATGTCAGATGATTAAGTTGTAACCACTGTAGCGCAATAATTGAGGCGGCATTATTTATTACCCCTTCTTCAACCCATTTATACGCTTGTTCACGACTCACCACATGAACCTTAATATCTTCGTTTTCTTCGGCCAAACCGTGTACACCTTTTGCGGTCGAAGAATCAACTTGACCAACCAGAATATGCAACTGCTCAGTTAAGCCACCTGGTGAGGCCAAATAACTTATGATCGGCTTACATTGTCCAATAACTATACCCGCTTCTTCCATAGCTTCTCGTCTTGCAACTTCTTCTGTCGATTCATTCTCATGATCCATCATGCCGGCAATCAACTCTAATATCCATGGACTAGCTTGGGTATCAATCGCTGCAATACGAATTTGTTCAATAAGGACAACTTCATCTCGTTTATCATCATAAGCTAAAAGTACCACCGCATGACCACGTTCTAAAATTTCACGCGAAACCATTTCACTCACTGAACCATCAAATTTACGATATTGAAAACGATATTCAAACAACGAAAAAAAACCTTTATATAAAATTCGTTTAGTTAAATTAAACACATCTTTTTTGTTAAAAATTACTGGAGTAGGTTTATATTTCATATTAAGTTCTCGATTTTAAGCTAAATTTTAATAAAAAGTGCGAATAACTAATATGGACACTTTCTATATGCTAATTATCTGTTAAAATTATGCAATTGAAAAATATTATTCTATTTTATTGCTTTTAAAGAGAAAGATTGATGAAAAAAACTTTAACCTTTTTAATTGGCTTAGCATTAAGTCAATCTGTATTTGCTGAAAACTTAGTTCAGGTTTATGAACAAGCAAAAGAAACCAATCCAGATTTACGCAGTTCATTGGCTGAAAAAGATAAAGCTTATTCAGCAATTTCAGGTTCTCGTGCAAGCTTATTGCCACAAGTAGGCTTAAGTGCTTCTTATGGAGTAGCCCATGGACGTCGAGACAATAGCGGAATTAAAACTAAAAGCGGTAGCTTGTATCAAGTCGCCGTATCGCAAAGTATCTTCAATTTTTCTAATTGGAAAGCTTTAGATATCACGAAAAAACAAGCAACTATTGCAGATATTTCTTACCAATACCAAGGCCAAACATTAATTTTAAACACTTCTGTTGCTTACTTCAATGTACTTAAATGCCTTGATGCGTTAAGCTTTATCGATGCTCAGAAAAAAGCAATTGGTCGTCAATTAGAGCAAACTCGTCAACAACATCAAGTCGGTTTAGTGGCTATTACCGATGTACAAAACGCACAAGCAAATTACGATTTAACAGTAGCGCAACAAGTTAACGCATTAAATGATTTAAATAACGCTATTGAATCATTGCGTCAAGTAAGTGGTCGCTTTTATTCTAAGCTAGCCAGTGTTGATACTAAAACGTTTAAAACTCAAGCACCAACACAAATTAACACACTGTTAAAACAATCTGAAACCGCCAATCTTAACTTACTAACTATGAAGTTAAATCAAGAGATAGCTCGTGATCAAATAAAAATGGCACAATCAGGTTTTATGCCTACGGCAAGTCTTGATGCCTCCACTAACTTAAATAAATCTGATAGCTATGGTAACACCAATTATCAACGTCATACCGCTGGCAAAAAATATTCAGGGGATAATAGGGTTGGTGTGAGTGTAAGTTTACCGCTTTTCTCTGGTGGGGCGACCGTATCACAAGTGCAACAAGCACAACATAATTTTGTCAGTTTTAGTGAAAAACTTGAAAGTACTAATCGTAGTGTGATTAACCAAGTTCGCTCATCTTATAACAATATTTCATCATCAATTAGTGCGATTAAAGCTTATCAACAAGCGGTGGTTTCTGCACAAAGTTCATTAGAAGCCACATCTTCTGGTTATCAAGTAGGTACGCGAACTATTGTTGATGTACTTAATGCCACCACACAACTTTATAGCTCAAAACGCAATCTATCCGATGCTAAATACAACTATTTAACTAGCTTATTACAGTTGAAATATGCTGTTGGTACTTTAACTGCAAGTGATTTAGTTTACTTAAACAACATGTTAGGTAAAGAAGTTAGTACCATTGCAACGATAAAATAATCAACTATAAAGTTAAATCAGACATAAAAAAGCGATCATCAGATCGCTTTTTCTATTTTGGGTGATTAATTTTTCTAATTTAACTCTATTACCAAGTGTATTGCAAAATATATCAAGACATAGCATTAACCATAAACTCAATAAAAGTATTAAGTTTAGGTAATCTTTGCTTATCTGCTGTATACAAAAGATGAGCTTCTCTGGGCGGGGGCAAAAAATCTTGCAGAATAGGAATTAATTTACTTTGTTTAATCGACTCATTCAGTACTGACTCGGGTAACATTGTGACGCCTAATCCCTCAATAGCGGCTGCAGCCAATGCAGTGGTATTATTACTTTGAAATGCACCTGAAATAGCGATATTAGTTAATTTGCCATTGATAGTAAATGGCCACAAATTATCCTTTTTGGTCGGATTGACATATTGATAAATTAAGCATTGATGCTTTTTCAAATCGTCAGGTATTGCTGGTACGCCATTTTGAGCTAAATAGCTTGGTGACGCAGCAAAAATCAGCTGTAAATCACTTAGTTTACGAGCAATTAAACTTGAATCATTTAATGAGCCAATTCGAAATACCACATCAAAATCATCTTTAACTAAATCGACATAACGATCACTTAATTGCATAT
This sequence comes from Gilliamella sp. W8123, assembly GCF_016101085.1. Taxonomy (NCBI): domain Bacteria; kingdom Pseudomonadati; phylum Pseudomonadota; class Gammaproteobacteria; order Orbales; family Orbaceae; genus Gilliamella; species Gilliamella sp. W8123. The sequence continues at coordinate 357,734 of NZ_JACFRE010000001.1, forward strand.
CAATATTCACTTTCGGATAACATTTCATAAAGCGACTTATCACAGGAATCAAATTAAATTGACCATAACTAATTGGGGCACTAATCCTTAATCTTCCCTTGGGTTCTTGACTAAATTGCTGCGCTAATGTTTTTGTACTTTTAATTTCACTTAGAATAAACAAACATCGTTCATAATACTGTTTACCAAACTCTGTTAAATGTTGTGATCTTGTCGTTCGATTAAGCAATTTCAGCCCCAAATAATTTTCTAAAAAAAGAATATATTTAGCAATCATCTGTGGGGAGGTATTTAACGAAATAGACGTCGCAGCAAAAGAGCCTGTTTTTACGGTTATAACAAATGCTTCCATACATTTAACTAAATCCACATTAGCAATCCTCAGTTGTTAATAAATCAATTTTGATATTATTTATTGTCATTTTATCAATCAATATAATATAGATCTTTAATTAAATACGGAAATTTAATCAGTATATAATCATCATTAAACAAAATTTTGTTGATTAAGTTTGCCTAACGATTTTTATGTCAGTTAAATATTTTAGTGATATCAACTTATTAAAAGTTTGGTACCAATCTAAGTAACAAAAGGATTAAAAATGGAAAACAAAAGATATACCGTTATCACTGGTGCTAGCTCGGGAATAGGTTATGCAACGGCAATCGCATTTGCCAAAAGAAACAAAAATCTGATAGTGATTGCTCGAAGAAAAGAAAATTTAGAATCATTAAAACAACAAATAGCAGAAATAAATTCCAAAGTTGAAGTTATTATAAAAGTTTGTGATTTAACCAATACACAGTCTAATTATCATTTATTCAATCAATTAGAGAATTATTTTATCGAAACTTGGATTAATAATGCTGGTTTTGGTCATTATGGCAGTGTAAATGATCAAGATTTAACAAAGATTGAATCAATGTTGCATTTAAATATTGAAGCATTAACCATTCTATCAACACTTTATGTACGTAAATATAAAGATCAAGCAAATACTCAGTTGATTAATATATCATCTCGCGGCGGCTATACCATTGTGCCAAATGCTGTTACCTATTGCGCAACAAAATTTTATGTTAATGCATTCACTGAAGGGCTTGCTCAAGAACTAATACAAGCTAAAGCCCAATTAAGAGCAAAAGTACTTGCTCCGGCGGCAACACAAACGGAATTTGGCAAAAAAGCCAATAATGTTGATGAATATGATTATGATAAAAGTTTTGCTAAATATCATTCTGCCGATCAAATGGCTGAATTTTTATTAGCCCTTTATGATAGCAACAAAATCATTGGCGAGATCAGTACGAAGGATTTTTCATTCAGTTTAAAAGATAGTATCTTTCCTTATTCTGGTAATCCAGCAGAAAATCAGAAATAAACAATCGAACATAAGCGATTAAAGTGATTTTGGGGCTTTAAAAACCCCGTTCCTCAAAATTTTTTATTCTTTTCGTTTCGGACGTTTGTTGTTTTGCGGTTGTTTCTATACGGCGATTACGTCCGAGTTAAGAGGGTTGCCGCCAACCCTCTTTACAATCTCCCGCGACGACCACGCAAGTGGTCACGATGTGACTGCCTTCCGCCTTCGTTCGCTTTTAACGCACCGGCTGTGATTTGTTCCTGACAAAGCACAGCCTTGGCAAACATCCCTGTTTGCCATGCTAACCTCTCTCAGTTGTCAGCACATTGCGAATGTCGCGCCACAAAATCGCTTTTTAACGCCTACTTCGTCAACGCCATTGCCTTGGCAGGGCAATGATTGTTTAACGTCCTAACGTTATTTTTCTTATCCTCGGCTTCAATACCTAAGAACTAAGAAATAATAGCTAAGGATAGACACAGAGTCCATATTGGTATGGTTTGTTGAAATCGTTGCTACTGCTGTTATTGCTGTTATCCCTATAAGCGTAGTATATATTACCGTCGAACGAATCAACCGTATAGAGCGCATTATAAGAAGTATTATCACGCGTCCAATAGTACTTTCTTTCTTTGAAGTTAGCCCCCCTGTAAGAGTCCATCCTCCCCCATTCCGTGAAAAATCCTGCACCAATGTGATGCGAGGAATAATTTACCCAAGGCGAAGGCCTTGCACTTTGACATGGTGAATCACAATTCGCATTAGTTAAATCCTTGACCTTTGGAACACGGTAGTATCCAATATTATTACACCAAGAGTTCATACTAGAATAGGTATATTTATCAGGACCACGATTAACAAACCACTGCTTTAACTTAAATCCATATTTGACCACCGCATTACCACTGCTATCTCGACCAACTAACTCAAATGTCTGCGGTAAAGATAGTCTACCGATGCTATATGGATTTTCTGATTGCCATTGCGATGGTGTAGCAACAGGACCCGTTAGGGTGACTCGAACGCTGGTACTTGTTGAATCGGTCATCGTCGCCGTAATACCACCATGCGAAACCGGCGCCCAAGATAAGGCCTGATTATTACCAACAATATCTAAATCAAAATACAAATTATTAGCACCCGTAGTCGGGAAGTTTGAACCATAAGACGACGGCGTGACTGACTGTGTTAGAAACCCCCTCTTATGCCAGTCCCAAATGGAAGCAGGAACAATATATCCATTATTATTGTGTGAGAGAGGTATTGCAAAACAAATCACTGGCGATGATATATTAGGATTAGGATTAATATAATAAGTGGCATTACCTGCACTAAAACGACTTTCATTAGGTACTCCATAACGTGTTTTTAATATACCGCCATCATTAGATAAGGTTAATTTATATGGCGCTCTACAAATATCCAGCACTTCATTACGGGCAACAACTAGATTCCATTTATTGACAATAGATAATTTTAAACTACCGGTAGCGGTGACACCATCAATCCCCTGACCATCGCCATCATCATCCCCCCAATAATTATACGGTGCGCCAATAAGTGAACTTAATGCAATAGAATCAGTATTCCTTGGTACTAACATACCAATATCATTAAAACTCTGACCAATAACAGGTAAAATGATAGGATTAGTTTCACTCGAATTATTGGTTGTCGGAGTAAATGCTCTACCATCAGAAAGGGATATCCCCAGTAGCGCTGCGGTATTTGTTACCCGGGTACGACCTCCATCAAAGGTTAAATAAGGGGCTGAGCCATAAATAATATTGGTTGTTTTTGTGGTTAATGCATAATTAGCAAAAGAGGTAGAAAGTAAAACAACTAAGATTAACGCGAAAACAATCTGCCGAGATAAACAAGCTAAACCAAGAAATTTTGAAAAATTTTGCTTAAATTTCGGAAATTTTGGAAATTTTGGAAATTGCTGAAATAATAAACTGCGGTTAAATAATAAACGGTGTGAGCTTAACTTTAGAGAGATGAAATTATAGGTTGGGCAGGTTGTGTGTTGTGTGTTGTGTGTTGAAAATTATAATCCATATCAGATATCCTTGTCAATCCAATTTTATGATTTATTTAAAATTTTAAGCCTAATGGCATAAAATTTATCCATTCGTATAAATATGCTATAAAAGTATAGTGATTGCAAAAAACCATGCAACTTTTTTTGATGGTTTTATTGTTAACTTTTGTAAAGATGAATACTGCTAGCCCGAAAACAGCATCGGTTATTTGTTGTTTATTAGAAATAATAGACCCTTTATTCCCCCTCTTTAAAAATCACTATTTTTAACCTACTCAATAAGCGGTGTACTACTTGATATTACCTATACCGCCACTTATATATTTCTATACTACCTACACGGTAGTGAACCTAAAAAAGTCTTTTACTGCTGAAGAACATTCTTTCTAAGCTACCTACACGGTAGTGAACTAGAATCCAATATACTATAAATGCAGTTGGCAAAAAGGCAAAGTCCATTTTTACCAATAAAAACCCTTTTTTTGAGCCATTTTTCAACATATTGATTTTTAAATACTTTATTTTAAGTTAAAAAAAAGGGTTAGCAATAAGTAGGAATTTAAGGTTCAAAAACCCCGTTCCTCAACTTTTTTTGGTTGTTTGAGTTTCGGACGTTTTGTTGTTTTGCGGTTGTTTCTATACGGCGATTACGTCCGAGTTAAGAGGGTTGGCGCGAACCCTCTTTACAATCTCCCGCGGCGACTACGCAAGTGGTCACTGGGTGACTGCCTTCCGCCTTCGTTCGCTCTTAACGCACCGGCTGTGATTTGTTCCTGACAAAGCACCGCCTTGCCAAACATCCCTGTTTGCCATGCTAACCTCACTCAGTTGTCAGCACATTGCTAATGTCGCTAAATTAAATACACCATACTTATTTGCCAAAATAAACGTTTATTATTGGGTTTAGCAAACGATCAATTGAGCAACAGAACAAACTTCTATTTGTAATATTATTTTACTTAAGCATCTTAACAAGCCTAATAGCTTGTTAAGATGCAGATTAAAGAATTGATTACATATCTTTACGAGATTCGCATCCCCGGTTTAGCACCACTATCTGGTGATAATAGATAAACACCTTCATTGTCATCTTTACCACTAGCACAAAGCACCATACCCTCTGAAATACCAAAACGCATTTTACGAGGTGCCAAGTTAGCAATCATAATGGTTAAACGGCCGATTAATACTTCAGGTTCAGGATAGTATTGTTTGATACCTGAAAAAACATTACGGGTTTCATCGCCAATATCTAGCGTTAATTGCAATAATTTATCTGAACCTTCAACAAAACTGGCGTTTTTGATTAAGGCAACGCGCATATCTACTTTAGCAAAATCATCAAAATTTATGGTTTCAGCTATTGGTTCGGCTACCTTTTCTTTTGCTGGTGTGGTTGCTGCCGCTTGCTGTTTAGTTTCTTCAATCATGGCTGTGATTTTATCCATATCAATTCGGTTGAATAATGCTTTGAAACTGTTAATTTTATGACCGGTTAAGGCTTTATCAATTGTATGCCATTCTAATTGACTATTTAAAAATGCTTCACTACGTTCAGCTAATGAAGGTACGATAGGTTTTAAATAGGTCATTAAAATACGGAATAAATGGATCCCCATTGAACAAATATCTTGTAATTGCTGATCTTGCCCTTCTTGTTTAGCAACCACCCATGGTGCTTTTTCATCAATGTAGCGGTTAGCTTCGTCAGCTAAAGCCATAATTTCACGTACCGCTTTACCTGATTCTCGTTTTTCAAAAGCATCAGCAATAACTTGCGATTTTTCGACAAATAAGGCGTAAAGTTCTGGTGCAGCAATATTATCAGATAATTTGCCGTCGAATCTTTTACTAATAAATCCAGCCGAACGTGATGCGATGTTAACCACTTTATTTACCAAATCGCTATTAACTCGTTGAACAAAATCTTCAAGATTAAGATCAATATCATCAATATGTGGCGACAATTTAGCGGCATAATAGTAACGTAAACAATCTGGATCCAGATGTTTTAGATAGGTACTTGCTTGAATAAAAGTACCACGAGATTTTGACATTTTAGCGCCATCAACGGTTACATAACCGTGTACAAAAATATTTGATGGTTTGCGATGTTGACTACCATCTAGCATTGCTGGCCAAAACAAACTATGGAAATAAACAATATCTTTACCAATAAAATGATAAAGCTCGGTGGTTGAATCTTTATTCCAGAATTCATCAAAAATCGCTTTATTATTTTTGTTGCAATAGTTAAGGAAAGAGCCCATATAACCAATTGGCGCATCTAACCAAACATAAAAATATTTACCCGGTGCGTCTGGAATTTCAAAACCAAAATAAGGGGCATCACGGCTGATATCCCACGGTTGTAGACCTGCTTCAAACCATTCTTGCATCTTATTAGCAACTTGTTCTTGTAATGTACCTGAACGTATCCAAGTTTGTAACATTGTGGCAAACTCAGGTAAATCAAAGAAGAAATGCTCAGATTGTTTCAAAATTGGCGTCGCACCAGAAACAACCGATTTAGGATCAATTAAATCAGTAGGATTATAAGTCGCACTACATACTTCACAATTGTCACCATATTGGTCTGGTGCTTTACAACGAGGGCAAGTACCTTTTACAAAACGATCAGGTAAAAACATCTGTTTTTCAGGGTCAAACAGTTGTGAAATAACCTTAGTTTTAATATAACCATTCGCTTTTAAACGTTTATATATTTGTTCTGATATTTCACGATTTTCAGGGCTATGGGTTGAATGATAGTTATCAAAACTAATGTTAAATCCGGCAAAATCACGTTGGTGTTCGACTTTTACTTCCGCGATCATCTGCTCAGGAGTAATGCCTAATTGCTGAGCTTTCAACATAATCGGCGTTCCATGCGCATCATCGGCACAAATAAAATAGATTTCATTGCCACGCATGCGCTGGTAGCGAACCCATACATCAGCTTGAATATGTTCAAGCATATGGCCTAAGTGAATTGAACCGTTTGCGTATGGAAGCGCACAAGTCACCAATATTTTGCGTTGAGTTGTCATGTTAAATTATTACCTTTAATTTCATAATGGCAGAAATAGTACAACAATCGTGTGATTATCGCTAGATTTATGCCATAATTTGCCTAAATTTCTTTATAAAACCAATCAATTTTGAACTGGTTGTATTTTTATTGGAATGTAAAAAAGATAATTTTGTAATTTATTGTCCATTAAAGTTATTGATAATATCGATAACAAATTAAAGTAAAATAACTAAATATATACCAACGAGCTAGATACAAGGTTTATTAACATGGAAGCAAAAAAAATTCTTGAGAATTTTCGTCACCCTACTTTACAGAAAAATTTGATTGAACTTGGGGCTATTTCCCAATGTGAACGGGTTAATCAAGAACTAATGATTAGCTTGACCATGCCTTTTGCTTGGCAAACTGGTTTTGAAGATCTGAAAACAACAGTGACGCCATTATTACTTGAATTAGATGGTGTTGAAAAAGTGAATTGGAATATTAACTATAATATTGCCACATTGAAGCGAGCCAATAGTCACCATGCTATTAATAATATCAAAAATATTATTGCGATAAGTTCCGGTAAAGGAGGAGTTGGTAAATCCTCAACTGCAGTTAATTTAGCTTTAGCTTTACAAAAACAAGGGGCTAAAGTGGGTATTTTAGATGCTGATATTTATGGCCCGTCAATCCCAACCATGCTTGGCACTGAAAAAGAACAACCATTAACGCCTGACAATAAACATATGTCAGCGATTATGGCTTATGGCCTTGCTAGTAATTCAATTGGCTATTTAGTTGCTGCCGATGGTGCGATGGTCTGGCGCGGACCAATGGCAAGTAAAGCGCTTTTACAAATTTTACAAGACACACTGTGGCCTGAACTTGATTATTTGGTTATTGATATGCCACCAGGTACTGGTGATATCCAATTAACATTAGCACAAAACATTCCTGTTACAGCAGCGGTTATTGTTACCACACCACAAGATATTGCATTAATTGATGCGCAAAAAGGCATCACGATGTTTAATAAAGTGAATATTCCAACTCTTGGTATTATTGAAAATATGAGTTATCACATCTGTGAAAATTGTGGTCACCATGAAGCGATTTTTGGTGAGGATGGTGCTAAGCGTCTAGCTGAAAAATACCAAACAAAATTACTTGGTCAAATGCCGCTGCACCGTTTATTACGCCAAGATCTTGATTCTGGACAACCAACGGTAGTCAGTCATCCTGATAGTGAATTTACGCAATTATATTGTAATATTGCCGCACAAGTTGCTAGTCAACTGTATTGGCAAGGAGAAACAATTTTGCCGGATATATCATTTAAGGCGCTATAACGGAAATTAATATTGGTTGTTAAAGGATAACAACCAATATAAGAAAATGATTTAGTTACCTACAAACACCCTATAGCTATTGAAATTGATTCAGTTCAGCTTTTGCTTTAGCTAATTGTTCAATAAATGCAGAATTAGTATGTAACTGTGCAACTACTGCCGCCGCCATGACTCTTGCCGCATCAATGTCACTTTGCCAATGATAACCACAAATAACTCGGCTTTCACCAACTTCGTAACCTCGTTTTAAAATTTCATTTTGCCGTTCTGGATGTATTTCAGCTAAAACTAAGGCTATAGCAAATCCCATTGTGGTATGTCCGGAAGGATATGAGCCATTAGTCGATAATGTTTTTTCGTCTTCAGGGCGACAAGTGGCTTCATTAAAGAATGAGAATGGTCTAATGCGGTTGTAATATTGTTTAGCCGATCGAGTTGCTAGATCGCCAGCATCTTCTTTCATTGTGGTAATAAGTTTATAAATCTCAGGCGAGCTATCAATTGAAATATCATATCCAAAAGCGGCTGAAAACTGTTTAGTAACGTTATTTTTACTCGAATCAGCATCAAGATAAGCTTGTTTACCTCGCTCTGTATTTCGCATGGATTTTCCCCAATCATACATTGCTTTATCTCTTAAAAAATCAACGCTATTAAATGCTGGTGGTGGCGGTAATAAATGTAAACTATCTGGCGCTTGTTCTTGGGTAAGATAAAAATCATTCGGATTTGTGGTTACATCTTTAACCTCAATGGCATGGACACTAAAACAAAATAAAATAGATACTACTAATGAATATAAAAACTTTTTACGCATAGATATCTCCTAAGTACTATTTTAATTAATGATAACAACGCAACTTAATAGAACCAATAAAGAAACGGCAAGTTTTATATGTAATGGGATTAGCAATAATTATTATAAATACAGTACAGTTTGATAATAAAACAGTAAACACTAGTTAGCAAAATTTTTTTATGAAGAACAGCACATTACTATTGATTGCTGAAGATTTTTGATAACCGCATAATTTATGGCGATGAATGTTTAATAGTCGCTAATATTCAGCTATAATCAGCTTATTGAATCTCAATCCCTTCTATAACATTAATCATGAATAATGCTAATAAACGGTCTCGAATCTGGTCGTCGATTCTCTGCCTTGCCCTTGCTGCGTTTATATTCAATACCACAGAGTTTGTACCAGTTGGATTACTGCCGAATATTGCTGAAAGTTTTTCGATGGATGTCGCACATGCCGGGCTATTATTAACTATTTATGCTTGGGCGGTATCGTTATTATCTTTACCGTTAACGGTATTAACTTCAAAAATGGATCGGCGAAAACTACTGATATTTTTGTTTTGTCTATTTATCGGTAGTCATATCCTTGCAGGTTTTGCTTGGAGTTTTTACAGTTTAATGGTGGCAAGACTTGGTATCGCTTGCGCGCATGCGGTATTTTGGGCCATTACCACACCTTTAGCTGTTCGTTTAGCACCCAATGGCAAAAAAGCTAAAGCTATGGGCTTTATCGTGGTTGGTACTTCTATGGCAACTGTTTTAGGGATTCCAATTGGAACCATGATCGGACAACTTGTTGGCTGGCGAATAACCTTTTTATGTATTGGTTTTATCGCCTTTTGTGTCATGTTGTCGCTACTTTATTTGTTACCATCAGTACCAAGTTTGAATAAGATTTTAATCAAAGATATTCCTAAAGTACTCAAACGCCCAGTATTACTAAATATCTATTTGCTAACCGCAATTATAATAACTGGTCATTTCACAGCTTATACTTATATTACGCCATTTATGCTCAATGTTGGCGGTTTTAGTGAGCATGTTGTCGTTAGTCTGTTATTAGCTGTTGGTTTCTCAGGTATGATTGGCAGTGTCATTTTTGCCAAATATGCTGATTCACATCCTATCGCAATATTTGTGATTCCGGCATTATTATTATTGACCTGCTTGTTATCACTTTATGTTTGTTCTTTCAGCCTAATTACCGCAATATTACAAGGTATGGCTTGGGGGCTAGCCATTACTATCATTAGTATGGTGATGCAAAGTAAAGTCATTGATGCTGCCCCTGACGCTGCCGATATTGCAACCTCGGTTTATTCGGGCATTTATAATATCGGTATCGGTGGGGGAGCTTTTGTTGGTAGCCAAGTATTGGTTTATTTATCCACACATTACATTGGCTTTGTCGGTTCTGTTTTTGTGACTATTGCCCTAATGCTCTTTTACCTTCTTTCCAGAAGAACTTGGTAAATAAGCGCTCACATTGAGCGCTTATTGACTTAATGCTTCAAGCTGTTCCCAGCGTTCAAAGACGGCTTCAAGTTCCGCTTCTTTATCAGTTAAAGATTGCAGTATTGGACTGGTTACTTCATGAGGTTGATTGAAAAAGTCACTACGACCAATTTGTGCTTGTAAATCGGCAATAGCGGTTTCAAGCTCCTCGATTTTATGCGGTAACTGAGTAAGTTCGCGTTGTTCGTTATAGCTTAACTTTACCTTCTTTTTAATTACTGGCGTGGCGCTTGCGCTATTTATGGTGTCAGTTTTAGCCGATTCATTGATTTTGTTAGTAGCTACTTGCTTATTAACCGGTTTAGCTTGCTGTTGCTGCTGCAATGCATCGGTATAACCACCAGCATAAATACCAATTCGCCCCTGCTCTTCAAAAAACCAGCATTGGGTAACTACGTTATCGACAAATTGCCGATCATGGCTAACAAGTAAAACCGTTCCTTGATAATCGTTAACAAGTTCTTCTAATAGTTCCAACGTTTCAATATCAAGGTCATTAGTTGGTTCATCAAGCACCAATAAATTACTTGGTTTTAAAAAGAGTTTTGCCAATAATAAGCGATTTCGTTCACCACCCGAGAGTGCTCTGACCGGTGTTCGAGCGCGTTTTGGTGGAAAGAGGAAATCTTGCAAATAACCAAGTACATGTCTTGAGCGACCATTTACCATCACCTCTTGCTTACCTTCTGCAAGGTTATCCATAACGGTTTTTTCTGGATCAAGCTCTAATCGATACTGATCAAAATAAGCCACTTCAAGTTTGGTACCGCAATGAACACTTCCTGAGGTCGGTGCTAAACTACCTAGCATCAGTTTTAATAATGTGGTTTTACCAATACCATTGGGGCCAATTAGGGCAATTTTATCACCACGTAACACTTGTACCGTGAAGTCCTTAACCAACACTTTATCATCGATTTGATAACTGACATTATCTAGCTCAAAGACAATTTTACCTGAACGCAGTGCTTCTTCGATCTGCATTTTTGCATTGCCCATAACTTGACGACGCTGTGAATATTCTTGCCGCATCGCTTTTAATGCTCTTACTCGCCCCTCGTTACGTGTTCGACGAGCTTTAATACCTTGACGGATCCAGACTTCTTCTTGTGCTAACTTCTTATCAAATTCGGCATTTTGTAACTCTTCAACACGCAGCGCTTCTTCTTTACCTAGCAAATAACTGTCATAATCACCGCCCCAAGAAGCAACCTTACCGCGATCTAAATCAATAATCCGCGTCGCCATTTGCCGAATAAAGGATCGGTCATGCGATATAAAAACAATACTGCCATTAAAGCTTTTTAAAAACTCTTCCAGCCATTTAATGGTATCGATGTCTAAATGGTTAGTTGGTTCATCCAATAATAGTACTGATGGTTGGCAAACGAGTGCTTTGGCTAATGCCGCTTTACGCAACCAACCACCCGATAATGATGAGAGCAACGCATCGCCATCTAATGACAGTGAAGAAATGACATTACGAATACGATTATCCAATTGCCAACCATTTTGGTGATCAAGCTGTTCTTGCATTTTAGCCAATTTAGATAGATTACCCTCACTTGGATCAGTTTCAACCAAGTGTGACAATGCATAGTAATCTTTTAATAATTGCGCTTGTTCTTTTAAACCTTCCGCCACAAAGTCAAACACATTTCCTTGAATATCGCGAGGTGGATCTTGCTGTAATCGAGAGACAATTACGTTGTTTTCATAAACAATTTGTCCTTCATCAAGTGGTATTTCTTTATTCAGCACTTTTAGTAGAGTTGATTTACCGGCTCCGTTACGACCAACAAGACAAACGCGCTCGTTAGTTTCTATCGACATATCGATATGGTCAAGAAGTGGCGCATCACTAAATGATAAATAGGCATTGGTAAGATTAATTAATGACATATTTGTGGTTTTTATTTGGATATTAAATAATAAGGCGGTATTCTATCATAAAGTTGCGGTTGGCAACCAAAATCAATTATCAAAGATACAATTAACGGCTCTTAAAACGTGAGCATTCCAATTCTCTTCTAAAAAAATGAATACTGTTATACTTATTAATAATTGAATATATTAATAATATTTCGGTATGGAGGTGATTATGAGTCATACTTGGACATTTCAACGTGTTGGTGGATTAGATCAAGTCGTATTAAAAAATGCCGATGACATTATCAACTTAGCCAATTTAGATCCTAAATTATGGGTTGCACTTAGTTGCCCGACAACCGGTTTAGATTTTGATCAAAGAACATTACAATTGTTAGATTCTGATAACGATGGCCGCATTCGTATTCCCGATATTTTAGATGCAATCAGTTGGGCAAAAGATAAAATCGTCTCTTTCGATAATATAGTACAATCCTCAGAAACATTGCCACTATCGCAAATCGATGATTCAACAGAACAAGGTAAAAAATTATTAGTCACTGCACATAGTATTTTGGCGAATTTAAATAAAAGCCAAGCTGATTATTTAACGCAAGATGATGTCCAGCAATCACTTAAAATTAATGCCAGCAAACTCTACAATGGCGATTTAATTTTTCCACCTTCAGCCGAATTATCACCAGAAATGCAAAATTTTATTCAGGCAGCAATAAAAACAACTGGTGCGGAAAAAGATATGAGTGGTCAGGATGGAATTAATTTAGAGATTGCGCAAACTTTTGTTAAGAACTTAAAAAGTTGGCAAAAATGGCAAACTGATATCAGTAATACCGAAACACCTTTTGGCGAAAACCGCTCAGAAATATGGAAATTGGTTCAAGAATTAAAGCCGAAAATTGATGACTACTTTTTGCGGGTTGAATTAGCACAATACGCACCTCAGGCACAAACAGCGTTAAATGTTGACGAGAAATATATTGTCCCAACCCAAAATGGATTACTTTCTGATGAAGCTTTATCTGAGCTACCTCTATCTAGAATTGATACCAATAACGCATTAGATCTGGTTAATGGCCTTAATCCACTGTGGAAAACTAAAATCATTCGATTCAGAGATTTAGTCGCTTCACACTTAGCCGATCCCAAACAACTAACTGCACAAGAATGGCAAGATATTCAAACGGGTCTTAATGCCTATGCCACGTTAATTAGTTCTAAACCTGAGATGCAGCAATTAAACGTAGCAACTAAACCTACTGCGAGTATTGAGGATCTTACTGGCAATCAAATTGCTAATTTAGTTGATGATAATTTACTAAACGAATTTGAAAAAATGGTCGAACAGGATAACCAAACACCTATTTCAGCCTCAGATGTTTTTGTATTAGAAAAACTAGTCTTATTTCAAAAACATCTCTATCGTTTATTGATTAACTTTGCTTCGTTTGCTGAATTCTTCTCACTTGACCATTATGCGGCATTTCAATTAGGTAAACTTTATATTGACGGTCGTTGTGCTACCCTCTGTGTTGCCGTAGATAATATCGCCAAACATTCAACCATGGCAAATTACTCTGAACTTTGTTTACTTTATTGTGAATGCACAAGACACGGTCAAAAACAGACAATTGCTGCAGCAATTACCGCTGGACAAGGTGATTTATTAATCGAAGGCCGCAACGGCGTCTTTATTGATAATGAAGGCAATGATTGGGATGCAAATGTGGTTAAGATGATTACTAAACCAATTAGTATCCAACAAGCCATTTGGGCACCTTATCAACGTATTGGCCGTTTAATTACTGAACAAATAAATAAATGGGCCAGCAATAAAGATGCTAACCTTGAGAAAACCAGTACACAAGCGGTGCAAAATCCAGAAAGCAAATTTGATATTGGTAAAAGTGTTGGTATCTTTGCAGCTATTGGCTTAGCTATTGGCGCCATTGGTACCGCTTTAGCGACTATTTTTCAAGCTATCTTCTCGCTCACTTGGTGGCAATTCCCATTAGTGATTTTAGGTTTGTTCTTGATTATATCTGGACCATCAGTAATATTGGCTTGGTTAAAATTACGCAGGAGAACACTTGGGCCATTACTTGAAGCTTCTGGTTGGGCGATAAATGGACAAGTTAAAATCAATTTACTGCTTGGTGGTTTACTTACCAGTAAAGCCGAATTACCTGCCAATGCAAAACGTAATTTAACTGACCCTTTAAAAAAACGTAATAAAAAAGCCCGAATAATATTCTGGTCAGCAATTTTACTAGGCGTAGTAATCGTCGCTACGGCTTTTTGGTTTAAAAATGATATTGCCAATTATTTTAAACAGCAACAACAGATGTTAAGTCAGCAACAAAATAATACTACTGAAAAACAATAACAACTGTTGAATTATGCTTAATAATTTTTCGCCGACATAACGTCGGCGAAATTTTCTTATTAATGTTGATAAACCGGTAATCGTCGGCAAATCGCCAATACTTTTTGTTTAACCGCTTGAATAGCTTGTTCGTCATCAATGTTATCTAACACATCACAAATCCAATTAGCTAATTCACGAGACTCTTCTTCTTTGAAACCACGACGAGTCACTGCTGGGGTACCAATCCGCACACCAGATGTTACAAATGGACTTTGCGGATCATTTGGCACACTATTTTTATTCACGGTAATATTAGCGCTACCTAAAGCAGCATCAGCTTCTTTACCGGTGATATTTTTATCAACTAAATCTATCAAGAATAGGTGATTTTTTGTTTCACCAGATACCACTTTATAACCGCGTTTGATGATCACATCAACCATCGCTTGAGCATTTTTCACGACTTGTTGTTGATATTCTTTATAAGCTGGCTCCATCGCCTCTTTTAAGGCAACAGCTTTGGCAGCAATGACATGCATCAACGGACCACCTTGCGCACCAGGAAAGACAGCAGAATTTAATTTTTTATACAGTTCTTCACTACCACCTTTGGCTAAAATAAGTCCACCACGTGGTCCGCCGAGGGTTTTATGCGTTGTTGTTGTCACGACATGAGCAAATGGTACAGGGTTTGGATAAACACCGGCTGCCACTAAACCAGCCACATGCGCCATATCGACAAATAAGAAGGCTCCTACACTATCAGCTATTTCGCGCATCCGTTGCCAATCAACTACGCCAGAATAAGCAGAAAAACCACCTATAATCATTTTTGGTTTTGAATCTAAGGCTATCTGGGCTAATTGGTCATAATCAATATGTCCCGTTTCGTCGACGCCATAAGCAACAACATTATACAGCTTACCTGAAAAACTGACCGGTGAACCATGGGTTAAATGCCCTCCTTGTGACAAGTTCATGCCTAGCACCGTATCACCCGGTTTTAACAATGCCATATAAACAGCAAAGTTAGCTTGTGAGCCTGAGTGTGGTTGCACATTGGCATAATCTGCAGCAAATAACTGTTTAGCACGTTCAATCGCTAATTGCTCAACAATATCAACATATTCACAACCACCGTAATAACGCTTACCGGGATAACCTTCCGCATATTTGTTAGTTAATTGCGTACCTTGCGCCTGCATCACTCTTGGGCTGGTATAGTTTTCCGATGCGATAAGTTCTAAGTGATCTTCTTGGCGATGTTCTTCGCCTTTAATGGCATTCCACAATTCTTGATCATATTCAGCAATGGTCATTTGTTTACTAAACATATTGGCTCCTTGTAAGCAATTACATCAACGTAACGACTTCAGTATTTAATTAGCACAAAAAAACATCATGAGCTATTATCCTTACTTAATCGACCTTTAATTTCAATCTTTTTTTGAAGTTATAAATAATATTTATATAGTTAGAATAATAATTTTATCAATCATAATCGCTAGCTTAATTGCAATTGAGTATCTGAAATATATTGGTAGAATAAGCAAAAATTTTATTTGGTATCGCATGCAACTTCATTTAGTCGTTAATACATTTGGTTCCGATTTGCAACGTCGCTATGGCGAAAAAATCTATAAGCTCACTTTACACGGTGGTTTTAGCTGTCCCAATCGTGATGGTACCATTGGTCAGGGTGGCTGTACCTTTTGCAATGTAGCGTCAATCATTGATGAGTCTATTCAGATTAAATCAATTTCAGATCAGCTTTTGTCCCAAGCGCAACAGATGAAAAAATCTAAACGTTATCTTGCTTATTTTCAGGCTTATACTAGTACCTATGCTGAAGTTGAAATTCTTAAAAATATGTATCAAGAAGCGCTGAACAGTGCCGACATTGTTGGTCTTTGTGTTGGTACACGTCCTGATTGTGTACCCCAAGAAGCATTAGATTTGCTTGCTGATTATCAAAATCAAGGTTACGAAGTTTGGTTAGAACTTGGATTACAGACCGCTCATGACAATACATTACACCATATTAATCGAGGTCATACCTTTGCGGATTATCACCAAACGGTACAAAAAGCACGACAATTAGGTATTAAAGTGTGTACTCACCTTATTATTGGCTTACCCAAAGAAAATAAAACCGACAATCTCATCACTTTAAACAAAGTATTAGACAGTGGCGTTGATGGTTTAAAAATTCATCCGTTACATATTGTTGAAGGCAGTATTATGGCCAAAGCATGGCGAGCTGGGCGGATCAATGTGTTATCTCTTGAAGATTATGTCGATATTGCCGGTGATATTATTCGACAAACGCCTGCCAATATTTTATATCATCGAATCTCAGCCAATGCCAGAAAACCAACCTTACTGGCACCTGATTGGTGTGAAAACCATTGGCAATCAATGAATGCAGTTGATCATAATTTACGCCAATTTGGTGCTCAAGGTAGTGCTATTGGTGATACCTATTCTTTCAAACAATAAAGTATAATTAATATTTTAAAAAATTTTGAGGAACGCCTATTTTTAATACTGATAGTTGCGATAAAAACTGAATTTGTTAATTAAATTATATAAATTTCCGCTTCAAAAACCCCTTTCCTCAAATTTTTTAGCCAATATATTTACTCATTAGATTTTGAACTTATAAATTCATCTGAACACGTTTTAATAAATTAAAATATAGCTATGTATTAGGAATAATAGGCTATTTAATCTAGTGTTTTTTCGTTTCGTTGCTGTTAAAACAATAGGTTTATTGTATATTGCTACATAGCAATATGTTTGAAATAATCATTAACATCTGGGTATTTTTGTACCTTTGTTAACAACAAGTATATAATGATGTTTTATTATTTGAGATAATCTGCATGCAACTAGCTTTTTGTATTTATAAATTTTTCCCTTTTGGTGGTTTGCAACGCGATTTTTTGCAAATTGCTACTGCTTGCCAAGCTCGAGGACATCAAATCCGTGTTTATGTATTGGATTGGCAAGGCGATAAACCAGCTAATTTTGATATCATAATCGTTCCTAAAAAAGGATTATCTAACCATAGCCGTAATCAAGCTTATTATCATTGGGTAAAGGCTCACTTACAAAGCAATCCTGTAGATTGTGTGGTAGGCTTTAACAAAATGCCGGGCTTGGATGTCTATTTTGCTGGCGATACATGTTTTGCTGAAAAAGCCGCCCATAAAGGCTTTTTTTATAAACTGTCGAAACGTTGTAAACATTATTTAGCATTTGAACAAGCGGTATTTGCTCCTAGTTCGTCCACCAAAATCATGGTGTTAACAAAGCAACAAATTCAAGATTTTAAAAATCATTATCATACTCAAGATGAACGATTCTTTTTATTACCGCCCGGCATTGCGTTAGATCGAAAATATAGCGTTGATTCACCTCAAAAACGTCAACAATTTCGACAATCTAATCAAATTGGCCAAGATGATTTTGTGATTGTGCAAATTGGCTCCGATTTTAAACGTAAAGGCGTTGATCGCTCTTTGAGAGCGATCGCAACCTTACCTGATGAACTAAAACAAAAAGTTACTTATTTGGTGGTTGGGCAAGATAAATCAGAGGCATATCAAAAGTTAGCCGATGAATTAGCTATTGCTAAACAGGTGAGATTCTTTTCTGGTCGTAATGATATTCCTGATTTCTTATTTTCAGCTGATTTATTACTACATCCTGCAAGGCAAGAAGCGGCCGGCATGGTTTTGATTGAAGCGTTAGCAGCAGGCGTGCCAGTGATCGTATCAGGTATTTCCGGATATGCTTATCACATTAGCCAAGCTAATGCCGGTATTGTATTATCAGAACCTTATAAGCAAAACATTTTAGATCAAGCGTTAGAACAATCAATTAGAGATAAAGAGCAATGGCTTAATTGGCATAACAATGCCATTGCTTATGGTAATAGTGAAGATTTATATCATTTAGCCCAACGAGCAGCAGACATTATTTTAGGATGTCATTATGAATGAGATTAAACTTAAATCACCCTTTCAACAATTATGGCAAGGCAAAGATCCCTTTACCGAAGTTGAATTAATTTCCGGTAAAGTTTACCGTGCTGTTAAACAACGAAAGACTTTGAATTTTCAATTAGATGGCCAATCCTATTTTATTAAAATTCATCGTGGCACAACGGTTAAAGAAATTGTAAAAAATCTGATTTCGCTACGTTTACCGGTTTTAGATGCAAAACAAGAGTGGGATGCGATTCATCGTTTAGAGCAAGCTGGTGTCAATACCATGGATGGGCGAGCTTTTGGACGTAAAGGATTAAATCCACTTACTCGACATTCATTTATTATTACCAAAGACCTTAATCCAACTATTAGTTTAGAAGATTTTACTAAACCATGGCTAACTAACCCACCTAGCTACCATTTAAAACGATCATTAACTATTTATTTAGCAAATATGACCGCAAAAATGCATGGCGCAGGCGTGAATCATCGTGATTGTTATTTATGTCATTTTTTATTGGATTTACCTTTATTTGAAAATAATCAGCAAATAAAACTCTCGGTAATTGATCTTCATCGAGCTCAAACTCGCGATAAAGTTCCTACCCGTTGGCGTGATAAAGATTTAATTGGACTTTACTTTTCATCAATCAATATTGGACTTAACCAACGAGATATTTGGCGTTTTTTAAGAAACTATTTTAATAAACCAATTAAAACCATTTTGCGCGATGAACATAAATTAATTGCTAGTGCTAAGCGAAAAGCTGAGCGCATCGCTAAAAGAACTGAAAAGTATCATCTTTAATCATAAGGAAATGGCATGTTTATTGAACAAATTGATATCAAAGGGTTTAGGGGGATTAAGCAACTTTCGTTAAAGCTTAATGCTAAATCTAGCGTGCTGATTGGTGAAAACCAATGGGGTAAATCGAGTTTAATCAGTGCATTAAAATTGCTAACTCTAGATAATAAATTTTATCAATTTGTCGAATCAGATTTCTATTATGATAAGGATGATGGTAATCACATTTCAATAAATGTTGTTTATTGTGAATCTTATGCAACTCAATTAACTGAACAAGCTTATCAGCCTCTGACAGCCGTTAGTTATCGCTTACCAGCAGACAATTTATATCGAATTACTTACCAAATTAATGCCCAAAAAAATGGTGATACTATTATCACTGAACATAATTTGTTGGATGAATATGGTGAAAGGTTAAATCTAGATAATCCAAAATTATTAATCGCTATTTTGATTAATTTAAATCCGGTCATGCCGCTTAAAAATTCAGTGAATGCTAAGGATTTACCTGTCACAAATGAACCTTTATCACAATACTTTATTGAACAACTATCTGATCAATTAAAAGCACACTCGGCACAATTAAGTCAAGATGAGCTTAATCGTGGCTTACAAGCTGCTCGTTCGTTATTAGAATACTATTTTGTTGATTCTCAACAACGATCTAAATATAAACAATTAGCACAAAAAAATAGCCCGAAAACCGAGGATTGGAATTCGCTCGAACGAATCAATAATGTCTTAGATGATTTAGATAATGATTATCTTCGCACCGCACTTTTAGGTATATTTGGTTCGATTGTTAATGCTAAAGGAGATAATCCTCTCTCTCACAGTTCAGTACCAATTTTAGTTTTAGAAGAACCTGAAAGCCAGTTACATCCAATTATTTTATCGGTTGGCTTTCGTTTATTAAAAAATTTACCTACCCAAAAAATTATTACCTCTAACTCAAGCGATTTAGTTTCTCTCTTTCCATTAGAGAGTATTAACCGATTGATCCGCCAACCTGATCAAATTGTCAGTAAGTACATTGCGCCTCATTCATTAAGTGTTGGCGATAGTCGACGCATTTTGTTCCATGTTCTTTATCGACGCCCTACTGCGCTATTTGCCCGTTGTTGGTTGCTGGTTGAAGGTGAGACTGAAGTATGGTTACTTAGAGAGCTTGCCGAACAAAGTGGCTATCATCTAAGTTCAGAGGGAATTCAATTGTTGGAATTTGCTCAATGTGGTTTAAAACCATTAATTCACTATGCTAATAAAATGGGGATCCGCTGGTATGTCATTACTGATGGTGATATGGCAGGGAAAAAATATGCTGAGACGGTACAATCACAATGTGCACCAGATGAAAATTTAAATGATTATATCACCGTATTGCCAGCCCGAGACATTGAAAATTTTCTTTTTAAACATGGTTTTAGTCACGTATATAAGTTAGCTGCTTATAATACCGTTGCCCATATTGATATGTCGGTACCGAAAATTATTCAAAAAGCAATCCACAAAAGTTCCAAACCAGATTTAGCGATTGCGGTTTGTGATGATGCAAAAGCGCGTGGTATTACAGCCATTCCTCGATTATTAACCGATACTTTTGCTAAGTTGGTTAAGACATCCAAATCCTTGCTGTAAATTTTTTATTTAGTAATAAAAAAAACCGCCGATAATTATCGGCGGAATTTTTTATAAAGCTATTTGGCAATTCGTTTATATTTAGCACGTTTAGGTTCAAGCGCTTCTGCCCCTAAAGTGCGTTTTTTCCACTCTTCATATTCGGTAAAGTTACCTTCAAAGAACTCAACATGCCCTTCGTCTTGATAATCTAAAATATGAGTGGCGATACGATCTAAGAACCAGCGGTCATGCGAAATGACTAACGCACAGCCCGGAAACTCTAATAAGGCATTTTCCAGTGCACGCAAGGTTTCGACATCAAGATCATTGGTCGGTTCATCAAGTAATAGTACATTACCACCAACTTGTAATAATTTAGCTAAATGTACACGCCCGCGTTCACCACCAGACAGCTCACCAACACGTTTTTGCTGATCAACGCCTTTGAAATTAAAGCGTCCGACATAGGCACGACTTGGAATTTCGAAATTACCGATACGCATAATATCCTGTCCGTTGGATATTTCATCCCAAACGGTTTTTTTATCATCCATACTATCGCGGAACTGATCGACAGAAGCAAGTTGGACGGTATCACCTAAAGTAATAGTACCTGAATCTGGCTGCTCTTTACCTGATAACATTCTAAATAGCGTCGATTTACCGGCACCATTAGGCCCAATAATACCAACGATTGCCCCTTTAGGAATGCTAAATGAGAGGTTATCAATCAATACGCGATCACCATATGATTTGGTTAAATTAGCCACTTCAATAACTTTATCACCTAAACGTTGCCCAGGTGGAATGAAGAGCTCGTTGGTTTCATTACGTTTTTGGTAATCATTGCTATTTAATTCTTCAAAACGCGCTAACCGTGCTTTGCTTTTTGCTTGACGACCTTTTGGATTTTGCCGTACCCACTCTAATTCTTTTTCAATTGATTTACGACGCGCCGATTCGGTTGCCGCTTCTTGAGCTAATCGCTGATCTTTCTGTTCAAGCCAAGATGAGTAGTTACCTTCCCATGGAATACCTTCACCACGGTCTAACTCTAAAATCCAACCAGCAACATTATCTAAGAAATAACGGTCATGGGTAACAGCAACCACTGTACCTTCATAATCATGTAAAAAGCGCTCTAACCAAGCAACAGATTCAGCATCCAAATGGTTGGTTGGTTCGTCAATTAATAACATATCTGGTTTTTCAAGCAATAATTGGCAGATAGCAACACGACGACGCTCACCACCTGATAAATTTTCAATTTTCGCATCCCAATCAGGTAAACGTAAGGCATCAGCTGCACGCTCTAATTGGTTATCAAGATTGTGAGCATCTTGCGATTGAATTATTGCTTCAAGCTCGGCTTGTTCTTTGGCTAATTTATCAAAATCGGCATCAGGATCGGCATAAGCGGCATAGACTTCATCTAAGCGGGCCAATGCGTTTTTAGCATCACCAACCGCCTGTTCAATTGCTTCACGTACAGTCTGTTTAGGATCAAGTTTAGGTTCTTGAGGTAAATAACCGATTTTAATACCCGGTTGCGGACGAGCTTCACCTTCAATCTCGGTATCTACGCCAGCCATAATGCGTAATAATGTAGACTTACCTGCTCCATTTAAACCGAGAACACCAATTTTAGCTCCCGGAAAAAAACTTAAAGAAATATCTTTTAAAATATAGCGTTTAGGAGGAACAATCTTCCCCACGCGGTTCATGGTATAGACATATTGCGCCATAAATCATTATCCGTTTAATTAATTAAAACTAGCAAGTAGTATTGCTATGTGATTGATGGCGTATATTGTAATGATTCTAGCTGTGTGGTCTAGGGTTATTTATGAATTATGTTATAAATATGGAAGAACTATCAACTAATATATAATTCAATATTCAATTTATATATGATTGTTTATTGAAAAATCTGTATAAGCATGCTAAATAATTTATAAGGAATAAAATGGAAAAACAAACTGTAGTTATTGAATATTATGTTAATACCCAGTATTGGTTAGATGCTTATTATGCAAAATATGGCGTATTAGACCATGAGTTCGCGCAAAAATTGAATGATTCAACACCTGATAATATGCGACACTTTACTATGTCGTTTAATAATGAAAAATTAGTCATTTTTAATAAAGATAAAAATGAAATCAACACTTTCTACTATCAAGATTTATATTGCATTAATAAAACTGAAAACGGCTATTTATTTTTTATCAATAATCAAGATTCTTATTTTGTTAGTCAACAGTCTTTCAAATCAGATGAACTAAAAATTATTCATGATTTTTTATGTGATTATTTAGGAAAAAATTTAGAAACGCAAATAGCAGAGATAGACACCTATGAAATGGATATTAATAGAATCTATTATTGTTTTTATTATTTACTATTTAAAAAATCTATAATGACTCCTATTTATATACTTGTAATGTTTTTACCGTGCTATTTTTTAATAAAAGATTCTAGCCATGCATTATTTTTCGTTTGTATTACAATTATATATTCAATTGCAATCTACTTCAGTATCAAACCTGGTTTGAAATTTTCAGCTGAAAATTGGTGTAAAACAAGTAATAAAATTTTTATTTGTTCAAAGGTCATTTTTTATGAAGATAGATTTACAATGACAGCTAAAACCCAATTAAGTACTACTGTTATAAAGTATGATCAATTACACAAAATAAGAAAGGTAAAAAAAGGTTATCTGTTTATTATAAATTGTAATAGTGGTTATCTATTTTATAACGAGGATTTTACATCCCAACAACGACAAGTTCTTGAAGATAAACTAATGCAATATAATAATTTTTATTTAAAATAACACTCGTAAACTTACCCCACTGTTCATCTGGTGGGATAAGTTATAGCGGTAATTTGTTATAAAAAAGTGAAGATTTGTTCTTCTGGTAAACGTGATTTTGGACGATGGGCATTACCATCATTTTCAGAACGATAACCTAATGTTGCAATAACTAGGCTTTTTAGGCCTTTTCGTTTTAATTCCAAAATTTCATCCATTTTGTCACAATCAAAGCCTTCCACAGCGGTAGAATCAACACCAATAGCAGCGGCGGCAAAAAGTAATTGTCCTAATGCTAAATAAGTTTGTTTACCTTCCCAACTTTGTTGGGACTCAATTGTCTTACTGTTTTTAGTGACAAAGAAACGTCTTGACTCATCCTGAGTTTGTTTAAGTTCGGATGATGGTAATCGTCCATCTTTCTCTTCTTGGTTAAGCAAATTAACCAAATGCGCATCTTCTAAAGGTGATTTAATACAAAATAAAATAGTATGAGATGAATCGGTTACGCGTGGCTGATTAAATTCTGCTATGGCCGGTAAAATTTTATCTTTAGCAGCATCATTATCAATAATATAAAAATGCCAAGGTTGTGAATTAACTGAAGACGGACTGTTTCTTAAAACTGTTAGTAATTGTTCTATTTTTTCTTTAGGAATTTTTTTAGTTTTATCATAATGTTTGGTGGTATAGCGTTTTTGAGAAATTTCGACAATGTTCATCTTTTGACCCCATCTTATTAATTGTGAGTAAATAATACTTAATAGAAATTTTAAATTTGATTAATCAGATATCTTTGCCAAAATTACGATCTAAATGCTTATAGGAATATAGCATCAATCAAATTTAATTAGTAGTAACTTAGTTACTATAATTAAATATTATTATATAGAAATATTGTCAACTTAAACAATTCACTGTAGCTAAAAGATACGAGCCATTTTAGTTTTTTTAAGAACATAATTTAAACAAAATAAACCGCCAAATGATTTACAATAAAAACAATTAATATTATTATAATATAAATACTTATAAAGAATATTTACTTAAAAGCAATGCAATGGAAAATGTGCTAATTTAAAGACGTCATCATGGATAGAAAATACGTTATTTTTACGGTTAAAACTGTAACTGTAAAATTATATACTCTTGTTGTTATATTAAGTCTATTTTATAGCTTTTCAGTCCCAGCATTAACTGAAGTAACCGCTTCAGCCATTAATGGTACACCGCCCTATATTTCAGCAAATCAAGATAGGACACCTTCCGATATCTCTGATCTACTCTGGATAGCAATTAAAAAAAATGGCGATCATTATCAAACAACACCATCCAATAGTGAACTAACGTCAGTTGAAGACCCAAACTTAATCTATTATCACTCTGATTTTAACTCTTCTCCTGATGAAATAATTGATCTACCTGAATCTATTGATACTTTTGATAAAATTGTCACATTAATTTCAGGTTATCAAAATGAACAAGTAGAGCTCGAAACAATTTTAACTGATAAACAATATTTTGAAGATAATGATGGTGATGATGGATTTAAAGCAACTGGAACTTTAAAACTAGAAATTAAAGATAATAAAAATAATCAGATCAAACTGAATGATCAATTAGACAGTTGTGTAGGCTATTATACATTAACTTTAGAGACTACTGATTCAGAACTTTCAACCATTTATGGATTACCTAATATTAATAACTATCCTAGCGTCAGCAAAACTTACTATATTAGATCATCTGGTTCTGGTTTACCTAAAGTCTGTTGGCTACAACCTTCATTAGAAAAAGGTTCCCCCCCATTTGCTTACACACAGCAAGAATATGATAATTTTTTTAATAAATATCCATGGGAAAAAGACGATACCCAAATTTGGATTCCAAATAAAGGGTTTAAAGCTACCGAGATTATTGATTCTTGGGAGAGGTTTCCTACCACAGCAGCAGATAAATTATATTTTAATGTCATATTATCAGGGGCAAAATGGCAGGACATTAGTTATATAAAAAAACCATCAGACTCCCCGGTTGAATTAAAATTAAGTGGTAAAAATAATCAGCTTAGAGTTGAATTTAGTGGACCAAATTTTGAGAACGAAGTTAGCGAAGATGATGCTGATTTGGCAAATTACACTGAATTTTCATTAAAAGTAGGTGATAGGGTAATTTATTCTTTTGAAATAGAATATTGGTTTTATATCTCTAATGAGACCGTCAAAGCACAAAAATATGCAGAACAATATTGTTCTTGTAAAGGAACAGCTATGTATCCTGGAGGTCCAGAAATTTTGACCAATGCTCTTTATGATAATTACAAATTTGGTCAAAATAATAACAATCATTATATCCGTGAAGTTAACTTTTTATTAGCTGAATGGGGTAATACAATTAATGAAGTTTATCCTAATAAAAATGCTCAAGGCGATGAAATATCAAATGTATTTTGGACATGGAAAAAGGTTAACGACCAAGATGAGTATCATGATTTAATGAAAAAAAATCGATCATTTAAAATAAAATCACGCAATATTAGTTATAACGGTTGGAATGAATGGGATGATGATGACAATTGCAATGAAGACCCTGTAAATCGATACCCAACAGGAACCCAGTTTTACGCAATTGATTTCAACGATGGTAGTATTAAAAAGCTTCCACAAGAAATTGAAGGTTTAAGAGTAATTTGCGTTTCTGATTAATGTTTGAATGAACTATTTTCAACAAAATAACTATATTAGTTATAGATGACTATTTGATTTAATCAATTTTTATTATTGACATTAGAGCCTTTTTTTGATAGAAATAGTGTCAATATTTTATTCATAATATAATAATTGAGCAGTTAATGATTAAATTTACTAACCTCCTACTCAGCCTCCTCCTCGCATCAGTTTGCGCGGATAGCTTGTGTGTGGAGTAAAAGTCATTTAATAATTAACTCAACAAATTAACAAGAACCCGCGCTAAAGTGCGGGTTTTTTTGTTTTCTTAACTTGAAATACCGAGATAGCGCTAAAATATAAAGGAAATAACAATGAGCGATCAAATTATTATTTTTGACACAACATTACGTGATGGTGAACAAGCGTTACAAGCAAGTTTAAGTGTTAAAGAAAAACTTCAAATAGCTTTAGCATTAGAAAGAATGCAAGTAGATGTAATGGAAGTTGGTTTCCCTATCTCATCTCCAGGCGATTTTGAATCAGTACAAACTATTGCTAAAACCATTAAAAATAGTCGTGTTTGTGCATTGTCTCGTTGTATTGATAAAGACATTGATGTTGCAGCCGAAGCTTTAAAAGTAGCCGATCAATTTCGTATTCATACTTTTATGGCAACATCAACGTTACATGTTAAAGATAAATTAAAAATGACATTTGAAGATGTCGTTGAACAGGCTGTGCACTGTGTTAAACGTGCACGTAATTATACAGATGATGTGGAGTTTTCTTGTGAAGATGCAGGCCGTACCCCAATTGATAACTTATGTCGGATTGTTGAAGCAGCAATTCAAGCAGGGGCAACCACGATCAATATACCAGATACTGTCGGTTATACTGTCCCTTATCAATTTGGTGGCATTATTCGTACCTTATTTGAACGTGTCCCGAACATTGATAAAGCGATTATCTCTGTTCATTGTCATGATGACTTGGGCATGTCGGTGGCTAACTCGATTAGCGCGATTCAAGAAGGTGCTAGGCAGATTGAAGGGGCGATGAATGGTTTAGGTGAGCGCGCTGGTAATACAGCTTTAGAAGAGGTTATTATGGCGATTAAAGTCCGCCAAAATATCTTAAACGTTCACACCAATATTAATCATCAAGAGATCTATCGTACCAGTCAAATCGTCAGCCAAATTACCAATACACCGATACCGTCTAACAAGGCGGTTATTGGTAGTAATGCCTTTGCGCACTCATCAGGTATCCATCAAGATGGGGTATTAAAAAATCGCGAAACTTACGAAATCATGACCCCTGAGTCGATCGGTTTAAATCAAATCCAATTAAATTTAACTTCCCGTTCAGGCCGAGCTGCAGTAAAACATCGTTTAGCTGAATTAGGTTATCAGGATAATGATTATAATTTAGATCAAGTTTACCAAGCCTTTTTAGAACTTGCCGATAAAAAAGGCCAGGTTTTTGATTATGATTTAGAAGCATTAATTTTTATTAATCAAATTAAAGATGATGAAGAGCATTATGTATTGGATTATTTTAATGTACAATCTGGCTCTACTGTCGTTTCAACCGCTTCAGTTAGTTTAATTATTGGCGATCAAAAATATTCAGATGCAGCAACAGGTAATGGCCCTGTTGATGCTGTTTATCAAGCGATAAATCGTATTACTGGCGAACCTATTTCAATTGTGAAATATCAATTAGCATCTAAAGGACAGGGTGAAAATGCCTTGGGTCAAGTCGATATCGTTGCCGAATATAAAGGACGTAAATTCCATGGAGTTGGGCTTGCTACCGACATTGTTCATTCATCAGCATTAGCATTAATTAATGTGTTAAATAATGTTTATAGAGCAAATCAGGTTGCAGAACAAAAACAAAAATTGCACCAATACTAAAAAGTAAATATTGTTTCGTTACTTAATGACGAAATATTTAAAATATAATTAGATTGTTAAGGAATAGATATGTCACAAAATTACCATATTGCAGTACTACCCGGTGACGGTATAGGCCCTGAAGTGATGAAACAAGCCTATAAAGTGTTAGATGTTATTCGTCAAAAATATGACCTAGCCATTACAACTAGTGAATATGATGTGGGTGGTGCAGCAATTGATATTCACGGTTGCCCATTACCAAAAGAGACGTTAGAAGGATGTGAAAAAGCTGATGCTATCTTATTTGGCTCGGTTGGCGGTCCAAAATGGACCAATTTACCACCCGATCAACAACCTGAACGCGGTGCTCTATTACCATTACGCAAACATTTTAAATTATTTGCCAACATGCGCCCTGCTAGTTTATACCAAGGTTTAGAGGAGTTATGTCCGTTACGTGAAGATATCGCTAAACGTGGCTTTGATATTTTGTGTATGCGTGAGTTAACTGGCGGTATCTATTTTGGTTTGCCAAAAGGTCGTGAAGGTTCTGGTCCTCAAGAGCGTGCTTTTGATACTGAAGTTTATCACCGCTTTGAAATTGAACGAATTGCCCGTATGGGATTTGAAGCAGCGAAAATCCGTCGCAAGAAAGTAACGTCAGTAGATAAAGCAAATGTTCTACAAACTTCTATTTTGTGGCGTGAAGTTGTAAGTGAAGTAGCTAAACAGTACCCAGATGTCACATTAGAGCATATGTATATTGATAATGCCACTATGCAATTAGTGAAAGATCCTGCGCAATTTGATGTATTACTTTGTTCTAACTTATTTGGTGATATCCTATCAGATGAATGCGCCATGATTACCGGCTCAATGGGAATGTTACCTTCTGCCAGTTTAAATGAAGATGGCTTTGGTTTATACGAACCTGCTGGTGGTAGTGCGCCTGACATTGCAGGTAAAAATATTGCTAATCCTGCTGCACAAATTTTATCATTAGCACTGTTAGTTCGTTATAGTTTAAAACGTGATGATATTGCTAAAGCTATTGAAAATGCCGTGAATAATGCTTTAGAACAAGGCGTACGCACTATTGATCTTGCTCGTGGTGGTAGTTATGTTTCTACCGATGAAATGGGCGATACCATTTGTCGTTTAATTTAATTTTTAAAGTAAGGGTTAATCGATCGTATTAACCCTTTTGCAAGAATATTAAAGGAATATAAGCAATGTCTACAAAACCAAAAACATTGTATCAAAAATTATATGATGCACATGTTGTCTATGAAGCACCTAATGAAACCCCTATTTTGTATATCGACCGCCATTTGGTTCATGAAGTCACCTCTCCTCAAGCCTTTGATGGTTTACGAGCAATGAATCGTAAAGTCCGACAACCGCATAAAACCTTCGCCACCATGGATCACAACACCTCAACGAAAAGTAATGATTTAAGCGCTTGTAGTGAGATGGCACGAATTCAGCTAACCGAATTAGCTAAAAATGCAGAAGAGTTTGGCGTCTCTTTATACGGTTTACAAAGTCCATTACGAGGTATTGTGCATGTTGTTGGTCCTGAGCAAGGGATGACATTACCGGGTATGACGATAGTTTGTGGTGACTCACACACCGCAACACATGGCGCTTTTGGTGCATTAGCTTTTGGGATTGGGACATCGGAAGTTGAACACGTTTTAGCTACCCAAACATTGAAACAAGGTCGCGCTAAAACGATGAAAATCGAGGTCAAAGGTAAAGTCGCTGATGGCATTACCGCCAAAGATATTATTCTAGCGATCATTGGTAAAACAACCAGTGCTGGTGGTACAGGTCATGTCGTAGAATTTTGTGGCGAAGCAATTACTTCTTTGTCAATGGAAGGCCGAATGACATTATGTAATATGGCCATTGAAATGGGTGCCAAAGCTGGATTAGTTGCACCAGATGAAACCACATTTGAATATTTAAAAGGTCGTCAATTCTCACCTAAAGGAGAAGATTTTGAACAAGCGGTTGCTTACTGGAAAACCTTAAAAACCGATGAAGGAGCACATTTCGATACGATTGTGACTTTAGAAGCAAAAGATATTGCTCCGCAAGTAACTTGGGGAACTAATCCTGGTCAAGTAACCGCTATTGATTCTCAAGTACCAAATCCTCAAGATTTTTCCGATCCAATTGAAAAACATTCAGCTGAACGAGCATTAGCCTATATGGGGTTAACCGCTGGAACTAAAATGTCTGATATTAAGATCAATAAAGTGTTTATTGGATCATGTACTAATTCCCGTATTGAAGATCTGCGTGCCGCTGCTGAAGTTGCCAAAGGTCGTAAAGTTGCCGATGGCGTTCAAGCCCTTGTCGTACCGGGCTCAGGTCCGGTGCGTGAACAAGCAGAGGCTGAAGGATTAGATAAGATTTTTATTGATGCTGGTTTTGAATGGCGCTTACCAGGATGCTCAATGTGTTTAGCGATGAATGATGATAAATTAGCACCGGGTGATCGCTGTGCATCTACCAGTAACCGTAATTTTGAAGGTCGCCAAGGTCGTGATGCCAGAACACATTTAGTTAGCCCGGCAATGGCAGCAGCGGCGGCCATTACTGGTCATTTTACTGATATTCGCAAACCGTTTTAAGGAGACTTGTCATGACAAAATTTACAACACATACAGGATTGGTCGTTCCTTTAGATGCGGCGAACGTTGATACTGATGCTATTATTCCTAAACAATTTTTACAAAAAGTTACTCGTACCGGATTTGGACAACATGCATTTCATGAATGGCGATTTTTAGATGACGCCGGTAAACAACCTAATCCTGAATTTGTACTAAATAAACCACGATATGCAGGCGCGAGTATTTTATTAGCTCGTGAAAACTTTGGTTGTGGATCATCGCGTGAACATGCACCATGGGCATTAACCGACTATGGATTTAAAACTATTATTGGCTCGAGCTTTGCTGATATCTTTTATAATAACTCATTCAATAATCAACTATTATTAGTTAACTTGTCTGAAGAAGAAGTTGATGAGTTGTTTAAATTGGTTGAAGCCAATGAGGGAATTGAATTCACTATTGATTTAGTTAATGAAGTCGTCATTGCTGGTGATAAACAATATTCATTTAAAATTGATGCCTTCAAACGCCACTGTTTATTAAATGGTTTAGATAATATTGGTTTAACCCTGCAACATGAAGATGCTATCAGCTCATTTGAGCATAAAATTCCTACATTCTTAAATTAGTTTATTTAGGCGCGTAAGCGCCTTGTATAGGAATAGTTAATGACAACCCATCATGATAAAGTAAATCAACAATTCGGCCAGCAAGCTAACGCCTACTTAACCAGTAAAGTTCATGCACAAGGAGCGGATCTTGAATATCTAGCCAGCTTTTTAACTAATTATCCTAATGCTGAATTTTTAGATATGGGCTGTGGCGCAGGCCATGTTAGTTTTATTGCAGCAAAACAGGTTAAACATGTCACAGCTTACGACCTATCGGAGCAAATGTTAGCAGTGGTTGAACAAACTGCGGATGAACGTAACTTAAAAAATATTACCACCGTAAAAGGTTATGCTGAGCATCAACCATTTGACGATAACTATTTTGATATTGTCGTCAGTCGTTATTCTGCCCATCATTGGCAGGATGTGGGTAAAAGTTTGCGTGAACTGCATCGTATCACCAAACCAAATGGTAAATTAATTATTATGGATGTGGTTTCGCCTGGTCAACCTGTTTTAGATATTTGGTTACAAACGATTGAAGCACTACGTGATACTTCTCACGTACGCGACTATACGCCTGGCGAATGGCTGACATTTTTAAGCGAAGCTGGATTTACTATTGATAAGATTCAACGCCATCGCTTACCCTTGATTTTTGATAGTTGGATAAAACGTATGCGTACACCGAATAATTTAGTGGATGCGATAAGGACTTATCAAATAAGTGCATCTCAAGATACAAAATCTTACTTCGAATTACAATCAGATGGATCTTTTACCTCTGATATGATGATTATTGAAACGCAAAAAGTGATTTAGAAATTAATAGTAAAAGAATCGAAAACAGCCAATTGTTATTAAAGCTGTTTGCGTTGATTTGACGGTGGTATCGACAATGCCTCACGATATTTTGCTACCGTTCGCCGAGCAATAATTATGCCTTGATTTTCAAGGATTGAAACTAATTTGCTATCACTCAAAGGTTTTTTTGCATCTTCCTCGGAAATATATTTTTTAATTAAAGCCCGAATTGCTGTCGATGAAGCTTCACCACCTGATTCAGTATTAACATGGCTTGAGAAAAAGAATTTTAACTCAAAGATGCCAGTTGGGCATTGTAAATACTTTTGTGTTGTTACTCGTGATATTGTCGATTCATGCATATCAATTGCCTCTGCAACATCAGACAAAATCATTGGTTTCATATATTCAGCGCCATTTTCAAAAAAAGCTTGTTGATGCTCAACAATAAATTGACTCACTTTTAATAGTGTCTCATTACGATTTTCGACGCTTTTAATAAACCAATTGGCATCTTGCAAATGTGCGCGAATATATTGGCTATCGCTTTCATTACTAATTTTTTCCATTGCCGCATATTGTTGATTGATGCGTAGCGTTGGAACTGTATCACTGTTCAATTCCGCTATCCATTTACCGGCAATTTTTTTAACCACAACGTCTGGAATAACATAATCCGGTGGCGTAGTATTAACCGAGTCACCAGGATAAGGTTGTAAATGCTGGATAAAATCAATCGCCTCTTTTAACTGTTCATCGGTAGCATTTAAGCGTTTTTTCAATGTTCGATAATCATGATTTGCTAATAAATCTAAATAGTTATCAATAATCTGTTTAACTAATACCGGCGGAGTTAGATGCTGAGTTTGAATAGATAAACATTCTTGTAACGATCTGGCTCCAACTCCGATTGGATCAAAATGCCAAATTCGCTTTAAAACAGCCTCAACCTCATCAAGTTCAATTTGACTATTACCTTGTTCTTCTAGAATTTCTTCACTTGAAACGGTTAGATAACCTCTGTCATCAATAGCTTCAATAATCGAAACAGCAATTGCACGATCAATGTCACTAAATGGTGTTAAATCTAATTGCCATTTTAAATAATCATGCAAGGTTTCATGTGTTTCACCTTGATAGATTGGTAATTCATCAGTACGATAATCTGAATAGGTTCCTGAGGGTGTACCTGCAGTGTAAATATCATCTAATGAGGCATCTAACGGAATATCCTCGGGGATTTCTTGGCTATCCAATGCTTCACGGGTATCAATATTTTCGTTTAGTTCATCTTGTTCAACATTAACCTCATCATACTGATCGGCAATCTCTAATAATGGATTGTTTTCAAGTACTGTTTGAATTTCTTGACGTAATTCTAAAGTCGACAATTGCAACAATCGAATAGCTAATTGTAATTGTGGCGTCATTGACAACTGTTGCGAAACCTTCAGTTGTAAGCCTTGTTTTATCATAATCTATAATCTAAATTCATGTCCTAAATAAACACGTTTAACATATTCATTATTTAATATACTGTCTGGTGTACCTTCAGCAATTAAATGTCCTTTATTCACTATATAGGCACGTTCACAAACATCAAGTGTTTCACGAACATTATGATCGGTAATCAGTACTCCTAAACCACGATCACGTAGATGTTTAATAATATTTTTAATATCAATAACCGAAATGGGATCTACACCAGCAAATGGTTCATCAAGTAAGATAAATTTAGGGTTTGCTGCCAATGCTCTAGCGATCTCAACTCGTCGTCGTTCGCCACCAGATAATGATTGACCAACATTGTCTCGGATATGGGTAATATGAAACTCTTCAAGTAGCTCTTCTGCTCGATTTATCTTTTCATTTTTATCAATATCATTACGCGTTTCTAAAATAGCCATAATATTATCAATAACTGAAAGTTTTCTAAATATTGACGCTTCTTGAGGCAAATAACCTATTCCTTTTTGCGCTCGCTCATGTAATGGCAAGATACTGATATCATGCTCATCAAGGTAGATTTTTCCAGCATTTAAAGTCACAATGCCAACCACCATATAAAAAGTGGTAGTTTTACCAGCACCGTTAGGGCCAAGTAAACCAACAATTTCACCTGAGTTTACTGTTAAACTAACATCTTCAACAACTCGTCGTTTTTTATAAACTTTAGCAAGATTTTCCGCTTTTAAAATTGCCATTTATTTATTCATCTCTTTTACTTGACTTGGAATGATAGTACTTTTAACCCGACCTTTTTTGCCTGGTTGTGCAACAATTTGCTGTTTTTTGACATCATAAGTAATGATTGAGCTACTGATATGATTATCTTGTTGAAATAGTTCTGCATTACCTTGTAATACTATGTTATTTTCCTTAACATTATAGATAACCTGTTGTGAATGACCGGTCACAATTTTATTATTTTGTGGAAGAATTTGTTTATATTTTACCGGTTTACCATATGCAGTTATTTTTTGTTTACTGGTGTCTTGCA
This sequence comes from Gilliamella sp. W8123, assembly GCF_016101085.1. Taxonomy (NCBI): domain Bacteria; kingdom Pseudomonadati; phylum Pseudomonadota; class Gammaproteobacteria; order Orbales; family Orbaceae; genus Gilliamella; species Gilliamella sp. W8123. The sequence goes on from NZ_JACFRE010000001.1 coordinate 392,438, forward strand.
TATCAGTAATTACCACTTTATCTGCCCATATGGTCAAACCTTCTTGGATAATCTGGACATTCCCATTAAAAGTAATAATATTTTTTTCAATATCTATTTGCTGATTATCTGCATCAACTGTAATAGGTTTATTATCGACAAACATCTTTTGATCTTTTGAGGCAGATGAAGCGGCTTCATTAGGCTCATCAGCAAAACAAGCAAATGATGCACATAGCATAAAAAATAACGGAAAAAATTTCTGTTTTTTGGATCTCATTTTTTATTGAGCCTCACTATTATAAAAGGTTTTTATATTCTCAAGTATATTTGCCGTTTTTTCTCGTAAATTACCGATTAACCCCAAACCAGTTGAGAAAAAACCAACTCCCTTAATTTTTACTGGATCATCAGACGTTACCAGTTGTGTTGTTAAATCAACTACAGCATTATCAGTTAACACTTGTTGTAATTGCGATTCTGGGGTTAAATTTGTTAACACGACATCTTGATAAAGGTAGATCAATTTATCATTAGTCAAAGTTGCGCGTTTTGCTTTAATATGCCAAGTAGCCGCATGATCCTGATCGTAAAGTGTCACATTAGGTAAATCAAAATCAGTACTTTCATTATTATCAAAATGCTTTACTTTGCCAGATTCAATTTTATATACCATATTACCTGATAAATCATAGACATTGGTTACCATATCATCACTTTGATAAATTGGTGTTTCGGGCAGACTTGCATTTGATGGCGAGCTCGACACCTCATCATCTTTTTGATAACTATAATAAACACCAATTATCAAAATAAGAAGTAAGAAACAGATTAAATTTTTTTTATTCATACTTTACGTTAATTACCTTTATAAGATTAATCAATAACGCAGGCACACTATTATGACAAATCATCTAAATATTAGCTCATTTTACTTTATTTTTTATTAAATTAATATCTGACATTGCAAGAAGTTGAATGACATTCTGATAATGATTAATAAACATTAGTATTAATAAGATAACGGTCTTAAAGCATCTTAATAGATACGTTTTACAGTGTTTAATAATGAATACATAACGATGAGCTTTTCTTTTAATTTAAATAAAATATTATTTTTTAATTGAAAAATTAATTGCTCAGATATAGCAATTAATATATACATTTTTTAGTAATAAATAACTATTATAATTAATTTTTAAGGCTAAAATTTAGACACAATCACCTTATAAGGATAAAAAAAATATCAATAGGAAATCAATATGTTATTTAGATTAAAAAACAGTCTCTATTTATTAATTGTTTTATTCATGCTGGAAGTAGGTAGTTTTTATCATTATGCTTATGCTGATTTAAATGTTAATGAGAGGAAAATTGGCACGGTCATCGACGAGTTTAATGGTGTTAAAGTCTACTATAATGGCAATATCAATCATGTTAGTAGTCGCAATGTAGCTAAAGATGGTTATAATTTAGGTCTTAAATATCAATGTGTTGAATTCATTAAACGCTACTATTACGAACGTTTCAATCATAAAATGCCAGATAGTTATGGCCATGCAAAAGATTTTTTCGATGATTCCATTCCTGACGGTAAAATAAATACCAGACGTAATTTACTTCAGTTCCATAATGGATCAACGACCAAACCCAAAGTAGAAGATATTATCGTATTGGGATGGTCTCAATATGGTCATGTTGCTATTATCAGTAAAGTTAGCGACAATGAAATTGAAATTGTTCAGCAAAATCCTGGCCCTAACGCAAGTAGCAGAGTAACTTTCCCGTTAATTTATAAAGATGGATTATGGAAAATCGAAGGTTATCGTGTTTTCGGCTATTTGCGTAAACGTTAAATATTAATTAAATAATGCTTTATAAATATTAGCCATATATATCATAGCGTTGATTAGCCAACTAGTTATTATTGCAAAAACCTATAATTTATAAAGTTAATATTTGATATGAAAACCGACTAACTGGCTTTCAGGAATTAATTCCATAACATTCACTGCAGTTATACGGGCTGAAACTGGCCCGCCCTGTTCAAGCCATTGTATTAATTTAGCGATTGATATGTTATCCCCTTGTATGACTATTTCTACATCACCATTATCTAAATTTTTAACATAACCAACTAAACCTAATTTGGTCGCTTGTTGATAGGTAAAGAAGCGAAAACCAACGCCTTGTACACGACCACACACTCGAATTTTAACTTGTCGTATCATAATAGAAAGTCTCAATTATTATTTATAATGATTAATCTCATTATAAATATATTTTTTATAACTTAATCTTATTATTTACTAATAAGCTAATCAACAAACCAATCATTACGTTGTTGTGACAATATATTTATTGTTTGTAAAATATTAGATAAATGCTCATGAAGCGCAAGAGCAGCCATTTCAGGATCATGTTTTTTTAGTGCAATAACGATTTTCTCATGTTGTTTAACCAAGTCTTCGGGAGGAGAAATATCTTCTAAAGTTAAATATCTCACTCTATCCATCATTGCTTTAATATTTTCGACGGTTTCCCACGCCATTGGACAATCAACAACATTCATTATAATTTGGTGAAATTCGTCATCTTTTTCCAAAAAAGCGCGAATATCACTACGGTTATTGGCATCTACCTGTTCGGCAAGATTTTTATCCAATAATACCAGATCAGCACTAGTTATTTCTTGCGCAACCCGTTTGATAATTGCACACTCAACGGCTTCACGAATAAATTGCCCATCAATCACTTTTTTAATCGAGATTTTTGTTACAAATGTGCCTCGTTGCGGAAGAATTTTAACCAATCCGGCTTCAGCTAATTTGATGAAGGCTTCACGAACTGGTTGGCGTGATACATTAAATTGCGTAGAAATATCTTTTTCAGAAAGTAAAATGCCAGGCAAAACCTGACAAGTAATAATCGCTCTTCTTAATGTACGATAAACTTGTTGATTAACGGGCTCTGAAATATTTAATTCGATAAGTTTAAACATATCCTATTCTTGTATAATCAATTGTATTGATGTGAATAGTAGGTGATTTTTAAATATAAGAAAAGTATTTTTAAAAAATAGTCTATATATAAAATAGCATCAGTAGGGCGTATAAAAAGGTGTAATTGCAAAATAGCGCTATTACACCTTGGTTATTAACTATAGTAAATTATCTTGATAGCTTTAAAAAAATTGCGTTAATTTTTCAACTGTCTTTTTAGCGCCGATATCTCGTAAAGAAAGATACGCTGTCGTAACTTTTTCAACGAAAAGCGAATTATTAACTAACTCATTACCAAATACATGAGTTAGAGATAATAGTGCTTTTACTCTATTTTCGTCATCGGCACTATTAGCAACCAGCTCTTTTATTTTGCTAATTGATGGATCGCTTACATCAATTGAATTACCCGCGTCATCTACCCCACTAACATAACGCATCCAAGCAGCTACCCCTAAAGCAAGACAATCAAATGAGGTATTGTCAGCTAAGTGATAACGAATAGAATCAAGCATACGTTGTGGCAATTTTAAAGTACCATCCATGGCGATTTGCCATGTACGATGTTTTAAACCCGTGTTTCGATAACGATCAAGTAATGAATCTGCATAAGCAGACAAATCAACATCTTTTACTCGTAAGGTAGTTGCTTGTTCATTTAACATTAAATGTCTAGCTGCTTTAACATAATTGGGGTCCTGCATACATTCATCAATATGCAAATAACCGGCTAAATAACCTAAATAAGCAAAAAATGAATGACTACCATTTAACATGCGTAATTTCATCTCTTCATAAGGCAAAACATCACCAACGAGTTCTGCCCCAGCTTTATGCCATTGGGGGCGACCTGCCACAAAATTGTCTTCAATCACCCATTGTCTAAATGGTTCACCTGCAATACCTGCTGGATCATCAATACCACCTAGTTGTTTATTTATTTTTGCCATAGTTTCTGGCGTTGCGGCTGGTACGATTCGGTCAACCATTGTAGATGGAAACGTCACATTATCTTCAATCCATTGAGCTAGATTAGGATCTCGCTGTTTAGCCAGTGCTAAAACAACATTACGAGTAACATGGCCATTTTCAGGCATATTGTCACAAGACATAACCGTGAAAGGTTTTAATCCTTGCTCTTTACGTAAACGTAATGCCTCAACAATGACACCCGGAACGGATTTTGGCGCATGAGGATTGGCAATATCATGACTGATTAATGGATTATTGGTATCAATTGATGCTGTCGATGGCAAATAACAATAGCCTTTTTCGGTTACCGTTATTGACACAATCGCAATTTCAGGACGAGTCATCACCGCTAAGACTTTTTGTATTCCATCAATATCTGCATGTAATGCTTCTTTTGCAATACCAACAACGCGAGTATTCCAATTATCATAAGACATTTCACAAACACTAAATAAGCAATCTTGTTGTTTTAAATCTTGAATTTGAGCTTCACCACCAATCAAGTTAACTTCACAGTATCCCCAATCGCTATCATGCTGTGCAGCTAGTATATCCGTATAAACTGCTTGATGAGCTCGATGAAAAGCGCCAAAACCAAGATGAACAATTTTGGTTTTAATTTTGCTTCTATCATAAGTTGGAACAACTACCTCCTTAGGTAGTTGTGATAAAGTTTGATTTGATAATCTCATTATTTTTTCCGTTTAAATTTTACTATCTGCCGCGTCATTTAGGTCAGCTAAATCCCGATCTTTTACCTCCGGCATAAGAATCGCCGAAATAAGACCAATACAAGAGTAAACAATAATCATAGCCACAATTGGCCACCAATCATCAACCATTTTACAGAAAATTCCGGCCAAAATTGGGCCAAATCCTACTGCAATTAAACCTCCTGCTTCTTTAGATATTGCCATTTGCGTAAATCGATTACGAGCACCGAACATTTCGGCCATAGTAATGTTTTCAAGGGCAAATAAACCTAAAACAGCAATATTATGAATGAGAATCAAACATAATGTAATAGTATTTACAGAATGATTTATATCGACAATAATAGATAACATTGGATAGGCAAGTACAATTGCCGACAAAGTCAATACAATATAAGGAATTCTTCGACCAATCTTATCAGATAACCAACCTAAAAAAGGAATTGTTAAGAACCCAACAATTGAGCTAAACATGATTGCATCGGTCGGAATACTTTTATTGAATAATAATGCTTGTACTAAATATCCCGCTAAAAAAGTTTGGATTAAACCAGAGTTTCCAGCTTGACCAAACCGTAATCCGGTAGCTAACCAAAATGATTTACTTTTAAACATTTCAATTAATGAGATATGTTTTGTGGCTTTATTATTATTTTTTGGCTCATCCGTATCATTGACTTCATCAAATACTGGGCTTTCCTTTAAATTCATTCGTAACCAAATTGCAAAAATCATAACCACCACGCTTGCAATAAATGGAACACGCCATCCCCAAGCAACTAATTGATCTTTATCTAATAAAAAGAACATAATTGCCCATATTGCTGTTGCACTTAGTGTGCCACAGTTAGTCCCCATTGCGACTAATGAAGAAATGATTCCCCTTTTGCCTTTTGGTGCATATTCAGCAAGCATAGTTCCAGCGCCTGAAATTTCAGCACCTGCACCTAACCCTTGAATAATACGTAAAACAACCAACATCAATGGTGCAAAAATACCAACTTGAGCATAAGTTGGTAATACTCCAATAAGTGTGGTACATACACCCATCATGGTAATAGTAATGAATAGTACTTTTTTACGGCCAATTGCATCACCCATGCGACCAAAAACGAAGGCACCAACGATTCGAGCTACATAACCAGCACCATAAGTACCCATTGCTAAAATCAACGCCATAATAGCTGATTGTTCTGGGAAGAAAATTTCATGGAAAACTAAAGCAGCACCTAAAGAGTACAATTGAAAATCCATAAATTCTAAAGCTGTTCCGAGCCAGCCTGATACTGCAGCTTTAACTAAATCCGAAGTATCCCTTTCATTCTTATTTCCTATCTTATTCATACTGTTCTCACTTTTAATATTTTATCTAAAATTCACAAGACTTTTTCTAGTGCTAACTAAAGGTTAATAGGACCTTACAACAGTTTTTCTGATCTTTTTCAAAAGTTTCAATTGCTTGAATTACTTGCGTATAATCAAATTGATGTGTGATTAACTTCTGAGGGTCGATTAATTTTTTCTTTAACCAATCAATAACAACTGGAAATTTATTGGCATTTAATCGAGAAGAAAAAATAGATAACTCTTTACTGGTTATTCCTTGTTGAGTAATTTGACAAGGATCACTTGAAAAGCCCATTATTAGGATTCTTGCCGCTGGAGAAGCGATGGTAATTGCTTCTTGCAAAATCGAAGGATGACATGCTGCATCAATAATAACTGTTGGTTTAATATTAAGTTTTTCTAATTCTTCTTTTAATGATAAATCTGTATTATTTATAACTTTATCTGCACCACTTTTTTGTGCCATAGCTAAACGTTCGTCAATTCGATCAACAACAATAACTTGTTTAACTTGATAAACACCTTTTAGTGCTTGTACTGATGTTAGTCCCATTGGACCTGCACCATAGATTAATGCAATATCATCTGCAGTTGGTTTTAAGTGGCCTGTAGCATTGGCTGCAATAGTGAATGGTTCAATCATCACAGCAAATTCATCACTTATTTCATCAGGAATCGTATAGGCATTGTTACTTGGTACGGTTGCATATTGACTAAATCCACCATCACGGTGAACACCCAAAACGGTTAAAGATAAACAAACATTAGGACGACCAACAGAACAAGGATAACAACATCCACAACTAATAACTGGATCAACGGAAACGCGTTCACCAATCCTTGAAGGATCTATCCCTTCACCAACTTCGTCGATAATGCCAAAAAATTCATGCCCAATGACTCTTGGATATTTTGCAAATGGGTTATGTCCTCGATAGATATGACTATCTGAACCACATATACCGGCTAGTTTTACTTTGACTCTTACTTCACCTTTAGCTGGTTGAGGAACTTCACGTTCCTCAATTTCTAGTTCATTCGGCTTTTTGACTACAATACTTTTCATATAAACTCCTTCATTCTACCAATTCCACAAAGTGCCATCTTCTAAACGAGCAATTGGCAAATAAGCAGGATTGTATGGATATTTTGCAGCAAGTTTTTCATCAAAATCGATTCCTAATCCAGGTTTGTCACTTGGATGCATATAACCATCATTAAAGGTCCAATTAGGCGAGAAAACTTCTAACATCTGTTCGGAATAACCCATAAATTCTTGGACACCAAAATTAGGCACCCACATATCAAAATGCAAAGCAGCTGCATGACAAATTGGCGATAAATCAGATGGACCATGTGAACCAGTTCTAACTTGATAAAGTGCCGCAAAATCAGCAATCCGGCGCATATGTGTAATACCACCAGCATGAGTTATGGTGGTTCGAATATAATCAATCAATTGTTCTTCAATTAACTGTTTACAATCCCAAATACTATTAAATACTTCACCGACAGCTATTGGCGTGACGGTATGTTGGCGAATTAAACGGAAGCACTCTTGGTTTTCCGCTGGTGTGGGATCTTCCATCCAAAATAGACGATAGTCTTCAATACTTTTGCCAAATCGAGCTGCTTCTATTGGCGTTAAACGATGATGCATGTCATGCAATAGATGTTCGTTAAAACCAAATTTATTTCTTACTGCTTCAAATAATTTGGGTGTGAAATCAAGATATTTATCGGTTGCCCAAAATTGCTCTTCTGGATAGTTACCTCGAGTAGCCGGTTCGTAAGCTAAGTTTTTACCTTTACTTTGACCGTATGTGGTCTTCATTCCCGGAATACCACATTGAACGCGAATGGCTTTGAAGCCCATCTCTTTATGTTTTGCATAATCATCTAGCGCTTCTTCAATATCTTTACCTGTGGTATGGCAATAAACCATAACACCAGTACGTGAAGCGCCACCTAATAACTGATAAAGTGGCATATTGGCTACTTTACCTTTGATATCCCATAACGCCATATCAATTGCTGATATTGCTGACATGGTCACTGGCCCACGACGCCAATAAGCACCTTTATAGAAATATTGAAATATATCTTCTATTTGACTAGCATCTCGCCCAATTAACTGTGGGCAAAGATGATCTTTAAGATATGATGCGACAGATAGCTCTCGTCCGTTGAGTGTCGCATCACCAACTCCATATACGCCTGAATCTGTAGTGATTTTTAATGTGACAAAGTTCCTTCCTGGACTACACACAAAAACTTCTGCTTTTACGATTTTCATTTAATACCTCTGAAAAATGATTAACGAACAAACTTTAATCTGAATAATACTACCATACAAGTAGATTAGATTATTAATGTGATATGGATCACATTAATATTAACTTTATGAGAAATAAGTAATAAAAAACCCCGCTCCTCAATTTTTTTTAAAATTTTTGAGGAACAGGGTTTTTAAATGTCTAATATAGTCTTAGATAGTTTTTTAATAAGTAATTAATTACTTTATATAGCATCGCTTTTTATAATAGAATCACCAGTCACTCGTTAAAACCTCCTTTTTTATAATTATTAAGCATTGGGTACTACCTTGATTCTTCTAATTGATAATTACGATTCTTTTACTTTTAATATCTATGATTACCTTTGCCGTGCAGGAGCCGAAGTTATGGTCATCAAAAATGATGAAAAGTCTATTGATGAATTAAAGCAATTATCGTTTTCCAAAATGGTCATTTCTCCGGGGCCGGGAATACCCGATAATGCCGGAATATCATTATCGGCGATCAATTGTTTTGCTAATCACTGCCCAATCCTTGGCATTTGTTTAGGTCATCAAGCGATTGCACAATATTTTGGTTATAGCATTGTTAAAGCCCCAGTACCAATGCATGGTAAAATTGATGAAATTACTCATGATGAGCAAGGCTTATTTGTCGGGATTAAAAATCCACTATCTGTAGTAAGGTATCATTCCCTAATTGCCCAAACTAATTTGCCATCAAATGAATTACCTTTAATAGTCACCGCTAAAAATAGGCAAGGATTAATTATGGGATTACGCCATAAAACACTGCCAATTGAATCGGTACAATTTCACCCTGAAGCAATTAAGACAGAATTTGGTTTAAAAATAATTAGCAACTTTGTTAATGGTAATTAAAATGAAAATTTATATCGATTTTGAAGGTGAACGTAAATGTTTTTGTGATCCAATCAAAATTATAAAATCAAACGATTATAGATCTATTAAACAGCTCATTGATGAGATAGAAAACTTCACGAATAAAGGTTATTACGCCTGTGGCTATCTTGCTTATGAAAGTGCTATGGGATTTAGTGAAAGCAATAAAACCAAAATTATAAAAAGTTCAAATCATGATTTACCATTACTTTTATTTGGTATTTTTGATAAGTATACGCGTGAGCAAATTCCAGATTCAGATCACTTTTCACCACTATCTTTAAACTTATCTAGTGATACTGATATTAACGAATATCAACAAAAAATTGACTATATTCGCACACAAATTGAATTAGGTAATACTTACCAAACCAATTATACCATTCAATTTAGTGCACCATTTAATAGTAATCCTTTAGATTATTATCACTTTCTACAAAAAAATAATCTTGCCAATTATTGTGCCTATATAGAATTTGAAAATTATCATATCTTATCTATCTCTCCTGAGCTATTTTTTAAATTAGAAGATAAAACTATCACAACAAAACCAATGAAAGGTACTACCGCCCGAGGATTGACGACACAACAAGATAAACAACAAGTAGAGTTGTTAAAATCAGAAAAAAATCTTGCAGAGAATATGATGATTGTTGATTTACTGCGTAATGATTTGAGCAGAATTTCAAAACCAGGATCGGTCACCGTCCCACATTTATTTACCGCAGAAAAATACCCAACCGTATGGCAACTAACCTCGACTATTCAAGGAATAGTGAAAGATAATATTAACCTGTATCAACTATTGCAAGCATTGTTTCCATGTGGCTCAATCACTGGGGCTCCTAAAGCAAGTACCATGCAAATTATTAGTAATATTGAAAATTCAGCTCGTGGCGTGTATTGTGGTTCAATTGGTTATATTGACCCTTTTATGAAAAAGGCGATATTTAATATTCCAATACGTACCTTAACCATTAATAATCAACAGTTAAATTATGGTGTTGGTGGAGGTATTACCTGGGATTCAAGCGCCGATGATGAATATAATGAAGTCTTAGCGAAAACAGCTATTTTGCATAGAACTTTATCTATGCCTGAATATATTATTGAAACTTTATTGCTAGAAAATGGAGAGTTTTTGTTACTTAATGCACATTTGGACAGATTGAACGACTCAACGCAATATTTTGATTTTACATGTGATATTGAAACAATCAAACAGACATTAACCAAGCTAGCAAAAAATTATCCATTAGGAAAATATAAAGTTAGACTTTTGCAATCAAAATCTGGACAATCAGAAATAAGTATAGATTTGCTTACCACCTCAATGGTGATTGATAATATAGCTTTTGCGCCTAAATGTGTCGATAAACACAATGTTTTTCTCTATCATAAAACAACCAATCGGCAACATTTTCCTCAATTGACGATTGGTCAAGAATTTATCAATTATAATCAACATGATGAAATAACCGAGTTTGTTAATGGTAATATCGCTTTATTAATTAATGATGAGTGGATAACGCCTGCCATTACATCAGGATTACTAGCTGGCACAATGCGACAACATTATTTAAATCAGCATAAATTAATTGAGAAAACGATTAACAAAAAAGATATTTTTCAGGCCGATAAAATAGCATTTATTAATAGTGTTCGTGGTTGGATTGAGATTGATGAGCAGGTATTTAGTGAATTGAAAAAACAGTTATGATAATTTGAAATCAAATACTGATAACATTCCGCCATTATATCGGCGGAATGTAAAACAATAACTAATATTTGATTGAATTTGCAAATTCAAACTCTTCATCTTGCCAACCTTGCGATAACGCTTTTACCAGTGCATCATAGCCATTTGTTGCCAACGGAACACTGCGATCAATAAATTTAGTCCTAATTTGTCCTTTATTATCTGTCACTACCCAGCGTCCTTTTATCACTGCATCTCCATTATAACTACCATGGAAACCATCAATAAAAAGCTTAATTGTTAAGGTCGGTGTAGTAATAGATTTGGTTGAAACTAAATAATTAGGTAAAAGTTGGGTTAGATCCTGCGATAATCGATCTGCAAATTGTTGAGACAGTGTCGATGCCCATAAATTATTGGTTGCTGTGACATATTTTATATCTTGTGTTTGTAAAACAATACCTGATTTATTTAAAAAACTAGCTACTTCAATAGACTCAATCCAAATAAACTTATTGGTCGAGCGAGTCGTCATTGAATCAGCATTAATTAAATTACTTGTTAATTGAAAATAATTTTTTTCTGGAGTATTCGACGAACAGCCTACCATTACCGTTAATAATGCTATCAATAGTGTAATTTTAAAGCTTCGAATCAATTTCAACATTATTTGTTTCCTCTAGCTTTTGGTTCTTGATCTGTTTTGTTTGGTGCAGAAAAGATCAATGAGTTACTTTTATTGTTTAGCGTATGGAGTAAAGGTGTTAATTCATCCATCATTTGCTGAATTTTTTGTAAGCTTTCATTCATTTGTGTATTAAGTTGTGAACCTGGTTGTATTCCTTTCATCGCTTCATTTAACGAACGCATAGCTTTTTGTAAATCTTTTGGCATATTTTGCATCTCTTTACTCGCCATAATTTGATTGATGGTATTCATTAAGCGTTCACTAGATTGTAAAGATTTATTAAATTGCTCCATAGTATTGGTAACTGGTAAATTATTAAAATTATCTAATAATTGCAGTATTTTTGCTTGAATTTGCGCAAATCCAGTTGATGTAGTTTCAATCGTATCGTACCCATATTGTTTAGCCAATTTAGTATCATATTTATCTTTTAACTCTGGATAAAAATCTAAATCAATATAGAGTGCCCCCGTAAACATATTTGAAGTCTTTAATGATGCTCGCAAACCATTTTTTTGCTCATTTATAATTAAATTAGCAATATCTATCTTATCTTCTACCAATTCAGCTAATCTGTCAGGTTCGATTTTGATTAGTATCGGTACTCTTTGATTAAGGATTGATCTTTCTTGCAACATTTCTGTGGTATAAAACGGTACTTTACTTACTGTACCGAGCCTTATGCCATGATATTCAACTGGTGCACCTTCGGTTAATCCCGATATTGAGTCCGTAATCATAAGTAGGAATTCTTTATATTCAGTATATTGTGAATCTTGAATTGATTTTCTATCTTCATATAACTTATATATATCATGTTGTTTAGCAGGTTGTCCCAATTTAGCGCCATCAGGTAAATCAAAGCTGATACCGCCTGACATTAGGACATCTAAAGAAGGCACATCTAAGCTGGCACCACGAGAAGATAGCGATAAATTGATTCCCCCTTCTTTCCAAAACCGTACATTTTCAGTTACTAATGCATCATAAGGCTTGGTAATGAAAATTTGATACTTCATTTTTCGTGCTTCAACATCAAACTGAGACGTCTCAACATTACCGACATGATAGCCGCGAAACATTACTTTAGCGCCACGGGGCACAACACCACTTTGATCACTATCTAAATTTAAACGAATTCCTTTTATGCTTGGATCGGATAATGGAGGTGTATCAGACAGTACAAATGGATTGTTTTTAAAGCTATGAGTATCATTACCGGAAACGAGTTCAATATAAACACCGGATAAAATAGTACCTAGCCCTGTTACACCATCACGGCCAATTTCAGGTTTAACTACCCAAAAAATCGAATCATTTTTCAATAGTGGATTCATATCGTTATAAATTCTACCTTTAATTACGACTTGTTTGTAATCATCAGATAATGTCACTTCATCAACAATACCAACATCAACACTACGATTTTTTATAACTGTTTTACCGGCCACAATACCACTTGCATCTTTAGCTAATAAGGTAAAAGAAGTACCTCGATCAGCAAAATGAGCATAGATAATCCATAAACCAACAATTGCGGTAACTATGGGAATAATCCATATTGCTGAAATTGCTCTAATTTTAATTATTTTTGCTAACTTACTTGAGCTTGCCATATTATTCCTATTATTTTATTTTCTAGTTGGTATTCGATCCCATAGCAAACGTGGATCAAATTTTTGGGATGCAATCATTGTAATGATAACAACAGTGGCGAAAAAACTTACCCCTATATCAGGATATACGCCCATCATCTGTTGATTTCTTACTAAAGAACACACGACCGAAACCACAAAGATATCAATCATTGACCATTTACCAATAAATTCAACAGCATTATATAATTTCTTCATTTTTAGACAATTACGTTTTTTCTTATGCTTAACTGCCAAAGCAAAATAACAGAGCAAACTAAGTGAAATGATTTTTAAAATGGGGATAACCACGCTTGCAGCAAAAATAATTAACGCTACCGGTACATCACCAGCTTGCCACATATAAATAACGCCATCCATAATCGTCGAACTTGAAGGTGACCCAAATACTTCAGTAATCATGATGCCAAATAAATTAGCGGGTATATAAATAATCAGTGAAGTGACTAATAGTGCAATCGTCCACTGTATTTTATCTCTTCCTCTAAGTTGGCTTTTTTGTTTACATCTTGGACATTTAGCATACTCAGTAGGAACCATTGCATGACAACAACTACACAATTTTATATTTTGATAAATTCCTGTTTTACCCACTTGTAATGGTTTTAAGGTAAAATTATTACGGTGGATTTCATTCCATATTTTTCCTGGTGTAAAAATAACTAATGCCTTGATATAAAAGAAAACAAACAAACAAAACGCCCAAAATGTTCCTGTAACACCAAGGCTGCCATAACTCATTAATTTAACAAAACTAACTAAAATTCCTGTCAAAAATATTTCAGGCATACACCAATGCTGAAATTTTTCATACACGATCAAGAGATCTCTTTTTCGATATTTAGTCAGTTTTATTTTAGAACAAAGCAATACAATAATAGATAAATTGAGTAATGGAAAAACGAGCACAAATAGAACAAATAGTGCGGAAATATAGCTATATCTATCAAAAAAAAGTGTTTTAGGTATATCCAAAACACTTACACCATTAATATTACCAACTAAATTAATATCAATAAATACAAAACTACAAGCGACAACAAGCATAATTAATGAACAAAATGCATACATTGCCGCACGAAACTTCATATTGTTCTGATTTTTAAACAATGTCGTACCACAGCGAGGACAAGTTGCTTTATGACCAATTGCAACATCTGTTAATTCGATAACCAAATCACAATGGGAACACAATACATAATCTTGATTATCAACAGTCATCATTTTCCTTTATTTGATAGTGTATTAATTAGTAAAGATGTTTTTGATTAGCATAACGTTTAGGTATAAAAAATTGCCAATATTTGTTAAACGATTATGTTATGGGGTAATTAATTTAATACATCAATAATGGCCAACAGCTTTTGAGGTTAATCATACCAAATGCTTCTTTTTTATGAAAGTATAACCTAATTAAATTAGCATAATTTGATTATTATCATTTTTCCAAATGACAATATGAAGATCGTTATTCTAAATAACGCTTAAGATAACGTTTAATTAATTGCATAACGGGATTTATTAATAAATATTAAGAAAATTTGTGAGTAATTTCACATAATTAATCAATTTAAGGCTGTTTATAAAAAAAACTTGATACTGTATAACAATACAGTATAATGTGTTTCATATCCTTACTTATTGGAATTTAATTATATGAATGAAAACAAACAACGAGCACTTTCAGCAGCATTAAGTCAAATCGAAAAACAATTTGGTAAAGGTTCAATAATGCGTTTAGGCGACACACAAACCTTAGATGTGGATGCCGTTTCAACTGGTTCTTTGGGATTAGATATAGCATTGGGTATTGGTGGCTTACCAATGGGCAGAATTGTTGAGATCTTTGGACCTGAGTCATCAGGTAAAACAACGTTAACATTATCAGTTATTGCACAAGCACAAAAAGAAGGTAAAACCTGTGCATTTATCGATGCTGAACATGCTTTAGATCCAATCTATGCTGCAAAATTAGGGGTACAAGTTGATGATTTATTAGTTTCACAACCAGATACAGGTGAACAAGCGCTTGAGATTTGTGATGCATTGGTTCGCTCTGGCGCAGTAGATGTCATTATTGTCGACTCAGTCGCAGCATTAACACCGAAAGCAGAAATTGAAGGTGAAATGGGTGACTCGCATATGGGATTACAAGCACGTTTAATGTCTCAAGCATTACGTAAATTAACCGCTAACATCAAAAATGCGAATTGCCTTGTCGTTTTCATCAACCAAATTCGTATGAAAATTGGTGTTATGTTTGGTAATCCTGAAACAACTACTGGCGGTAACGCATTAAAATTCTATGCTTCAGTGCGTTTAGATATCCGTCGTACTGGTGCAGTAAAAGAAGGCGAAGATGTTATCGGTAGTGATACTCGTGTAAAAGTGGTTAAAAACAAAGTCGCTGCACCATTTAGACAAGCTGAGTTCCAAATTCTTTATGGATGTGGTATATCAAAAGAAGGCGAATTGATTGATTTAGGTGTTAAACATAAATTAGTTGATAAAGCCGGTGCATGGTATAGCTATAATGGTGAGAAAGTTGGACAAGGTAAAGCTAATTCAATTAAGTTTTTACAAGAACATCCTGAAATCGCTACCGAACTTGAAACCAAATTGCGTGATTTATTATTAAATAGTCCAGCTGTTTTCTCTGCTGAAGATGAAGAATCTACAACAGAAGATGAAAATTTCGAATAATGTCACACAATCTTAATAAATTAATTTTAGCTAAAGCTGTGCAATTACTTGCACAGCGTGATCACTCTTCATATGAACTTTCCAGAAAATTAACTTTATTTTTTAGTAAAAAAATAAAATGTATAGAAGATGATTATCCAGAAGAATTAAGCCAATTAAAGATACAAATAGAACATGTTATTAAATATTGTACTCATCAACATTGGATGGATGATGAGCAATATATTGAAAAATATATATTTATGCGTGCGAATAAAGGTTATGGAAAATATAAAATTAGTTTGGAATTAAAGCAACGAGGATTATCATCCGATCTTAATAAAAAGCTATTAAATTTAGCTGATATTAATTGGTCTGAGATAGCTTATCAACAATTGTTGAAAAAGTTCAAACTTATTGATCCTAAAAATAATCAACAAAAACAAAAAGTAGCACAGTATTTAACCTCTAGAGGTTTTACACCAGGTGATATAAAAACTGTGTATAGTTTGTTGACTTAAACTATTATAGTCCCTACAATACTAAACAGAATGAATGCCCATTGCGTAAAAAAGCTCTCAAGATCTTTTAATTTTATTCCTTACTAATAGTAATTAGTTCAATCGCTGTATTAAGAATATTTACTTTTCAACTTAAGTTGTAACGGGTATATTACTATGTCTAAAAATTTATCGTTTAATATGGAAGCATAAATGAAAAGCACTACAGAAATTCGTCAAAATTTTCTTGACTTTTTCCATAGCAAAGGACACGAAATTGTTGCGAGTAGTTCCCTTGTTCCACACAATGACCCAACACTTTTATTCACAAATGCGGGAATGAATCAATTTAAAGATGTTTTTCTTGGTATTGATAAACGATCTTATACCAGAGCAACGACATCACAACGTTGTGTGCGAGCTGGAGGCAAACATAATGACCTTGACAATGTAGGGTATACTGCTCGGCATCATACTTTTTTTGAAATGTTAGGAAACTTTAGTTTTGGCGATTATTTCAAACATGACGCGATTCATTTTGCATGGGAATTACTTACCAGTGAAAAATGGTTTAACCTACCAAAAGATCGTTTGACAGTAACTGTGTATGAAACCGACGATGAAGCTTATGCAATCTGGGAAAATGAAATTGGTATTCCAAAAGAGCGTATTATTCGCATAGGTGATAATAAAGGTGCACCATATGCATCTGATAACTTTTGGCAGATGGGCGATACCGGGCCTTGTGGACCTTGTACTGAAATTTTTTATGATCATGGTGATCATATTTGGGGAGGTCCTCCAGGAAGTCCTGAAGAAGATGGTGATCGTTTTATTGAAATTTGGAACATCGTTTTCATGCAATTTAATCGCCATGCTGATGGAACAATGGAACCATTACCTAAACCTTCCGTTGATACAGGCATGGGGCTTGAACGAATCGCAGCAGTATTACAACATGTCAATTCAAATTATGATATTGATCTGTTTAAAAAATTAATAAAAGATGCTGCGCAAATTATCAAAACTAAAGATTTAGAAAGTAAATCATTACGAGTTATTGCTGACCATATCCGCTCTTGTGCTTTTTTAGTTTCTGATGGAGTTTTACCTTCCAACGAAGGAAGAGGCTATGTATTACGTCGAATTATTCGCCGAGCTGTACGTCATGGACATATGCTAGGCGCTAAAGATATATTCTTTTATAAGTTAGTTAAGCCTTTAATTGATGTAATGGGAAGCGCCGCTAATGAATTAGCAAATAACCAAAAATTGGTTGAAGAAACTCTAAAAATAGAAGAAGAACAGTTCTTAAAGACATTAGAACGAGGCTTATTTTTACTTGATCAAGAGTTAGGTAAGATTACTAATGCAATACTACCTGGAGATGTTGCGTTTAAACTGTATGATACTTACGGTTTTCCATTAGATCTTACTGCTGATGTATGTCGTGAAAAAAATATCACTATTGATGAAGACGGCTTTAATCAATGCATGGAAGAACAACGAAAACGAGCTCGTGAATCAAGTTCATTTAGTGTTGATTATAGCAATATGATTAAACTTGATGATAAAACTGAATTTTTAGGTTATAAATTTACTGAATCATCAGGAAAGGTCGTTGCAATTTTTCAAGATGGAAATAAAGTTGAAGCTATCAATGCCGGTGATACCGCAGTTGTCATCTTAGATAAAACACCATTTTATGGTGAATCAGGTGGCCAAGTTGGTGATAAAGGTGTATTAAGCTCAGCAAATCTATTATTCGATGTGACTGATAGCCAAAAATATGGCAAAAGTATCGGTCATATTGGTAAAGTCACCAAAGGAACATTAAAAGTTGGTGATATTGTAACCGCTGCAATAGATGTAGAACTACGGGAACGTATCCGTCGTAACCATTCAGCAACACATTTATTGCAAGCTGCTCTACAACGTATTTTAGGAAATCATGTACATCAAAAAGGATCACTAGTTAATGACAGTTACCTTCGATTTGATTTCTCGCATAATCAAGCTATTACGCAAGAACAAATTGTTGAAATTGAAAATCTAGTTAATCAACAGATACGTCGTAACTTGCCAGTCGACATAGAACTGATGCCTATTGATCAGGCTAAAAATAAAGGTGCTATGGCATTATTTGGAGAGAAGTACGAAGATATTGTTAGAGTATTAACCATGGGCGATTTCTCTATTGAACTTTGTGGTGGCACACATGTTGATAGAACTGGAGATATAGGCCTATTTAAAATCACTTCTGAATCAAGTATTGCCTCAGGAGTACGTCGCATCGAAGCCACATCAGGACAAAATGCGATGGAATATATACACCATGAATCCAATTTATTAAATCAAATTGGACAATTGGTCAAAAGTGATAAATCAGCGGTGTTATCACGAATTGAGCAATTGCTCGATCAAACTAAAGCATTAGAGAAAGCAATGGAGCAGCTAAAAGCCCAACAAGCTAGCCAACAAAGTGGGCAATTGCTTGATCAATGCGAAAAAATAAATAATAAGAACTTGCTAATTGCTAAACTTGATAATGTCGAAGCAAAAATGTTACGCACTATGATTGATGATTTGAAAAATCAATTAAAAACCGGCGTAATTATTTTAGCAGCTGTTAATGGTAACAAAATCAATTTAGCTGCCGGTGTAACTAATGATTTATTAAGCATTGTTAAAGCTGGTGAATTAGTATCTCAATTAGCATTAAAAGTAGGTGGTAAAGGTGGTGGGCGGCCTGATTTCGCCCAAGCAGGTGGAATGGATCTTTCAGCGTTACCAGAAGCGTTATCTTCTGTGAAAAAGGAAATCAGTAATAAATTACAAGCAAGTTAGCCAGATGTGCTCCAGTGTTTGTTTGTTAATTAAACATTAGAGTATTTCTGTAAATTCCGTCTTTCTATCTTATTGATGGGGGGCTGACGAAGCTATATCTTAAATTGTTTGGATATATACTTAACTGATATTAGGAGATCTAATGTTAATTTTAACTCGGAGAGTAGGTGAAACACTTATAATTGGTGACGATGTTGTTATTACCGTTTTGGGCGTGAAAGGTAATCAGGTCAGAGTCGGTATTAATGCACCTAAAGAAGTTTCTATTCATAGAGAAGAAATATACAACAGAATTCATCAATCGCAAGATAAAAGTGATGAATTAGTTCAACCCAAAGAGTAATATTGGGTACGAAATAAACAACTAGCACGTGTTCTTAAAAAAATGTTTGACTTATTTTTTCTAGAACGTAATATGTGCGCCACACATTATGATTTTGTTGTTGAAGCAAAGTCATAATGTTTTGGTGAGATGGCCGAGAGGCTGAAGGCGCTCCCCTGCTAAGGGAGTATGCGGTCAAAAGCTGCATCGAGGGTTCGAATCCCTCTCTCACCGCCATTTATAAATTAAAATATGCATCCGTAGCTCAGCTGGATAGAGTACCCGGCTACGAACCGGGCGGTCAGGGGTTCGAATCCCTTCGGATGCACCATTTTAAAATATTCAATACGCATCCGTAGCTCAGCTGGATAGAGTACCCGGCTACGAACCGGGCGGTCAGGGGTTCGAATCCCTTCGGATGCACCATTTTTTTACGAACTTACACGCATCCGTAGCTCAGCTGGATAGAGCACTCGGCTTCGAACCGAGCGGTCAGGGGTTCGAATCCCTTCGGGTGCGCCATTAAGCATCCAAAAGCATTTCGATTTCTTACACTCAAAAAAATTATAATTTATATAAACTCCAGCTGAACTGATAGCCATGCCTTGATCTCCATTAGATATTTCTCTTTACATATTTTGATAAAAACAAGGGACAAGAATAAGACAATTACTTTGTTAATAATCATCAACCCTGTTTATAGATTGAAATGATAAATATATAAGAATAATCTTTTAAATATAAATCTAATAAAACACAAAATATAATAAACTTGATTAACTACCCTACCTACCCCCTTACCTGACTCAAAAAAGGCTAATAACGCTCATTTATAGCCTTTTAAAAAGCATATAATCTATGACTGTACTCGTTATACCTTATCCAATCCAATCATTACTGTAAAATTCGAATATCGCGAGATGAATAAAAAACTCAAAAGGCAATAGTTAAACATGCAGAAAAAATCTAGATGAAACGTTTTATGGATTAAAAAGAAATGATTCTATATTTAAAAAGAATACGACATAAATGAAAATATAGATTTGCAAAGATAGAAAAATAACAAATTTATTATATTTTACTTTTAGATCAAAAAAAGCTGACTTTGTCAGCTTCAATTAATAATAATTTTATATTTTAGTTATATAATTAGGCAATTGATAATAATGCGCCACCAATCACAACTATCAATAAAACCCATAGTGCAATAGCAATAATTCCGCAAACCATCCCGGCTGTAGCAAAACCAGCACCATTTTTATTATTATTTCTTATATCACCCTTAGCAATAGCACTTAACACTATAGCAACAATAGCCACAGCAATACTAAAAAGTCCCATAGGAATTAATGATACAATCCCACAAATCATTCCTGCTATAGCTAAACCACTTGTTGGTTTATTCTGTTGTTGTTCCATTTACCTTCTATCCTGTAAAAATTTTGAAAAGTTAAAATAAATAGCAATTAAGTATAATATTATCGTTTTTGCAAATCAACATAAGATCCATTCAATGCGAACTATCACCAATTATCAAATAGTTCACTGAATCCCTCAAAAAACTTATAAAGAATGGTGGATGAAAAAGAAAGCTAAAAAGTGTTTTAACCTTTTTGATTGATTATTTTAACTTTTATATAAGACTTTGATGAAAAGAAAATTGGCGATAACAATAGTAATCCAAATGAAACAGCTAAAAATTCTAATAATATCTACATTAGAAAAATATAGTTTCAGTAGTAAATAAACGATTTAAAATTTGGTTTATTACTTTTATTACTTTTGAAAAATAGAATAATAAATTTTATAGATTGAACAACGTTTTTAATATTATATATTTTACTAAAAAATGACTGTTAATAACTTGTATTTGTATTTGCTTTTATTAATAATAGTCACCTGAAAATATTAAGCAAAATACACAACAGTAACAAACACAAAAAATAATAAATTTTATATGTATAGTATTTTGACATATAACGAATGATTATTTTCTTATCCAATTAAATAAATTTATGAATATCATTTAGCGTTGTTCGGGCCTGCCACTTCGGTTGAATCCCAAAACAATTCTAGTATACTAAACTCACGAATTTCATATGTGTTATTAATCATACTTTTTTATTTATATGTTTTGTTAGCTGTACTAAAATAAGAAATTAAATAAATAACATTAATAAACAATAATGGACTCTTTTTATGTTGGACCCAAATTTACTTCGAAATGAATTAGATCTCGTTGCTAGCAAATTAGCACGTCGTGGATTTAAATTAGATGTTGAGACAATTCGACAACTTGAAGAAAAACGTAAAACACTACAGGTTGAAACAGAAAACTTACAAGCACAGCGCAATGCACGCTCGAAAGCAATTGGTGAAGCAAAAGCACGTGGTGAAGATATTTCAACACTGCGCGAAGAAGTAAACAAACTTGGCGAGAAGCTTAATAGCGCAAAAACAGAGCTAGATAAACTTCTTAATCAAATTAAAGATATTTCTGCCAACATTCCCAATATTCCTAATGATTCAGTGCCAGATGGTAAAGATGAGAATGATAATGTTGAAATTTCTCGTTTTGGTACCCCACGAACCTTCGATTTTCCTATTCAAGATCATGTTGCATTAGGTGAACGTTTTGGTGGTCTTGATTTTGCTGCTGGTGTAAAATTAACTGGTGCTCGTTTTGTGGTAATGAAATCACAAATAGCCCGTTTACATCGTGCAATTACGCAATTTATGCTAGATCTACATACTGAACAACATGGCTATGCTGAAATTTACGTACCATATCTAGTGAATCAAGCTACGCTTTTTGGAACAGGTCAATTACCTAAATTCGCAGGAGATCTATTCCATACTAAACCTCTTGATGAAGAGTCAGAAAGCAGTAATTATGCATTAATTCCAACTGCTGAAGTACCAGTTACTAATTTAGTGCGTGATGAGATTCTTGATGAAAGCGTATTACCATTAAAAATGACAGCTCATACACCTTGTTTCCGTTCTGAGGCTGGATCTTATGGTAAAGATACCCGTGGCTTAATTCGTATGCATCAATTTGATAAAGTCGAACTTGTACAAATTGTTAAACCAGAAGAATCAATGCAAGCATTAGAAGAATTAACTGCACATGCTGAAAAAGTTTTACAATTATTAGAATTGCCATATCGTAAAATTGTACTTTGTACTGGAGATATGGGCTTTGGTTCTTGCAAAACTTATGATTTAGAAGTTTGGGTACCAGCACAAAATACTTATCGTGAGATATCTTCATGTTCAAATATGTGGGATTTCCAAGCACGTCGTATGCAAGCTCGTTACCGCAATAAAGCTGATAATAAAACCTATTTAGTACATACACTAAATGGTTCAGGTTTAGCTGTTGGACGTACACTGGTTGCTATAATGGAAAATTATCAACAAGCAGACGGAACAATTAAAGTACCATCAGTATTAGTGCCATATATGAATGGCCTTGAAGTTATTGGTTAGTTTTATAATTTCATATATTCATTGTAGCGCTATTCATTAGCGCTATTTTTTTATTAATTAAGGTAAATAAGATGATAAAAGGTGTTGCATTATCAATCCTAGCATCATGTCTTTTTGGTTTGTTGTATTACTATCCAGTATTATTGCAACCTTTATCTGTAGTAGATATTTTTTGCTGGCGATTATTAACATCTTTTCCGGCTATTATTGTCTTAATTCTGATTGAAAAGCAATGGTCATCTATATCTGCCCTCTTTATTCGAATTAAACATCAGCCATTTCTTTTAGTTGGGTTATTGTTTTCTTCTTTCCTACTGACTATTCAAATGCTTATTTTTATTTGGGCACCAATAAATGGTCATGGATTGTCAGCTTCTCTTGGCTATTTTTTATTACCATTAAGTATGGTGGTCTTTGGGCAAATTTTCTATAAAGAAAGGCTAAGTATTTTTCAAAAAATTGCGGTACTACTCGCTAGCATAGGTGTTATATTAGAAATCTATATTACTGGCGCTTTCTCTTGGGAAACGGCGGTCATCGCCTTGGGTTATCCTATCTACTTTATGACACGCCGTAAACTGCAAATAGAGGGGATTTCTGGAACCTTTTCGGACTTCTTTTTTATATTTATCGGCTGTTTGATTTATTTTCTTTTACATTATCCATGTAATAAGATTATAAGCGATTTATCTCATTTTCATATTTTTATTCCAATGCTCGGTATCATTACTGCCATCGCCTTTGCTATGTATTTCGTCGCTAGACGACTGTTACCGCTTGGACTATTTGGATTACTAGGATATGTAGAGCCCGTATTACTTACCATTGTTTCTGTGTTATTTTTGCATGAATCAGTATCTAACGAACATATTATGTCATACGGACTGATTTGGCTATCTGTTTGTGTTCTAGCGCTTGAAGGTACTATCTATCTGTTACGGGCGGTGAGAAGGAAAAGATTAAAATAGAAGGTTAACAGGCGCGTTTATAAGCGCCTTATTTATGTTGAAGTTTTTTATTTGCTAAATGTCACATATTGACCATAACTTTCAATAATTGCCTGAATTCGATCTAATGTTTCTCGTGGTGGTGCTTCCACACCTTCTAACATATATTTATCACCCAATGTATCCCATTTATATGCACCTAGTTTATGGTATGGAAGTAGTTCAACTCTTTCAATATTTTCCATCCCTTGAATAAACTGACCGAGTAAATGAGCAGAATTATCATCATCCGTCCATCCTGGCACAACAACATAGCGGATCCAAGTTCGTTTATTTATTTTTTGAAGATATTTAGCAAATTCTAAAACTCGTTTATTTGGAACACCTACCAATTTTTGGTGTATCTCATCATTTATTTGTTTCAAATCAAGCATCACAAGATCTGTTACTTCCATTAACTCTTCAACGGTATGATCAAGTTGTCTTGCATAACCATTAGTATCTAAACAAGTATGAATTCCCTCAGCATGACAAGCTTTAAACCATTCTGTGATGAATTCTGATTGTAAGGTTGCTTCACCACCAGATGCAGTCACACCACCACCATTAGGCATAATAAAATTTTTATAAGTGATGATCTCTTTCATCAGCTCAGCGACAGTAATTTCACGCCCTGCTTTCAAATCCCACGTATCACGATTGTGACAATATAAGCATCGCATTAAGCATCCTTGAAAGAAAACAATGAAGCGAATACCTGGTCCATCAACTGTACCAAAAGACTCAAAAGAGTGAATACGACCTTTAATCGGTTGTTGTGTTGTCATAATAATATTTTTTTCCATAACAATTCTCTGATAATTGCTTACATTGCTCTTTTTTCTTATTTTAACTCAGTTAGACTAATGTTTTCACCAATTACACCAATAAGTGAGAAACGATATTAATTTAATTATAGTGAATATATATCAAGACAAATAAATAAAATAGCGTTGCATTATCCAATAACGTTTTTTAGCAAAAAATTTCAACTACAAAAAAATAGCGCCCCTAAGGACGCTATTTAATTTAAGTTTATTATTAACTAAATTACATTGATTGAGTGAAAGTACGTGTAATAACGTCTTTTTGCTGCTCTTTAGTTAATGAGTTGAAACGTACTGCATATCCAGATACACGAATAGTTAGTTGTGGATATTTTTCTGGATGTTCCATCGCATCTAATAATGTTTCACGATTTAATACGTTAACATTTAGATGTTGACCACCTTCAACTGTCGCTTCGTGATGGAAATAACCATCCATTAAGCCAGCTAAGTTACGTTTACGTGCGTCATCGTCTTTACCTAATGCATTAGGAACGATTGAGAAAGTATATGAAATACCATCTTTCGCATAAGCAAATGGTAATTTAGCCACAGAAGTTAATGAAGCAACCGCACCTTTTTGGTCACGTCCGTGCATTGGGTTAGCACCTGGTCCAAATGGCGCACCAGCACGACGTCCGTCTGGAGTGTTACCTGTTTTCTTACCATATACTACGTTTGAAGTAATAGTTAACACTGACTGAGTAGGAATTGCATTACGATAAGTTTTAAGTTTTTGAATTTTCTTCATGAAACGTTCAACTAAATCAACAGCAATGTCATCAACACGTGGATCATTGTTACCGAATTGTGGATATTCACCTTCGATTTCAAAATCAGTTGCTAAACCATCTTCATCACGAATAGTTTTTACTTTCGCATATTTAATTGCAGATAATGAGTCAGCTGCAACAGAAAGACCAGCTATACCACAAGCCATAGTACGAATAATATCACGGTCATGTAGCGCCATTAATGATGCTTCATAACTATATTTATCGTGCATATAGTGAATTGCATTTAAAGCTGTCACGTATTGTTTTGCTAACCAATCCATAAAATGATCTAAACGAGCGAACACTTTGTCAAAATCAAGATATTCGTCAGTGATTGGATCTTCTTTAGGACCAACTTGCATTTTTAATTTCTCATCCACACCGCCATTGATTGCGTATAGAAGGGTTTTAGCAAGGTTTGCACGAGCACCAAAGAATTGCATTTGTTTACCAACAATCATTGGACTTACACAACATGCGATAGCATAGTCATCGTTATTGAAATCAGGACGCATCAAGTCATCATTTTCATATTGTAAAGATGAAGTATCGATAGATACTTTAGATGCAAATTCTTTAAATCCAGAAGGTAATTGTTCAGACCAAAGAATTGTCATGTTTGGTTCTGGAGAAGGACCCATTGTATATAGAGTATTTAAGAAACGGAAAGAAGTCTTAGTTACTAATGTACGACCATCAACACCCATACCTGCAATAGATTCTGTTGCCCAAATTGGGTCGCCTGAGAATAATTCATCATATTCAGGAGTACGTAAGAAACGAACCATACGTAATTTCATAACGAAGTGGTCAACAATTTCTTGCGCTTCTTTTTCGGTAATTAAACCAGCTGCTAAATCACGTTGGAAGTAGATATCAAAGAAAGTAGAAGTACGACCAAGAGACATTGCTGCACCATTTTGAGATTTAACAGCAGCTAAATAACCAAAATAAGTCCATTGCACAGCTTCTTGTGCTGTAGTTGCTGGTGCTGAAATATCGAAACCATATTTCGCTGCCATTTCTTTAATTTGACCAAGTGCACGATGTTGTTCAGCAATTTCTTCACGACGTTGCATAGTCATTGGTAAATCAACGCCATTTTCAAAGTCAGCTTGTAATGAAGTAAATTGTGCAAATTTATCTTGCATTAAGTAATCGATACCGTAAAGCGCAACACGACGGTAGTCACCAATGATACGACCACGACCATAAGCATCAGGAAGACCAGTGATTACACCTGATTTACGACAACGTAGGATATCTGGAGTATAAATATCAAATACACCTTGGTTGTGAGTTTTACGATATTCAGTAAAGATTTTTTTAACTAATGGATCTAAAGTTCTATCGTAAGCTTTACAAGAATTTTCGATCATTTTGATACCACCAAACGGGATAATTGCACGTTTTAATGGTTTTTCAGTTTGTAAACCGACAATCTTCTCTAAATCCTTTTCGATATAACCTGCATCATGAGCAGTGATAGTAGAGATTACACTGGTATCAAAATCAACTGGCGTATGAGTGGAGTTTTCAAATTTGATACCTTCCATCACTTTATCCCACAATTTAGTGGTTGCTTCTGTAGCGCCAGCTAAGAAAGATTCATCACCCTCATAAGGTGTGTAATTTTTTTGAATGAAATCGCGAACATTGACATTATTTTGCCAATCACCCTCTTTAAATCCTTTCCAAGCCTTTGCTTGTACTTCATTTAAATTACTCATAGTTATTAACCTCAGGTTTACAAAAATATCTATCTACTCTTACATAAGGGTAAATATTATAAAATCAATGCGGCTTACGTAGATGTAAAGCCCAATTAGGAACGGCGACTAATAAGCCCCCTAAAATATTCCCGATAGTAACAGGAATTAAATTATTTACAATAAAATGCTCAACTGTTAGTGCTTTAAAGGTATCAGGAGCGACCCCGACAGCAGCCCAAAACTCAGGTGACGCAAAATTATTAATTACAATTCCCATAGGAATCATAAACATATTTGCAATGCTATGTTCAAACCCACTGGCGACAAACATAGCTACAGGTAGCACCATAATTAGCATTTTATCAAGTAAACTACGACCAGCATAACTCATCCAAGCAGCTAAACACACCATTAAATTAGCTAATAAACCAAGGAACACCGCTTCGATGAAAGTATGGTGTAATTTATGATCTGCAGTTTGTAAGACATTTAATCCCCACAAACCATTGGCAACCATATATTGCCCAGAAAACCAAATAATTGCTACAAACAGTATAGCACCAATAAAGTTACCAATATAGACAAAAATCCAGTTACGAAACATTTTTACCCAACTTATTCTATGCGTCATTTTAGGTAAAATAGTTAAAATGGTTGAAGTAAATAGATCCGTTCCACAACAAACGACAAGCATCAAACCAAGCGAGAAACAGATACCGCCAACTAATTTAGCGAGTCCGAAAGCAACGGTTGCTGTACCGGTAGTTGCAGTAATATAGAATACGAAGGCGATGGAGATAAAAACACCTGCAAGAATAGCAGATAAGATAGTACTACTAGGGTGTTTATTAACTTTATAATTGCCAAGTTCTTCGGCGATTTGGGTCATTTGTGCGGGAGAAAACGAGTCCACAAGCTTATCATTACTCAAGTTGACATCCTCAAAAAAACTATGCTTTTATGAGGCGCATAGTATACTCCAAAATTAACGTAGATCACGTTTTTTTTATTAAAAATCTTTAAAACTTAAAAAATCATTAGTTATTAATAATGTGAATTGTATATAAGATAGCCACTCTTTGTATCTCTTATCTAGACTAAAAAAGTGGCTAATAATCGTTGCGTAATTAATTATTTGCTATCTAAGATTTTACTTACTTTCACTAAATAATTACGTGATTCTTGAGAAACATGTGAGGTCACTAATTTTCGATAAACTTGTTGTGGTGTCATCGAGTTAATAATATTAATAGCTTCATTTCTATCATTAGAAAAAGTACGCAATACACTACCAGCACCACCATTATAGGAAGTGATCATTGCATATCTTAATGAAATTGGATTATTTATACCGGCTAAATACTTAGTCTTCAACAATGATAAATAAGCGGTTCCCATATCAACATTATTACGTGGATCGAGTAAAAATTGACGGCTAGGTTCGCCTGATTTTCCTCGTGAATTAAAGATATCTCGGCCGGCAGTATGTTGTTGAACTTGCATTAATCCTAACGCATCAGTACGACTGACTGCATAAGGGTTAAATGCAGATTCTACTTCCATGATAGCTAAAATTAATCGTTCATCAATAAAATAACGATTTGATGCTTCAGTAACAAGTGGTAAAAATTTTCTTGCTCGTTCATTAATATGATTTGGAACTAGCTTGATTTCAACATAGGTAATTTTATGAGAACCAGATGAACGGACTTTTAGATTATTGGCAAGTAAATAATCAGCAAAACTATTCGCCCTACCACTCCAACGAATTGGCTGTCTTTCTTGGTCAAGAACTTGGTTATATAAAAATGGTTCTCCTGATAAGTTCTGACTTATTTTATCATGGCGAATAATATCAACTGGCTCTGGCATAAGTAATGTCGAAACAATCGCATCTTTTAAATAAGCTAAAGGAGTATCAGATAAAGTCTCAATTGTTATTACACCTGAAACAAAATTAATGTGGACTCGTGTTTGCAAATTATCTTCATACTGAACATAATCTTTTGGTCCGGCAATAAGAATTTCTTTGGCCCCCCAAATTTGTTCTATATTATTTGCATACTGACTGATTAAAATATTAAAAGCATTGGTATCTTTTATATAATAATCTTCATCAGTACTTTTGTTTTTCGAACCAGGACAAGCTGTTAATAATGTTACGGAAATGAGTAAAGTAATAATTTTATAGTTATTTTTCATTTTAGCTCTCAATTTTCAGGTTTATACCCATCAATAACCACATCTTCACCTTCAAATAAAAACTTAACCATTTCGGTTTCTATTTTTTTACGATGTTCTAAATTCATCATATTGAATTTATTTTCATTAATTAACATTGTTTGTTTTTTAAGCCATTCTTGCCAGGCAATCTTTGAAATTTCATTATAAATACGTTTACCCAATTCACCTGGATAAAGCTGAAAATCTAATCCTTCAGATTCTTCTTTTAAATAATGGCAATAGATAATGCGACTCATATTTATTCCTATCTTATCGACGATTATTAATTAACCGTTGATTATACCCGAAAATAATTACAGAAAAGAATAAAATATATAACTTTATTTTAAATGAATATAAATTCAATAATTATGAATAAATATTAACTTTACTATCTTTTTAAATAACATAAAATATAAAATGACCGTTGGTTAAAATAAGGATTAAATAATGCAGCCCGAAATTACACGAGATCTGTTTGATAAAGTAATTCTACCCGTTTATTCACCTGCTAGCTTTATACCAGTGAAAGGGAAAGGTAGTCGAGTATGGGATCAAAATGGTGAAGAATACATCGATTTTGCTGGAGGTATAGCGGTTAATGCTCTCGGCCATTGCCATCCTGAGTTAATCAATGCTCTACAGCAACAAAGTGAAAAATTATGGCATGTTAGTAATGTTTTTACCAATGAGCCTTCACTACGACTTGCCCAAAAACTTATTGAAAATACATTTGCGGACCGAGTTTTTTTTGCTAACTCAGGCGCTGAAGCAAATGAGGCTGCTTTTAAATTAGCAAGATACTATGCGGCTGAAAAATATAGTCCCTATAAAACTAAAATTATCGCTTTTTATCAATCTTTTCACGGTCGCACCCTTTTTACCGTTTCCGTTGGCGGGCAAGCTAAATATTCCGATGGTTTTGGGCCTAAACCTGCCGATATTATTCATGTTCCTTTTAATGATTTAGATGCTGTTAAAGCAGTAATGGATGATCATACTTGTGCTGTAGTATTAGAACCAGTGCAAGGTGAAGGAGGATTAACCTCTGCCACACCAGAGTTTTTAAAAGGTGTTCGAGCACTTTGTGATCAATATAATGCCCTATTAGTCTTTGATGAAGTACAATGCGGTATGGGGAGAACTGGTAGTTTATATACTTATCAACAATATGACGTCATTCCTGATATTTTAACTTCCGCTAAAGCTCTCGGTGGTGGCTTTCCTATTAGTGCAATGCTAACCACAAATGAGATTGCATCGGTAATGCATCCTGGTGTTCATGGTACCACTTATGGTGGAAACCCACTGGCCTGTGCCGTTAGTTGTGCTGCCTTCGATATCATTAACAACCCAGAAGTACTTGAAGGTGTCCAAAAGCGTCGGGCAATGTTTATTGAACAACTTGAAACCATCAATGATAAATTCAAAGTATTTCGAGAGTATCGAGGTAAAGGCTTGCTTTTAGGTGCTGAATTACAACCTGAATTTCATAGTAAAGCGCGAGATTTTTTAAATTTTGCTACCGAGTATAAAGTAATGATACTTAATGCTGGGCCAAATGTACTACGTTTTACGCCATCTTTAATTATCTCGGAAGATGAAATAAAAGAAGGTATGAACCGATTTAGAAAAGCAGTCGAAAAAGTTGTCAATTCTTAAGTTTTTCTATACAGTAACGGCATTTTAAGTGATTAAGTGCCGTTAATGCACTTAAAGGATATTGTTTATGAGCGACATTCGACCATTAAATTATGCTAAAACGCATTTTATCTTAAGTGCCCCTGACATTACACATTTACCAATTGATACTGGCGTTGAAATTGCATTTGCAGGCCGTTCCAATGCGGGTAAATCAAGCGCACTCAATACATTAACCAATCAAAAAGCTCTAGCAAGAACCAGTAAAACTCCAGGACGAACACAACTAATTAACCTTTTCGAAGTTGAAGAAAACTGTCGCTTAGTTGATTTACCTGGTTATGGTTATGCCCAAGTACCTGAAGCGATTAAACGCAAGTGGCAAAAATCACTGGGTGAGTATTTGCAAAAACGAGAAAGTTTAAAAGGTTTAATTGTCTTAATGGATATTAGACACCCATTAAAAGATTTGGATCAACAAATGATTGAATGGGCTGTATCTGTAAATATTCCTGTAATGTTATTATTAACTAAAGCCGATAAACTGGCTTCTGGTGCACAAAAAAAACAAGTTAATATGGTCAAAGAAGCCATTTTACCTTTTCAAGGTGATATTACTGTTGCACCTTTCTCATCGCCAAAACGCATTGGTTTAGATGCATTAAAACAAAAACTAGATGAATGGTTTAGCCAACAATAATTGAACATTATGAACAACAGTGCATTTTCTTTTCAAACATTAACACCAGAACTGATTCTTAATAGTTTAGCTACTATAGGTATCTACGTTGATTCAGGCCTTACGGCTTTAAATAGTTATGAAAACCGCGTATATCAATTTTCCGACGAAAATCGCACTCGTTATGTCGTTAAATATTATCGGCCACATCGCTGGAATAGATCACAAATTATTGAAGAGCATCAATTTACCCAACAATTATCACAGGCAGATATCTCAGTTATTGCACCTCTGGTAATTAACAACAGTAGTGTGCATGAATATCAGGGCTATCTATTTGCATTATTTCCTAGTGTTGGCGCAAGGCAGTATGAAACCGATAATTTAGAGCAATTTGATTCCATAGCAACTATGCTTGGTCGAATTCATCAAATTGGCGCAAAACAACCTTTTGAACACCGTCCAACCATAGGTTTGCAAGAATATCTTTACCAACCTCAAGAAATTTTGTTATCTAACGCCATCATCCCGAATAAAATCCAAATAGAGCTTAAAATCATCCTCCGCGATTTAATTAAAACTGTTGAACAACATTGGCATAACGATTGGCAACCAATTCGACTACATGCCGATTGTCATCCTGGAAATATTTTATGGCGGGATAAAGCCATTTTTGTTGACTTTGATGATGCGAGAAACGGTCCAGCAATTCAAGATATCTGGATGCTACTCAATGGTGATCAACAACAGCAGAGAATTCAATTATCCAGTTTTATTGAACTTTATGAGGAATTTTTCCTATTTGATAATAACCAATTGAAATTAATCGAACCATTACGAGCAATGCGAATTGTGCACCATCTGGCATGGATTATTCAACGTTGGCAAGATCCGGCTTTTCCTCGAGCCTTCCCTTGGTTGACTGATATTGATTTTTGGCAACAACAATTAAAACAATTTAACCAACAAATTGAAGCAATTAAAGCTCCACCATTACAGTTATTATCAATTATGTAGACAATAAATAACGTTAAATATTTTTTATATTTAGAAAAATAAATAATTCATTGAGACTTGGAGATATTGAAACTAACTTTTCTTTTTGAATTTTGGTTAACTGTTTAATACGATATTCTAATTTCAAGGCAGTTGATCTATCACCAACACTTAGTTGATAGACGATAATAAGATCCTTATGTCCTTTTAGATATTTTGCACCTTTACCCATTTGATGTTGGTGTAATCTCCGAGCAACATCAGTAGTGATACCAGTATATAAAGATTGTTTTGCGGTTCTTATGATATATAAAAACCACACAGCAGCTTTAGTTTGCATAAAAAATAGTCGCTGTTAATAATAAACAGATCATATCATTAAGTGAATTTTTATAAATAGTAAATCTACCTTTTCCACTAAACTACCTTAATTACTCATCTTTACTAATATTAGCTTTGTATTAATTTAACTTAAAAGTTCAATAAGTAGTTAAAATTCTTTTTATATACTTTTGATGTTTGTTCTAATAACTGTCAGTGATTGATTTACTTTAGGTGGGATAATGTTTAAGATAGCTTAATTTTTTTGATCTCTCTTAGGACTACAAAATTTGAATAACTTTGCAAAAATTATTGAAATTGAACGTGGCAATATGAAATTTGCCTATGTGCAAAATGATGAAATCAATTATTTAGACCTTTTTGACCAATTTTTGGCTGAAGAAGGCCATCATGAATTACTCGATCCAAGTGATAGAATTGAGCGATATACATATTTAATCAATCATGAGAAAACTAAATTCATTTTTAAAATTGATGGTGGTGTTGAACATCGTTTAGAACGCCGTATTATAGCCAAATTGACTGGTGACTTTTATTTCAATTTAATTCATAAGCTAGCTAAAATATCGTTGGAAAAATGTGATATTGCTTATGAACTTTATTTAGTTGCATTTGATAAAGTTACCAAACGTCATTATATGATTTTTAATTTTATTGAAGGTCGCTCGTTAAAATGGGAAGAAATGAAAACCTATGGTGAACAAATAAAAAACTGCGTTGAAAAATTACATAGTTATAATTTAGTTTCCAATGACATTCATGGAGGGAATTTTATTTTAACACCTGAAGGAACAATCAAAGCAATTGATTTAACCAACTCTGGTTTTATTTGGCTTACCAAAGCTAATGATGCGATCGAGTTGCGTGAGCGTTTTGATATTAAAATTAAAGTACCGGTCTTGGCAATGGCAATAAAGAAATTTACCCATGGTTTTAAACGATTATCACGGAAAATTCGCGGTAAAGAAGACTAATAATAAAATTGAGAGAAAAACTAATTTCTCTCATTTTTTGTCCCAAATTATTTCCAATTCGGTTTCATAAAGAACTAAACAATCGTTTAGTTCTTTATGTTAAAAAAATTTATAACTTCATCAGCTAAATACTAGTAAATCCTTTTATAACCAGTTAGAATTAAAATAGTTAATCAAGCTAGGATGAGATATGAGAAAGTTAATTGGTTTTACTGTTTTAGTAATGTTGCTAACTGGCTGTGCTTCTCACAAAATGCAATCAATCTATCAAACTCCAGGAGTCGAAATTGCCCAAAATCCTGTCGGTGTGGATATAATAAATAAATATAGTACTTCTCGTCCTATCACTGTTCTTCATTCTTCATTATCAGTTTGTATTGCTCAAGAACTTGATAACAGCCCAGTGGTTTTAAATAGCGATAACTATTTGGGTTCAGCTTGGTGGCCATATTACAATATGCCAACTCAACAAGCCATTACCATCAATGGCGGAGATACCATCAAATTAGTTGAAGGAAATAATATTGTTGCCAATGCGCTTACTGATTATCAATCGCAAACTAAATACTTTATCAGTTATACCTTAACAACTACGCGAAAAGCTAAAAATATTCATTACTTATTTAGCAACATTAAACAAGCTCAACAATATACCGGTTCGATTGCTAATGATGGATTTCAAAACGTAAAAACCCTTGAAAGATCACATCCTGATTTAGTTATTGATGCACTTAATAAAGAAGTCGATAAAATTCAAGCTTGCTTATTACGCTAATCCCCTCGTATTCCTTAAAAGTTTTTGAGGAACAGGGTTTTTAGCAACTATATATTATTTTTTAATAATTGAATAACGTTTCTATAAGCTTATCCTTCCTTGAACAACTAGCCTTACCTAACCTTTAGCTGAAGCTGGTTATTATGTTTTCCCTGTTATGTTTACTGATGAAGTATTTAAACAAAATGGCTTAACGGTAGCTAACGAAATTCACGCAGTTAGTTTATCTAAATTACAACAGACCTTTGATCCTGATGCAGTTTTATATATTAATGTGCAAAATTATGGAACTAATTATCAAGTGATCCAAAGTGATACACGTGTAACATTAGAAGCAAAACTACTCGATGCTCGAACTGGAAAAGTTATTTGGACAGGCAGTGCTACAGCTTCTAGTCTAGAAAACCAACAATCAAATAATAGTTTATTAGGTATGTTAATTTCTGCTGCTATCACTCAAATAAGTGATACTGTTACGGATCGAAGTGTAGCAATCTCAAGCGTCGCAGCTGCTCGTTTATTTACACCAAACCCGGTAAAAAGTAACGGGATTTTATATGGTCCTTATGCTAAACAAAAATAACTGATCTGATAATTTCTTTATAAAAGAGCGGTAATAATTACCGCTTTTTCATTGATATAATTACACATATCATTATTACCTTTTTTAACCATACTCATCATCTTACAGAATCATTTATTCATCTTTTGTTTAGACACTAAAGACAACACTGTTTAGCTAATAATGGCTATATAAAAAAGTTCAAGAACCGGGATTGGTATACTCAAAAAGGGGCAAAAATTAAGAATGGATTGTTTGATTTAATTAGTCAAATGATTATAAGAGCATCCTAATAAATTAGTCATTACTAATTTTATTATTTTAAAAATGATCTAAATATAAATGTCTTTATAAATCAATAATTATGTTAATAACATACTTACATTAATTACAAAATTAGTTAGATAACTTTCTTAATCTTCTGATTTATATCTACCTAACTATACTGCTTATGTAATATAAAAAAACATAAAGAGGTTTAGTTATGAGCATACTTCAAGATATAAAAGAAAATAAGATGTATATAGGTTCACTCCCCCTTCCTATATTTTTAGTTTGTTCCATTATAGTTATTATTGCCGCCCAACTGGACATGCTACCAAGAACATTAATTGGTGGTTTTGCCGTAATATTACCTTTAGGTTGGTTTTTGGGAACTGTAGGACAAAATATTCCATTTTTCAAAAAGTTTGGGGCCCCTGCTATTCTGTCATTAATTGTTCCTTCATTATTAGTTTACTATGGTGTATTTGATGAAAATACCCTATCGGCGACCAAAATGTTAATGAAAGAATCTAACTTCCTGCTCTTTTATATCGCCAGTTTAGTATGTGGTAGTATTCTTGGTATGCATCGAGTCATTTTAGTTCAAGGCTTTATTCGCATGATGATCCCGATGTTATTAGGAATGTGTTTAGCGGCACTAGTTGGTGTAGCTGTCGCTGTAGCTTTTGGTGATACTTGGGAACACGCCTTTTTCTATACCGTTTCGCCAGTAATGGCAGGAGGAATTGGTGAAGGTGTTTTACAACTTTCTAATGCTTATAGCAATATCCTAAATCAAGATTATGATAGTTTCGTTAGTGCATTAATTCCTGCTACAGTAGTTGGTAACTTTTTTGCAATTACCTTTACAGCCGTTATGAGCCGAATAGGTGAAGTTAAACCTCATTTAAGTGGTCATGGTCAATTGGTCAAAATTGAGTTTGATGGTTTAGCTGAAGCATTAAAAGATGATAAAACCCCACTTGATGCTCGCTCAATGAGTGGTGCAGTAATGATTTTAGCCACTTTATTCATTTTTGGAATGATTCTAGAAAAAATGATTCATTTCCCTGGCCCTGTTTTAATGATTATTGCTACTGCGGTAGTTAAATATTTCCGTTTATTACCAGAAAGTGTAGAGCGTGGTAGCCAACAATGGTACAAATTTATTTCGGGTAATTTTACTTTCCCATTAATGGCTGGATTAGGTCTGCTTTATATTGATTTAGCCAGTGTAGTTAATGTATTAACTATCCCATATTTCATTACTATTATCGCGATTGTCTTCACTGTTTCAATGACAGGATTTGTCTGTAGCTTCTTCTTAAAAATGTATCCTGTTGAAGCATCAATTATTTCGTCTTGCCAAAGCGGTATGGGCGGGACTGGTGATGTAGCCATACTTTCTACAGCAAATAGAATGAACTTAATGCCTTTTGCTCAGGTCGCAACAAGATTAGGAGGGGCTTTGATGGTGATATGTACCACAGCACTAATGCGTTATTTACATATGTAATTTTATATAACATAAAGAATTAATAAATAAATTTATAAACAGTTTGAGATGAATTATTGCATTAATTTAATCTTACAAAATATCTAACATAGATTTAATATATTTAAAAAGGTAAATATTATGACAACAGTACAAGAAAAAGCGCTAGCAATCAGTAAGCAAATGCATGGCAAATTTGAAACTCATTCTAAAGTGCCCGTTAATTCAATGGCAGATCTTAGTGTTGCTTATACACCTGGGGTTGCCGCAGTGTGTACTGAAATAGCTAAAAATCCTGAATCAGTTTACGAATATACCAGTAAACGTAATTTAGTAGCTGTTATTACTGATGGTTCAGCAGTATTAGGTTTAGGAAATATTGGACCAGAAGCAGCTATTCCGGTAATGGAAGGCAAAGCAATTTTATTCAAACAATTTGCTAATGTTGATGCAATACCTCTATCAATTAATACTCAAGATCCAGATGAGTTAGTGAAACATATTGCTGCGTTGGCTCCTTCATTTGGTGGAATAAATCTTGAAGATATTAGTGCGCCAAGATGTTTTGAAATTGAAAAAAGATTACAAGAAATTTTAGATATTCCTGTGTTCCATGATGATCAGCATGGCACAGCAATTGTGGTACTAGCAGCACTATATAATGCCTTAAAAGTTGCTGGCAAATCGATAGAATCAGCCAAAGTTGTGATTAATGGCGGAGGAGCAGCTGGTTTAGCAATCGCCGATATGTTATTAGCTGCCGGCGTCAAAGATCTTAAAATTGTCGATAAAATTGGTATATTATCTGAAGATGACACTTCGTTACCACCCCATCATTTAGCAATGGCGAAAAGAACCAATAAATCTAAACAAAAAGGTACATTAGAAGATGCAGTTAAAGGTGCTGATGTATTCATTGGTGTATCGGCACCGGGAGTACTAAAAGCTGAATGGGTTAAAACGATGGCCGAAAAATCGATTATTTTTGCTATGGCAAACCCTACACCAGAAATATTCCCTGATGAAGCCAAAGCCGCAGGAGCTTATATTGTTGGAACTGGGCGTAGTGATTATCCAAATCAAATCAATAACGTGTTAGCATTCCCAGGTATATTCAGAGGAGCCTTAGATGCTAGAGCAAAAAATATTACATTAGCCATGCAACTTGCTGCAGCCAAAGGATTAGCGGATATCATTACACCAGAAAAACTTTCAGTTGATTGCATATTACCTAACGCTTTCGAACCTAATGTAGCGAAAGTTGTTGCCGAAAGTGTCAAAAATGCAGCAAAACTGTAATGATAACTTGAAAATAAATTAGATTAACTAAAAAAACCTACTAATAAATTTATTAGTAGGTTTTGCCTGTTAATCAGTTAATATAGTTAGACGTTTATTTTTTATATATTAAATGATAATGAGATACCTATTTAACAAATTACCATTGAAAGTTAAGCTAATAAGCCTAATTTGTTTGGTTTTTATACTCTCAGTTATTGCACAAAACATCTATATTATTCATGTAGTCAATAACGAATATCTTATTAATTCTCGACAACGTGTAGAAAATATTGCCAGTATTATCTCAACTTCTCAGACGATCATTGATAAAATACAAAATCCTACTTTACAAAATATCACCGCCATTCAGGCAACTACAGAACAAACTAGAGCACTGACTCAAATCGATTTTATTGTTATATTCAATATGCAAGGTGTTAGATATTCACATCCAGATAAAAATAAAATCGGCCAAACTATAGTCGGAGGAGATGAACAACGAGCGTTAAATGGTGAGTCCTATACTTCAATTGCAAAGGGTACGTTAGGGGATTCTGTTCGAGCATTTAAACCAATCATGAATGAAAAACATCAACAAATTGGTGCCGTTTTGGTTGGTCAAACGTTGCAGAAAATTAATCATTTAGCATCGAGAACAAGCCAACCGATTTGGTTATCCTTATTTGCCTCGTTAACTATCGCTATTATTTTAGCCTACTTGTTATCCCATAATATAAAAAAGATCCTATATGGTCTTGAACCAATTCAAATGGCTCAGTTATTTGCAGAACGAAATGCAATTATTAGAACAGTAAAAGAAGGGATTGTTGTTATCAATCGAAACGGTTTAATAACTCAAATTAATGATGAAGCGATTAGAATTTTACGTATAGATGATGATAAAGAAAATATTATTGGCTTACCTATTAACAATTTCATTCCTAATACTCGCCTACATGAAGTGATGATGAGTGGCAATGCGGAATATGATTGTGAACAAAATATCAATGGAGTGGTAATACTCACCAATCGAACACCTTTATTTGTTAATGATGCTTTAGTCGGGGCCATTGCCTCATTTAGAGATATGACAGAGGTTCGTAAATTGGCAGAAAATTTAACTGGGGTAAATCGATACGCCGATGCCTTACGTTCACAATCACATGAATTCAATAACAAACTACATGTTATTTATGGTTTAGCTTTCAATGATAATAAACAAGAATTAATGGACTACCTTGAACAAATTATTGGCAACCAACAGGCTGAATCAAAACTTGTTAGTCAATATATAAAAGATCCAATTATAGCTGGTTTTTTAAATAGTAAGTTTAGCCGAGCCCGTGAATTAAATGTTACCTTAGAGTTCAATATTGATGGTATTTTAGCACCCATAACAGACACTTCTGTTATTCATAGTTTAGTCACAATACTTGGTAATTTAATTGATAATGGGTTGGATGCTGTACAGTTTTTAGATGATAAACAGATAAAAGTAAGTTTAGTCATAGATAACTCTAATTTTGAAATAGAAATTAATGACAATGGAGAAGGTATTTCAGAAAAAGATATTCAATATATTTTTCAAAAAGGTTATTCAACTAAAGGGGATAACCGTGGATTTGGACTCTATTTAGTATTGGCTAGTATTGACGAATTAGATGGGCATATACAATTATGTGATCTTAATAATAAAAAAGGGACTTGTTTTAAGGTACTATTACCACTAAAAGAGATATATAGGAATAAATAAGAAAATGGTAGAAGTTTTAATCGTTGAAGATGATCCAATGGTGGCTCAATTAAATAAAAAATATTTACAAATGTTACCTGGTTTCAATTTGGCATCTGTTGTTAGTAATGGAGAACAAGCACTACATTTTATTCATGATAACCACATTGACCTGTTACTGCTTGATGTATTTATGCCAAAATTAAATGGTCTTGAACTATTAAAATACATTCGCATTAGTTATCCGAAAATAGATATCATAATGGTAACAGCTGCATGTAATACCAACGACATTCAGACAGCATTACGTTTAGGAGTCATTGATTACATAGTTAAACCCTTTACTTTTCAACGATTTCGCACAGCCTTAATCTCCTATCAAGAACGTGTTCGATTGTTATCATCATCAGAAATACTAAATCAAGATCAATTAGATGATCGGATTTTTACCAAACACGTTAATCCCTCAACTAGGTTACCTAAAGGTATTGATTCACAAACATTACAATCAGTGCGAGAGGTGGTCGCTAATTATCAGCAAGATTTTTCAATGAGTGATATTGTTGAATTAATTTCACTATCTAGAATATCAGTTAAGAAATATCTGGATTACTTAGAAGAACAGGGAGAGATAGAAAGTCATTTGACTTACTTACCAATTGGTCGCCCAGTAAAGCGTTATATTTATCAAAAATAGATCCGATGCACTTTAATTTTTTTCTTACTATTTAATAAATTAGTTATTAAAAAATAAATAAAACTATTTATCCATAGTAATTTCATCTAAAGATAAACTAAAACTTGGCACAAATATATCTAAAAAGTAATCCATTTCAGGACTGTTTCGTTCTGATAATGTTTTTTTCAAACGTTGCTCAGCTAACTTAAATTCATTATTGCCGGCGCTAAGTTCTTCAATGGTTTTAAGGTATGCACATAAAACATCTGCTTGTTTTACGATACTTTTTTCAGACTCATCATAATAATCATCATCAATTAATGATCTAAAATCATCTTGCAACTCTTTAGGCAACATATTAATAAGTTTATTTTGAGCTATTTTTTCAATTTTTTTATATTCAGTTGTAATTTGCGGATTATAATATTTAGTTGGTGTTGGTAAGTCACCAGTCAATACTTCTGATGCATCATGGTACATCGCTAATAATGCGATTCGCTCAGGATTAACATTGCCATTAAATCTTTTATTCTTAATGACTGCTAAAGCATGTGCAACAAAAGCAACTTGTAGACTATGCTCAGATACATTCTCTGTTCTCACATTTCGCATTAAAGGCCAGCGATTAATTAATTTCAAACGTGATAAATGAGCAAAGAAATGGCTATTATTCATGTTAATATCTCATAATTATAAAAATAAAAAACGCTTCCAATTCGGAAGCGTTAATAAAGCAATTATTCTCGTTTAAGGATTTATGCTAGAACAAGTTGTCTAGTACCTAAAGCAACAGGAACACTTTGCTCTTCAGTAAATGTCACATATTCCCAAGCATCTTGTTTCGCCAATAAAGCTTGCAATAGTTGGTTATTTAATGCATGACCTGATTTATAGCAAACGACTTCACCAATCATATTGTGACCACTCATATATAAGTCACCAATGGTATCAAGCATCTTATGACGTACAAATTCGTCTTCAAAACGAAGACCGTCTTCATTAAGAACTTTATAATCGTCAACAACAATCGCGCAATCTAAACTACCACCTAAACATAATCCTTTGGATTGTAGAGCTTCGATATCTCGCATAAAGCCAAAAGTTCTTGCACGACTAATTTGGCGAATAAAAGATTCAGAAGAAAAATCTAGTTGGTAACGTTGCGAACTACTATCAATAGCCGGATGACGAAAATCAATAGTAAAATCTAAACGGAAACCACTATATGGTCGCACTTCTGCCCACTTATCACCATTTTCAACACGAACAGTTTCTTTTACTCGTAAGAACTTTTTCAACGCATTTTGTTCAGCAATTCCAGCATCTAGTAATAAATAGATAAACGGACTTGCACTACCATCCATAATTGGAATTTCCGGAGCATTTACTTCAATAATAATATTATCGATACCAAGTCCAGCTAATGCTGAATTAATATGTTCGACAGTTGAAATACGAACATTATCTTCATTAACCAAACAGGTACAAAGCATTGTATCTCGCACTGATTTTGCATCCACAGGGAAATCAACATACGGATTTAAATCTGTACGACGATAAATAATACCTGTATTTTCCGGTGCAGGACGTAATGTCAAAGTAACTTTTTTACCAGTATGTAAACCGACACCAGTTGCTTGAATTGTCTTTTTTAATGTTCTTTGTTTCACTTCGCACCTACTTTTTTATTTGTTACTATGCCATTAGACAATAATAAATCAAATAAGTTCAATATTAATTAGCCTGCTTACGAATAAACGCAGGAATATCTAAAATTTTACGCTCTTCAATAGGAGACACATCAGGTTCATTCACAACCTTAGATATTGATGATTCTTCTTGTTGTAACGGCAAATGACTTGTTTGGCCAAACAACGAGCCGTGATGAGCGGCAGGTTTAGTTATCTTAACTTCTGGACGTTTATCCATTCCAATACCTGTAGCAACCACAGTCACTCTAATCTCATCTGACATATCTGGGTCAAAAGTCGTACCCACAACAACAGTAGCATTATCAGATGCAAACGCTCTTACGGTGCTACCTACTGTTTCGAACTCTTCAAGACCAAGGTCAAGACCTGCGGTAACATTAACTAATACGCCACGAGCACCTGATAAATCAATATCTTCAAGTAAAGGACTTGAAATCGCCATTTCAGCTGCTTCTTCAGCTCGATTATCACCAGTTGCACGACCAGAACCCATCATCGCATAACCCATCTCAGACATTACAGTTCTAACGTCAGCAAAGTCAACGTTGATGTGACCTGGTTTTGTAATTAGTTCGGCGATACCTTGTACTGCACCTTTTAATACACCATTTGCTGCAGCAAAAGCATCTAATAATTTAACGCCACGCCCTAAAACTTTTAATAATTTATCATTTGGAATTGTGATAAGTGAATCAACATGTTTAGCTAATTCAGCAATACCTTGCTCAGCAAAAGCCATGCGTTTTTTACCTTCAAATCCAAAAGGTTTTGTAACTACAGCTACAGTTAAAATACCTAATTCTTTCGCAATTTCAGCAACAACTGGTGCAGCACCAGTACCTGTTCCGCCACCCATTCCGGCTGCAATGAAGACCATATCGGCACCTTCAATCGCACTACGAATAACATCACGATCCTCTTCTGCTGAATTTCTGCCAACTTCTGGATTAGCACCAGCACCAAGTCCTTTGGTAACATTATTTCCGATTTGGATAGTTTGACCAACTTTTATTCTTTTCAATGCTTGTGCATCAGTATTTGCTGCAAAAAACTCAACGCCTTCAATATGTTCAGCAATCATATGCTCAACAGCATTACCGCCGCCGCCACCGACACCAATAACTTTAATGACAGCTGCTGGCTCATCATCCGCAACCATAGGCTCAAACATAACTTATCTCCAAATTTACGATCTAAGGACATTGTACAGATAACCAGCTACAATGTCTACGAAGTTATTAAATATATTAGCTAAAATTCTTTTTTGAACCAACCGGTCAAACGTTTAGCTATCCCTTTTAATGATGATTTATTGCTGTCTTTAGCATCATCATGTAATAAACTTTGTTTACCATAATGCAATAACCCTACAGTTGTTGAACAATATGGTTTTTGTACATAATCAGTTAATCCTGAAATATTTAAAGGCTGACCGATACGTACTTGATTTTGAAACACTTTCTCAGCACATTCAACCATACCTTTAATTTGCGCAGCGCCGCCTGTTAACACAATC
Organism: Gilliamella sp. W8123; assembly: GCF_016101085.1. NCBI lineage: Bacteria > Pseudomonadati > Pseudomonadota > Gammaproteobacteria > Orbales > Orbaceae > Gilliamella > Gilliamella sp. W8123. Next base: position 436,707 of record NZ_JACFRE010000001.1, read on the forward strand.
CCTGCTGCCAATTGATATTTAACATTTTGTCTTTTAAGCTCGTCTTGTAATACTAATAGCTCTTTTTGAACTAACGATAAAAGCTCTGAGTAACGAGGTTCAATAACATCAGCTAATGTTTGTCGCTGTAATGAACGAGACGGACGTCCACCTACACTTGGAACATCAATAACTTCATCTTTACCGACTAGTGAACCAACAGCACATCCATAACGAATTTTAATATTTTCTGCATCCATTGGTGGTGCGCCAAATGCGTAAGCAATATCACTGGTAACAACATTACCAGCATAAGGAATAACCACAGAATGACGTAATGCTCCACCAGTATAAACTGAGACATCCATTGTTCCGCCACCAATATCTATGACGCAAACACCTAACTCTTTTTCATCATCAGTTAATACAGCATAACTCGATGCCAAACCAGAAAAAATAAGCTGATCAACTTTCAATCCACAACGCTCTACTGCTTTAACTATATTTCTCGCCATATCATTATGGCAGGTGATCAAATGAACTTTCGCTTTCATTCTTACACCAGATAATCCAATTGGGTTTTTAATACCTTCTTGTAGATCAATAGAGTACTCTTGGGCAATAACATGTAAGATTCTATGTTCATCTAAAATACGTACAGATTTAGCAGTATGAACAACATTTTCAACATCTTCTGCTGTCACTTCTTCATCTGCAATCGGCACCATTCCAATTTCATTCTGACAACGAATATGTTTACCTGACAGGCTTAAATAAACAGAAGATATTTGGCAATCAGCCATTAATTCAGCTTGATCAACAGCTCGTTGGATTGATTTAACCACTGATTCAAGATCGTTCACACCACCTTTATCAACACCTTTTGATGGACAATGGCCAACACCAATAATATTGACAATACCATCAGGAAGAACTTCACCAACGAGGGCAAGAACTTTCGAGGTGCCAACTTCAAGTCCAACAACCAATTTTTTCTCTGTTGCTTTCATACTTCAGCCTTTATTTATTCCTTATTGAGAGATTTTTTCTCGTTGCACTGAAATACCATTTTCATAACGTAAATCAGCAGCCGTTATTTTTTCACCATCCGGTATTCTTGACTGAATTTCTGGAAATAATTTGATAAATTGTTGATAACGTTGTTCTATTTTTTCGCTACCTAATATCAATTTTATTTCCTCATTTTCAGAACACAAATCAACTTTACATTGCTTTACCATTAATTGCCATGCATTACGTTCATCCGATATTGCTGCCTGAATTATCAAAGTAGACTTATTGTTAGCCCATTTTTTAGAGAGTTCCTCTAATCTAAAATAAGTTTCTAACATTGACTTGGCTTTACCTTCAGGGCTATAAAGCCTTGGCAATGATAAATCGTTCAAACGATCCAATGGCACACTGAAAGTATTGCCATTTTTATCAAGTAAATATAAATCATTCCAGTAAAATGCAGGTTTATATTCTTCAATGTTTACAATCAATCTGTCGGGCCATTGTTTACGAACACTTGCTTGTTTTACCCAAGGATATCGCATAATTTCTTGCTGAATATCATCCACATCTTGTCCAATATAGGTATTTGGCAAACCTAATCCTAGAATTGCTTGTCTAAGATCATCTTCAGTCGTATAAGTATAATCACCACTTAAGGTCAATTGTGATAATACCATCTGATCGGGATCTTCCATCCAGTCTCGAATAGAATTGACGACCCATCCACAAATAACAACTATTACTACTAAGAACAAAAAACCTAACATTTGTTCTGCATTGCGAAAAACAAGCAACTTTCTTTTATTCTGGTTTTGATGTTTATGCGCTGCTTGTCGGACTTTTTTCATAAAAATAAAGCCAATTATATGGTTGCTAATTGTAAAATACGTTTAACCAATTCACTAAATGACCAGCCATATTCTTTTGCCGCCATTGGTACCAAGCTGTGATCTGTCATTCCAGGGGCAGTATTTACCTCAAGTAAATATGGCTTTTCATTTTCATCAAACATAATATCGACTCTTCCCCAACCTCTACATCCTACAGCTTTATAAGCATCTAGAGCTAACTTACGAATTTCTTGTTCTTTAGCATCACTTAATCCACTAGGGCAAAAATATTGGGTTTTATCTGACAAATACTTTGCATCATAATCATAAAAATTGGTAGCAGGTTTAATGTAAATTGCAGGTAAAACATCTTCACCAACAATAGCTACAGTAAACTCTGGTCCAGCTAAAAATGACTCGATCATCACGGTATTATCATATTTAAAGGCAATATCAACAGCTGCTTTTAATTCGTCTGCTTGATTAACCCTAGACATACCGACACTTGAACCTTCATGGCTAGGTTTAACAAACAATGGTAAGCCAAGTTGTTTAATAATATTATCAACATCAATTGATTGTGATTTATCAACCATTACATAATCAGCAACAGGTAAACCAAGAGATTTCCACACTAGTTTGGTTTTTAACTTATCCATAGTTAATGCTGACGATAAAACATCACTTCCGGTATAAGGAATATTTTGATAAGTTAAAATGGCTTGAGTAATACCATCTTCACCACCACGCCCATGCAAAATAATAAATGCTTTTGAAAAACCATCTTGTTTTAGATTAGTTATACAATACTCTTTTGTATCAACAAGATGGGCATCAATACCATTTTCTTTTAATCCTGCTAGAACAGCTTGTCCTGATTTTAGTGATACTTCACGTTCAGCAGAGGTTCCACCATACAATACAGCAACTTTATCAACCATTATTATAAAACCCCTTTTGAAAATAATTGACTACCAGCTAATTGACGGGCAATCCGACCAACACTACCAGCGCCTTGTGTTAATAACAAATCTCCACCTTGTAATATTTCTTTCATAATTTCCGGTACCAGATCTAAATCTGAAACATAAATTGGATCCACTTTTCCTCGATTACGAATTGAACGACAAAGTGAACGACTATCAGCACCAGCAATAGGTTGTTCTCCAGCAGAATAAACATCTAACATAACTAATGCATCAACTTGAGAAAGTACTTGGGCAAAATCATCAAATAAATCTCTAGTTCGCGTATATCTATGTGGTTGAAATAACATAACTAAACGCCGATCTGGCCAACCATTTCTAGCCGCTTGAATTGTAGCATTGACTTCACTAGGATGATGCCCATAATCATCAACCATCATTATATCTTTATCATTGCCGTAAGGGAAAATACCTAGAAGATCGAAACGTCGACTAGTACCTGCAAATTTTGCCAGCGCGCGTACAATTGAATCATCATCAATACCATCCTCTGTTGCTGCAATAATCGCTGCTGCGGAATTTAAAGCATTATGTTTACCTGGAGCATTCAATTCAATTTGTAAATCATCTCTATCTGGACGGCAAACTGTATAATAGCTAACACCTCTTTCTTGGCGATAATTTTTAATCACAACATCGGCTTCTTCGCTAAACCCATAGGTTATAATTTTACGACCAACAACCGGTAACAACTCGCGATTAATCGGATCGTCATAACACATGACGGCTAAACCATAAAAAGGAAGATTGCGTAAAAAAGAGATAAAGGTTTGTTTAAGATTTTCTACACTTCCTTGATAGGTATCCATATGGTCAGGTTCGATATTAGTGACTATAGAGACCATAGGCTGTAGATGTAAAAATGAAGCATCACTTTCATCTGCTTCAGCAATAAAATAACGGCTACTACCTAATCTAGCATGTGTTCCTGCCGCTTTTACTAATCCACCATTAACAAAAGTTGGATCAAGTTTAGCTTCAGCATATATAGAAGTAACCATTGCTGTAGTGGTTGTTTTACCATGGGTACCAGCGATAGCAATACCATATCGAAAACGCATTAACTCAGCTAACATTTCAGCTCTTTGAATCACTGGTATCCGAGCCTCTCTAGCTGCAATAACTTCTATATTATCCTGAGAAATAGCCGAAGAGATAACCACAACACTAGCACTCAGGACGTTTTCAGCAGCATGACCAATAACAATTTTAGCACCTAATGTTTCTAAATGCTGAGTTACAGGATTTTCAGCAATATCTGAACCGCTAATTTGATATCCTTCATTAGCAAGAACTTCGGCAATACCGCCCATGCCCGCGCCACCAATACCAACAAAATGGATATGTTTGACTCGTTTCATTTCTGGAATGATTGCTCTTAATTCAGCTAATTCCTTAGTATTCACACTTAAACCCCTAGCTAGTTAGTTACTTCTTATTTAGTATTCGGTATTTAAAAATTTATTGGACAATCATTTGTCAAACAAATTAAGATTAAATATCAAACACATCAATAAGACCATTACTTAAAATTATATATAAAATTCACTATTTTACCACCGAAATAAGCGTTTCGGCTACTCTTTCCGTCGAATTTATAATTGATAAACTTTTTGCTTTAATAGCCATTTCAACTAAATCTTCGCGACTCAAATTTTCAAGTAACGTAAATAGTGAGTCAATATTGAAATCTGGTTGTTCAATTATCTTTGCTGCACCAATATCTGCTAAAGATTTCGCATTCCAAAATTGTTGGCGATCTTTATGCATAAATGGTACGAAAATAGCTCCAATACCAACAACTTCAATCTCACTTACAGTTAATGCCCCACTACGGCAAATTACGATATCAGCCCAATCATAAGCTTCTTTGACATCTGTTATAAATTCTGTCACACGATTATTTGTCATATCACAATGCTGATATGATTTAAGTACATCATCTAACATACCTTTGCCTGTTTGATGCCAAACAACATACTTATCAGACAATCTTGTAATTACTTGAGGTACAACATCATTAATGACTTTGGCTCCTTGACTTCCGCCCATAATCAAGACTCTAATTGGGCCTTGTCGATCTTTAAATCTTTCGCTTGGTTCTTTAATCGTTAATAAATCACTACGAACAGGATTTCCAACAACTTCTGCATTAGGAAATGCTGTTGGAAAAGCTTGTAAAACTCTGGTCGCAATTTTAGCTAAAGATTTGTTAGTTAAACCTGCTATACCATTTTGTTCATGTAATACAACCGGAATGCCTAAAGATTTAGCAGCAATACCACCCGGTCCGGAAACATATCCTCCCATACCTAAAACGACATCAGGACGATAATTTTTTAAGATTTTTCTTGCTTGCAAAACCGCTTTTAATATTTTGTAAGGCGCTTTTAATAACGCCATTTTACCTTTACCTCGCAAACCTGATATTTGGATAAAATCAATATCAATACCATTTTCTGGCACTAAATGTGCTTCCATACGGTCTGCAGTGCCTAGCCATCTCACTTGCCAACCTTGCTTCATTAAATAATGAGCAACGGCAATACCTGGAAATACATGACCACCGGTTCCACCAGCCATGACTAATAATTTTTTCATTATTTTATCGACCTTATTCTTGCTTGAGTTTGTTGTTGTCTAAACTCAAAATCTATTCTCAGTAATATTGCAACCGCAATACTCATCACAATAAGGCTTGAGCCTCCATAACTAATAAATGGCAAAGTTAAACCTTTTGTCGGTAACATACCGGAGGTGACACCAACATTAACAAAAGTTTGAAATCCAAACCAAATACCAATTTCACAAGCCAAATAGCCCGAAAATTGAGAACCTTCATTCAAAGCTCGATAGCCGATTGCTAATGCTTTGAAAGTTAGAAAGAAGAGTAATAGCAATAACGCAGCAACACCAATATATCCATACTCTTCTGAAATAATTGAGAAAATAAAGTCGGTATGACATTCAGGTAAATAGCGTAATTTAAAAATAGAATTACCAATTCCTTGTCCAGTAATACCACCATTACCAATTGCCATTAATGATGCAACGAGCTGATAACCAGCACCAGTTGCATCTTGCCACGGATCAAGGAATGTCATTAAACGCGTTAAACGATAAGACTCATATAAAATAAGACAAACTACAGCACCGACTCCAGTTAGTAAAATCGCAATAAATTGCCATAATTGAGCGCCAGCAATAAATAAAATACCTATTGTTACCATAAATAATACAATTACAGTACCTAAGTCAGGCTGTTTAAGTAACAAAATTGACAAAACTGCCATAACCACCATAGGTTTGAAAAAGCCCCAAAAGCCGCTTTGGACTTCTTCTGACTTACGGGCTAAATAACCTGCTAAAAATAAAAATAACGATAATTTAGAAAGTTCAGCTGGCTGAAAATTAAAAACACCTAATGGGATCCAACGAGACGCACCGTTGATTGAAGAACCAATCCCTAAAACCACTATCAACATAATAATTGAAAGGATTAATAAAACTGATCCAAATTGTTGCCAACGTTGCATCGGAATATATAACGTGATACCCATTAAAAAGAGCGACATTCCGATTTGAATCAACTCTCGTTGCGTATAGAAAAATGGATCACTCTCATTAAACGCCATTGATGAAGATGTCACCATAATTAAACCAAATACTATTAAACCAATTACAGTCCAAAGTAGTTGATTATCAAATGGAATATTGGGATTAACTTGTTTTTTTATCCAGAAGAATGTCATGTATCACTCCTTGAACCATACTGTTTGGCAAGTTGTGCAAATAGATTTCCACGCTCAATATAGTTTTTAAATTGGTCTAAACTCGCACAAGCTGGAGAGAGCAACACGACATCATTTGCGACTACTTTTTTAGCTATACACTGAATGGCTTCAGACATAGTTAACGTAACAGTTGTGATTTCAGGGGCTAAATTAGCAAGCAAATCTCGATCTCGGCCAAAACAGAAAATTTCAATATTTCTACTTTTTAAATAAGGAATCAAAGGGGTAAAGTCTGCCGATTTACCATCACCACCTAACAATAAAAATAGTTTTCCATTACATATAACACTTTTCAATGCCGCTTCAGTACTACCGACATTAGTGGCTTTAGAATCATTAATCCATTTGACATTATTGTTATCAAATACTAATTCAAAACGATGAGGTAAACCTTGAAAATTAGAAATTGTTTGTAAGCTTGAATCTCGTGGGATCTGTAAATTATCAGCAATAGCTAAAGCAGCCAAAGCATTCAGATAATTATGACAGCCGATTAGTTTCATTGATTTAGTTGATAAAACAGGCTGATTTTGTGCAATTAAATGTTCATACTTCTCATCTAAATGATAGTCTCCATTGTTTAATCCAAAAGAGACACAATGTTGTTGTTTACCAAACGGTTTAGTCAATTTATCATCATAGTTAATAACACAACATTTTGCATTATGATAAATGCGTTGTTTCGCTTCAGTATATTGCAACAATCCTAGTGGATAACGATCCATATGGTCTTCAGAAATATTCAAAATTGTTGCCACTGAAGCTTGTAAACTTGATGTTGTTTCTAATTGAAAACTTGATAGTTCAAGGACATAAACATCACAGTCTTGTTGCAATAATGATAAAGCGGGTTCACCTATATTGCCACCTACACCAACTTTTATACTAGCTGCTTTTATAATATCGCCAACCAAAGTAGTGACAGTCGTTTTACCGTTTGCCCCGGTAATGGCAATAACTTTTTTATTTGTTTGTTGATTAATTTCACGGCAAAAAAGTTCAATATCCCCAATAATCTCAATACCGAGTTCAGCAGCTTTTTGTAATTCAGGTGTTGATAAAGCAATACCTGGACTAGCAATAATCAAGTCAGACTCAAATAGCCAATCTGTATTTAAATTACCTAAATGATAAATAACTCGCTTATCTAATTGCTCTAATCCTGGAGGAGATGAACGAGTATCAATTACTTTCGGTATAACATTTTGAGCAAGAAAATAGTTAACGCAGGAAAGTCCTGTAATACCTAATCCGATAATAACAATTTTTTTACCTTGATAATCAACCATGATTTAATCCTGCTCTAATATTATTTAGCGTAATTTCAAAGTTAATAAACCAATTACCACTAACATCAGTGAAATAATCCAAAACCGAACAATAACTCTTGGTTCTGGCCAACCTTTTAATTCATAGTGATGATGAATTGGTGCCATTCGAAAAATTCGTTTACCTCTTAATTTAAAGGATCCTACTTGTAAAATTACAGATAAGGTTTCAATAACAAAAATACCACCCATAACTAACAATAAGAACTCTTGTCTGAGTAAAACAGAAATAATCCCAAACACACCACCTAAAGCTAATGAACCAACATCGCCCATAAAGACCATTGCCGGATAAGTGTTAAACCATAAAAAACCAAGACCAGCACCAATAATAGCTGTACAAACAATCATTAATTCGCCACTAAATTTAATATATGGAATATGTAAATAAGCAGCAAAATTAACATTACCAGTTGCCCAAGAAACAAGTGCAAAACCAGCAGCAACAAAAACTGTTGGCATGATTGCCAATCCATCGAGACCATCGGTCAAATTCACTGCATTACCAGCGCCAACTATGACGACATAAGTCAATAAGATAAACCACAATCCTAATTGCGGCATAACATCTTTAAAGAATGGTACAACTAGTACTGTAACAGAACTATCTTTTCCATAAGCATAAAGACCAAAAGCAACAATTAATGCAATAACTGACTGCCAAAAATATTTCCATCGAGCAATTAGACCCGCTGTATTTTTACGTATAACTTTTAAATAATCATCTGCAAAGCCAACAATACCATAACCAAGTAATACAAATAATGTTACCCAAACATAAGGATTTCGCAGATCAGCCCATAAAAATACTGAAATTGAAATGGAGGCCAATATAAGCGTTCCCCCCATTGTTGGTGTTCCTTTTTTACTTAAATGAGATTCCGGACCATCATTACGGATAACTTGACCAATCTGCAATTTTTGCAACCAATCAATGACTTTTTGCCCCATAATTAGCGAAATGGTCAATGAAGTTAATAGCGCTAAAATAGCCCTTACCGTAAGATAAGAAATAACATTAAAGAAAGTAAAATATTTAACTAAATATTCTGATATCCACACCAACATAATTTTAATCCTGACCTATTTTTGTTTGAATTTCCACGATAAGATCTTCCATTTTTGCACTACGTGATCCTTTGACTAGCATAGTTAAAGTTGGATGTAGACGTAGTAAGTTTAATAAATAATCTACAGCACTTTGTTTATCAATAAAATGATGGCCAACACCACTAAATTGACTGATTAATTCACTTAACTGGCCGACACTAACAACACAATCAATATTTTGTTGTTTAGCTAACTCGCCGATTTGTTGATGATAAATGTTTGCATCGTTACCCAATTCAGCCATATCACCAACGACTAATACTTTATATCCGGGCTGTGTTGCTAAAACCTGAATAGCAGCAGACATTGAGCCTACGTTAGCATTATAAGAATCATCCCAAATTAACTGCGTTTGATTTAATCTAACAGGATATAATCGCCCTTTTACCGATTTTGACGCAGCTAAACCTTTTTTAACCTGTGTTAACGTTGCTCCTACAGATATTGCTAAAGCAGATGAAGCTATGGCATTTGATATATTATGCTCACCAACTAACGGTAAGGTAATTTCACTATCACCAATTGGTGTATGTAATGTGAAAGTAGTCTGATCCATAATTTCAATATTACTAGCATAAAAATCAGCAGCTGAATTATGTATCGAAAAGGTCCAGACAGTTTTATTTTTGAGCATAGCTAACCATTTATCAGAACAACTTTCCAAATTAATAATTGCAATTCCGTTATCAGCTAATCCTTCAAAAATTTCACCTTTAGCTGTTGCTACACCCTCAAGAGAACCAAATCCCTCAATATGCGCCAAAGCTATATTATTAATCAGCGCACTGTTTGGTTTAACTAAGCGTGTAGTATAAGCAATTTCACCAATATGATTGGCACCTAATTCAACAACTGCAAATTGGTCTTGCTTCTTTAATCGTAGTAATGTTAGTGGCACACCTATATCATTATTAAAATTACCTTGAGTATAAAGAGTCTCACCACATTGTTGTAAAATATTAGCAGTCATTTCTTTGACGGAGGTTTTGCCCGATGAACCAGTTAACGAAACAAATTTTGCTGAACTTTTATCTCTTACAAATTCAGCTAGTTGACCTAAGGCTATATAAGTATCATTGACCACTATTTGAGGAATATCATCATCGATTTTACGATTTACAATTACCGCAATAGCACCATCGTCAATAGCTTGTTTAGCAAATAAATGACCATCAAATTTTTCACCTACCAATGCAATAAATAGTGATTGATCAGTAATTTTTCGTGAATCAGTACATATTTCATTAATAGCCAATTCTTCATCTGGAAGATGATAAGATGTACCATTGACGATTGTTGCAATTTGTTTAATAACTAAAGGAATCATGATAGATTCTCTACTCCTAAAATCTGTTTTACCGTTTCTTGATCTGAATAATGATGTTTAGTTTTACCAATAATTTGGTAATCTTCATGTCCTTTTCCAGCAATTAAGATCACATCATCAGCTTTAGCCTGAGCAAGCGTTTCTCGGATAGCTGTAACTCTATCAGTAATAACTTGTGTATTTTTAATATTGCTTAAACCTTGCTCTATATCATGAATAATTTTAGCTTCATCTTCAGTACGTGGATTATCATTTGTTAATACAATTTTATCAGCAAATTGTTCCGCGACTTCGGCCATTAAAGGTCTTTTACCTGTATCTCTATCGCCACCACAACCAAAAATCACCCATAATTGGCCTTTGCAATGAATACGACTTGCTTGTAATGCTTTTTGTAATGCATCTGGGGTATGTGCATAATCAATAATGACTGTTGGACTATTTTTTACATGTACCACTTCCATACGACCACAGATCGGCTTAAGATATGATGCCATATTAACAACAGCAAAAAATGGATAATCAAGAGTCAACAAGGTCGCAATTGCTAACAATACATTTGATACATTAAATTCACCTAATAATCGGCTGTGAATAATAGCATTACCCCAACTCGATTCCATATGAATTTTGGCCCCTTTATCATGATATTCAATCATTGATACGCCAACATAAGGCTTATCCAATGTTTTTAAACGGCGCAATGATTTAGGTTGACATGACACAACCGTAACACTTGATAATTTGTCAATCCAACGCCGTCCGTATTCATCATCATAATTAATAATTGATTTACCTGAACTAGCAACTTGCTTTTCGTGTTCATCACCGCTGAATAATGACCATTTTGCTTTAGCATATTTATTCATGGTTTTATGATAATCAAGGTGATCACGACTTAAATTAGTAAACACTGTTGCAGCACAATTTAATGCTTTTACTCGATTCATCGCTAAACCATGGGACGAAATTTCCATGGTGACAACTTGAACTTGTTGCGTGATAAATTCGGCTAAAGCAGATTGAACTTCAATAGCCGATAAAGTCGTATTTAATGAAGGCTCAAGTTGATTATAAATACCATTACCTATCGTACCCAATAATGCGGCTTTTTTATTTAACAAAGTTACACATTGTGCAATAAGCTGAGTTACTGTTGTTTTACCATTAGTTCCTGTTACACCAATAACCGATAAGTTTTTTGATGGTGAACAATAAAAGTCGTTTGCAATTTTTGATAATTTTTGAGAAAGCTGAAATATACTTATTTGTGGAATAGCTTTCTTATTTTTTTGTTTAAGATAATCAATTTTCAAATCATTTGATTTTCTATTTGTTTCAATTAAAACTACAGCAGCACCAGATGAGATAGCTTGCGGAATAAAATCCCGACCATTAACGGTATAACCTTTAATAGCAATAAAAACATCATCTTTATTTACTTTTCGACTATCAATTATCAAATGATTAAGCGGAAAATCATCTAGTTCTAGATCACTCCCACCTAATAATTTATATAACGTTTTAAATGTGTTAGTTGCCATTATTTGTTACCTACTAATATACGATCATTTGGCCATCTACTTGGCGGTCTGGTTTAACGTTCATTGTTCTAAGAACACCACCCATAATTCGACTAAAAACAGGTGCGGAAACAGAGCCGCCATAATATTGCCCTGCTTTTGGATTATCAATTACCACAACTAGTGAATATTTTGGCCCTGTTGCCGGTGCAATACCTGCGGTATAAGCTAAATACTGGTTGACATATCGACCACCAGCTAGTTTTTTAGCTGTACCCGTTTTAACACCGACACTATATCCAGGAACTGAGGCTTTAGTTCCGCCACCGGTTACTGCCACAGCTTCCATCAATTGCACTACAGTTTTAGCTATTTTTTCACTTACAACCCGTTTACCTTCTACGGGTTCTGTCACTTTTAATATTGAAACCGGTCGATAAACACCATAACTACCTATAGTTGCATAAGCTCGAGCTAATTGTAATGGGGTAACACTTAAGCCATAACCAAAAGAAAAAGTTGCACGCTCTATATCCGCCCATTTTCTTGTTCTATCGGCAGCAATAGAACCACTAACTTCACCGCCTAAACCAAGTTCTGTTGGTTGGCCTAAGCCAAAACGACTATAAAACTCAACAAGATCACCTGATTGCATTTGCAGTGCTAATTTACTTACCCCTACATTACTGGATTTTTCCAAAATACCAGCCAAATTCAGTGCTTTTTGATAAGAAACATCTTTTATTTCATAGCGGTTAACTAAAAACGGTCTAGTATCTATGATAGTGTTCAAATCAGCTATTTTCTTTTCTAATGCAGCCATAACAACTAAAGGTTTAACTGTTGAACCTGGCTCGAATGCATCTGTTATGGCTCGATTTCGTAACAAATTATAATCAATTGAAGAACGATTATTTGGATTATAGGATGGGCTGGTTGCCATCGCTAAAATCTCACCAGTATGAACATCGATTAAAACAGCTGTACCACTATCAGCCTTATTAAAAGTAACAGCTTGGCTAAGCTCGCTATAAACGAGCGACTGTAAACGCTCATCAATACTTAACGTTAAATCAGAAGCAATTTCACTTTCTGTTCTTTCTAGCTCCTCAATAACACGACCAACTCTATCTCGTCTTACTACACGTTGTCCTGATTCACCAATAAGCCATTTATTAAAACTTTTTTCGATACCTTCAGAACCTTTTTCTGTACCGTTTTCATCGGTATCTGTTAAGCCAATTAATTGGGCGATATTTTCTGCTGCAGGGTAATAACGTTTTGAAGTCTTAGCAAACGATATTCCTGGTAATTTCAATTTTTTTAAATAATCCGATATAGTTGGTGTAATTTGTTTAGATAAATAAACAAAACGCATCGATGGATTACTCAATTTTTGTTCTAATGTCGACATTGGAATATTTAACGTTTTCGCTAATCCTTGCCAACGAATATCATTGGCATCAACCCCACCTTTCTGCACAACTATTTTCGGATCAGCCCAAACATCATACATTGGGACGCTAACGGCCAGTGCTCTGCCATTACGATCAGTAATCATCGCTCTCGGCGCACTCATTTCTTGATGACGAATGGAACGTTTATTGGCTTCAGCAATAAGTTTATCGGGTTCAATTATTTGTAAAATAGCCAATCTAATCAACAAACCAATAATGGCTAAAATAATAAAGCCATATACTAGGTAGAATCGATTAAGCGTAAAAACTTGCTTTTTACTGTTTAATTTATTCCCTTTATTCGATTTCGTAGTAAGTCTTACGTTATCTTTTTTATTTTTATTGGCAAACTTCATTATTTACTCTTTATCACAATAACGGTTTCATTTTGAGGTGTAACATACGACATACTTAATTGATTTTTAGCTTTTTCTTCAATCCGTTTTGGATCTGCAAGCACGTTTTCTTCAATAACTAAATTACGCCATTCACTTTCTAATACATCTTGTTCAAGTAGTAATTGTTCACGTTCAAATAATTGTTTACGTACCTGCTGTGTTGTTATCAATATAGCACCAGCTGAGATAATAATAAGTAACAATAACAATAATGAAATCTTTTGATGACCAAGCAAATCATTAAGGATTAATCCAAATAAACTTTTGCTTGGTCTTTTTTGATTGTGTATTTCTACACTAGTTCTGTTATAAATTTCATTGTTTTGGTTACTATTCATTTTTCCTTTCTGCTATCCTTAATATCGCGCTACGTGAACGCGGGTTACCATATATTTCATCATTACTCGGCTTAATTTTGCCAAGTGATTTTAATTTAGCATTACCATATTGTTTAATTTGTTGTTCTGTTAATGGTAACCCTGCAGGTAAATTTGGACCTTTACTCTGTTTATTAATAAATTGTTTTACGATTCTATCTTCTAAGGAATGAAAACTAATCACAGCAAGTCTTCCTTGATTAGCCAGTATTGACAAGCTACTATTTAATGCTTGTTCAACTTCCTCAAGTTCACTATTTATGTAAATCCTAATAGCTTGAAATGAGCGTGTTGCTGGATGTTTATTTTTATCTTTCTTCGGAGTCACTTTTTCAATTAAACCCGCTAATTCTAAGGTACGAGTGATTGGTGCTACCTTATTTTGCTCGACAATTGCCCGCGCGATACGTTTAGCAAATTTTTCCTCACCAAAAGTTTTTAATACCCATGCAATATCATTTTCATCACTATTTAGTAACCACTCACTTGCAGTTATACCTTTATGATTATTCATTCGCATATCAAGTGGTCCATCTTTCATAAAAGAAAATCCTCTTTCTGGATCATCTAATTGAGGTGATGACACACCTAAATCTAACAAAAAACCATCAACGCAACCTAGTAACCCTAATTCATTAATATATTGATATACATTAGAAAATTCACCTCTAACAAAAGTAAATCTAGGATCATTTATCTGACATGCTGCTTGCTCAGCCCTATCATCACGGTCAATTGCTATTAGTTTTCCTTTGTCACCTAATTGTTCGAGGATCAAACGAGAATGACCACCACGGCCAAAAGTCCCATCAACATAAATACCGTTTTTTTTTAAATTCAATGCTTCTACAGCTTCATTTAATAAAACTGTTTTATGTTGATAATCCATTGTTATTTACTCTTATTAAATTGTTAGATTTTTTAAATTATCTGATAAGTTTTCAATATCTGTTGGTAACGCAGCAATATCATCACTAATTTGTTGATACCATATTCCTTCATCCCAAATTTCAAATTTATTAGATTGGCCGACAAACATAGTATGTTTTTCTAGTTTTGCATAAGTACGTAAAGTTGGTGGAAGTAAAATACGTCCAGCATTATCTAAATTACATTCCGTTGCATAACCTAATAGTAGCCTTTTAATTCTTCTTTCTACTTCAACAATAGTCGACAATGTTGACAGTTGAAATTCAATTTTTTGCCATTCAGACATTGAATAGAGCGTTAAACAAGGATGATACAAACCAATGGTACAAACTAAACCGTCAGACAAAAAATCACGATAACGAGTAGGAATTGCTATTCGCCCTTTACTATCTAAATTGATTGAAATTGCACCACTAAACATGAAAGCACCATAATTAACAATTTTTATTGTTTTTAATTTATAAAAAAATCAATATGTTAATTAAAACCCTATTTTTCACCACTTTACCCCACTTTTTACCACAAAAGTTAATAAAATAATAGATGTTTAATTAATTTATTTCTACCAATGTAAAAAATGTCTATAACTGCTAGTAAATACTAACAACTGGAATAAAGTGATAAAAAATATTAAAAGGAATTATGGATGTAGTTATTAAATACTAAACGTTATGTTTTCTAATAAAAAATGCTGTTGATCAGAGCATTATAAATATAAAAGATAAATGATTTTTGGTAACAATAGATTTTAGTACCAGACTGAAAATTAGAATATTGCCAGTCAGAACTGGCAATCTTGATTTAGTTAAGAAGCAGTCCAAAAACCAATAACATTAACTTTGTTTTGCTGCAAAACTGCACGAATAGGCATTTGATTAATATCGTCGCCTTGTTCTGCTTGCTCAAGTACTTGCATTTTACTTTCACCAACTAAATGTAAATAGATATTTTCACTATCTAAAATAGTAGGTAATGTTAAGGTAATACGATCAAGTGGAGCGGTTAATGGTGTCATACCGATAACTTTGCGACCGGATTTCATATCTAACCCCGCCATTAAATTAGCTGCGCCAGGGAAAAGCGAGGCAGTATGTCCATCTTCACCCATTCCCAAAATTAACACATCAAATGGCATCGGAATTTTATTTAATATTTTATCGGTAATTTCTGCACCGTCGAATGGATTATCACAACTATTTTTCAAGCCGACAAAATTAGCTAATTTAGCCTTATTTTGTAGTAAATAAGTTAATACTAACTTCTCATTACTTGCATCATCAGTATCAGCTACCCATCGATCATCAACTAATGTAATAAAAACCTTATGCCAATCTAAATCTTGTTGGCTTAGTAATTTAAATAGTGGTATAGGTGTTTTTCCACCAGACACGGCGATAGAAGCATGTCCTTTTTTATCAATAGCCTTTTTTAGTTCTTTGACAATATGGGCGGCTAAATCTTCAATCAATATTTGACTGTTTGAATATTTATTTAATGTAAACATTTTCGCAATTCCTCTATTCAAATTCATGCCATGAATGACCATCTTTGGTGATCAAAGCCACTGAAGCGACAGGCCCCCAAGTACCTGCAGGATAGGTTTTTGGTGATTCATTATCTAAATTCCAAGCGCTAATAATTGAATCAACCCATTTCCATGCTGCTTCAACTTCATCACGGTGAACAAATAAAGCTTGTCTGCCACGCATCACTTCTAATAATAAACGCTCATAAGCATCAGCACTATGTTGATGAAATGTTTCTCTAAAACTTAAGTCTAGCTTAGTAGTTTGTAAATTATGAGTACTATCTAAGCCAGGAACTTTATTTAAAATTTCAATGTCCATACCTTCATCTGGCTGTAAACGGATAGTTAGTTTATTTTGTGGCAATTCTGAATAAGATTCGCTAAATAAATTAAGCGGTAAAGATTTAAAATAAACCACAACTTCAGAACATTTGCTTGGTAAGCGTTTACCCGTTCTTAAATAGAAAGGAACCCCTGCCCAACGCCAATTATCTATATCCACACGAATAGCAACAAATGTTTCCGTATTACTTTGTTTATTAGCACCATCTTCTTCTAAATAACCAGGCACATTAATACCATTAACAAATCCAGCCGTATATTGGCCTCTAACTACTTTTTCACGAATATTAGCTTTATTAATTGGACGTAATGCATTCAGTACTGCAATCTTTTCTCTACGCAAACTATTATCGTCAAGATTTGCTGGAGGAGACATGGCTATCATAGTAAGAATTTGCAATAAATGATTTTGCACCATATCACGCATTTGTCCAGCTTTATCAAAATACCCCCAACGTCCCTCAATTCCAACTTGTTCAGCGACAGTTATTTCAACATGATCGATTGAATTTCTATCCCAAAATGCAGCAAAAACTGGATTAGCAAAGCGTAATGCAAGTAAATTTAAAACTGACTCTTTACCTAAATAGTGGTCAATACGATAAACTTGTGACTCACTAAAAAATTTTGCAACTGAATCATTAATTTCTTTCGATGATTGTAAATCAAAACCTAATGGCTTTTCCATGACAATTCGACTTTGAGATTGGTTCAAACCTGCTGCGGCTAATCCCTGGCAAATAGTTCCAAATGCATTAGGATGCATAGCAAAATAAAAAATAGCAGGATGTGATTTTTCAAGTTTATTTTTCAAAGAATCAAACCCGGATATATCATTAACATCTAATTTATGAAAGTTAAGACGCTGACTAAATCGTTGCCAAACACTTTCATCTAAAGGCTCGGACATAAATGAGGTCAACGCATCTTTAGCTACTTCAGCATAAGCCTTTTGATCCCAATCAGCACGGCCTACACCTAGAATTTTTGTCTGTTTTGGTAACTTTCCATATTTTTCTAATTGATATAGAGACGGTAAAAGTTTACGCCTCGTTAAATCCCCTTTAGCGCCAAAAATAACTAAATCGCAAGCTGGGATATCAGACATGAAGTTCTCCTAAAATGGTGTCATCTACAATTTATTTTATTATGTTTGATTACCAGTATACATCAAGTTAATAGAATAAATCATAATAATAGGTATTTGTCTTTTTTAGACTCAAATAAAAAAATAAAAGGTCACCTATATGGTGACCTTTTATCTAAAAATATGTTGAATAATACTTCAACAATCAGCAATTATGCGCGTACGAAATCCATATGAACTAATTTTGGTTTAAATGGATGACGTTGTACCGCTTGTACTTTAACTTTAACTGCTTTACCATCAATTTCAATAGTTAATACTTCAGAATAAAATTCCGGTTTTTCTTGCATATTGAATACTTGGTTGTGATCTAACACGATAGAAACTGCAGGTTCTGTTCCACCATAAACAATAGCCGGGAACTGACCAGCGTGACGCAGGCGGCGGCTCGCACCCTTACCATGCTCTTTTCTTACTTCAGCTTTAAATGTAAACATATTGATTTCTCTTATTTATTCAAAATAAAAACCAATTACAGGCGACCCAGTAGTTGGTTATAAAATTAGTGCTCTAAAAAGCGCTAGGGATTATAAAGTGTTATGTTAGTAAACGCAATCAAATAATCAACTCTACAAAGATAAAGTCACATATTGATTGCATTTATAATAAGCAAAATATAATGCTTAAATCACTTCAATCTTAAACCCATATACTGATTTTTGTGTTGTCGATAATTTTAACGGTTTATTAATACGACAGGTCTCAACGCATACCATAGATTGATATTCTTGATCAGCGAAATCAGCCATTGCTTTGGCCTTATCTATCCAAGGATTCCAAGTAACGACATCACTTGCATTAGTATTAGTTAATTTTATGGTTCGTTTTCCATCAAAAATGGTGATTGCTTCATCAGCATTAGTATAAACACGATCAACTTCTTGATTAAAGGTTAGTTGTCCTAAAATAGCCGGTTTATTTTCAACTGGTAAGCGATCTTGATATAAATCCCCTAAACCTTTAACAGTAACATTATCAATATTATTAATACCAAAATAAGTATGTAATGCACTTGTTGCTTCAAAATCTCCTTGGCAAGATAATGTCACTTCACAAGTTTGTCCCACATGGATGGTTAACCATGCCTGAAAAGGTTTTGTGAAAAAACGTTCTGTCTGTTGGTTATTGGTTAATGATAGAGTTAAATCCACACCATTATTGTCTTCTTTACAAGAATCTAATTGCCATTCAACTAAACGAGCAAAACCATGCATAGGATCACCCAATTTACCAAACCATGGCCAACAAATTGGCACGCCACCTCTAATTGCCATTTCTTTTTTAAAATTCGCTTTTTGACTCAACCAAATAACAGGAGTAGTTTCTGTTGAAGGTTGCCAAAATAGTAAATGAGCACCTTGTAACGATACTGCTGCTGAACATGTTGGATGTTTAATCACTAAGACAGGTAATTCACCAAATATATTTTGATGGACTGATAAACTCAATGACGAACCGGTAGCATAACTATCTAAAATCTGCTTAATAATACTCATATTTACTCCTAACTATTTAATTTGCTTGGCGAATACTGCCTATAATCTAGATCTAATTGTACGCATATTACTCGAATTATAAAAACGGAATACAGACAATAAAAGCTTTTTTTACTAAATTGGAGTAATATAGCCAGCTATTTCTTATCAGTTACTCACGCTTTGTAAAAAAAATTTGAGGAAAGGCATATGTTTCAATATAAAATTCCGCTGAGTTTATATATACATATGCCATGGTGCGTGCAAAAATGTCCATATTGCGATTTTAATTCACACAAAATGAAGAGTGCGCCGGATTACTCTGCATATATTGATCATCTAATTAATGATTTAAAACAAGATGTATTGCTTACTCATGATCGTTCCATTCATTCAATTTTCATCGGCGGTGGAACTCCAAGCCTATTTTCTGCAGAATTAATTAATAAATTATTGGCAAATATAAACAAAATAATACCAATTAATCATGATGCAGAAATTACTATCGAAGCAAATCCTAATTCCGTTGATGTGGAAAGATTCAAAGGATATCAGCAAGCTGGTATCAACCGTATATCGATTGGAGTACAAAGCTTTCAATCAGATAAACTTCAGAAATTAGGACGAGTTCATAATCCACAAGAAGCGATAGATGCAGGAAAATTAGCCCATGATTTAAATTTAAAAAGCTTTAATTTAGACTTAATGCATGGCTTGCCAAAACAAACAATTCAGGATGCATTGCATGATCTTAAACAGGCGATTGCAATCGCTCCACCACATCTATCTTGGTATCAACTAACAATTGAACCGAATACCTTGTTTGGTTCTAAACCTCCTGTTTTACCTGATGATGATATGCTCTGGGATATTTATCAACAAGGCAACCAATTGCTAACTAACCATGGATATCAGCAATATGAAACATCAGCTTATGCAAAACCAAATTATCAATGCCAACATAATTTAAATTATTGGCGATTCGGCGATTATATCGGTATTGGTTGTGGTGCTCATGGCAAACTAACACAAAATGACGGTACCATTATTCGGACGGTAAAAACAAAACACCCGCAGGGATATATGCAAGGACGTTATTTAGAGCGATCTTATACTGTAGCTAAAGATGAATTAGCCTTTGAATTTTTTATGAATAGATTCAGACTATTTGAACCAACACCTAAAATGGAGTTTGAGCAAAGAACATTTTTACCTATACAATCTATTGAACAATCGATTTCACTTGCTATCAAAAAGAATTATTTAATTGAAGATGAAAAAAACTGGCAAATAACAGACCATGGCAAATTATTCTTAAATTCATTGCTAGAAATTTTCTTATAACAAAATTAATTAAAATAAGATAACAATTTTTATTTACTCTAAATTAACAAAAAAAATACTAACTATTTAAACAAACATATAGAGATCTTTACTTACATTTTTTAAAAAAAAGAGCATACTAGATTCGACAATGCATTTATTTCATTGTTTTCCTATTCCTTATGTTTTCCCAATAACAATGTTATTGGGATTTTTTTGTAATAAGGAAAATTAAGTTTTCATTACCTCGTTAAACAGTTGTATGTTGTGATAAAAACTGTTTGATTTCGACAAGTGAAGATGTTCCTTCCATTGGCCCTTGTTTTGATACAGCTAATGCACCACTCACATTAGCAAATTGCAATGCTGTTTCAACAGGATACCCGGCTAATAATAAACTGACAAATGTTGCACCAAAACAATCACCAGCGCCTGTTGGATCGACTGGATTGACATTAAAACCATCAACATGAATCATTTTTAAGCTTTTTTGTTCATCTAAACCATAATAATTGGCACCTTTAGCACCACCTTTTACAACAATATGCTTAATACCATTGTTTAATAAAGTTGACATAGTTTGTTGTTCACTCTCATCATTATTTTGTGCAAAATAACAAACCTCATTTTCGCTAGGTAAGAAAATATCAGTATACTCCATAATATAACCAAAAGATTGCTCCATTTCTTGAATGTTAAACATCTCTTTACGTAAATTAGGATCAAACGAAATTGTTCCTCCTTTATTTTTAATGATATCTAATGCTTTTCTCATGGCATCAATGGCTCGAAAAGAGTAAAGCGAAGAGCCCATAACATGCAAATGAGTACAATCTTTTAACAATTTTTCATCAATATGATTAAAAGATAATAAACCACATGCACTATTGGGAATATTAAAAATGAAATCTCTATCACTATGGTCTTGATAACTAACAAACGCACTACCAGTATTAGCCATACTATGTGAAGTTATACCGTCAATAATCACACCATCTTTTTTAAGCCGATTAATACACATTTTTCCAAAGCTATCTTTTCCCACACAGCTAAAAAAAATGACAGGAAAACCTAATTTAGCGACTTGATCGGCAAATATTGCTGGAGCACCACTTGGATAAGGACCAATAAATTCACCTGTTTGATCAAAGCGTTGATTACTTTCCTTTGCCAAAAATTCAACCAGCAATTCACCTACAGTACAAATTTTAAATTCCATCTTAGTTATGTCCCCAATAGATTATGATAAGTCATACAATATTTATTAATTGCAATTTGTTTAAAATTAGAATTTAACAATTGGTGATGATATTCAGTCACCGCTGCTTTAGATAAAATTGTGACATCTATATGTTTTAATTTACCAATACTATGATTATCCGTAAGCAAAGATCTTTCTAATAAAAGACCAATAGTATGTTTAGAGTTTTTTAAGATTTGTTGATATGTTTCTTTTTGTTCACTATTTTCAATAATTAGATCATTATTTTCATCAATTGCTGCCAATTCGATAATGAAATGGGAAATGGCGTAGTTATTGCGAATACTGATTAGGTCATTACAGTTTTTAATAATATTTCCTTCACATAAAACGCCACCAATTAAAATGACTTCTGCATCGGAAAATTCACGTACTAATTGTGCATTTCTTAGGTCATTCATGATAATACGTAACGATTTTTTTTTATGCAAAAAAGGGATTAGTTTCCGAGTTAAAAAACCATGTCCTAAAAAAATAGTATCACCATCATTAATATAGCTTAAACAAGCTTTTGCTAAATCAATATCAGAATTGCCTTTGGATTGACTTGAATTAATTGTAGCAGAATTATGCACTTGCCCTTCTGGAGAAATATAAATAGCGCCGCCAAATGAACGTTTTAAATATCCTTGTTGCTCAAGGTAAGTTAAATCTTGTCGGATAGTAACATGAGAAACCTTTAACTGATCAGACAACTCATCAACTTTTACTTCACCATTTTGGCGTACAATTTTTGCGATATCTAATCGACGTTTCAATAGCGCTGAAGATGCTTTAGCCAATTTTCACTTCCTATGTTAATGGTAAATACTTTGTACAAGACACATAAAACAGGTCATATAAATATTTAGTAACGAACCATAACTGTTTCAAACTGTAACTATATAATTTTCATATATATGATCCGTTATTTCTTATTCTAGGTTAGGAAAAAATTTTTGACAAAAAAAATACTCAATTACATTTCTTATTCAGCGACAAAAGTTAGTATTTGTGATCCATCTCACAAAATTTACACTAGTATAACTTTCATTTTGCAATCATAATTGATAAAAAATAATTCCAATTTGAAAGTAACTTAAGGTTATGAGGTTCACTACAGTTAAGGAGCAGTAAAATGAGTATTATCTCAAGTCATAATATGTTAAAAAAAGCCCAAAAAGAGCAGTATGCTATTCCCGCCTTTAATATTCATAATTTAGAGACAATGCAAGTAATTGTTGAAACCGTGGCAGAATGTCAATCTCCTGTCATTTTGGCTGGTACACCAGGAACATATAGCTATGCAGGAACTGAAAATATCATTGCTATTGCCAATGAATTATCAAGAAAACATAATGTTCCATTAGCAGTACACTTAGATCACCATGAAGAATTCAATGATATAACTAACAAAATTAATGCTGGTGTTAGATCAGTAATGATTGACGGTTCACACTTTCCTTTCGATGAAAATATTGCCCTCGTAAAACGTGTTGTTGATTATGCTCACCGATATGACGTAAGTGTTGAAGCAGAACTTGGCCGCCTTGGTGGTGTTGAAGATGATCTTGTTGTCGATGCTAAAGATGCATTATATACAAATCCACAACAAGCTATAGAATTTGTTAAGAAAACAAATATAGACTCTCTGGCTATTGCGATAGGTACAGCACATGGAATGTATAAATCAGAACCAAAACTTGATTTTGACCGCTTATCCGAAATTCGTTCAGTAGTAGATATACCATTAGTTTTACATGGCGCTTCAGGTGTTCCAGATAAAGATGTTCGCGAATGTATCAAACGTGGTATTTGTAAAGTAAATGTTGCAACTGAATTAAAAATTGCTTTTTCTGATGCCCTAAAACAATACTTTATTGAAAATCCAGATGCTAATGATCCTCGACACTATATGAAACCAGCTAAAGCAGCAATGAAAGAGATTGTCAAAAAAATCATTACAACTTGTGGCTGTGCAGGTAAGTTATAAAGGAAATCATATGATTTACACTTTAACACTTAATACTGCAATTGATATGAATATTCATTGCCAAGGGCTAAAACCCAATTCAGTAAATAGAACACTAGATACAGAATATAGCCCTAACGGTAAAGCAGTTAATGTTTCAATTGTATTAAATAAATTTGATAAACCTACTTGTGCATTAGGCTTTTTTGGTGGTTTCTCGGGAAAATATATTATTGATGAACTAACTAAGATGCAAATTCAAACTATCCCTTGTTTGATCGATGATATTACCAGAATTAATGTTTTTATTAATGATGAACAAAATGAATTTAAATTGGTCTCTAAGGGACCTTTTATTCCTGATAACAAAAAAGCTGAAATGCTAACTATTATTGAGTCACTCAACAATAACAGTTATTTAGTTATAAGTGGTAGTTTGCCAAATAACATTGAACCTGATTATTTGGAATTAATTTTAAAAATTTGCATAAGCAAAAATATCAAAATAATTTTAGATATTAGTCATACTAAATTAAAAGATTTATTAATTTATAAACCTTTACTTATCAAACCTAATAATGAAGAGTTAAAAGATATTTTTGGTTTTACAACTGATACAACAGAGCAAATAATTGCAGCATTAGAAAATGTTCATCAGCAAGGAGCACAAAATATTTTACTAACTATGGGTTCAAAAGGACTTTACTTTTCAAACGGGAAAAATATTTGGTTCTGTAATTCAGTATCCATAAAACAATTAAGTTCTGCTTGTGCAGGAGATGCATCGCTAGCTGCATTTCTTAGCGAATGGCTTCCTGCTCAAAACAATTATGAACTAGCCATGAAAAAGGCATCAGCAACTGGTGCCAATGTTGCCGAATCAAATGGTTTAGGATTATTAAACAAAGTTAGTACCTATATCAAACAACTTGAAGTGACTCAAATAAAATAAAATTAAATGGAAAATTGTTATGAAAAAAATACTAGCAGTAACAGGTTGTCCTACTGGTATAGCACATACCTATATGGCAGAAGAAGCATTGAAATCAGCAGCTCAAAAAGCTGGGGTTGAAATTAAAGTAGAAACCAATGGCGCAAGTGGTGTAGAAAACCTAATAACTGATGCAGATATTGCTGATGCAATTGGTGTGATTATTGCGGCTGATAAAGATGTTAATCCTGATCGTTTTAATGGATTACCGGTTATTGAAGTACCTGTAAAAGATGGTATTCATAAAGCGACTATGCTTATTGAAAAAATAAACTCAGGAACAGTACCTATTCGCAAAAAATTAAAAAACAACAGTCACTCATCAGAACTACCAAATCAAAATGAATTAAAAGAATCTGTTGGTCGACAAATATATAAGCATCTTATGAGTGGTGTTTCAAATATGTTACCATTCGTTGTTGCTGGAGGAGTATTAATTGCATTGTCATTTCTATGGGGTATTTATTCCGCAGATCAAAGCAATCCTGAATATAATGAGTTTGCTGCATTACTAATGAAAATTGGTGGCCAAGCTTTCGGTATTATGGTCCCTATTTTTACAGGTTTTTTAGCTTATTCAATAAGTGGGCGACCAGGTATGGTAGCTGGTTTTGTCGGTGGTTTAATTGCTAATATAACTGGTGCAGGTTTTTTAGGTGGTATTATTGCTGGATTCGCTGCTGGTTATTTAATGCTGATTGTTAAAAGACTTTTAGATGGCCTTCCTCGTGCATTTGAAGGACTTAAATCAATTTTCATAATGCCATTAATAGGGGTATTTGTGATTGGTGCAGGCATGTTTTTACTTGGTGGACCGATTGCTGTTGTTAATAATGGCATGAAAGAATGGTTAGCCTCATTGCAATCTGCTAATCCTATTTTATTAGGAATTGTTATTGGTGGAATGTGCTCTTTCGACTTCGGTGGCCCTATCAATAAAGCTGCTTATGTAACAGGTACAATGCTGTTAGGAGAAGGTAATTACTATTTTATGGCTGGTGTTTCCGCGGCCTGTATTGTACCTCCTTTTGTTATTGCCTTTGCAACTACTATTTTCCGAAGTAAAGCATTTACTGAAGAAGAGCGTGCTGCTGGCATTGTAAATTATATACTTGGTTCAACTCATATAACCGAAGGCGCTATTCCATTTGCTGCCAAAGATCCATTACACGTTATTCCAATTATGATGTTTTCATCAGCTATTGCCTCAGTATTAACTTTTATTAGTCAAATCCAAGTTCCTGCACCTCATGGAGGATTTTTAGTCCTACCTTTAGTCAATAAACCTTTCATGTGGGTTGGTTGTATTTTTATAGGTGCATTAGTCGGAGCAATTTTATTAGGTTTATGTCGTATACGTGAAAAACGAAAATCGACTGTTGAAAAATAAAAAGTCAATTATTAAATATGGCTAATAAATTGATCTTTTGAATATATATGAATTTTTAAGGTAAATAAATGAGCAATATACAATTAAAAATTGAAGATATATCTATTATAAATGGCTTTTATACTAAACAAGATGCAATAAAAGCGGTATCAGAAAATATGATAAAAGCGGGATTAGTAAAGCCCGATTATACTCAATCGATGTTCGATCGTGATCTGCAAATATCAACTTTTCTAGGTAATGGTATAGCAATTCCTCATGGAACTACCGATAAACGTGATAGTGTTATACAAACAGGATTAAAAGTTATCTATTACCCTGATGGTATAAATTGGGATGAAGATAATAATATTGCCTATGTTGTTATTGGTATAGCGGCAAAAAGTAATGAACACTTAGATATTTTGCGTCAATTAACAAGAGCAGTTATTGCTGAAGATACTTTAGCGCGAATTCAATCCGTTAAAAAACCAGAAGAACTATTAACAATCCTTCAAGGAAATTAATATTATCATCCCATGAGAAGAAATGATATTGTGAACTCATGGGATTTTTATCTTCATCTTATAAACGATGGAACTATTAAATCAGTAAACAGAGTTAGTTTTTAAACTACACAGAATATTAGGTATTAAAACTTTCCAAACGATTATTGATAATTGTTTTATTATTAACCATTTCAAATGAGATTAAAACGCCTTCCCAAGTAATACCTAAAACAATTAACATGCCTTCAAAATCATAATAATAAAGTATATGATCTTTATAGAGACAGTCTTTAAATTTATAATTATGATTAAATTCATCAGTTAATTCAAACGGGTGACCAATCTTAAAATCAAAACCAAGGTAACTTAAAATTTGATTAGCTTTATCAATTAAAAAAGTGTTATCCATAACTTCTTGAATTGATAATACTTCAACATGATCTAAAATATAAAAAAATTCAATTTGATAACCACCTTTTAGTATTCCTTGGACATCAGCATAACTGAAATCTTCAATAGTCTGATATTGATCTGAACTAAAAAAATCATCAATATTGAGCATACTAAATTTTGTTTTATCATACATATCAATTAAATCGCTTTTATATTTTCCGTTTGATTTTATTCAAACTAGATTATTCAACTATCGCCAAGATTGGGGTTTATTTTCTTTTTAAAATAATCCTTAAATCATCACCGATCATTTCAACTGATTCAAAACGAAATTGCGGCGCTAATGAGAGTCTTTGTAGATTAGGTAATACGCACATGTCTTTGGCATTATGCCCTAGCAATTTAGGAGCATAATATATGATTAATTCATCAACCAGATCTTGTTCAATTAGTGCACCGGCTAAATGAGATCCAGCTTCAACCCATACAGAATTCATTTGTTGCTTAGCTAATATGGATAATAACTTTGATAAATCAACTTGATGATTATTTGATGATTCAATGATAAGTTTACTATTTGAAGATAATATTGGCAGATTTTGCTTGCGAACAATCCAAATTTCACCAGATTGATCGAAAATATTTTCATTACCCATCATTTGATTTTGACTATCGATTATCACTCGTACTGGTTGACGAACTTCATCGAAAGGATAAATTTTTTTAATTGAATCAGGCAATTCACTAAATCTAACAGTTAAACTGGCATTATCAGCCTGAACTGTTTTCCTTGTGCTTAATATACAACTAGCTTGTGCTCTATATTGTTGAACATCTTGTCTTGCTAATGCAGATGTAATCCATTTACTTTCACCGGAGGCCATAGCAATTTTACCATCCAATGAAGCCGCCATTTTAAGTTGAACGTATGGCAGACCTGTTCGCATACGTTTTAAAAAACCTTTATTAATCGCTTCGGCTTGTTCGGTTAAAACGCCAACTTGAACTTCAATTCCAGCATCTTTTAATCGTTTAATGCCATTACCAGCAACGTTAGGATTAGGATCTTGCATAGCAATAATTACCCGCTTTATGCCAGCTTGAATAAGAGCGTCAGCACAAGGTGGAGTTCGGCCAAAATGACTGCAAGGTTCTAATGTTACATAAGCCGTTGCCCCTTTTGCTTGGTCACCAGCCATTCTTAATGCATAAACTTCGGCATGAGGTTGCCCGGCTTTTTGATGATAACCTTTGCCAATGATCTGATTATTTTTAACAATAACACAACCAACATTAGGATTAGGTGTAGTGGTAAATCGACCAAGTTTAGCAAGTTCAATAGCTTGCTGCATATAATATAGATCTTTATCCATAGCTATCTTTTAAATTAAGATTATTTTTGTTGCAATTTGGCAATTTCATTACTGAATTGTTCAATATCATCAAAACTGAAATAAACAGAAGCAAAGCGTATGTAAGCAACTTTATCAAGATTTCTAAGCTCTTCAATTACAAAATCACCAATTAATTTTGCCTGCACTTCACGTTCGCCAGTAGCTCTAAGTTTTGATTTAATACGCGTAATAGCATCTTCAATTGCATCAAAACTAACCGGACGTTTTTCAAGAGCTCGTTTTATACCATTACGAAGTTTTTCTTCATTAAAAGGTTCTCGAACCTTATTACTTTTAATAACATTAGGCATAATTAATTCAGCCACTTCAAAGGTTGTGAAACGTTCATTACATTCCACACATTGTCGACGACGACGAACTTGAAAACCTTCACCAACTAATCGAGAATCAATAACCTTTGTATCATCAGCATTACAAAACGGACAGTGCATAAATATATCCTGAAAACGTTTAACCTACATTACAATAGCTGAAATTATTATTTTAAACAAGATTTAAGCTAAGTAATATAAGTTACTGCATACTATTTCTAACTGCAGTATACTCAAATGAATGTTAGATTTCCGCCACTTATTTAGTGACGGAAAATTGATTTACCATGTTAATGAGATTAAAAAATCGCGTAATTTTGCAAAATCATCTGGCATATAATGAGACAGCAACGGCATTTCAGCCCTTTCAGCTAATGCAGGTGGTAATGGAATGGATCGACCAAGAATATCCTCTACCACTTCTTTAAACTTGGCTGGATGAGCTGTTCCTAAAAATAAACCATACTCCCCTTCTTGCAATTGATCGCGTAAAGCTCGATAAGCAATAGCTCCATGAGGCTCAGATAAATAACCCTTTTTATCCAATTGTTGAACGGTTTGTACAGAAACCTTATCAGAAACAGCTGCATGACCTAATGATTTTAATACCCAACCTTCTCGTTGATAAATTTCCTCAATTCTTGGCCAATTATTAGGCTGACTTACATCCATAGCATTAGATAATGTAGCTACAGTTTTATGAGGTTCCCACTTACCTGTTTCTAAATAACGAGGAACAGTGTCGTTGGCATTAGTTGCAGCAATAAAACGTTTAATTGGCAATCCCATAGTTTTAGCCAGCAATCCGGCAGTTAAATCACCAAAGTTACCGCTTGGCACAGAAATAACTAATTGTTCTCGTTGTTTTGCTGTCAATTGAGCATAAGCTTCAAAATAATAACAAATTTGCGCTAGAAGCCGACTTATATTAATAGAGTTTGCTGAGTTTAAACCAATAGCAGTTTTTAACTCTTCATCATCAAACGCCTTTTTAACTAATGCTTGGCAGGCATCAAAATCACTTTGAATAGCAATGGTGTGAATATTATCACCTAAAGTACAAAATAGTTTTTCTTGTAACGGGCTAATTTTACCTTCTGGATATAAAATCACTACGCGAATATTCGGTAAGTGATAAAATGCATGGGCAACAGCTGCACCAGTGTCCCCAGAGGTTGCCGTCAAGATTGTGATTTTTTTATCCGCAGCGACTTGAACTAATGCTTGTGCCATAAAGCGGCCACCAAAATCTTTAAATGCTAATGTTGGACCATGATACAGTTCAAGTGAACCGATATCATCTTCTACTGATTTGACTGGAGCTGGAAATTGGAAGGCATTTTGTACTAATCGATGCATATCGTTATCACTAATTTCATTACCAATAAAAGCCGATAATATTTTGGCACTTCTAGTAACAAAATCCATATTTAGCAATGACTCTATTTCTGCATCTGAAAATTTTGGTAATTGCTCTGGGAAAAATAATCCTTGCCCTTTACCTAATCCTTGTTGTACGGCCTGAGCAAAACTAACTTGTTCAGAATGATCTTTTAAGTTATACAATTTCATAATTTGTTCCAACTATTTTATACTTTAATTGTTTTCTTTTTGATTTAATCTTATTGTTCAATTTAATAACAATTAACTTAAATCACTCTTGCACCTTGTGGATCTATTTTACAAATATGGGTAAAACCATCTTCATTTTGTAGATAAGAGCTTTTTAATAATGACTCTATCTGCTGTGCCGTTTCAAGATTATCCGCCACAACAAACATCGTCGGTCCAGATCCTGATATCCCTGAAGCTAATGCACCAAGTTGTTTTACTTTCTTTTGAGTTTCATCAAAATTAGGTAGTAATTGTTTACGATAAGGTTCAGCAATATTATCAATTAACATTGCCGCAGCAAGTTTAGGTTGTTTAGTATAACAAGCATGCAAAAAACCACCGACATAGCGACCATGAGCGACACAATCAGCTTTTTGGTATTGAGCAGGCAGAATAGCTCTGGCTTCTGCTGTAGAGACTTTAATACCAGGATAGGCCATTACCCAATACCAATTTTCAAAGTGAGGTATCGACTCACTGATAACACCCATTTCATCAAGAATAAGTTGCATACCACCTAAATAACAAGGAGCGACATTATCATAATGGACACTACCAGATATACGCCCTTCTAGCTCTCCCATCATCGAAAGCATTTCAAACTCATTAAATGGTTCATTAAAAAACTTATTTAATGCAACAAAAGCACCAACTACTGAGCAAGCACTTGATCCTAAACCAGAACCAATTGGCATATTTTTTTCAAGAGTTATACTAACAGGCAATGTTTTATCCATAGCCTTACAGAAACGCTGCCAACATTGATAAACAATATTGAATTTTGGGTCTTTTGGCAGTTTTTTGACAAACTGACCTTTGCAAGTAAGGTTAAACTCAGTTGCAGACTCAATAGTAATACAGTCACCTAACATTGCACCACTAATTGGATTGATTGCCGCCCCCAAAATATCAAAACCAACACTAATGTTTGCCATTGATGCAGGAGCATAAACAGTTAATGATTTATGACTCATTTAGCCTCCAATTTTTCCCGATGTGGTTCGTAGAATATCAGCAAAAACACCTGCCGCTGTCACGTCATTACCAGCGCCATAACCACGTAATACTAATGGAATTGGTTGATAATACCTAGTATAAAATGCTAAAGCATTTTCACCATTTTTAACTTTATAAAGTGGATCATCTGTATCTACAGCTTCAATTTTGACGCAACATTGACCACCATCAATACTACCTACATACCGTAATACTTTTCCTTCTTTGGCTGCTTTTTCTGATTTTTCTTTAAATTCAGCATCTAGTTGTGGTAACTTTGACATAAACTCATCGATATTACCTTGAGAATATTCCGCAGGCAGAACTGATTCAACTTTAATTTGATCTAATTCCAGTTGTAATCCTGATTCTCTTGCTAAAATCAACAATTTTCTGGCTACATCTGTCCCTGATAAGTCATCACGAGGATCTGGTTCGGTAAAGCCCTTTTCTTTCGCCAATTTAGTCGCTTCTGATAAAGACATACCTTCATCTAATTTGCCAAAAATAAAAGATAACGATCCAGATAATATGCCGGAAAACTTGATCAGTTCATCACCAGCATTGAGCAGATTTTGTAAATTTTCTATTACAGGTAAACCAGCACCAACATTGGTATCATATTGAAACTTACGTTTACTATTGGCCGCTTCTTGACGTAGACGAAGATAATAAGCCATTGAACTTGTATTGGCTTTCTTATTTGGTGTGACCACATGGAAGCCATTGGCAAGGAAATCAACATATTTATCTGATACATCACTACTTGAAGTACAATCAACTAAAATTGGATTAAGTAATCGATTGTTTTTAGCAAAATCAATAATACTATTTAGAGTATAATCTGTATCACTTTGTTTTATTTGATCACGCCAATTAGCTAAATCAATACCATCACGATTAAGTACAGAATGTTTGGAATTGAATAAACCACAAACCCGTAAATCGATCTGTTTATTTTTAAGCCATTTTTGTTGACGACCAATTTGATCGACCAATGCACCACCAACACCACCAACACCAATAACAAACACATCTAACATTTTGTCTGTACCAAAAAGCATTTGGTGCGTTACACGTACTCCCATTACAGCAACATCATTATCAACCACAACCGAAATTGAACGCTCTGATGAACCTTGTGCAATTGCTACGATGTTAATATTGGCTCGAGCTAATGCAGTAAAGAAGTTAGCTGATAAACCACGTAACGTTCGCATACCATCACCAACAACAGAAATAATTGCCAATTTGTCAATCACTTCTATAGGTTCAAGTAAACCATCTTTTAATTCTAAATAAAATTCATCACTTAATGCCTCTTCAGCACGATATAGTTCGGTTTGAGGAACACAAAAACTAATACTATATTCAGATGATGATTGGGTAATCAGTACCACCGAAATCCCTGCATAAGTCATAGCAGAAAATACTCGAGCAGACATACCTACCATACCTTTTAGCCCTGGCCCTGATACATTAATCATCGCCATATTATTTAAGTTAGTAATACCTTTGACGGGGGTTGAACTGTCAATCACATTAGCGCCAATTAAAGTGCCTGGAGCATCTGGATTATTGGTATTTTTAATTAAGCATGGAATTTGGAATTGGGCGATTGGCAAAATTGTTCTTGGATGAAGCACTTTAGCACCAAAGTAAGATAACTCCATTGCCTCTTGATAAGACATGGTTTTTAATAATTTGGCATCTGGAACAATTCGAGGATCACAGGTATAAACCCCATCCACATCGGTCCAAATTTCACAGCTATTTGCACGTAAACATGCAGCTAAAACTGATGCCGAATAATCAGATCCATTACGGCCAAGAACAACTAATTCACCTTTTTCATTTCCGGCGGTAAAACCTGGCATCAAAATAATATTTTCTGGTGGAATATGCATCTCGCTGATGCGATGGGAAGATTCAACAATATCAACCGTTGATTCTAAATAATCACCTTCGGCAATTAACATTGCTACCGGATTAATTACGGTCACTGCATGACCTTTTGCTTTTAGCACCTCTTGCATGATTGCAATTGAAAGTTTTTCACCTCTGCAAATGATAGTAGCATTAATACTGTCAGGACATTGACCTAATAACCGAATACCTTCTAACAATTGTTTGACATTATTTAACTCATTGAGTGCAAATTTTTTCATCTCTTCATAGGCAAAATTAGGCAGTGCTTGTGATATTCCTGCTAAGAGATCCGCAAAGATTTTTTCTGCATCATAAATATTTGTTTGTATATCTTGCCGTGCTACAGTTTTTTCAACCATTGCGACTAAATGATTGGTAATTTTAGCTGGTGCAGATAAAACTGTTGCTGTTTGTTCTTGTTTAGCATTATTCTCAATAATCTCTGCTACACGCAAAAAGCGTTCTGCGTTGGCAACAGATGTTCCTCCAAATTTTAAAACTTTCATATCACACCTTACTTATTTTTCTAATTTATGCCAATGACAATTCAAAATGCAATTTTTTAAAATCACTTATAAAATCAATATTTTGAATTCTTTTTTTCTGTTATTAATGTTTTTAAATATTTTTTATTTTATAAAACAAAAAACCCGCCTTTTTTGGCGGGTTTTCGATATTTTTAAGGAAAAATCAACCCGCCCTATAATTAATAATAGTGCCGGTGGTGCCAATAATACCTGAAATCATCATCATCATAGTTTTCATTATTTTTCCTAAAAAAATCCCTAAACAAAACAGCCTGACATTTTCATGTCAGGCTGTAAAAATTAAAAAACTTTTTTGCTGTTTTCGTATTCGTTCACTACCTTATTTAAGGCTTGGTAGATACTTTCTGCATCCTGTTTTTTTAATGCTTCATCAAGTATATTGAGATACGATAACATTAATTTCTGATTGTCTTCAGCAAATTGTGGCGAAACTTCCTGATCTTCATATAACATGACATAAGTACGCGCAAATCCAAAGATCAAAAAATAAACTGATGCATTTTTTGGATCATCTTGGATTAAAGTCCTCATAGCCTTACGTAGTTTTACATACGAGTCGGTACCAGGTAAGCTTGTCGCAAATGTTTTTGTTACGTCAGAAAATGTCATTGCTAAAACCTCAATCAAAATCACAAGCGAAAAGGATAGCAATCCATTAACATAAGTGCAAGTCTATTTTGATTTTCAATTCTATTTTTTTATTATTTTTTATTTAACACATTGATATATATCAATGCCAATTTGGTTTAATGTTAAACTTGTTTACAAACAGATAACCCTGCCGAAGCTTGGGCAACTGGCATAATTTCAATTGAATTAACATTAAAATGATTAGGTGTATTCACTAACCATGACACCGTATTAGCAATATCCTCAGGAGTAACATAATCAACATCTTTATAAACTGTCGCGGCTTGTTCGTCATTACCATGGAATCGTACATTTGAAAATTCTGTACCACCACATAATCCTGGTTCAATATTTGTTACTCTGATTCTTTTACCTAATAAATCTGTCCGTAAATTAGCACTAAATTGCTTAACAAATGCTTTTGAGGCACCATAAACATTACCACCTTTATAAGCATAAGTTCCCGCCACTGATCCAAGATTTATTATGTAACCATAATTGCGTTCAACCATACTCGGTAAAATTTGATGAGTTAGGTGAACTAAGCCGATAATGTTAGTTTGAATCATGGTCTCCCAATCATTATAATTCGCCTCATATGCAGGTTCTAACCCCAGTGCCAATCCAGCATTATTGATTAATATATCAATCGGTTGAAATTCTTTCGGTAGTTGCAATAAGATGGTTTCGACGGCATCTTTTTTGGTAACATCAAACGTTAAAGGTAAAAAATTATCCCCTAACTGATCAGCAAGTTTTTGTAATTTATCACCTCTTCTAGCAGCACCAATGACTTTATAACCGTCAGCAATAAGTTTTCGACAAATAGCTTGACCAAAACCAGAAGAAGCTCCAGTAACTAAAGCGATATTCATATTCAATCCCCTTTACTCATGATAATTGTCTGATTTTACCTTTATAACATTGAAATAAATAATAGATTATTCTGCATTAAATATAAAAAAACCCGCTATGTAGCGGGTTGACATCGAATATTTCATTTAGCTGGTTCTTCGGAAGGCTCTTCATCTTTCAAAGGAACAATCAACGTATCAATATGGGTATTATTAATTAGTTGACGAGCAGAAGACATTAATTTGCTCCAGAAATCTTGGTGATGACCACAAACAACCAGATCTGCACCATATTCATGGATAGCTTCAATTAATACTTGGCCAAATTCACCATTGCCAGAAAGAGTGTGTGCAATTGGATAACCAGCATCATCAGCAAGTTTATTCAATGCAATATGAGCATCTTCAGTGATACGATCTTTCATATCATTCATATTAATATCAACTAAACCAGTATAAAGATCAGAATAATTAATACCGACATGAATTAGTGATATTTGAGCATTATATGGTCTAGCCATAGAAACTGCTTTTTCAACAAGAACTTCACTTTCAGGTGATAAATCCACTGCGACTAAAATATGTTTATAAGCCATAATATTCACTCCTTCCTATTTTTGATGCTCTAATTAAATTAGAATTTATATTTCCTTTTTACTACTAAATTAATTTTTGAGCAAGCCAAAATAGTGACCCAGATAACAAAATTGAAATTGGCAATGTAAGAATCCAAGTTAATGCAATATTTTTAATTGTTTTACTTTGTACTCCACCACCATCAACAATCATCGTACCAGCAACCGATGAGGAAAGAACTTGAGTTGTTGATACAGGCATTCCAGTATAGCTTGCTATACCGATTGATAACGCGGTTGTAATTTGTGCAGAGACACCTTGAGCATAAGTCATCCCTTTTTTACCGATTTTTTCACCAATGGTTACTGCAACCCGTCGCCAACCTATCATAGTACCTACAGCAAGCGCTGAAGCTACGCCGATAATAATCCAAACTGGTGCGTACTCTACAGTTTTTAATAAATCATTATTTAGCGATTTTAAGTATTGCTTATCTTCTGCTGATACATTTGGTTGTTTAGCAACATGAGACACCGTATCGGATAAACATAATAAAATACGTCTAGCCTGAGAGCGTTGATCTACATTAAGTGAACCATAATCATTCATTTTATTAAACAAATTATTAGCAATCCCTAATGTAGTAAACGAACGAGAGTAATCACAATGATATTGATTTAAATCATTTACAGGAATTGAAGTATCTACAGCAGACTGTTTTCCTATTACAGTATTAAGTTCATCATTATGGGTAATAAAATATTCTTCAATATTATGAATGGCATTCCTGGTATTAGTAATTTCATAGGTTGATGCTCCCATATTTACAATAAATCCAGCAGGCGCAATTCCCATTAATACTAGCATTAATAAACCAATACCTTTTTGTCCATCATTAGCGCCATGAGAAAAACTTACTCCAGCAGCAGAAATGATCAACATTATGCGAATCCAAAATGGTGGTTTTTTCTTACCATAGAGTTTTTCGCGTTGTTCGGGCGTCATAAAAATACGCTCTCTTTTTTTACTACGTTTTTTACTTTGACCTTTACGAGTCCAATATTTCCGCAGTAAAAAAATCATTAATCCGGCTATAACAAGACCAACAACAGGCGAAATTATTAATGATAAAAAGATTTGAATCATTTTAGGAATATTAAGTGCATCAATAATAGAAGTATCCATAATAAATGCATTAGCCAATGCAACACCAATAATTGCACCAATTAAAGTATGAGAGCTTGACGCTGGTATACCTACATACCATGTACCTAAATTCCATATAATAGCGGCAAATAAAATCGAAAATACCATTGCCAGGCCATGTGCAGAACTTACATTTAATAATAAATCAGTAGGTAAAAGATGAACAATTGCATAAGCAACACTAAGTCCACCAAGCAATACTCCAAAAAAGTTAAACATACCAGCCATAAAAACAGCAAGCTGTTCTTTTAATGCTCTAGTATATATTACTGTCGCAACTGCGTTTGCGGTATCATGAAAGCCATTAATTGCCTCGTAAAAAAGAACAAAAAATAGTGCTAAAACTAGTAATATAATGGTTGAAAAGTCTAAATCAGCAAATAGATGAAACATAATATATCTTTCTGTTGTTAATAGCGGCTCTATTATCCTTGAGAATACCGCAATGAGCAAAACAATTTTTACATTTTTCGTTTCGCATAATGGGAGGCTAGAACAGCACAGATCATTAATTGAACTTGATGAAAAATCATTAACGGCAAAATCATTATTCCAGTTATAGACATAGGGAAAATCACACTAGCCATAGGAATACCACTTGCAAGGCTTTTTTTAGAACCGCAAAATACAATTGTGATTTCATCTTCTTTGCTAAAACCCAACAATCGCGAGCTATAAGTAGTAATTAATAACACGATGGTTAACAAAATTATTGAATAAACAATGATCTCTACAAGAGATAACCAGCTGACTTTAGACCAAATACCATTAACTACCGCATCACTAAAAGCAACATAAACAACTAATAATATTGATATACGGTCAGTTTTTGAAATAACACTTTTATATTTATCCACCCATTTGCCAATAAAACGTCTAGATAAATGACCAACCACAAAAGGTAACATCAGTTTAAGCATAATAGATTCAATGGCATCTAAAATATTCATCGAAGCAGCAGCTTGAGTATGCATTAATAAACCGACTAAGACGGGAGTAATAAATACACCTAATAATGTCGATGCCGATGCACTACAAATTGCTGCAGCCACATTACCTTTTGCAATTGAGGTAAAAGCAATTGCCGACTGAACTGTAGCCGGTAGGACACAAAGGTAAACAAAGCCTAGATAAAGATCTTCAGATAAAAAAGTTGGTACAAGCAATTGCATCATCATCCCTAAAATAGGGAACACCACGAAGGTAATAACAAATATCAATAAATGTAATCGCCAATTTTTTATACCAATAACTATCGCATCAAATGACAATTTTGCTCCATGCATAAAAAATAATAGACCAATAGCAAAAGTGGTGAGATCCTCAAAAACAACCTTAGCTTGTCCTTCACATGGAAAAATACTTGCCGTCATCACAACACAAATCAAAATCAGCAAGAATGAATCAATTTTAAAACGTTGAATTATATTCATGATATTAGTTTGATTAGTTAAAAAAATCGCCACAAAAGTGGCGATATATCTAAAGTTATACTTTTACTCTAGGAAGCTTCGTAGTACATCAGATCGGCTTGGGTGACGTAATTTACGTAATGCTTTCGCCTCAATCTGACGAATACGTTCACGTGTTACATCAAATTGTTTACCAACCTCTTCAAGAGTGTGGTCGGTATTCATATCAATACCGAATCGCATGCGTAACACTT
Source organism: Gilliamella sp. W8123 (assembly GCF_016101085.1). NCBI lineage: Bacteria > Pseudomonadati > Pseudomonadota > Gammaproteobacteria > Orbales > Orbaceae > Gilliamella > Gilliamella sp. W8123. The sequence continues at coordinate 475,797 of NZ_JACFRE010000001.1, forward strand.
TAGCTTCACGTGGTGTTAAGCCAGATAAAATATCACGTGTTGCACTACGCAGACTTTCAGATGTAGCGGCTTCTAATGGTTGTTCAAGTGCTGTATCTTCAATAAAATCACCTAAATGTGAATCTTCATCATCACCAACTGGTGTTTCCATTGAAATAGGCTCTTTAGCAATTTTCAATACTTTACGAATTTTCTCTTCAGGCATTTGCATGCGTTCAGATAACTCTTCTGGCGTTGGTTCACGACCAATTTCTTGTAACATCTGACGTGAAATTCGATTTAGCTTATTGATTGTTTCAATCATATGTACAGGTATACGTATTGTTCTTGCTTGGTCAGCAATTGAACGTGTAATCGCTTGTCGAATCCACCAAGTCGCATATGTAGAGAATTTATATCCTCGGCGATATTCAAACTTGTCAACAGCCTTCATCAAGCCAATGTTACCTTCTTGAATAAGATCTAAGAACTGTAAACCTCGGTTAGTATATTTTTTCGCTATTGAAATTACCAAACGTAAATTGGCTTCTACCATCTCTTTCTTAGCTCGTCGGGCTTTTGCTTCACCGATAGACATTCGTCTATTAATGTCTTTAATTTGCTCAATAGAAAGATTCGTTTCTGTTTCTATCTGTTGTAAACAGATAATTTCAGCCTCAATTGGCGCTTCAAATTCCATTAAATTAGCAGCAAAAGCGCCTTTACCTGTGACGGCTTTTTTATACCAATTCATGTTATTTTCATTGCCACTAAAATACGTCATAAATTGTTTTTTCGGCATTTTACACTGTTCAACACAGATCTTCATAATTACACGTTCATGTGCTCTTACGCGATCCATCATGCTTCTCATATTATTAACAAGAATATCAAATTGTTTACCTACTAATCTGAATTGTTTGAAAACTTCAGATAAATTTTCAATTTCTTGTTGTGCTTTTTTATGAGCACGACCATATTTTTTTATTGCTGCAGAGGTTTTATCATGCTGTTCTTTAAGTTCAGAAAATTTCGCTCTTGCCACTTCAGGATCAATTGAAACATCATCATCAGCTGAGGAATCGCCATCTTCTTCACTTTCGTCATCGTTATCATCAATATCGATTTCAGCTTCACTCTCGTCCAACTCTTCTGGAAGATCTTCAGATGCTTCTTCAGCATTAGGATCAACAAAACCAGTGATAAGATCAGATAAACGAACCTCACCACTTTCCACTAAATTGTATTGTTCTAAAAGATAAGTAATCGCTTCTGGGTATTCAGATACTGAGGTTTGAACTTGATTAATACCATCTTCAATACGTTTAGCGATATCAATTTCACCTTCACGAGTTAATAGTTCAACTGCACCCATTTCACGCATATACATACGGACAGGATCTGTCGTTCTGCCTATTTCTGATTCTACATTAGATAAAACTAGTGCTGTAGCTGCTTCAACGGCCTCTTCATCCGGAACATTATCTGAAAGTAATAATTCATCTGAATCTGGGGCTTCTTCAAGTACTTGAATGCCCATATCATTGATCATTTGGATAATATCTTCAATCTGATCTGAGTCAATGATTTCTTCAGGCAAGTGATCATTGACATCAGCATAGGTCAGGTATCCTAGCTCCTTTCCTCGGATGATCAGGAGTTTTAACTGTGATTGAGAATTTTGCTCCATAAAGGTATCCACATTTAGTTATTCGGTCATGTATATTATATATGCAGAATAAGAAATAATTTTCTACATATACCCTGTATATTTAGTCTTTTTTTGATAAAACAAGTATTAATGTCGCTAATTCTTTTTTCTCTGCGGTACTTAATCCGGAGACTCTCTCTTTTGCGATCAGTTCATCTTGCCTTTGGGCGAGTATATTATCATATAACTCTTTTAAAGTATGAGAAAAAATTGACTCTATTTCATCATCTTGGTAATGGTACTCCCATGTAGCTAAACGACTTAACTGTTTATAAAATGGTCGACTAGTACACTCTGTTAATATCTGTGCTGTAGTTATATTTGGGTATTGTTGGCATAATTCAAGTAGCTCAATAAATATATCTATACCAGCTAAATTAACTTGTCGCATAACATTAATATCTGCAACCATTTTAGCCATATTCGGATATTGCAGTAATAAACCAATCAAAATCCGCATGGTCGTTAATTTCATCTGCGGTGCAGACACGGCTTCAATAGGTTTATTTTCACTTTTATTTTGATTAGCGGCAATGAGTTGTTCTATTTGTGATATATCAAGTAGACCTAAGTAACGACCTAATTTCTGAAGTAAATTAAGTCTGAATGCTTTTGCTTTAACTTGCTCAAGTAAAGGTATGGCAAGCGAACTCAATTTAGCTTTACCTTCTGCAGTTTTTAGGTCAACTTGTTTTAATAATTCATCAAATAAAAATTCCGATAAATTAGGAGAATTTTTTACATAATCTTCAAAACCGTCTTTACCAACTTTACGCACAAAACTGTCAGGATCTTCATCTTGTGGTAAAAAAGCGAAAGTAATTTCTTTACCATCAATCAAACAAGGTAGTAATACATTAAGTGCTCGCCAAGCTGCGCTTCGCCCTGCATTATCACCATCATAACAAAATATGACAGAATCAGTTGCTCTAAATAATAATTTGATATGTTCTTCAGAGGTTGATGTACCTAATGCAGCAACCGCATAATCAACTCCGTATTGAGCAAGTGATACGACATCCATATATCCTTCAACCACAATCAGTTGTTCTGGATTTCGATTAACCTCTTGCGCTTCATAAAGACCATATAATTGGAAACCTTTATGAAAAATTGGCGTTTCTGGTGAATTAATATATTTGGCTGAATCATTAACAATCGTTCTACCTCCAAAAGCAATGACATTACCTTGCCTATCGCGAATTGGAAACATTATACGACCACGGAAACGATCATATTGATTACCACTATCATTGGTAACTAACATGCCAGCTTGATTATATAATTTTGTTTCAGCTTTAGTTTTTACCACATTTTGTGAAGTTAAACGCCATTCATTAGGCGCATAACCTATTTTATATCTAGTTATAATCTCTTGATTTAAACCACGTTGTTCAAGATACATATGGGCATCTTTTGAAGTCGATAATGCTAATTGCTGTTGGTAGAAATCGGTGATTTTTGCCATCAGGGAGTAGAGATCACGACGCAAATTACGCGATTCAATTTGCTTTGATTGATCAGCTTGATTAGTATTACTTTCTGTGTAAGGAACACGAATACCTTGCATACTAGCAATTTCTTCAATGGCTTCAGGAAATGTTAGTCGTTCATACTGCATTAAAAAATTTACAGCAGAACCTGATGCACCACATCCAAAACAGTAGTAAATTTGTTTTTTTTCATTTAATGAAAAAGAGGCGGTTTTTTCATCATGAAAAGGACAACAACCAAAATAATTATTTCCCTTTTTTTTCATTTTAACGCGCTTACCTATCACATCAAGAATACTTGTGCGGGCAAGCAAATCTAAAATAAAATCGCGAGGAATAAGACCTTTCATGATAAAATTCAACCAATTATGGCATTATAAAAAGACAACAAGCCGTAATAATAATACGGCTTGTTAAAATTGTTTATATCTAGAATATAAATGAATTGTTTTTTAAAAACAATTTAAATTTTCAGTATAAAAATTAATATAGACGAGTGCGACGAGCGTTTTCTCTTTCTAATTTCTTAGCATGGCGTTTAACAGCAGCTGCTTTTGCGCGTTTACGAATAGTTGTTGGTTTTTCGTAAAATTCACGATTACGAACTTCAGCTAATACTCCTGCTTTTTCGCAAGAACGTTTAAAACGACGTAATGCTACATCGAAAGGTTCATTTTCACGTACTTTAATTACTGGCATGTGCCTCTCACCTCAAATTTGTTTAATATCACAAAGGACTAAAATTAGTGCGCAATTTTACTCCTATTTGGTATGGGTTGTAAAGTAAAATATCGTATAATTACTATATGATAAATTAATTTGCTAATCTACTTTTTCAATCAGATAATAAAATAGTTTAATTAAGGATATATAGGTGTTTTATGTCGTCTTTCTTTACTGGTCAATATCCACAAAAACGTTTACGTCGAAACCGTGCACAAGATTTTAGTCGTCGTCTGGTAGCAGAAAATCATTTGACGGTTAATGATCTAATTTATCCAGTATTTATTGTTGAAGGCAACAATATCAGTCAATCCGTACCATCAATGCCAAATGTAAAACGAATGAGTATTGATATATTAGTGAAAGAAGCTGAACAAGTTGCTAAACTAGGTATACCAGTACTCTCATTGTTTCCGGCTATTGATTCTTCACTTAAATCACTATTGGCCGAAGAAGCTTATAACGATAAAGGTTTAGTTCCTAGATCAATTCGAGCATTAAAAAAAGAAATACCAGAACTTGGAATTTTAACCGATGTCGCTCTCGATCCTTATACAACACACGGTCAAGATGGTATTATTGATGACAACGGTTATGTTCTCAATGATATATCTGTCGAAGCTTTAAAAAAACAAGCATTAATACAAGCTGATGCTGGGGCAGATATTATTGCACCAAGTGATATGATGGATGGACGAATTGGCGCAATACGTAAAGAGCTAGAATCACATAATTTTGTTAATAGCCAAATAATGGCTTACTCGGCAAAATATGCATCTAGCTTTTATGGACCTTTCCGTGATGCAGTTGGTTCAGCCAATAATATCAAAGGTGGTAACAAAAAGACCTATCAACTTGATCCAGCCAATAGCAATGAAGCCTTACAAGAAATTTATCAAGATTTAAGTGAAGGTGCAGATATGGTCATGGTTAAACCTGGCATGCCCTATCTAGATATGGTTCGCCGAGTAAAAGAAACTTTTGCAGTGCCTACATTTGCCTATCAAGTATCAGGAGAATATGCAATGTTGATGGCTGCAATCGAAAACGGTTGGTTAGATGAAAGGTCTACTATCATGGAATCTCTACTCTGTTTCAAAAGAGCAGGCGCCGATGGTGTGTTAACTTATTTTGCTAAGCAAGTAGCTCACTGGCTTAATAACCAGTAATAGCTGTATTATATTTATCATATCAATTTACTAATTAAAGTGAATTGATATGATTAATAATTTAAAAACTAACACAAATCTTCACAGCAAATTCTAATCTATATTGAGAAACAAATAACCAAAATTAACCCAATCAAACATATCAATAATAAATAACATCATTAATATTTTAATTTTTTTAATAAACATTAAATTAAATCAATTACAAAATCTTAATTTATGGATAAAATATATTAAGTTACTTGTTCTGACACTAAAAATCACAAATTAGGTGATGAGTGTGAAGATTAGTCTGATATGATGATCAAGTAACTATTCAATAATATAAATATTATTGCCCATAGCTAGAATAAACTGATGAATCGAAATATTAATATCGCTATTAGATATAAATAAAATTTTAACCAATAACATTAAGAAGCCAATATTATGAAAAATTATATCTATCTTTTCTTATTAAGTATTTTCTTATTAACTGGGTGTGATGATAAAAAAGACAGCCAACCATCATCTGATGCAACTCCAACGACTAATCAGAATAACGAAGTTAATACTGATACCCAAACTGATAAAACTACCAGTACAACAAATAAAAATGAAGACTCTACAATAAATTCTAGTAATTACGATAAATCACAGTTATCAACCCAAGTAACCAATAGCTATCTATTTCATACCGAACCTGAGTTATTACCTAATAAGAAACTCATTAAACAGCAAACTATTCAAAGTTCGGATAAAAAATCTATTAATTATAACGATAAAGGTTATGTTAAAGATTACGACTTGGAAGGATTATATGGCGAAATAAATTATGATACAGCTAAATACATTTACGGTATGAAAGATACCAGAAACAGTTATGACATTACATTCGATGAATCTAAAAATATCATTGGAATGAAAAATAGTAATGATGAAATTGTTGCTATTAGTGAATTTGATGAACAAGGCCGTTTAGTTGAAACCACTTTATCTAACTTCGCTGATAATAATATTAATTTTACCAGTAAGATTATTTATGAAAATGATCTGGTTGAACAAGTATTATATAACGCTTATGTAAAAATGGATGATAAAAAACAATTGCCCGTTTTAGTAAGAGAAAAAGATGTTATTTATAATGCAAACAAGCAATTAGAAAAAACGATTACTCGAACCTTCAAATTATCTGCCAAAGGTGAAGTCATCATTAATGATAAAAATGAACAAGAATTGGAATCAACTGAAACTTGTAGTTATTCTGAATATAACCAAAATAATGACTGGACCAAAGCTGTTTGTGAAACAACCGGAAATGGTTCCAGCAAAATTAATTTAACCAGAACCATCGAGTATCTATAACTATTAAATAAAGTGAATATGATCAGTTTTCACCAAACTCATCATATTCACGACAAAGTATAATTGTATCCTCAATTAAACGCCTTGCTATCGTGCCATATTCAGGTATTTTTGGTAATTGAGAATAATGGTACCAATCAGCTTCTACTAACTCATTTTTATCGATAGTAATCTCACCGCTATCATAATCTGCTAAATAAGCCATCATCATAGAATTAGGAAATGGCCAAGGTTGCGAACCGACATAACGAATATTTTTAATTTTTATTTTTGACTCTTCATAAACTTCTCTAGCTACTGTCGTTTCCATGGTTTCACCAATTTCAGTAAAACCCGCTAATACAGTATATAAATTATCTTGATTATGCCTTACATGTTTTGCCAATAAAATTTTATTTTTATTGCGAATAGCGACAATAATGGAAGGTGAAATTTGTGGATAATAACGTTGATGACAATTATCACATAGACAACACCATTCGGTTTGACTGATATACATCTCATGACCGCAGTAACCACAATATTTATGAGACCGATAAAACTCAGACAATTGTACCGCTCTACCAGCCATATTAAACAAAGACTGATCAGCACTATTAAGTAAAGGTCTAATCGAGCCCATGGAACTACTCATTTCTTGACAAATTAACCACGCTGTTTGTCCATTCCATTCACCAATAGACTGAGCGAGTTTATTGGTAAATCCTAATTCGCTGGCGATACCGTTGGGAACTTCGCCATTAGGTAACCATAGACGACTATTTTTACTCACAAACCAGTAGCCTTTTTCGTTACCGATCAAATTATATTGTTTTTGTATATCCATAACACCAACACCAAAAAATAAATATTAAAAAGGAGGATATTACTCCTCCTTTTTATCAAGCTATTTCTTTTTCTTCTCATGAAGACCTTTTTTCTCAAGTTCCCAGTAAATTATACGTTGCTGAGCAATCGTAAACAAGTTACTTACAGTATAGTATAAAACTAAACCTGATGGGAACCATAAGAAGAACACCGTAAAGATTAATGGCATATAAGTCATTAATTTTTGCTGTAATGGATCAGTAACCGGTGATGGTGACATCTTCTGAATTAAGAACATGGTACCACCCATTAATAACGGTAAAATATAATATGGGTCTTGCGCTGATAAGTCATAAATCCAAAGAGCAAATGGAGCATGACGCAATTCTACTGTATTACCTAACATATAAAACAGTGATAAGAAGATCGGCATTTGAATCAACAAAGGTAAACAACCGCGAAGAGGATTAACTTTCTCTTGTCGATAAAGTGCCATTGTTTCCATACTCAGTTTTTGTCTATCATCACCATAACGTTCTTTTAGTGCTTGTATACGAGGTTGTAATAACTTCATTTTAGCCATTGAACGGTACTGTGCCCGCGTGAGTGGAAATAAAATACCCCGCACGATAAAGGTGATAACTATTATTGAGAAGCCCCAGTTTCCAATAAAACTATGGATAAATTTTAATAAATAAAACAGTGGTTGAGATAAGAACCATAACCAACCATAATCAACAATTAAATCAAGATGATTAGCGGTTTCTTTTAACTGACTTTGGATTTCAGGACCTAACCATAATTTTGCACTAACTGATTGAGTTTTACCTGGTTGAATAACGGCGGTTTCACCTTTAAAACCAATCGTAGCTTGGGAATTTTTAGCCGTAGCACGTGAATAAAATAGGTTGTTTTGATCCTGCGCAGGGATCCACGCTGAAGCGAAATAGTGTTGCAACATAGCAACCCAACCAACATTAGTTTCCACAGATAAAGCCTTATCTTTGATATCACCAAAGCTATATTTACTATAATTAGTATCAGAACTGGAATAAGCGGTACCACGGAACGCACTTAATCCTAATCCACCACCACCTTCGGTAACAGCATCATCTGGTAAATCAATAGTTTGTTTTAACTGACCATACATCGATACTTCTATAGGATTTTGGCTTTGGTTATCAATATCATATTGAACATCAATAGCATAATTGCCACGATGTAAAATATAATATTTAGTATAAGTCACTCCATTAACTTGATATGTTAATGGAACTTTCAACTCATCTACACCATCAGCTAAAACATATTCAGATTGAGCAGTTTGATATACTGGACGTTTACTTCCTTGAATTGCATTATCTGGACCATCTTTACCTGTTAAGCCACTTTCAGCAATATAAATAAAGTCAGGTTTAGATGTTAATAATTGGAAAGGCGTACCAGAATGAAGAGACTGCTCATATTTTAACAATTGTGCAGCTTGTACATCGCCACCATAGGTATTAACCGTTAATGACAATACATCAGATTTTATCGTGATTGTTTTACCTTGTGTAAAATCCGCTGGTGAATCTTCACCTATTTGTTGCGTCAATTGATTAGCAACTGGCGGTTTTGGTGCATGATCTTCTACCCATGCTTTCCAAAGCAGGAAAGAGACGAAAAGTAAAGCAATGACTAAAATATTACGTTGAGATCCCATTAGTGTTTTTCTCTATCGGTTTTAGTTTTAGGAGGTACAAAATCTTCACCTCCTTCATGTAAAGGGTGACATTTTAATACACGTTTGACAGTTAGCCAACTACCTTTTATTAATCCAAAGCGTCTTAATGCAATTACAGCATATTGAGAACAAGAAGGAGTAAAGCGACATTTAGGTCCTAATAAAGGACTAATAATACGCTGGTATATTTTAATGGTAAAAACAAAAATATTAATAATCAAATATTTAAACGCATAAACATGCTGTTTAAATATCAATATTAATTTATTCAGTTTCTTTGTTTTTTGATGATTTGTTGACATAGTTTGTCTAATGTCTCAACTAATTGTTGATTATTCAATTGTATAACAGGCTGTTTAGCCATCAAAATAAAATCGATATTAGGAAACTGATGTTGATGGTGACGAAAATATTCTTTAGCTAATCGTTTAATTCGATTACGCTCGTGTGCTCGTTTAACCTGTTTTTTAGCTATAGCAAAACCTAATCTAGAATGAGCTAGATCATTTTTCCGTGTAACTAAAGTAAGAAAAGGCGAACCTGCACGAATAGATTCTTGAAAGACGCGATTAAAATCGAAGGGAGTTAACAAACGTAACTCCCGAGGAAAAGTGAGTTTAGTCACTCAACTTTAAATTAGCTAGCAACGGTTAAACGAACACGGCCTTTAGCGCGACGACGAGCAAGAACTTGACGACCGTTTTTAGTAGCCATACGTGCACGGAAACCGTGAGTTCTATTACGTTTTAATACTGATGGTTGAAATGTGCGTTTCATGACGATTTATATCCAAATCTAATTTATCAACAAGTTGTAGAGTATAAACTCCACAGCATTAATTAAAGAGGCCCGAATTATAGAGGCTATTTTATTTTTCGTCAATGAGATTTTAATACATAAATTGTAAGGACTGTATTAAATAAATATATCGCCTTTATTAATCATTAATCGCTATGACTCGCTTACTTTTTTCACCGCCGATTTCACGAGCTAATTTTGGCACAAGATAACCTGATACATTTTTCGCAAGTTGTCTCATAATTTGCTTAGCATTATCATCATCCACTAAAAAATGAGCAGCCCCTTGCACTTTATCCAATAAATGGATGTAATAAGGCAAAATGCCTATTGAAAATAATTTATTACTTAAACAAGCTAATACATCAGCATCATCATTAACTTTTTTCAATAACACACTTTGATTCAAAACCGTTACCTGATGTTCCTTTAAACGCTTGATAGCATTAGTAACATTATCATCAATTTCATTTGGATGATTAATATGAGTAACTAATACAATTTGTAACCTGGTTTTAGCAAATAACCGACACAGTTCGCTAGTAATACGATTAGGTATCACCACAGCTAAACGGCTATGAATACGTAACCGCTTGATATGAGATATTTTCTCTAATTCGGTTATTAAAAAAGCCATCTCGTGATCCTTAGCCATTAACGGATCACCACCAGAAAGGATAATTTCATCCAGTTCTGGATGGCTTGCAATATATGCCAATGCAGCACCAAGATTTTTTTTAGTGCCTTGATTATCGTGATAAGGAAAATGTCGTCTAAAACAATATCGACAATTAATCGCACATGCAGTTTTAGTCATTAATAATGCACGATTATGATATTTATGTAGTAACCCTGGAATGGTATTATTCTGCTCTTCTAAAGGATCTTCACTAAAACCCGCTACATTAATTAATTCTTTTTCATCACAAAGAACTTGTAACAATAATGGATCTTGGCTATCACCTTTTTTCATCCGATTTATAAAAGCCATAGGAACCCGAAGCGGGAATTGCTTTCTCGCTTGCAACATAGGCAGAGAAATCGCCTCAGGATCTAAATTCAAACAACGATAAAGCTCTTTGATATCGGTAACGACATTAGCAAGTTCAAAAATCCACTCATCTTTATTTGGTTGTTCAATATTTTGCTGTATAATGTGGCTCATTTTTGTAATTCAGAATGATAGTTGGAGCTTTTATGGCATCTTTTAGTACTAATGAGTTTAAAGCCGGTCTTAAAATAATGCAAGATGGCGAACCGTGTGTAATTGTTGAAAATGAATTTTATAAACCTGGAAAAGGACAAGCAATTAACCGCGTAAAAATAAAAAAATTACTTTCAGGTAAGACTGTTGATAAAACATTCAAATCAGGTGAATCCGTTGAAGCCGCTGATGTTGTTGATATGAATTTAACCTATTTATATACTGATGGTGAATTCTGGCATTTCATGAATAACGATACATTTGAGCAACTTTCTGCTGATGCTAAAGCTGTAGGTGATAATGCTAAATGGTTAGTTGATCAAGCTGAATGTATTTTAACTTTATGGAATGGTCAACCAATTGCGGTAACGCCACCAAACTTTGTTGAACTAGAGGTTATTGAAACCGACCCAGGTCTAAAAGGTGATACAGCAGGGACTGGTGGTAAACCAGCGACACTATCAACTGGTGCTGTAGTACGTGTTCCATTATTTGTACAAATTGGTGAAGTACTTAAAGTTGATACTCGTTCTGGTGAATATGTTTCACGGGTTAAATAATATCAACGAGATATAAATGCTATTTTTAAAAAAGAGGTCATATTGACCTCTTTTTTATTTACTAAATAAAAAAGTTAATATTTATTTTGAGGAAAGGGGTTTTTATTTCAATAATTAGGCTCAGCTTTTCGACAATTACCAATCCAGCACTCAATCAAACCAGCGAATACTAATAAACTAACAATATCTAAATTAAGAATTTTAGTTTATTTAGCACCAATATAATCTAATTGTCGCCATGATTCATAAACTACTACAGCAACAGAATTAGATAAATTCATACTGCGACTATTGGCAGTCATTGGAATACGAATTTTCCTATCTTGCGGTAATGCATCAAGGACTTTGGCAGGTAGGCCTCGCGTTTCTGGACCAAACATCAAGAAATCATTTTGATGATAATTTACTTCACTATGTGGTTTTTGACCTTTTGTGGTTAAGGCATAAACTTGAGAAGCTAAATCAAGGTGGTTATCAGCCAAAAAATGTTCAAGATTTTTATAACGTTTTACATCGACAAATTCCTGATAATCAAGTCCTGCTCGCCTTAGTTTTTTATCGTCCCAAAAAAATCCCATTGGTTCAATAATATGTAGATTAAAACCAGTATTAGCACATAAACGAATAATATTACCCGTATTAGCCGGAATTTCAGGTTCAAACAACACAATATTTAAAGGCGCATTCAACACAATAATTTCTCTTAACAATTAATATTTTTGAAGTGGTAATACTATCACAATTTTCAGCCCACCTAACTGACTTTTCTCAGCTTTAACGGTGCCGTTATCTCGAGTAATAGCATTCGCCACAATAGCTAAGCCTAATCCTGTACCACCCGACTCTCGGTCTCGAGCTTCATTAGTACGATAAAATGGTCTAAAAATTTGCTCAAGCTCATTATCGGCAACACCTGGACCATCATCATCAATAGTAATAGTCACAGCTTGTTGTTGGATAATAAAATTCACATCAATTCTTTGATTTGAATAACGAAATGCATTTCTTATCACATTTTCAAGCGCACTACATAACGCTTCTGGATAGCACAAAATTGTATGATTAGAAGGAGAATTTTGAATAGAAAATTGTTTTGCTATCTGATTGGCTTCAAAAGTCGCATTATCCAATACATTTTTAAATAATACATCTAATGATTTAAATTCACGAACTTCATTATTATCATGCTGATTCCTTGCTAAGGATAATAAGTCACCTATCATCGAATCAAGCTTTAAAGCTTCATTATTTATCCGCAAAACTTCATTGCTTTCACCTTGCTTACGGCGCAATAACGAAGTTGCTAATTGCAATCGAGTTAATGGAGTACGTAATTCATGGGAAATATCAGAAAACAGCCGTTGCTGTAGATCTTGCATCCGTTTCAATTCTCTAAGCATATGGTTAAAACTTGCACCTGTGGCTTTATATTCATAAGAACCAACTTTTTCAAGCTCAGGCCACTGTTGTAAATTACCATTTGCGACCTGTTCTGCTGCCAATCGAAGTCCTCGTGCTGGTTTAGCTATACTCCAAGACAACCACAACAAAAAAGGAGAACTGGCTAACATGGTTAATGTTAAAAGTAAGAAAGGATGATCAAAAATCAAATTAACAAATTGAGATTGAATATCTGATGCGGGCTGTAATAAAAATAGTTGATATTCATCATTAGCATAATGAATAAGGAAAGGACCAATAATCTCTTGATTATCATAAATTTTTTTCGCCGGATCATCAACATCATGCGATTTTTCACTAAAACTTTTTACTAAATCTATATTTTTAGTATCTGCAGTAATAATTTGCTGATTAGGTGTAACAATAAATAGGACTTGACCAGTTTTTTGATAATTATCCATTACCACAATAAATCTCATCCACCAGCGAAAACTATCTTTCGGTATTTTAGTGAGATCTTTTTCTATCTGACTTGCAAGAACTTCACCACTTTCTTTATCTTTATTGGCTAAATAAGTTAAATTACGTGAGTCGAGTTCGGGCAATACCATTACAAGCGCAAGGAAAAAAGCGATAGTAAGTAAGAATATTGTGAAAATTCTAATTGTTAGACGATCAAAAATCCACATAGATTCTTACCATATTTAAAAAAGCTAATTTTGCAACAAATCATCATTTTGATCTACAACAAATAGATATCCTTTTGAACGCAATGTTTTAATCCATGGTAAGCCATCACTTCGAGGTGGAAGTTTTTTCCGTAAATTAGAGACATGAACGTCAATTGAACGTGCTAATGGGATAAATTCTTTCCCTAACACTGTCTCACTAAGAGTATCCCTTGAAATAGTCATCCCTTTATTTTCAAGTAATTTAAGTAATACTTGAAATTCTGTGCCAGTTAATTCGATGTATTTATCATCAAAATAAACAGATTGTTGTTTGGTATTTACCACAAGTTTATCAATAATATATTGTAATGGTTTTTCACTACTTTCATTACCGGCAGTATCCCATTTAGCCCTACGCAATAAAGCGTTAATTCGAGCAATTAATTCCCGATCATTGAAAGGTTTAAGAATATAATCATCAGCGCCAAGTTCAAGACCATTGATTTTATCGAGTTCGCTATCTTTAGCTGTTAAGAAAATAACAGGAACGGTGAATTCACTTCTTAGTGAAGACAAGACACTTAATCCATTCATTTCTGGCATCATAATATCAAGTAAAACCAGATCGATGGAATCATCAAACTTTTCTAACGCTTCAATACCATTATTTGCAACTTCGACTGTGAACCCTTCCAATTCTAATAATTCACATAATAACGACGCAATTTCTAGATCATCATCAACTACAAGTAATTTGCTCATTATAATCCTCAATAAGTAATGAAATCCTTAATTTTATATCTATTAAATAGACGACAACTAGGCTTTGTATTTTAAAAAATATTATATAGATATATGAAAAAAATATCGTAAATAATTGTTAAGAATTACAGTTTAAATACTTTAACATTGTTAAAACCTTGCTCCATTAAATAAAGTGCTTGTAGTTTACTCATCACGCCTTTAGCACAATACAGTAAATATTGCTTTGATTGTTCTAAATCACCAAATTGAGTTGCCAATTTATAAAATGGTATAAGCTTAACTTCAACATTTTCGATTGCAAGTGGATACTCCTCTTGCTCTTCAGGCGCTCGAATATCAATGATAACGTGATTATCTTCTAATGTGGTAACAGTATCAACCTGAGTAATAGTATTATTAGTTTGTTTAGCTATTTCACGAATATCAATATTTTCAGCTTCTTCAACAGCCTTATCTAAAATAGCAAAATCAAAATTTTCCTCTTCAGCTTCTATTTTTTCTTTAACTGCTTTTACCGTTGGACTTTTTGATATGACACCACAAAATTCAGGCATAGTCTTAGCAATATCTTCAGTACCTATCTGACGAGCTAGATTAATTATCGTTTCTTTGTCATGGGTGATAAGTGGGCGTAAAATTAATGTATCACTGACATTATCGATTAAACGCAAATTAGTTAAGGTTTGACTTGATACTTGACCTAACGCTTCGCCTGTAACCAGAGCTTCAACATTATAACGCTGTGCAACTTTAGAGGCTGCGCGAATCATCATCCGTTTTAAGATAACCCCCATCTGGCCATCATCAATTTTTTCCAAAATCTCGCCAACAACATCTGAAAAGTCAATGGCAATAAAACGAACTTTATGAGAGCTTCCAAATCTATCCCACAAATAATGAGCCATCTGTTTCACGCCAATTTCATGGGTTTTGCCACCTAAATTGAAAAAGCAATAATGGACTCGACAGCCTCGTCTGATCAGCATATAGCTAGAAACACCAGAATCAAATCCACCAGAAATAAGAGAAATGACATCTTCTTGTGTTCCGGTTGGGAAACCACCTATTCCGGCATGCCGTTCTTTAACTAGTAGAAGTTTATCTTTATCAATCTCAAGATTAACCGTAATATCTGGACGAGTTAATTTGACTTTAGCGGTCGCAACATGCTGATTAAGACCACCACCGACATAACGCTCTACCTCAATTGAGGTAAATTCGTGCTTACCTCGTCGTTTAACTCTTACACAAAATGTTTTATTCTCAATTAAAGGCGCATAGTGATTAAACGCTTTTTCATAAATATCATGTAAATCGGTAAAAGTAAGTTCTTCAACCACTAAAATATGATGGATACCAGGAATTCTTGTTAATAGTTCTAAAATTTGATTTTCGCTATTTTCAATTTTAGGGCGAACTTCAATAAAATCCCAATGACGAATAACTGCAACATCATTAATAGCATTTTTTAAAATATTACGAATATTGCTAGTAAGAATTTTAATAAAACGTAAACGAACAGACTCGCTTTTGATGGTAATTTCAGGGAAAAGTTTAACTATAAATTTCATACAACTGCATTAGCCAAGAATAAAAATGGCGACATTATACTGATTTTTCCCCTAAAAACGTACAATTGATTATGATAAATACAGAAAATAATAAAATATACTTGCTTGTTGCTCACTCTTTCGCTAATATTTCGCATCAATAAATTCTGTTCTATAACATAAAAATTGACAGGTTGAAATGTACGAACTTTTAATTATAGGTTATTTATTTATCGCACTTGCGATAATCGTTTTAGTGCTAATTCAGCGCGGTAAAGGTGCTGACATGGGCTCATCTTTTGGTGCAGGCGCTTCTGCAACTTTATTTGGTTCATCAGGAAGCGGCAATTTTCTAACTCGCACAACAACAATACTTGGTGTGTTATTTTTTGTGTTAAGCATTATTTTATCAAATCTTGGCAGCGCAAAAACCACAACTTCAAGTGATGAGTTTAAAAATATTGGAGATAGTGCTCCTGCGACTACGCAACAAAATACCGAAAGCACTAGCGGTAATGGAGACGTAATTCCAACTACTGATCCTGTTATTCAACCACAAAAGATTAATCCTACATCCGATATTCCAGAATAAAAACGGCGCCGTGGTGGTGAAATTGGTAGACACGCTATCTTGAGGGGGTAGTGCTCTAGGGCGTGCGGGTTCAAGTCCCGCCCACGGCACCAATTCAATAATCAGTAACATTCTTTTAAATCCTTTAAAACACATCAAAACTAACAAATACAAGGCTTTAAGCCTATTTTGTTGTTCATCTCAATCCAAGAAAAAGTATCTTTACCATGCTTATGTCGAATACATCTGCAACACAGGGTTAAGCAATCCCCTATCCCTTACCCAGTTTTTAAGTTATGCAATGAACGAGAACGGCAAGCAATACATAAAGAAGTGCTTTACAGTAGGGGGTTAAAACTAATTTAGAACTTAATTTAAACGCTAGTAAAGACTGGTTACCTAAAGCAGAAGAGTCTATCTAAAGCTAATTATTTATTAATGTTTAAACCGCCTTGGTTGGCGGTTTTTTTGTATAGTACGAATGTAGAGTTAAAATATAAACCGTATATGGCGACTATTTAGAAATATAAATTTTAATATCATTTTGTTTATTATAAATTAAATAACAAAATTGACTGTTATTTTCGTATTTATGCTTTGACCCAAATCGGGGCTACAGTTGGTCCTTGCCCTAGGAAAAAGGCAAAATGAATATTCATTGCACCAATAGGTTCAATAAAACGACTATTACACAAAGAACCAGCGTCAATCGGTTCAAATCCAATTGAATTAGCAATGTTTGATACAACGGTTTTCGCGTTATCATCGTCAGAAGCAATAAAAACTTGTAAAGTTTGTTTTGTTCGTGCTGATGTAGGTAATAATTGGGCAAAGATAGTATTAAATGCTTTTACGATTTTCGCCTTTGGTGCCAATGCTTGAATTTCTTCTGCGCCTGATGTGACATGCCCAATCAGTAAGTCTTTAAAGTCTTCCGTAACTGGGTTAGTTATATCAATTAATATTTTATCAGTTAAATCACCACAAGAGAGTAATACCTCTTTTACGGCTTGATAAGGTAGTGCTAAAATCACCATTTCGGCTGATTTTACCGCGGTTTCAATACAACCACTTTCAGCACCGATATTTTTTGCGAGAGTCTGAGCTTTTGCTGAGTTTCTGCTTGCAATTACAATATCATGATTTGTTGTGGCAAGTACGTTTGCAAGTCCTGTCCCCATATTTCCTGTTCCAATAATAGCAATTTTCATTTTTATCTCCTGTTTATGAATGAATTGATAAAACTATACAATAGAAATAAAAAGTGATAAATTTCAGTTATATTTCATGTTTAAAAACAAATTGTTTCTAATGGATAGATTAACTTCTATGTCTGTTTTTGTGAAAGCCGTTGAATTAGGCTCATTTTCGGCTACAGCAAACGCATTTAATATGTCACCACAATTAGTTGGTAAACATATCCGCATGCTTGAAGAACACCTAAATGTTCGTTTGTTAAATAGAACAACTCGTCACCAGAGTTTAACCGAAGTAGGACGTGCATTTTATGAACGTGCCAAAAATATTCTTGCCGAAGTTGAAGAGTCAGAAGCGATTGCAGCACAAATTAATGCCATACCTCGAGGGCGAATTAAGATTAGTGCACCAACAACATTTGGCACTCATGCATTAGCACCACAATTACCTGAGTTTTTAAGCAATTATCCAGAAATTTCCATTGATTTATCACTTACTAATCGTATTGTTGATTTAATTGATGAAGGATTTGATTTAGTTTTCAGAGTTGGCGAATTACCTGATAGTGGATTAATTGCAAGAAAATTAAAACCTTATAAATTGATTTTGTGTGCAGCTCCTTTATATTTAAAATCCTCACCACCGATTAATTCACCAAAAGATCTTAAATATCACGAATGTTTAGGTTTTTCTCATACAACATTACAAACTCATTGGCAATTTGAGGGAGCTGAAGGTCATTTTTCTGTACCTGTATCAGGGCGATTCATGACCGACAGTGGTGATGCACTATTACCAGCTGCCATTGCTGGATTAGGTATTATGTTACAATCAGCCGAAATGGTGACACCAGCAATAGAAAAAGGATTGTTAGTTCATCTTTTACCTGACTATCACGTGCCAACCCGACCCATGCATATTCTTTATGCATCTAATCGACATGTTCTACCTAAACTAAGATGTTTTATTGATTTTTGTATCCAAAAATTTGGTGAAGATGAACAAAGTTAGAAATCATAATAGGCAGTATAAATCGGTTACCTAAAGCAGATGAGCATACTTTTTTGTTTATGAGTATTCTAACCACCTTGATTGGCGTTTTTTTGTATTATACAAAATAGATACTTAATGAAATAAACAAATATACTAAAGCTAAGGCTAAAATTACTTTGAAGTTAAGTGATAACTTTCGTTAAGTAAATCGAATATTTCTTTATCTGATAAATGTCCAGAAAGAATAATGCTGATCCAATGTTCTTTATTCATATGATATGCTGGCAAAATACCTTCTTTTTTCCTTAAAGAGCCTATATGTTCAGGTCTTGCTTTAATATCTAGAACATCAATCTCTTTATCATCTTTTAGCCCAAGTTTTGAGCCAGATACATTCATAACAATAGCATACCATTTATCACCATCCTGATGATGGCGCAATACTGCATAGTTAGGTAAATTTTCCCAAAGATAGTTAGGTTCTGAATGAAAATGTTTTTTGGCATAGTTAAATAATGTTTCTCTATTCATTATAATCTCCTAAAGATGTTGGATATAGAAAATACAACTTAACTGCATTGAAGTTTATCTCCTTAAGTATAACATTATAGTTGTCTTGCACTAATCAAAATCATAAAAAATAAATAGTCCATTATTTAGCTAATCTAATAAAAAATTTTTACACCACTGAATTATGTACAGTTCGAATGTAGAGTTATGTATAGTTAAAATGCCGACTATACATAGCACAAACCCTTATACAATAAGGGTTATAAGAAATCATGTATAGTATGTACAGTTTTTTATAAAATTTTATGTTAATGGGGTAGTAATTTCTTTAACACTCAAATTTGGGTACTGCCTCTTTGGACAGATTTTTACATCCGCGAAAATAAACTTTAAATCAAAATTAAATGAGTACGAAAAACACCCAATTTTAAGGGGCACTTTTCGTTTTAGGTATACGTTTAGGTATACGAAGTAAATTTTAAATAGATAAAACACTTTTACTAAAAAGGTTTAACACTTGCTTTTCAAGTCCCGCCCACGCACCAATTCAATATTCATTAACATTCTTTTAAATCCTTTAAAACACATCAAAACCAACAAATACAAGGCTTAAAGCCTATTTTGTTATTCATTAAGCACCAGTAAGATATATTTACAACCAAAAAGAATGGGGGTATATTTTAGGGTAAGATAAATTATTGTTTTGATTTAACCTGTGATATAAATTAATAAAAGGTAACAATAATTTAACCTCACTTAAACGCTACATTGTAATTATAAAAAATGCTACCTATCTGATTATTAGATCATTTAATTATGAATAGGACTATATATTTATATTAACTACTTTATTTTTAATTCTTATAGCAATTTTAGTGTTGTTATTTTTGGAATATAATAAACTTAGACGTTTAGCTGAAAATATTAAAAAAAATCAATAAAATATATATGACACCGTCAAAAAAGGACATGATATCGCTCGACGAATTTCAGATATAGCTTCTAGCTATGGTGATCATGAAAAGTTGACTCATTTAAAACCGATGATGGAAAAATTTTAAGAGAAACCATGGGTAGAATGGCGTCAGCGGCTAGCGAAAATGTAAAAAGAATAAAAAACAAAATCAATGATAATACAGAAGAAGATTCACCAGATAATTAGCAGTAATTAATTTAACAACGATGGGTATCTTTCTTTTAAAAAAAGAGGCTCTTTTTATGATTAATTGACAGAAATTAATCTCTTCTTAAAAAACTCTTCGCAGAGTTTTTATACAAATGACTAATAGGCAAAAGTATTTTAACTATCTAATTAATAATAACCTCTTTTTCCAATTCATTTGCAATAAAAAATAGTTTGCAGTAATTTTGATAATAGGCTCTAACTTTTTTAATGCTCGAGCCCATTGATTAATCATTAGTTTTGAATGATAATTTTGTAACCTTGCATGCTCATATTCATTTCCATAGCTTGATTGATTTCTTTTAATGGATAGCGATGAGAAATGAGCTTCTCAATAGGCAATTTTCTTGCTTGTGCTTCTTTTAAGAATTCACAGGCGTGTACCCAATCTTCCGCTTTGTAAGTCCAGGAGCCAACAACTTTTATCTCTTTGTTACAAATATCAAAATGCGGGTTATAATTCGCCTCACCATTATTAACAAAAAAACCAAGTTCACATAAACTTCCACCTCGACGAATATATTTCCAAATAGTGGAAGCAGCTTTTGTGGAACCAGTACATTGAAACGCCATATCAACACCTTGTTTTGACAATTTCATAACATCCTTGATACTGTCATAACTTTTAATAAAATTAATGGTGTGTTGCGCACCCAATTCTTGAGCAAGTTGCAAACGACTATCCTCACCATCAACAGCAATTATATGGCGAACGCCCATAGTTCGAATAATGGTCAATAACAACAATCCAATTGGTCCACAGCCTTGAATTAAAACTGTTGAATCATGTTTGAAATTAAAGATTTCTTTCGCTTTTTCAATTGCATGTATTACAACAGCCGCTGGTTCAATTAAGACACGTAAATCAAGGCTCATATCACTAACATTAAAAACAATTCCTCCCTTATTTATTTTGATATAATCTCCAAACCAACCATTAAAAAAATGGTTCTCACCAGGCATTAAACCAAAAATTTCACCTCCATTACATAAGTGAATTTGTTCTGGATGGTTTAAACAAATATCACACTTTCCGCAAGGACGTAAACCTGTAACGATTTTATCGCCGACAGCTAGTGGCTTACCAGTAAAGTCATGAGTAATGTTTTTACCAAGTTTTACTATTGTACCTGTTCCCTCATGCCCTAATTGAATTGGTATATAACCAAATGGATCACCCTTATATTCATGCACATCCGTTCCACATATACCGCAAGCTTCAACTTTAACGAGTATCTCATCATCATTAATATTTGGTAATGTTAATGATTTTAATTCAATTTTTTTGTTACCAGTTAATATAGCTACGTTAGCTTGCTTTGGTAGATTTTCAATATTCATTTTATGTCCTTAATCACAATTTATTCGACGATAATCAAACAATACCTAACGTGGCTAATATGATACTCATCCCAACGATGCCAATGATGATGAAATTAAAACTTACCTTTTTACTATTCATTAAATAAAAACAAAGTAATGTTGTAGTTAATGGGATAATACCAACAAATATCTGATCAAGTATGCTTTGTAGTGATAATGAAGAATTTTCACCTGAACTAATTGTTAATACAGAATTAAAAGTAACAATATTACTTGTCATTCCGCCTACCATAATTAATCCAAGGACACTTGCAGCCTTGGTCAAAATATTGATTAGGCCTGAAGCATATAATTCTTCAATATATTTAGAGCCTAATGAAAATCCAATTAATCCCAAAAAATAACGGCAAGCGATAGAGGGAATATTATAAACGAGTAAAAAAACAATCGGGGCAAGAAAGCTACCTTCTTGCGCTAAACTCAGCGCAACTCCAGCGGCAACAACTCTTAAAACACCCCAAAATAGAGAATCACCGATCCCTGCAAGTGGCCCCATTAGACTTGACTTGACCGCATTGATAGATTGAGCATCAAAATCCGCTTTAACACTATTTTCTTTTTCCATGGAAGCTGCCAATCCCATTACAAATGTTGACACATTTTGCGTAGTATTAAACCAAACTATGTGTCGCGTTAACGCATCTTTTTTATCTTGTAATTTAGTGTAATAATGATTAATAAACGGCATTAGTGAATAACAAAAACCGGAAGCGCCATGTTTAGCAAAACTAAATGGAGCGAATATCGTGAAAGAACGAAAAAACATTTTTCTTAATAACTTTCTATCGGTAGTTGAGATTTGTTTAATTATTGATTTTAAATTACTCATGAGAAGAACTCCTCATCATCATCCATTATAGAATTCGAATTATTATTAGTGTGAAATTTATCCGACTTGAGATTAAGAATTTCATAATCTCGATAAGCGATTGCAACAGCAATAACTGTACCAATAATTGCTAATGCGATAAGTGGAATTTTGATATAAGCAACAATGACAAAACCCAAAATGTAATAAATAGAGAGCTTATTATTCCATAACATTTTTAGCAACATCGCAAAGCCGACTGCGGGTATTAATCCACCACAAGCAGCCAGACCTCGCATAATAACTTCTGGAATATTTTCGACAAAAAGTTTAACTGGAGTCGCACCTGACATAATTGCGATAAAAACAACTATCGCAAAGACAATATAGCGTAAAAACCATAATCCATAGTGCATTGCAACAATAGCTTTATCATTTCCTTCAAGTGCTAATTTATCAAAGTGACCGGCAAAAAAACTTAAAACGACACTCATAGTAGTTTCCAATAAACCACCTAACAATGCTAAAGGAATTGCTAATGTGATAGCAATTTCTACACCACCACCTGAGAGCATAGCAAAACCAGCACCGAGTACTGTACCAAAGGAAGGATTTAATGGTGTAGCACCGCCAACATTAACCGCCCCCATAAAAACAGCTTCTAGTGCCGCTCCCATTAACACTCCAGATTGCAGATCACCGAGAACTAATCCAACTAATGAGCCAACAACAATAGGCCTATCAGCCATATTTTGACCAATAAGCCAATTACCACCAAAAGTTATAAACATAACAACTGCAAGTAAAAAAGCTGACATTATCATAATACTATCCCTTTTTATGTAATAAAATTTTCCAAATTAATTACTCATTAGATCATGAAAAAGCTTTTCTGCATTATCAGGGACTATCTGATGAACAACTTTTCGATTACTAGCAAGCAATTGTTCTAAGGCAACTTGTTCTGATTTGCTAAGTAAGATCGTAGAACTCAATTTACTTTTTTCAGCTTCATCGACACCGTCAAAACGACCAACATTGGCAATGTTGATTCTTTCTATGTCACCTATATTTTCAGACAAAAACAGTGCATCACAAATTGAATTAACTAATACAAAAATGCGCATATCTTTTGCTTTTGGATTATTTATCAATTGCACAGCATCTTGCATGGATTTTATAGCGAGTTTGACATTTTCCGGGGTTGCCATTTTCAATGTCATTTGTTGAATGTGATCTTTACTTGCATGATCATTTGCCACAACAATAGCTTTAGCATTGAGTTTTTTGGTCCATACTAAGGCTACCTGACCATGAATCAATCTGTCATCAACTCTTATTTCTACTATCATAATTATTGCTCCGTATTTTTATAATTATTCCTAAAACTTCTTTTTTATTTAATCATCAAAAAATTGGTTATCTTCTAGAAGTTTCTGTGGTTGTATATTAACCAGTTGCATCTCTTGCCTCGATTGTTCGATTATTTCTGTTAGATTTTCGTCAGAAAGTTGCATATCAGTGAGGATAACTTCTAATACAAGTGGTAAATTAAATCCTGTTATTAAATGAAAAGAATAACAACTTTTTAATTGTGCAAATTTTTGATTGACACTACCGCCATTTAGGTCAGTAAAAACGATGATTTGAGAATTATGTTGGTATTTTTTTAAAAAATCTTCCGCTTGAATCGTAAAATCACTCGAATCAATATAAGCATTAATATAGGTAATATCTTGTTTATCACCAATTAACATATTTATTGTATTAACAATACCTTCTGCTAATTTGCCATGGGTTACAATGAGAACTTTTATCATTAATTAGATCCTTTTAATTATAAATAAAGTTATTCAAACTAAAACTATGCATGATTATTAGAACCAAATATCAACATCTTTTTTAACGTAGCTTCACGTATCGCTTCTTTCATTGCGACAGCAACATCCGAGATACCTTTACCTTTAACATAAAGTTGATGAATAGCTTCTAATCCAGCGCAGTTAATATCAGTAAAAATATTAATTTTACTGACACCATGCTTTATACAATTTTGAAAATCGGTATCACTTAATCCTGAACCGCCATGCAAAACTAAAGGAGCTTTAACAACTTGAGCAATTTGATCTAAACGATTTATGTCTAATTTAGGTGTTGATTTATAAGCACCATGAGCAGTACCAATAGCTACAGCTAAGGCATCTACTCCAGTTTGTTCAATATAATGCTTAGCTTCTAAAGGATCGGTATAGATACTATTATCTTGCTCACCATGACCTTCTGAAGCATGCTCATTAGCTCCTACATGTCCTAATTCCGCTTCAATAGAAGCACCATATTGATGAACCAATTTAGTAATATTGGCTACGCGTTTTATATTATTTTGATAACTATCAGTGGAACAGTCATACATAACTGAAGAAAAGCCTAATCTCAACGCTTCTTTAATTGCGTCTTCTGTTAATCCATGATCTAAATGAACAACAACAGGAACTTTAGATTTTTTCGCCATAGGGATTAAAAAATAAGCTAATTCTTGTAATGTGGATATATCTAAAAAACATTCTGCAGTACCTATTATCACTGGCGATTTAGATTGTTCAGCGGCTTCAAGTACTGCTTTGGCCATTTCTAAATTTATAGTATTAAATAATCCTACTCCATACTGATTTTTTTGAGCATCTGACAAAACTTCACGTAATGTGACTAACATCCTTACCTCCAATAAAACGATATTTAAACTAGATAGTTAAAGTAATTATAAAGACAAATATTTCATTGCAAATTGCTGGCGAATATATTGATTAACAATCAAATTCGGTCATGTTAAACTTTAAAATATGATTGATATCGAGCAAATCTTAGTGATCTTGATCACAGTCATGTTGGAGGAAAGATGACCAGAGAAGATAAATTACTAAATATCATAAAAGAAAAGAATTTTGTGACAGTTAATAAACTTTGTAAGTTATTATTTATCAGTCAAGCAACTATTCGACGAGACCTTACTAAGCTCGAACAACAAGGTTTAATAAGAAGAACACATGGGGGAGCGATTTATGTTCAAAAAAGCTCGATTGAAACACCTATTACACTGAAAAATAAAGAAAATATTGAACAAAAAAGGTATATTGCTGATTTAGCTTTAGCATTTATTGAAGACGGTCAAACACTGTTTATTGAAGCTAGTAGTTCTTGCCTCTATTTGGCAAAAAGATTAAATGAAAAAAAAGGCTTAACTATACTAACAAATGGTATTACAACAGCTAACATCTTAGTTGAAGAGACCAATGCTGAGGTGTATTGTACTGGAGGTCGACTTCTACCTAAACATTTGAGCATCTGCGGTTTACAATCCTGTGACTTTATTTCACATTATCATGCTGATTTATTTTTTGCTTCATGTCGAGGACTTGATCCTGATATGGGAGCGACAGATGTTAGCGAAGCGGATTCCATGGTAAAAAAACAATTTTGTCGTAATGCAGAAAAAACAATTCTATTAGTTGATAGTAGTAAATTTAACAAAAAATTTTTCAACCAAACATTTACATTAGAAGATATTAATATCGCTATTTCAGATCAACCATTTCCTAACAGTTTAAAAAATGCATTAGAAAAAGAAAATGTTGAAATTCATTATTAGCGCATTAATATATAAAGGCTGACATACTTTATAAATGGAGTTTTTAGGTATATGACTATTAAAATTATTTAATTAATTTTTAGTTAAAAAACCCCTTTCCTCAAAATTTTTTCATTGGAAAGGTTTTCATTGGAAAAAGCTTAGTTATTTATTGTTTGATGAGTGGCTTTATAGTATTGTTTTTTAAATTTCAATAAGGCCAATTGCTCATTTAGTTGAGTTATAGTATCGATTAATATATTTTCTTGTTGATTAATGATAGTTAGACGCTCATCCAATGTTTCATCACCTCTAAGACACAGCTTGACATAGTGTTGAACATCTTTAATTGACATATTGGCGTTACGTAAACATTCAATCAATTTTGCCCACTGTAAATCTGCATCAGAAAATAACCGTTTTTCATTTTGATCGCGTTGTAAAAATGGAAATAGATTAAGTGAGTCATAATACCTAAGCGTGTGGGCTGACAAGCCTAATAGTTTTGCTGCTTTAGTCACCGAGTATTTAGGTGTTTGGTTTAATTCACCATTTTGTGCAATTGATGCAATACAATCATTTATATTTACCATATTTATACCCATGTTTTCATAAAAATCAATTAAATAGATTAGCAAGTATGATAATTTGGCCAAACTTGACTTAGAGTTACTCTAACCATTATAGTTCACGCCAACATTTAAGAAAAGTATGGGAGAAATTAACATGAACCCAAATAATATTAGAAATTTTTGTATTATTGCCCATATCGATCACGGTAAATCAACGCTAGCAGATAGATTAATAGAAATGACCAATACTGTCTCTGAACGTGATATGAAAGAGCAATTATTAGATAACATGGATCTTGAAAGAGAACGTGGTATTACAATTAAGTTACAAACTGTGCGCATGTACTATAAAGCTTCAAATAATATTGAATATGAGCTTAATCTCATCGATACCCCAGGACATACTGATTTTAATTATGAAGTTTCGCGCAGTTTAGCTGCTTGTGAAGGAGCTTTGTTGCTTGTTGATGCAACCCAAGGCGTACAAGCACAAACAATCGCTAATTTAAAACTGGCTCAAGAGCAGAATTTAACTATTATTCCAGTTATCAATAAAGTCGATATGCCGAATGCGGATGTTGACAGCGTGATTAAAGAAATCGAAGAGTTAGATGGCATAAACTTAGATAAAGTTATTTTAGCTTCAGCTAAAACCGGCGTAGGAGTTGATAATATTTTAGAATCGATCGTTGAAAACATTCCTGCGCCAGAAGGTAATAAAGATAAGCCACTGCAAGCGTTAATCTTTGATTCTCATTATGATGTGTATCGCGGTGTAGTGCTACACGTACGCGTTTTTAATGGTGCCATTCATACCGGAATGAAAATTAAAATGCTCAAAAGTGATATTGAGTTCGAAGCATTACAAACGGGCGTATTTTTACCAGCAATGAAAACTGTTGATGTACTTGATGCAGGTGAAGTTGGATATATTTCGACTAATATTAAAATCGTCGCAAATGTTAAAGTCGGTGATACCCTAATTGATCCTAATCACCCAAATACCGAAGCAGTACCTGGTTATAAAGAAGTCAAAGCTATGGTTTATGCTGGATTATTTCCAATAAAAAATGAAGACCAAGAAAAATTGAAAGATGCGGTGGAAAAATTATCGCTTAATGATTCGGCTTTCATTTATAAACAAGAAAATTCCATGGCATTAGGTGCTGGATTTAGGTGTGGTTTTCTCGGTATTTTACATATGGAAATTATTCAAGAAAGGCTTGAACGAGAATATGGTATCGAAATTCTCTCAACCTTCCCGAGTGTTGAGTATCGGGTAACGTTAAAAAATGGTGAGATGCTTAGCGTTAATAATCCTATGTTACTGCCAAGTTTTGAAAAGATTGCCTACATTGAAGAGCCTTTTATTGATGCTGCCATTATCATTCCAATGGAAAATATTGGCGAAATAATGGAACTTTGTCAGGAAAAACGGGGCATTTATGTGGATATGGTTTATCTAAATAATAAAATGGCAGAGTTAACCTTTAAATTGCCTATTTCGGAAATTGCCTACAACTTTTATGATTCACTTAAATCGATTACTCATGGCTATGCATCTATAGATTATCGTGATAGAAGCTATATTGCATCGGATTTGGTAAAAATGGATATTTGGTTGAATGATGAAATTGTTGATGCATTTTCATTTATTTTACCTCGAGATAAAAGTTTTGAAAGAGGTAAACAAATTGTTCAAAAGATGAAACATGTTATTCCTCGCAAACTCTACCCAATGCCGGTTCAATCAGTAGTCGAAAATAAAGTCATTGCTCGGGAAGACATTCCACCTTTACGTAAAAGTGTCACCGGTCGTGGCTATTCGGGTTCGGCATCGAAAAAGAAAAAAATCGCTAAAAATATTAAAGAGAATAAGATTAGACAACGTAAATTTGGTGGTGTTGATATTCCACAAGAGGCCTTTCATGCTGTGTTGGATATTCATTAATGATGTAGGCTAGTTGAAATTAACCATTGCTTACATAATTAATCAACATTAAATAACAGTTTCGCCGGTAATTGCCGGCGAAACTGTTTTTAGTCAGTAATAACTAAGCAAAGCCTTTCAATCCAACAACATGTACGTGTTCTTGGTTGTTGATCACTTTACGCACTAATTTATAGGTGGTACCTTTTTCCGGACTGATATTTTCTGGAGCAGCGATAATAAGTTGCATTTCTAATCGTTCACAAAGCTCAAAGAGCGTTGCAATCGATTTAGCATCCAGACGTGCCGCTTCATCTAAGAATAATAAGCGACATGGTGAAATATCCTTATTGCGCAGACGTTTAGACTCTTCTTCCCAACTTTGAATAACCATTAGTAGAATAGACATACCTGTACCAATCGCTTCACCCGTTGATAAAGCACCACTTTCAGCACGTAACCAACCATCAGCACCACGATTAACTTCCACATCCATCTCTAAATAGTTTCGATAATCTAGCAACTCTTCACCAATATTTTGTGCAGTTCGTTGCCCCATATCTATATGTGGATTCAAACGTTGATAAAGTTTCGCTAACGCTTCTGAGAAGGTAATACGATTATTACTAAATAAATCCTGATGTTCATTTTGATCATCAGCTAATGCAGCTAATAATGAAGAGTGTGCCTCACGAATACTAACATTCAAACGAACACCATTAACCTGACCAAATGCCACTGCTTGTAATCCTTGATTAAGCATACGAATACGGTTTTGTTCTCGTTGTATAGTTTTACGAATAATATTAGCCACACTTTTTGAACTAATAGCCAATTGCTGTTCTCGTGAAGTAAGTTCTTCAGTTAATCGTGACAACTCAATTTCCATTTGTTCAATGGCTTCAATTGGGTCATCAGTTTTGACGATATCTTGGCGAATTCGTTCACGTAGATGTTTATAAACTGCGATATAAAACTGGATTTTACGTTCTGGTCGTTTCGGATCTTCGGATAATCTTAATACATCACGTAAGTGTTCATTATCATTTACCGCTAAACGCAATGAACCAAGTGCTTTATCCGACATAGAACGTAGTTCATCAGCGCTGAGATAAGCCAATTCTCGTCGATGTAATCGTCGTTCTACACTGTTTTCTTTAACGAGTCGTAACACTAAACACCAACCAGCTTTTGCTTCAACAACTTGTTCACGTAACTGTTTATAATCACGCAGTGTTTGTGTTAAGCGTTTTTGCATTTGCGTCATTTCGCTTTCACACATAATAAGTTGTTTTTCCAAAGACGTGCATTGTTGGCGATTACTATTGAGTTTTTGATGAATTTCATCACGACGGATACGTGCTCGCTCTTCAGTGATTGCATCCGCTTTAACACCAATTTGTTCGATCTCTTTATGCAATTCATTAAGCATGTCTCGCTTAGTTTCAAATGCACTTTTAAGTGATGCTAATGTTTGATTGTATTGATTATATTTATCTTGATACTGTTGCATTTGACGACGAGCTTCACCTCGTTGTCCTTCAACAACTTCTAATCGAGTACGTAATTTTTCATTGAGATCACTATTTTCATTCAACATACCAGCTGAATCTTCATAGCTAAAATGAGCACGACGTTGCATCACTTCCGTTAAAGCAAAAACTTGTTGGCGAATGGTTTGCTGCTGAGCTTTAACAGTATTGTACTGCTCACGTAATGATTCATTCTGCTCAGGATCACTTTGCAATACTGCAACAATGGGTTCAAGTTCGGCAATAGTATGGCGATGACGACTAACATATTGCGCGGCCTCTTGCGCTTCAGCAACTTGCTCACGGAGATCATCAACCCGATCTGCTAAATCATCATCAGCCAATAAATGCATTTGAGCTACCAATCGATTTACTGTGATTAACTGCTCTTTACAATTTGCAACTTGTTGTTGATTTTGTTTATCAATACTTTCTTGTGCCAAGAGCTGACGTTCGATTTCATTACGTCTTGTCGATAACTTTTGCACTTCGGCTTCTGGATCGATATCAAATGCTACAGATAGATATTCACCAATAAACTGCCCAACATTTTGCTCAATACGTTGTAATTTTTGCAGATCAAATGAAATTGTTGCATAACGTTCATGTAGTTCATCGCGTTCTGCCGATAATTTTTCAAGATGAATTTCACGTGCTGCTCGGCCAAATAAAGGTACCTTAGGAAAGCTGGAAAAGCGCCATTGCCGATCACCAGTTTTAACCAATACGGATTTCGTCATCTCTTCACAATCAAAAACACTATCGTCAAATGAAGATGGATCACCTTCGATAAAATAGATATCTTCTGGATAATCTTCTTCACTATTTGTCAGGCTTTCTAGTTGAGCTTTTACCAGTGATAAATCAGGTACCACAATAGCTTGTCTTGATGGACCATATAATGCTGAAAAGTAAGGTGCATCATCAATGGTTACATCTTCATAAATTTCAGAAAGTAATACACCATTAAACCTTTCCGCTAATGTCGATAAACGACCATCATCAACACCACTTGGTTGATTGAGTTGTTCAATTTGTGCATCAAGTTGATTGCGTTTGAAGTTTATTTGATCACGTTGTGTAACTAAAGTGCGTTCCTGTTCAAGCAATTGTTGCATATGTTGCGTGACAGCATGACTGTTAGTAAACGTTTGCTCTGTTTGTTCTTGCAATGCGATAAGTGCATCTTGGGCTTTTAACCATACTGGTGCTTTTTGTCGATAAGCACCAATTTGCGTTTGAATTTGCTCAAGCTCTTGATTAAATTCAATACGTTTTTCACTTGATTCATTGGCAAGCTCAGCATTTTGGTCTAATTGAACTTCTAGCTCTTGTTTAAATTCATCAAGCTCATCATAATTAAGTTGATGACCAAAACGCTTACAAAATTGAGTTAATAATGATTCAGCTTCTTTTTGCTCAAAAAAGCGTTGCTCTAATTCATCTAATTGCAGTTGTAAATGTTCTGCTTGATCGGCTTGGTAACATTGTGAAGGCCACTGCTTTAATGCTTCTCTAGCGGCACTCCAAGCATCACTGCGCACTACGTCCCCAACTAATTTAACAACTAGTTGATAAGCTCTATCAAATTGATTAATTGCGGCATCAGAAACACTTAGTCTTTGCTCTAATTCTAACAGTTGTTCAGTAACTTCTTTTTGTTTTTCTTCAAAGATTTCAAAATGATTTTCAACATTACTTATACCTAATTTTGGTAATTGGCATAGTTGTTGAGCATTTTTTAAAGCTTGAATAGCTTGTTGGTATTGGATTGCCCGAGTCTGCTGCACATCTAAAGCTTGTTGATAATCAGCTAATTGGGTTTTTATTTCATCAACTTCTTGCTCAGTATGCTCGGCCTGATCACGGTAAGTTTGATACTGTTCATTAGCTTCGAGGACAACTTCATTTTGCTCTTCAAGTTTTAAATTCAGATCATCTAAGTCCGCTTGATAACGGTCTATTTTTTCTTGTTGACGTAAAGCTGTTTGCGCAAGGTTAAGATGATCATTGGCCGCCTGAAGATCCGTTTCTAAATCACTTTGAGCATCTTGATATTCTTTTAATTCTTTTGCCATTTCAACTTGGCGGAATTGATTACTAATCAGCAGATCTTGCGTTTTAAACATGTCACGACGCAATCCTAAAACCGATTCGATATGGACTCTACGTTCATTAGCATGACGCATATAGTCAGCAGCAACGTAGTTGGTAGACTCAGTAATAAGGT
The DNA here is from genome assembly GCF_016101085.1 of Gilliamella sp. W8123. Lineage (NCBI taxonomy): Bacteria > Pseudomonadati > Pseudomonadota > Gammaproteobacteria > Orbales > Orbaceae > Gilliamella > Gilliamella sp. W8123. The sequence goes on from NZ_JACFRE010000001.1 coordinate 508,232, forward strand.
GTTTGAATAAATCACGATCGGATTGTGTAACACGGATGGCTTCGAGTGTCATTCGATTTTCACGGAGTGCGGCTTCCATATCTTGGAATGCTTTTCTAACACCACTATTTTCTGGTAATAAATAATCACGTAGTGAACGAGTAATAGCACTTGAAATCCCACCATAAAGTGAAGCTTCAATTAAACGATAATATTTACTGCGATCGGATGAAGAGCGTAATCGTTTAGGTAATACACCAAAATCAAACATGACTGAATGATAATCAGTAATAGAGTTAAATTGTTTAAAAATAACTCCTTCCATTGACTCAATTTTATCTTTTAATTCAGGTAATGATAAAATTCGAGCCTGTTTATCATTTAAACGTTCTGTTACCAATTCAGTTGGACTAATATTGACTGGCAAACCTTGTATTAAAAAAGGTTTAATATCTACTTTTTTGTCACGCCCTGCTACTTGCTGTAAACGTACACCACAGATAATTCGTTGATTACGAGAGTTGATAACGTCTAGCATAGAGTAACAAACACCTGGCTTTAACTTACCATGTAAACCTTTATCTCTAGAACCAGATGTGGCACCCGCTTCAGTGGTATTTCTAAAATGTAATAAAGTCAAATCAGGAATTAGCGCTGTGACAAATGCAGCCATAGTCGTTGATTTACCCGCGCCATTACCACCTGAAAGCGTGGTAACCAGCTGATCAAGCTCAAAGGTTCGAGCAAAAAAACCATTCCAGTTAATTAAGGTTAATGAGTGAAATTTACCGTGTCCCATCATCATTATTCAATCTCCTCATTAACATCTTCATCTTGTTCTTCACTATTATCATCATCCAAAATAAGTGATGATTCTATTTTAATCGCTTCACCATCTCGAATTAAGCGTAATTGCGCTTCTTGCGCATCATCACTACTGCGAACATCAGCACCAAAGCGGAAAATAGATTCATTTATACGAAATCGACTACTATCATTACCTACAATAAAGAAGATCATGCCTAGTCGACGTAAGCGATTTAATGCGGTTTTTACTTTATCAAATAGTTTTTGCCGATCTAAGTCAGATCCCGTTGAACGTTGATTAACTAATTTCAACAATTTACTTTCATCCGCTAAGGAAACCAGTTCATCAAAAAGTTCTTGCAAAGTGAAAATCCCTTCATGCGCTAATCGTTCTGGGCTTAAATAGAGATAACACAATACTTTACCTACTAACATGTCTAATTCAGAAAGAACTGAACGGGGAATTAAAGTGGTTGAACGAGGACGAAGATAAAAAAAGCCTTCTGGTGCACGAATAAGCTCAACATTATAACGTTGATAAAACTGTTCAAGTTCAAATTGAAAATCCATCAAAAATGCATGATTATCCAGTTCATCAATACCAATATGGCGGCCTGAGCGTAATAAACTATCTAGTTCAGGAAAAATTGGATTGGCAATAGCTTGAGCCAATTTCACTGGCATATATTTATCTATAGACGCTTGAGAACTTGCAGCAATACGTCCCATGACTTCATCGAGATGATGAGCAGTTTGTTCCATTTCTATATCTTTAGTATCTGTTGATGACATGTGCTTGTACCTTAGCTCCATAATCGTTAATAGGTTTCCATTCGGCAGGAATACCAAGTAAATCACTTTCGGCAATACCTAATCGAATAGCCTGATCAATAAACAATCTTGCAATATCAAAATGCTGTTCTCGTGGGAACTGAGCTAAATAACTATGAATAGCAATACTCATATCAAGTGGTTTATTTTCTTGTTTAAAGATCAATAGATTTTGTTCAATATGTGCAACTATATGCTCTTGAATTTCTTCAATCATTTCAAATTCGAGTTCAGAAGGTAACTCACCAGTCACTTCAGCTTCATGTAATGCCAACTCTTCGTCACGCATATCCAGTAAACGTTCAGCATTCGCAAAAGTAAGTGACCATGGTGAATCAAAATAGCTTTGGATCGATTTGCGTAATCGTTGAGAAAAAACTCGATTCTTATCTAAATCAATTGCAGTACGAATAAATTTATGAACGTGCCTATCATAACCTATCCATAGGTCTATTGCTTTTTGTCCCCAACCGATGATTCGGTCTAATTTACCTTGTAAATCAATAACTACATTATTAATTTTATCTAACTCAGGATTATCCAAAGTCGCATCTTGTATTAAAAGCAAACTAGCTTGTAATTTATCTCCAGCCGCTGCTAATGTATCTTGTAATTCACGTAAGGTTTGCGATGTTTCTGTCAGTAAGCCCTCACAGCTACTAATTGCCGCCTGCCAATCTTGACTTAATAATGCAGAAATATTTTGTTTTACATCAGCTTGTTGTTCATCCATCACTCGTTGAGTGATATCAATGCTATCAAAGATCTCAGCTACTGAATATTTTAAAGGTGCGAAAACATTACGATGCCAATGTAAATCATCACCACCTTCAAGAGCAGCATCTGCGGCACGTTTTAATTCTTGTGCCACAATTGAAAGTTGAATTGATAAACGTAAAGTCGAGAATTCTCGTTGACGAATATAGTAATCAGATATACCAATTCCCAAAGGTGTCAATCGATAAATAGAATAACCATCGGTCATTTCGCTAGCAAAACGTGTGATTAAACGCTGGCGTACTAAATCATTAATCGCATTATTAGCACGGACAGTAATAGTATCTTCACTTTGCTCAAAAATGTGTGAAACATGTCGAAAACCATCAATTAATTCAGATTCAGTCATTTCACCATCAAAGCGTTCACTGTTTAATACAGCTATTGCCAACAAAAAGGCTAATCGCTCAACAGGCAAAGCAATCGAAAAATCATTTTTTTTTGCCCAAGAGACCAGTTCTGGCACTGATTGGGAAAAATCCATCATAGTGATTCCTTAATTAAGGATGTTCAGCAAGCCTGACATCTTAAAATAATATGAGAAACACAATATATTGTGTTATGGACAAAATTTTATCGATTATATAACAAATTGTAGTAGTTAAAAATAGCTAAGTTTAGGATTTATTATTAGAAGTAATAATCAATAATTAATTTTTTTAAATACGCTAATTGCCATTACAAAAAACGCAAATTTATTATCTAATTAACATTAGATTTGAATTGACTTATGTAAATATAAAAATGATAATGATTATCGTTTTCATTTAAAATGTAGAGGTATTTATGCGAAAAGTATTATTATCAATTTTATTGGGGACTTTTATTGGTTTGGTTTCACAATCAGTAATTGCTCATGGTATATGGATTACTAATCGAGTCGATCAAAAACAAATTGTTTTAGGTGAAGGGCCTTTAGACAATGGTTATAAGACTGAAAGTGTAAAAGATGTTAAAGCTTATAATAGTAATTGGTCACTGCTACCGATATCTAAAAAGTCACATGATAATTTTGTGACTATTGAACCGTCAGATCAAACAGCGGTAGTAACGGTTGATTTTGATTATGGCTATTGGACCAAAAATTCAGAAGGTAAGTATGTTAATTTACCCATGAATAAAGTTAAAGGAGCCAGTAATGGCACTCACGCCATAAAATATAGCGTTAATTATTTATCATCCGTTAATAACCCTAAAATGGTTGAAGATATTCCTTTACAAATCGTTCCTTCTGTTGATCCGACAAAATTGAAACGTGGTGATAGTTTACCAATTACTGTGTATAAAGATGGAAAACCACTAGCTAACACAGCAGTTATTGTTGATGTGGTGAATAACTTAGATAAAACAGTGAAAACAGATGATAAAGGTCAAACTACTATTATTGTGCCAAACCAAGGTTTAAACGTTATTGGCGTTGAAATTGGTTTTCCGCTTAAAGATAATCAATTAGCGACACAAGATAAGTTTTTTACCACTCTAGTTTTTACACTAATTCCTGAAGAAGATTAATTTACATATAAAAACGGGATTATTATCCCGTTTTTATTAATTCGATTATTAAACTTCAGCATTGATTGGACGAGGTATAAGAAAACTACAAAGTAGAGCTAATACCGTGATCACTAATCCAAGTAACATGCCATTGAAATAACCATCAATTGAGTTACCATTCATCATTTGAATTGCTGGTAATAATGCAAAACTTAAGCCAGCGCCTAAATTAAATGCCCCAGCATTCATACCTGGTAGAAAACCTGGGTTTTCGCTAGGTGATAAAACAACACCTAGGCCATTCAAAATAATATTGGCCATGCCTGCGTAGAAAATACCTAGCACAATAACCCCTACTGATAAAATAGGTAGAGAATGAATGCCATAAAACATAATAACTAAGATGCCAATAACACAGCCAACAAGACCTAATTTTAGCACATTGTTATACCCCATTGTTGGTGCCAATCTTCCAGAAAATGGTCCCACAAACCAACCAATTAAAGCATAAGGAGTTAGAAAAATGAGTGAAGCCCAATCAGCTTCTAATCCAAAGCCAATCTCATGATTTTGAGCAATTGACATAACTAAACCATTAACAATAGCGAAAATACCTGTCATGGTTAAAGTTGTTGTTAATAACAAAGCCCATGTAGCACGTTTTTTCAAATGATTAGTGGTAACAAGCGGTTGTTTATTTCTTTTTTCTACATGCCAAAACAGAATAAAACATAAGATAGCAAACAGAGTTAATCCTAAGACAATCAACCAATTTGCGTTACCTAGTTTACCCGCTTCATTAAGTGCGAGTAATAGCGCAGCTATGGTTAGAACAATTAGTAAAACACCTAACCAATCCATTTTAGTGCCTGCCGATGGTTTAGATTCGGAGGCAAAACGATGAACAAAGAAAGTGGAAATTGCGGCAACTATAGCTATAACCCAAAATACAGAACGAAACCCGAAATGAGTAGCAAGTAGACCGCCAGCTATCGCATCAACACCAGCAATACCACCATTTACTGCTGTTATTATTCCCATTAACATACCATACTGTTTAACATCTTTTACTTCAAAACTTAACATTAACAAGCATAGAGGTACGACTGGCCCTGAGACACCTTGAATAATCCTCGCGGCATATAACACTTCAATATTTGGTGCAACAGCAGCTAAAACTGTACCTAATGTCATGATTAATAACATAGCAGTTAAGACTTTTTTTCGCCCTTTTATATCACTTAATCGTGGTAAAAATAATGAAAATAAAGCTGCTGCTGTGAAAAACGAGGTTTGCGATAGCCCAACAGCAGCATCATTAGTTCCTAACTCTTTTGCTATGGTTACTAATACAGGGCTTAACATACTAGCATTAAGTTGGAAAGCAACACATGCAGCAAGCAAAGCCATCATCAGTGTAAATACACTGGATTTATCTTTACTTTTTTCAATCATAGATTAACCTCACCTATTCGTTCTAGGGAGTCAACAATTAAATCCCAAAAACCAGTATGATCAAGTTCAGTTGCAACCTGAGTATGACAACTATCATCAGGAGGGAAACGAAAATCAGCCACGGTCATTCCTAAAGTTAATGTACCTGTCAATTCAATATCAACTGGTACTCGTTTAGTTTTTATTAACTCAGGATTAATAACATAAGCAACAGCGCAAGGGTCATGAACTGGCGGATAAGTAAAACCTTGAGCTTGTTTATACATTTTTCCGAAGAATTCCAACATTTCCAAAACAAATTTAGCTGGTTTTGTTTTTATTGCAGATATTTTTTCAATTACTTCTGGTGTAGCTAATGCTTGATGGGTTAGATCTAATCCAACCATAGTAACTGGCCATTTTTCATTAAATACTATGTGAGCTGCTTCTGGATCTATCTTGATATTAAACTCAGCAACAGCACTCCAGTTGCCAACATGATACCCACCGCCCATCAAAACAACTTCTTTTACTCGTTCAACAATTTTCGGCTCTTTACGTACCGCCATTGCAATATTAGTTAAACCGCCTGTTGGAACTAATGTGACTGTTTTAGGGGGATGTGACATGATGGTATCAATAATTAAATCAATAGCATGCCTTTTATCTAATTGAATTGCCGGTTCAGGTAAAACGGGGCCATCAAGTCCAGAGTCACCATGAATATCCGGTGCCACTTCTACATTTCTAATTAGAGGTCTTACCGCTCCTGCAGCAAAGGGAACATTAGTAATATTAGCGATACGTGCAACAGATAATGCATTACGAGTTACTTTTTCTAATGTTTGGTTACCAACAACCGTAGTTACCGCTAGCAATTCAATATTTGGATTACCATGAGCTAATAAAAGTGCGATAGCATCATCATGACCGGGATCGCAATCAAGGATAATTTTTTTTGGCTGATTCATCATAAATCGGTTCCTCAAGTAAATTTATATATTTGCCATTCGTTTAAGCACATTTTGATGCGATGGCATATTTGATGCACCTTCACGCTCAACGGCTAAAGATGCAAAAGCTGAAGCATAAACTGCTGCTTGATAAAGAGTTTCTCCTTTAGCCAATGAAGCACAAAAAGCTCCATTAAAAGCATCGCCAGCACCAGTTGTATCAACAGGAACAGCTAAGAAAGGCTTAATATGTTGATGATGTTTACCATCATAAATAAGAGAACCTTTACTACCTAAAGTAATAATGACTGTTTGAATACCTAATGAATAAATTTTTTCTGCTGCAAGCTTGGCACTATCGAAATCATTAACTTCAACTCCTGACATTAAACTTGCTTCAGTTTCATTCGGAGTAATAATATCGATATAAGATAATAACTGTTGAATATCTTTAGAATAAGGCGCGGGATTTAACACCACTTTAACCCCCATTGCTTTAGCTAATTTCATTGCATTTAAAACGGCATCAATATTATTTTCAAGTTGAACTAATAGAATATCAGATTGTTTGAGATAACTTTCTAACATTACAATTTCTTTATCAGTAATTGTTAAATTTGCACCAGGATAGATGGCAATCATATTCTCGCCATTCTCTTCAGAAACATAAATGACAGCATTGCCGGTAGGTTCTTTATCTGATTGATACAAAGTAAATGAGTTAATTTTTGATGAAGATAGATGATCATGAGCAAATTGACTAAATTGATCGGTTCCAACTTTTGCGACAAAATGAACTTTTGCATCGGCATGACTTGCAGCAAGTGCTTGATTAGCACCTTTTCCACCTGGACCAATCATACTTTTTTGCGCTAGAATTGACTCACCGCCTTTGGGAAATCTTGCCACTTGTGCAACAATATCAACATTAAATGAACCTAAAATACAAACATTACCGTTCATTCTGTCTCCTCGTTTTTTAAATTTCTGTTTATCATATCTTGTCATTAATGAGGTAATACACTCTTTATCAGTAATATTGCTTACTAATCTATGCCTTTTAATCATGGCTCCACCATAACAACGAATAACTAATAATTGTTTCGCCAGCGTAGAGAGATCTTTTCTAATAGTCTCTTTAGATACTTTAAATATTTCCGAAAAATATTGAACACTACCTTTTTCATGTTTATCTAAGTAATCTAAGATAGCTTTTTGTCTTTCTTCTAAGAACATAAAGTAAACCTCTTGATGATTAATTCAAAGTATAGCTGGATTAAATCATTAAAAGAGTGATAATAATCATAACTTATGAGATAAAACAGAAGCAAACGGAACAAACATAGGTTAAACTCGACTGCTTTAAAAATAGTAAAATTTAATGAAAACTATCCATCTTATTATTGTCACGTCTATTAGTAATAACTATCAGCAAAACAATTATACTTTTGCTATAACTCATAACCCTATATCAAGTTATCATAAAAAATAATAATCTAATTTCGATAATAAAAAATTAATTCCTTACTCGCACTGTCGCTAATTTATGCTAAAATCGCAAAACATGAATAATCTTTCTTAACATAAGGATGTAACGCAATGCATATCGGTATACCAAAAGAACGGTTAGCCAATGAAGCTAGAGTTGCAGCAACACCTCAAACCGTTGGACAACTGTTAAAACTAGGATTTACAGTTTCAGTAGAACAAGGTGCTGGACATGCTGCTCATTTCGAAGACCAAGCTTTTATTGATGCTGGAGCCACTATTCAAAGTACAAAGGATATTTGGCAAAATGATCTTATTTTAAAATTTCATGCGCCAACTGATGAAGAAATCGCTCTAATGAAAGAGGGATTAACACTTATCAGTTATATTTATCCTGCTCAACATAAAGATCTTTTAGAAAAACTTGCAACTAAAAATATTACTGTAATGGCAATGGATTGTGTACCTCGTATTTCACGAGCTCAATCTCTTGATGCATTAAGTTCAATGTCTAATATTGCCGGTTACCGTTCAGTTATTGAAGCTGCAAACCAGTTCGGCCGTTTCTTTACAGGGCAAGTTACTGCTGCAGGTAAAGTGCCACCAGCAAAAGTTTTAGTTATTGGTGCGGGTGTAGCGGGTCTTGCTGCAATTGGTGCGGCGGTTAGCTTAGGTGCGATTGTTCGTGCATTCGATACACGACCTGAAGTTGCAGAACAAATTAATAGTATGGGAGCTGACTTCTTAGAATTAGATTTCGAAGAAGAATCGGGCTCTGGTGACGGCTATGCTAAACAAATGTCTGCCGCATTTATCGAAGCCGAAATGGCATTATTTGCTGAACAAGCTAAAGATGTTGATATCATCATTACTACAGCATTAATTCCAGGTAAACCTGCGCCAAAACTTATCTCAAAAGAGATGGTTGAATCAATGAAACCAGGCAGTGTTATTGTTGATTTAGCAGCATTAACTGGCGGTAACTGCGAATTAACTAAACCAGGTCAAGTATTCGAAACTGATAATAACGTTAAAATTGTTGGTTATACTGATTTAGCTAACCGTATGCCAGCACAAGCATCACAATTATACGGCACCAACATTGTTAATTTATTAAAATTACTTGCCAAAGAAAAAGATGGTAATATTGATATCAACTTTGATGATGTAGTGATTCGTGGTGTAACTGTAGTTAAAGATAAAGAAATCACTTGGCCTGCACCACCGATTCAAGTTTCAGCACAACCACAGAAAAAAGCGGTTGAGCCTGTGGCTAAACCTGAACCTAAACCAATGTCACCAGCCAAAAAATATGGTATTTTTGCTTTATTAATTATTGCCTATTTCTGGTTAGCAAACTCTGTGCCTGAGAGCTTTTTAGGCCACTTTACTGTATTTGCTTTATCATGTGTAGTTGGTTATTACGTAGTATGGAATGTAACCCATTCATTACATACACCACTAATGTCAGTTACTAATGCTATATCCGGTATTATATTAGTCGGTGCAATATTGCAAGTCGGTGATGATAATGGCTTAACTACGGCGATTGCCTTCGTTGCTATTTTGATTGCTAGTATCAATATTTTTGGTGGATTCTTTGTTACCCAAAGAATGCTAAAAATGTTCCAACGTGGCAAGTAAAGGAGATTATTGATAATGTTAAGTCATGGAATCATTCAAGCAGCTTATGTTATTGCTGCATTACTGTTTATCTTTAGTTTACGAGGCCTATCAAATCAAGAATCAGCTAAATCTGGAAACATTTATGGCATGATTGGTATGGCAATTGCTCTTATTGCTGCTGTTGCTAGTATCAAAGGTGGACTGCACTGGATCATTATTGCTATGGTTATTGGTGCAGCTATCGGTCTATATCTTGCTAAGAAAGTAGAAATGACCCAAATGCCAGAACTGGTTGCGCTTCTCCATAGTTTTGTTGGTATGGCGGCGGTTCTTGTTGGTTTTAATAGTTTCTTAGATGCACATACAATAATTACCAGCAATGAATTAACTGTGCATTTAGTTGAAATCTTTGTTGGTATCTTCATTGGTGCGGTTACATTCTCTGGTTCAGTAGTTGCATTTGGTAAACTAAATGGTCGTATTAGTTCTAAACCACTATCTATTCCATATAAACACTACTGGAACTTAGCAGCCATTGTTGTATCAGTAATTTTAATGTTTACTTTTATTGGTGTAAAAACTGGCGCAGGCGCACTTGTTAGTTTACTAGTTATGACAATCATTGCATTAGTGTTTGGCTTCCATCTTGTTGCTTCAATTGGTGGCGCCGATATGCCAGTGGTTATTTCAATGCTTAACTCATATTCTGGTTGGGCCGCAGCAGCAGCAGGATTTATGTTAGGTAATGACTTACTTATTGTTACTGGTGCTTTGGTTGGTTCTTCAGGGGCAATTCTTTCTTACATTATGTGTAAAGCAATGAATCGTTCATTTATCAGCGTAATTGCCGGTGGTTTTGGTAGTGATGGCAGTTCATCAAGCTCATCAGAAGAAGAACAAGGTGAATACCGTGAAATGCAACCAGCCGAAGTTGCTCAAACCTTAAAAGAAGCTCGTTCAGTGATTATTGTACCAGGTTATGGTATGGCTGTAGCTCAAGCACAAGGTGCAGTAAGCAATATTACTGAAAAACTTCGTGGTATGGGTATAGAAGTTCGCTTTGGTATTCATCCAGTTGCAGGACGTTTACCTGGCCATATGAACGTATTATTAGCTGAAGCAAAAGTTCCTTATGATATTGTATTGGAAATGGATGAAATTAATGATGACTTCCCTGATACTGATGTTGTTTGGGTAATTGGTGCTAACGATACAGTTAACCCTGCAGCAGAAGAAGATCCAAATAGCCCTATCGCAGGAATGCCTGTTCTAGAAGTTTGGAAAGCAAAAACTGTCATTATTTCAAAACGTTCTATGAATACCGGCTATGCTGGCGTGCAAAACCCACTATTCTTTAAAGAAAATAGCTACATGTTATTTGGTGATGCTAAAGATAGTGTTGAAAAAGTGCTACAAAATTTATAATGATGTTACCATTATAAATCACAACAAACTGCGACTTAATGTCGCAGTTTTTTTAATGACAATTTTCATTTTTTGAATGTTTTAGATAAAAAACCAATAATGAGATCTATAACTTCACGATGTTTCTCACCTTTTGTATGATAACTACCATCTTTACAATGAATACCCTAACCTTATTTTTCTTGATTTAAGATATCTTTTGCTGTAGATTTACAAATTTGCATAAAACAGAAATGTATTACATCTGGATTAATTATATAAATTGCGGAAGATTTAGCTAGAAATGTTTGTAAATAGGAAATAAATTAAAATAATTATAAAATGATGTAATAAAGTTTATTTATGGCAATTACTATTGAAATCTAAATTACAATTTGGGAATAAATATAAAATGAAAAAATGATCAATGATTTTCAAGTTTTACTTGTTCTTTATGATAAAGGTAATAAGCCCCTCGAGAAACCATTCGAAGTTGAAAAATAAGATCTTCTATTAATTTTTGACGTTGAATAGTATCAAAATCAAGCGCTTCCGCACCAGCATTAAAAGCAATAGTAACCATCGCTTCTGCTTGAGCTTCATTATAATGATGTGGCATTTGATTAGCATTATCTAAATAGTCAACAAGCTCGACAATGAAATGCTGAATTTCACGTGCAATTGCCGAACGAAAAGCAGAAGAAGTTCCAGCTTTTTCACGCAGTAATAATAGAAATACTTTAGGATTTTTATCTACAAATTCAATAAAGGTGGTTACAGAAGTCCGAAGCACACTACCACCTTTTTCGATACGTTTTCGAGCTTGTCTTAATAATTGACGAAGAGTTAAACCACTTTCATCAACCATCGCTAAACCTAATTCATCCATATCACGAAAATGTCGATAAAATGAGGTAGCGGCAATACCTGCTTCACGAGCAACTTCACGCAAACTTAAACTTGCAAAACCTTGTTCAGCATTAAGTTGATTAAACGCAGCATCAATCAAACTTCGACGCGTTCTTTCCTTTTGCTGCGCTCTGATACCACCGGTTTTAATGTTTTTCATTTTCAAAATTCAGCATGATACAAATGTAAGTTATCAGTTTGTTTGCCCCAATAACCGCTCTTTTTCTGCAAAAACTTTTGGCATATGATCGCGAATAGTTTTAGCTATAGTTTCATAACGTGCTCTTAGTGGAGAGCCTGGTCGATAAATCAAAGCAATACTTCGCATTGGTATAGGATCACTACAAGGAATATAACAAATATTATCACGAGTACGTTCATTCGGTGCAGCAAGCTCTGGAAATAAGGTAATACCACGCCCAGCAGATATCATACTTCGTAATGTTTCTAAACTCGTTGCTTTAAATTGTTTGTCTTCATCAATTCCGACTTGAAAACAATATCCCATCGCATGTTCACGCAAACAGTGACCATCTTCTAACATTAAAAATTTTTGCCCTTTTAAATTAGAAAGCTTAACTGTTTGTTTAGTTGCTAATTCGTCACTTGCTGGAACCGCTAAAAACATAGGTTCATTAAACAGTGGTAATTCAATAAATTGTGCTGTTTCTTTTACTTGAGCAATAATCGCACAATCCAGTTTTCCACTCTCAAGTTGAGCAACAATATTGGCAGTTTGAGCTTCATGCAAATAAAGTTCTAATTGAGGAAAAGATTCGTGTAAAACGGTAATTACATGCGGTAATAAATAGGGTGCAATAGTTGGGATCAAACCTATATGCATCGGACCAGACATTTCTTCACCTTGACGACTAGCCATCTCTTTTAAAATTTGTATATTACGTAAAATTTCTTTGGCTTGCTCAACAAGCATCATACCGGTTTGGGTAAATAACACTTTGCGACTAGTTCGCTCAAGTAACATTACACCTAATTCGTCTTCAAGTTTTCTGATTTGACCACTTAATGTTGGTTGACTAACATTACAAGCATCTGCTGCTTTACGAAAGTGCCGAAATTCAGCTAACGATACAAAATATTCCAAATCACGAATATTCATAGTGTCCCCAAAAAATTATCAGTTAATGGTTATATACTCAGGAATATAATAAATAGATATAAAATACTACTGTTTTTTGTATAAAAATCATTTATAAAATAAGAGTATCAAATTCAGTAAAATTAATTAGTCATTTAAATACAGATAAAATCTGTTGTTATGCATAATTTCTTGATGCTTAATAGGCTAACTTTATTAATTGTACTATATAAATTACTATTGTTGATAATTATGTTTAAAAAATCAAATAGAATCTTTGATGATTATAAACTAAATCCCATCATTCTACTTACCATAGCCATATTAAGAAAAATGGAAAGTTAAAAGTAATTGCGATATAATCGCGCGCTAGATTGCTATATAGACTATTATTAATTTGAGGTGTGCTATTTTTAAACAAGTTTCTCGCTTTTATCGTAAAATGTTTCAGCATGAAGAACAGCAAAAATCGCACTATGTATCCATTTCTCGCAATGAACATAATATTTCTCGTAAAAATATAAGCGAAAATGCCCTAAAAGTTCTTTACCGCTTAAATAAACAAGGATATGAAGCTTATCTAGTTGGTGGATGTATTAGAGATCTTCTCTTAGGTAAAAAACCTAAGGACTTTGATATTGCCACAAATGCTACTCCGGAACAAATTCTAAAGGTGTTTCGGAATTGTCGCCTGATCGGAAGACGTTTTCGTTTAGCACACATTATGTTCGGTAAAGAGATAATTGAAGTCGCCACTTTTCGTGGTGATCATGATGGTCAAAGTGAACATACCAATATATCTAAAAGATCACAATCTGGCATGCTATTACGTGACAATGTATACGGTACGATTGAACAAGATGCTATCCGACGGGACTTCACGATGAATGCCCTTTATTACAATGTTAAAGACTTTACTATCCGTGATTATTGTGGCGGATTAAACGATTTAAAAAATGGCGTTATTCGATTAATTGGCGATCCACAAACAAGGTATCGTGAAGATCCGGTTAGAATGTTAAGAACAATTCGTTTTGCCGCCAAACTTAACATGAAAATAGATCAAGCAACGGCTGATCCCATTAAAACGCTAGCCCCGTTGCTAAAAAATATTCCATCGGCACGACTTTTCGATGAATCTTTAAAATTATTACAATCTGGTCATGGTTACAATACTTATATCTTATTAAAACAATACCAATTATTTGAACAACTTTTCCCGGTAGTTGAACATTTATTTGTACACAATAATAATGGCAATTTGGAGAAAATTATTGCTCACGTATTAAAAAATACTGATTATCGAATAGCAAACGAGCAACGTGTCAATCCTGCTTTTTTATACGCAGCCTTTTTTTGGTATCCAATTATAGAACAGACTCAGATCAATTGTATTGAAAGCGGCCTTCAGTATTATGATTCTTTTTCTATGGCCATTAATGATGTGTTAAGCGAACAGTGTCGAATTATCGCAATACCCAAACGATTAACAAATATAATGAGTGATATATGGCGTTTACAATTAAGAATGAAGAAACGAGAAGGGAAACGTGCCTTTGTGATTTTAGAACATCCTAAATTTCGTGCTGCCTATGATTTGTTAGAAATGCGATCATCTATTGAAAAAGGTGAATTGTTAGATTTAGCTAAATGGTGGGATGAATTTCAACATGTATCCACCGAAAGAAAAATATTTATGGTTAAACAATTAGGCAAAAGTAATAAACGACGAACTAAACGTTAATTTTCATTCGCACTTTTATAAATAACCGCTATAATGTTTTAATTAAAATAATCATAATTACACTCTAATCATTGATGAAAAAATTATCACTCTCTCTTATTGCTATAGCTGTTACATTTTCTTTGTATAATTATAATAGTCCTAGCTATGCAATTGGCTTACCTAAAAATGATACTAATAATCCTAAGTGTCTTATTAATGTACCAAAATTTGAGCGACCAATTGTAAATGGTGATATAAATACATTACCGGTTAATGCAGAATCTAATGAATTCGAAGCAATTTATCCAGATTTAGCTATTTATAGTGGCGACGTGTATGTTGAACAAGGTAATCGCACCGTTCTAGCAGATAAAGTAACTATTGATTCTAAAGATACAAATAACCGCATGGCAATATTGGATGGAAACATCACTTATCAAGATAATTTAATAAAAATGAAAGGTGATCATGCGGCGATAAATCTCAACAATAATGATTCGGATATGCATCCCAGTGAGTATCATTTAGTTGATCGGCTTGGGCGTGGTAAAGCCGATGAAATGAAGCTAGAAAAAAACCGCTATATCATTCTAAAAAATGGTAGTTTTACTTCCTGTCCAGTAGATGATAGTACTTGGAATATTAAAGGTACTACAATAATTCATGATAACGAAGAACAATTGCTTGAAGCCTGGAATGCAGTATTTAGCATCGGCAAAGTACCTGTTCTATATTCGCCTTATTTACAATTACCAACCGGTAATAAAAGACGTTCTGGTTTATTAATACCCACTTTTGGTTATGATAGTATTGATGGTGTTGACTTCGCTTTACCTTTTTATTGGAATATAGCACCAAATTATGATGCAACATTAACACCAAGAGTATTACAACATCGTGGTATACAATTACAAACCGAATTTCGCTATTTAAATCAGTTAGGATTAGGAACTATCGCTTTTGACTGGTTGCAACATGATAGTCAATACAATGAAGATAGAAAGGCATTATTAAATGGCAATAATTATGATGATAATAATAATCGCTGGTTATTCCATTGGAAAAATGACGAATTAATAAATTATAATTGGCGCTTATATACTAATGTTACACGGATTAGTGATAATCAATATTTAACCGATCTTAGCTCTAAATATGCCTTTCAGACAGATGGATATTTAACGCAATTCTATAAGTTAGCCTATAATGATGAAAGTTGGGATGTAGCTTTAGGTTACAACCATTTTCAAACATTTTATAAGAATAACCTTTATCAAACTCAGCCCCAATTCGATATTAATTATTATAATTACGACCTGGGCCCACTAAAATTCAAAACATTTGCACAAGTATATCATTTTATAAATGCCACAAAAGATAAACCTAATGCATGGCGAGCCCATATTGAACCAACACTGAATTATACAGTAACTAATTCTTGGGCCTCATTAGCAACAGAAACAGGCTTTATGGCGACTCATTACAAACAACAAAATCTTAAAAGATATAATCGCCTAAACAAAGATCTAGATAAAAAGTTATATAAAAAATTAGATAATAATGTAAATCGTTTTATTCCTAAATTTAGTCTGGATGGTAAAGTTATTTTCGAACGTGACATTGAGTTTAAGAATGGTTATACCCAAACACTTGAACCACGAATTAAATATACTTATATTCCCTATCGCGATCAATCCAATATCGATAACTATGACTCAAGTTATTTACAGACTGATTACGTTGGATTATTTAGAGATTTGGCATACAGCGGTTTAGATCGGATAGCCTCGACTAACAAACTTGCTACAGGGGTAACCACACGTATTTATAATAGTAATAAAATTGAAAAATTCAACTTATCTCTTGGTCAAATTACTTATTTCACTAAATCTAAAACTAGTGAGCATAATAATGAATTAGATAAAAATTCAGATACGGGCAGTATTACATGGGCAACAGATAATTTTTGGCGTATAAGTAATGATATTGTTTTTCGTAGTGGCATCCAATATGATACCCGAATTGACACCATTGCCTTAGCTAACACTACCTTTGAGTATCGACCTAACAGTGATAAATTAATGCAATTATCTTATCGATATGCAAACCATAATTATATTACTACTGTAGATGACAGATATAAAGATTCATCAGAAAAACGCTATAAGCAAGATCTGTCTCAAGCCGGTATCATGGCTAGTTGGCCATTATCTGCAACTGTAAGTGCTGTCGGATCATATTATTTTGATATGAAACAGAATCAAACTGCAGATAGCTTTGTTGGCCTACATTATAGTGATTGTTGCTGGGGAGTAACCATGCAATATGGCCGAAAGCTAACCGATTGGGACGACAAAACCCATGTGAGTAAATATAAAAATAAACTTTCAATTAACTTTGAATTACAAGGTTTAGGTAACAATAGTGATTACAAAGCTAAAATGTTAGACTTTGGTAAGTTACCTTATACATCAACATTTTAATAAACTAACAAATAAATTTATAGTGATAAAATTAATATCACAACAATATAATGAGTTAAATAACTATGAAATTATTAAAACTTTTTATTGCATTAAACTTAAGTATTAATGTAGCACTCTTTACCCCACTTTCAGCTCATGCAGCTCCCAAAGTTATAGAACAAGTTGCTGCGGTGGTTAATAATAATGTCATTTTAGAAAGTGACGTTAATGATATGCTAAAAACCATTAAAGCAAGTGCCGATCCAAGAACTTTACCTAGCGATAAAGTACTCCGAAAGCAAATCATCGAGCGCTTAATCGTTGAAAATTTGATTTTACAAAAAGCAGCTAAAGCTAAAATTACCATAAGTGATGATGAAGTAACCGGCGCGATTGATAGTATTGCAGCTGAAAATGGTATGACAATCGATCAGTTACGAAGTAAATTATCTGCAATGGGAATTAGTTATAGCACTTATCGAGAACGTATTCATAATGATATGTTGATTGAGCAAGCCCGTATAAATGAGGTTAAGCCGAGAATCAAAGTATCGCCTCGAGAAGTTGAAAATCTAACTAAAACAATGACTAATCAACCGACTAATAATATTGATGTCAAAATTAGTCATATTTTAATTTCCATTCCAGAAAAAGCATCTAAACAACAAGTTGATAGTGCCACAAATAAAGCCATGGACATTATTAATCGAGCTAAAAAAGGGGAAAATTTTGCTAAATTAGCCACATCATACTCTAATGATGACCTCGCACTAAAAGGTGGCTCTATGGGATGGCGAAAGCTCAATGAACTACCGACTATATTCGAAGAACGTTTGATTCGTGCAGCAAAAGGTAGTGTAGTCGGTCCTATCCGTTCAGGTGTCGGTATTCATATAATAAAAGTTGATGATACTCGTTCTGAAGCGCCGAAAAAAATTACCCTTCAAGAAGTGAATGCTCGACACATATTAATTAAAACTAACGTATTAGTTACCGATCAAATTGCTAAACAAAAATTAACTGATATCCGTAAAGCCATTACTAGTGGAGCAACCACATTCGCTGCTGCAGCAAAAGCTAATTCTGAAGACACTGGTTCTAAAGACAATGGCGGTAATTTAGGTTGGAATAGACCTGAAATTTATGATAATGGCTTTAAAAGTGCACTATTACAACTGAAAAAAGGTGAAATCAGTCAGCCAATAAGATCATCTTTCGGTTGGCATTTAATTCAACTAATTGATACCAGACAGACTGACGGCACCAATATGGTTAAGAAAGATCAAGCTTACCGACTTATTTTTAACCGAAAATTTGCCGAAGAAGCACAAGTTTGGATTCAAGAACTAAAAGGTGATGCTTATATTAAAATTACAGGTGAAGGAAAGAATGAATAGTCGTGTTCATCAAGGGCATTTTGCTCGCAAGCGATTTGGTCAAAACTTTCTACATGATGATTATATTATTGAAAGTATTGTTGCAGCGATACAACCTAAACAAGGGCAAGCTTTAGTCGAAATAGGCCCAGGACTTGCTGCATTGACAATACCGGTAAGTAAATATGTTGATCATCTGACTGTGATTGAAATTGATAGGGATTTAGCTAGTCGATTGGTCGAAAATCCTTTTTTACAAAATAAAATTAGTGTGATTAAACAAGATGCATTAACATTTGATTTTAATCTATTATTTGATCAATTAGGTCAGCAATTAAGAGTATTTGGTAACTTACCTTACAATATTTCGACGCCCTTAATGTTTCATTTATTTGAATACGCGCCAATTATTGCTGATATGCATTTTATGTTACAAAAAGAGGTAGTTACTCGTTTAGTTGCAGCTCCAAATAGTAAAGATTATGGACGCTTAAGTGTGATGGCACAATATTACTGCCAAATTATCCCTGTTTTAGAAGTACCACCAACTTCTTTTAAACCCGCCCCTAAAGTTGATTCAGCTGTAGTAAAACTAATACCTTATAAGCAAAAACCTTATTTAGTTAATGATGTCAAAGTACTCTCACGGATTACTACAGAAGCATTTAATCAAAGACGTAAAACCATACGCAACAGCTTAGGTAATTTATTTACGGCAGAACAAATGCTTGAATTAGATATTGACCCTAATTTACGGGCGGAAAATTTGACGGTAAAACAATATTGTCTATTGGCAAACGCTTGGAAATAACCTTATGGCAAATCTAATAATTGGTGATATTCATGGGTGTTATGATGAATTTATGCGTTTACTTGAAAAAGCAGGTTTTTCATCATCGGATACGTTATGGTTAACTGGTGATTTAGTTGCTAGGGGGCCTAAATCACTGGAAGTTATTAGATTTGTTAAACAAAATAGCGAACAAATTAGATTAGTGTTAGGTAATCATGATTTACATCTGTTATCAATCCATGCCAATGTTACCCCTCCTAAAAAGAAGGATAACCTTGATGAATTAATTCATGCAGATGATTTTGATGAATTAATGAACTGGTTACGTAAACAACCACTAGTCCAAATAGATGAAAAACTAAAACTCATTATGACTCATGCTGGAATATCACCACAATGGGATATGGAAACATTAAAAAAATGTGCCCATGATCTAAATGTCATTTTAAGCAGTGATTCCTATCCCCTTTTCCTTGACAAAATGTATGGTAATTTTCCCGATGAATGGTCAATAGATCTACAAGGATTAGATCGATTACGATATATTGCCAATGCATTAACGCGAATGCGTTATTGCTACGAAGATGGCCGACTCGATTTTTATTACAAAAACCAACCGGATCAAGCTCCCTCAAAGCTTAAACCTTGGTTTGTTCTGCCAAGAAAAATCCCCTCAGATTATAGTATAGCTTTTGGTCATTGGGCAGCACTGAATGGAAAAGGGACTCCTGAGAATATTTACGCGCTTGATACTGGATGTTGCTGGGGCGGTAAATTAACTTGTTTGCGATTTGAAGACAAAAAATACTTCAAAAAGAAAAATACCGAAACCAATTAAATTAGAAAAAGGCTATTTTATTATGTCTGCACTATCTGTTATAAAATCAATCTGGAAAATTATCAATTTAATCAGAGAAATATTTCTTAATCTCGTTTTCTTAATCATTATTCTATTGATTTTTAGTGGTATCGCATTAATAAAAGAAGTAAACAAGCAAGATGTCATTCCTCAATCTGGCACTTTAATTATGGATCTTGAGGGAGTTGTCGTTGATAACTCACTTTATAGTGATGAAATTTATGAAATACAAGATAAGATCTATGGCAAAAAAGTAAATCTATCTCGCGAAAATAGCTTATTTGATTTAGTGCAAAAGATATCCCAAGCCACATCAGATCCAAATATTAAAAATTTGGTGTTAAAATTAGATAATTTTGTCGGAGCTGATATGAGCTCCTTACAGTATATTGGAAAATATTTAACGAAATTCAAAGCAGCCAATAAACCTATTTATGCCATCGGCTCAAACTTTAATCAAAGTCAATATTATTTAGCCAGTTATGCTAATAAAATATACTTAACGCCATTAGGCGCTGTAAGTGTATTTGGATTATCAGCCAATAACTTATATTACAAAACATTATTAGATAATTTAAAGATAAATACTCATGTTTTTCGTGTTGGTACTTATAAATCTGCTATTGAACCGTTCATTCGAGACAATATGTCGGATGAAGCCAGAAGCAACACCTCTCGATGGTTAAATCTAATGTGGAATAACTACCTTGGTGATATTTCAGAAGAACGAAAAAAAGCGCCGACACAATTAGTACCATTACCTGAAGAAATGTTATCAGAATTAAAAGCCGCTAATGGCAACATGGCACAATACGCTTTAGCAAATGGTTTGATTGATGCAATAGCGACTAATCACGAGTTCGAACTTGAAATCAATATAAAAAATAGAGTAAGTATTTATGATTACCAGCTGAAAGAAACTGCTAAACCAGCAACTGAAGAACCAAAAATAGCCGTTGTTTTTGTCAATGGAACAATTACCAACGGTGAAAATAGCAGCAATGTCGCTGGAAGCCAAGATATTGTTGAGCAATTAAGAAACATTCGTAAAAATTTAAATAAAAATAATATACAAGCGGTCATACTTAGAGTAAATAGCCCTGGAGGAAGTGTTGATGCTTCAGAAGCGATTCGCAATGAATTAGAAGCTTTACGTAGTTACCAAATTCCAGTTGTTGTCTCCATGGGTGGTATGGCCGCTTCAGGTGGTTATTGGATATCAACTGCATCGGACTATATTGTTGCCAGCCCAAATACTATTACTGGATCCATTGGCATCTTCGGTATAGTACCAACTTTTGAAAATTCACTTTCTCATATCGGAGTCTATAATGATGGAGTATCAACATCACCATTAGCAAATAGAAGCCTAACTCAAAATCTATCAAGTGAAATGAACCAATTTATCCAAATGAATATTGATAATGGTTATCACACTTTTATTTCTTTAGTAGCAAAAGCACGAAATATGACTACCGAACAAGTAGATAATATAGCCCAAGGACAAGTGTGGCTGGGTTCAGAAGGAAGTAAAAACGGTTTAGTTGATAAGTTAGGTGATTTTGATGATGCAATCGAAATGGCCGCCACATTAGCTAATATTTCAGATTATCAAATAGATTGGCAAAAACAAGAAGGTAATTGGCTCAATGCTTTTTATTCAGATATGATTGCAATGATGCCTAAATCAACAGCAGAAGTATTGTTCGAACAAATACCTGAAGTAAAACAGCTCAAACAACAAGTTTCATTCTGGGACAAATTCCAAGATGGGCAAAACCGTTATATTTACTGCCTAAATTGTGCAGATATTAGATAATAAAAAATCCACCTATAAGGTGGATTTTTTTTACTATTATTTGTCTGCTTGGAAAAAATAATGCATTTCATCCATTGCAGAATGGATGAGATTATAATTAGGTGTGTCATTTACTTCATTATTGTAAACATCGAAATAATGACTAATACCGAGACGATTAACAAAATAAATGTTGTCTTTAGTCCGTACCGCATATGAGCTATAATTAGACATAAGTAACCAATTTCTATCCATTATTGGACTAAACAAATCATAACCGGTCGAATAGTCAGTAATATCATTTTTTACATGTAAATAATTACGCATTATCGAAGGCACTACATCCTCATGACTGGTAAATTTATTTATATTATCACTTATATACTGGAGATCTTTTGCGCCAACAATAATAAAAGGTACTTTGGTTTGAGCATCCGTATAATTGCCATTATGCCCCCAAAAACCTAATTTATTATCATTCATTTCTTGTGAATGATCACCAGTAATAATAATCAATGTATTATCTAATGAACCAGATTGTTTAAGTTCATCATAAACTTTCTGCAACAAATAATCATCATAATAGACACTCTGTTTATAACGATTAAAAATTGGAATGGGATCTGTATTATTATTTAATGTCATATAATTGAGATCACCAACTGGTTTAAATTTCACATCAAAATCATTTGGGAAATCATAAGCATGTGGCGCATCAAAAAATAAAAAGGAAAAACTAGGATTAGATTTGTCCCTAGATTCATACCAATTTAGCCAGTCATCCGTTATCTGTTTATCACGACTTGACGCTAGACCATCTTTACTACTGATTCTTAAATTTTTGATAGTTAAAAAAGCAGTACGATCAAATTCAGGTGAGGTGATTTTAGCTGAAGTAAAAATTCCAATATTATAGTTTTCTTTTTGTAGAGTAGTTATAAATAACGATGGAATACGGTTTCTTATAAATGAATCCCAATATGTACCAGGAATACCGTAGAAAAGACCAAAAATACCGGTTCGAGTAGCATTACCTGTTGAGTAATGATTATTAAAAATTATACCATTATTCTGTTGAACAAAACGATAAGTGTTGGGGGAAATATCTGGACTAAAAGTATCATAACGCCAAGAATCTAACACAATAAACATAATATTAGGTGTTGCTAGATTATCTGGATTAATCATAAGATCTTTTTTAGGGTAATAGATACTTGCATGCTGACTATCCATTTCAATAAGCTCTTTACGTTGCCCTGATTTATCAAAATATCCCATTATCTTTTTTGAGGTAAATGGACGATATAAAGGAATATATTCTTTTATAATCATAATCGGAGAATAGGCATAATAAAAAGCAATCATATGTATCAAATGACTGATAACCAAGCAACTAGCAAGAAAAACTGTTGGTATAATTAATATTTTAGGTTGAATAGTTTTATGATTAAATTTTTTATCAAATAGATAAAGGATTAAATATTCTATTCCACAAAAACCGAATATTAACAAAAACATTAATACATAAGTCGGAATTGAAAAATCCACGACCTGACCGGACAAAACCATAGATACTACCGACTCATTGATATGAAATCGATATTGTTCGAAAACGATAGTATCTATATATAAAACAATTTGCAATAAACTGAATATAAGTGCCAAGCAGATATTAGTTAATTTTTTACTCATCCAAAGGAAAGGAATAGATAAAACAAAAATTAATAAATAAGCTGAGAAAAAATGACCTAAAACTGCAATAAATGCAAAAAGGCTTCCCTCCCAATTAAACGATGCACCAGGTACCCAAAAATATCGGATTGCTATTATTGCCGAAATAAAAATATTTACTAACATAAACCAATAAAGTTTTTTCATAGAAATCCATTAAATAACAGGCTGAAATTTTTTAATAATAATATTTTTTTTATTTTGAGTTAGGGCTTTCCGCAAAATTTTTAACAAAAAAACAATAAATGTATGGAGATTAATATAAAATTAACAAAAATGATTCTTTATAGAGTTTTCTTATAATATTATGAATGGTTACCTTCGTTCAGCAAATACTAGCAGTAACATGATAAATAAATTATTAAACTCACAATATCATTCTTATGCATCTAATATCACATAACGCCTAAACATATTTTGATCTTCTTATGATAAATTAATGCTCAATTATTTAAATTTTTACGTATCATAAGCGGTTGGCGTTACCAAAAATTTATTAACAAAAAGAAATAACAATATCAATTAATGCCACGGATAAAAGCTTCCTAAACCAGACAAATGACGTTTAGTCGTATAGCCATAAAATACGAACACACTCAACATTCAAACAGTAATGAAAAGAAGACACTGGCAATTGAAAACGACGTATAATATTTAAAATATATAGAAAAAATTAAAACATTTACCACTGAATAAAGTAGTTGCTGTAACACCAGATAAACGATTAATCATTCCTGAAATAACAAAGCCTAATCGAAGCTCTACAATCAAGAGCACCCACATTACTCATGATAACAGAGTAAGAAACTCATAATTAGTTGATGCTAACCAAGCAACAAAAGCATTTAAAAGTAACCCAACAACCATCCATACACTTGACTCATGTATGGTTGTATACGGCGCTTATTCTTTAACTGAACCGTTAGGAGTATAACTTGATATATCTTAACTCCCATAAAAGTAACATAATACCTTATTATATCTTAAATAAAGATTAATACCATTTTTTCAAGGCATTTACATCAGATTGCTTTGCCTCTACCCAGTTTTCATCATTACCAGTTTGTTCTTTCTTCCAAAATGGTGCTTCGTTTTTTAATACATCCATAATAAATTCTGTTGCCGCAAAAGCATCACTTCGATGCGCCGAACTAACGCCAACAAAAACAATACTCTCATTAACATTAATTTTGCCCACACGATGCACTAATGCAACTCGATTAATTGACCATCTATCTCTGGCTTGATGAATAATATTCCTCAACACTTTTTCTGTCATTTGAGGATAATGTTCCAACGTTAAACTAATCACTTGGTTTTCTAAACTACGTACTTTCCCAATAAAAGTGACTACTGATCCATCTTGAGGTAACTCATAGAGCCATGTTATTAATGAATTTATATCAATATATGATTGGTTGACTTCAATAATATTCATATTGTCATCCACCCGTTACTGGTGGAAAAAATGCAATTTCATCACCATGTTGAATTATATGATGATAATCAACTAGCGCATGATTTACCGCACATAATACAGTCTTTTCTTTTAAAGCAAATGCCCATTTGTCACCACGTAAACTCAGCTGATCTAAAAGTTGTGCTATTGACATTTGCTCTACCATTAATTCCAAAGATTCAATTCCTAGTAGCTCTCTAATTTGTGCAAAAAAATAAATTTTATTCATACTTTCACTTTTCTAATTAAACTATAGTCACCAGATTTTCCACCAATTTTATTTAATAATCGAACCTGATTAATAATCATATCTTTCTGACTAGCTTTGCACATATCATATATCGTTAATGCAGCTACAGAAGCAGCAACTAACGCTTCCATTTCCACGCCTGTTTGACCAGTTACCTTACAAACTGACTCTATTCTTACACTATGATTTTCAAATAGCGGTTCAATATTAACCTCTATTTTAGTAAGTAGTAATGGATGACAAAGTGGTATTAACTCCCATGTCCTTTTCGCAGCTTGAACTCCAGCAATTCGAGCAGTTGCAAACACATCACCTTTATGATGTTTTCCTTCAATAATCATATTAAATGTTTCTTCATTCATTAATACTATTGATTCTGCCCTAGCCTCTCGATGGGTTATCTGTTTTTCTGAAACATCCACCATATGAGCATCACCACGCTGATTAATATGTGAAAATGACGCTGACATTTTTGAACACCCTTAAACATTATGTTTTAATTTGTCACTCAAGATAACAAATTTTGTTTATCGATACTACTAGCATATACATAAAGTATTAATATTTAATTTAGAAATAATTAATTAGTCTGCCTGCGTAATTTTTGCGAGTTAAACAAAATCTGCGTACAATAGCAATTTTATAACTGTAATAGTGATTGTTAATGCTGATTGCCCATGTAGCCTTACCGGTACCCCTTTATCAACTGTTTGATTACACACTTACGACGCAGGCTGAAATTGGTATGCGAGTTAAAGTGCCATTTGGTAAACGGGAAATGATTGGAATCATCGTTAAGATTGATCAACAAACAACTTTTGATATCGAAAATTTAAAACCTATTACCGAAATTATTGATACAAAAAACCCCTTTCCTCAACCAATTTGGCAATTATTAAATTGGGCAACCAATTATTATCATTTTCCAATTGGTGAAGTAATATTTCACGCTATGCCGATCCCATTAAGGCAAGGACGTCCAGCCATCAAAGATGGCATAAAACATTGGCAATTAACACCAAAAGGGCAGCAAATTGATTTAAACCTTCTATCACGAACACCAAAACAGAAATTATTAGTATCTTCACTCAGAAACAACTGTTTGAATGAAAGTGAATTTAAATCGAATATCTATCAAGAATTACAGAAAAAACAGCTTATCGAGCTTGTTTATCGCCAACCTGATAAAATTTGTTGGCATACAAATTATTCAACCAACAAAACACCGATCCAATTAAATCATGAACAATTAAATGCAATCACTACTATTAATAAACAAAACAAACAATTTGGTGTATTTTTGCTTGATGGTATAACTGGTTCTGGTAAGACGGAAGTTTATCTAAATATTATTTCTGATGTTTTAGCTCAAGAAAAACAAGCTTTAGTATTAGTACCTGAAATTGGTTTAACACCGCAAACTATCAAACGTTTTAAACAGCGTTTTAATGCACCAATTGATATTTTACATTCAGGCCTTACTGATAAGGAACGTTTAGAGGTTTGGTTAAGAAGTAAAGCTGGTGACAATGCTATCGTCGTAGGTACACGATCAGCACTTTTTACTCCATTTCAAGATTTAGGTATTATTATTATTGATGAAGAACATGATAGTTCTTATAAACAGCAAGAAGGCTGGCGTTATAATGCCAGAGACTTAGCAATCATCCGAGCAAAAATTGAAAATATACCTATTATTTTAGGATCGGCTACGCCCTCTCTTGAAACCATTAATAATGCCCAAAGCCATAAGTATCAAAAGCTAAAGCTTACACAACGGGCAGGCAATGCAAAATTAGCCAAACAATCTATTTTAGATATTCGCGGTATGGCTCTAACTTCTGGACTTTCCCAGCCATTAATTGACCGAATAAAAGAACATTTAGATAATAATAATCAAGTGATGTTATTTCTTAACCGTAGGGGATTTGCGCCATTAATCATTTGTCATGATTGCGGTTGGATTGCCGAGTGCCCACGTTGTGATCAACCTTATACCTTTCATAAAAAACAAAATAGACTAATTTGTCATTATTGTGATACACCTAGAAATATCCCTCAACAATGTCCTAAATGTGGTTCGACACAATTACTACCGATTGGATTTGGAACTGAGCAACTGGAAAAACAACTTAATATTTTATTCCCGAATATAAAAATCACTCGTATTGATCGTGATACG
Source organism: Gilliamella sp. W8123 (assembly GCF_016101085.1). Classification (NCBI taxonomy): domain Bacteria; kingdom Pseudomonadati; phylum Pseudomonadota; class Gammaproteobacteria; order Orbales; family Orbaceae; genus Gilliamella; species Gilliamella sp. W8123. The sequence continues at coordinate 535,672 of NZ_JACFRE010000001.1, forward strand.
ATAACCAAAAAAGAGGCATTAAACGCTTATTTACATGATATCCAAAAAGGTGGTGCTCATATTTTAGTTGGTACGCAAATTCTGGCTAAAGGACATCATTTCCCTGATGTTACATTAGTTGGAATAGTGGATGTTGATGGCGCTCTATTTTCCAGTGATTTTAGAGCCACAGAAAGATTTGCACAAATATATACCCAGGTTTCAGGACGAGCAGGTAGGGAAACAAAAGCTGGCGAGGTTATTCTACAAACTTATCATCCAGAACATCCATTATTAAATATATTACTAACGCAAGGTTACCAAGCATTTGCCAAACAAACCTTACAAGAACGTAAGCAAACATTACTACCACCATTTAGTTATCAGGTGCTAATTCGTGCCGCTGATCGTAATAATCTACAAGCACCAAAATTTTTACAGCGTATCCATGATTGGCTAAAAGCAAATTATAATCAAGATTTATGGCAACTTGGGCCTATACCTGCAAGCCAACCGAAAAAAGCGGGCTATTATCGTTGGCAATTACTCTTGCAACATAGCAACCGACAAGTATTACAGCAAATATTAGATAACCTTCTTATAGTTATTAAACAGTGGAAAGATACATCAAAAGTAAGATGGAGTATTGATGTTGATCCAATTGATAATTAAACATCTCTTCCAACAGGTAATCTGTTGGAAGAGATTAAATTTATAATGTAATTTTTCCTATATTTTTATCTAGTGTTGCTTGACCAATACCTGAAACCTCTTTTAACTGCTCTATAGAAATAAAAGGACCAAATTTTTCTCGATATTCAATAATCTTCTGAGCCTTACTCATACCAATACCAACTAACCCTTTAGTTAACTCTTCAGCTGTTGCTGTGTTGATATTAACTTGAACAACTTGTTTTTGTACCTCTGTGGTAGTGGTTTCTGATTTTGATTCCGCAAAACTGAAAGTTGAAAAAAAGAAGCTTGAGAATAAAAAACATAATATTGTAAAAATTTTCATTTGATTAACTCCAAAATAATTATGCAAGTAAATTTGCAAGTTAACTATCTCATTAAGTTAATAAAATGAATTTTACTAATAATAGAAATGCGAAAAGCCACTTAAGTGGCTTTACTTTAATTACAGCGAATATAAATTTATTTCGATCTCAATCACATATTCACATCAGGCATTATTTCAATTTTTGATTTAGAACGAATATCATCACGAAGATAATAATAAGTATTATCAACGAATAATGGTAATAATTCTGATGAAATATCTTGATACTCTGTTGGTGTATCTACTTTAGTTAATGCAACAATATAAGCGGTATTATTTTCTAAAAATTCTGCTCCATAAGTCACAGATTTAACACCTTTAATCGGTTGCTCTAAATTAAATACCATATCGACAACCTGTTTATCTAAATTGGTTGAGTCTCTATTTAACTCATACCTTTGACTTAATCTAATTTTATCAGATTTACCAGTAGTATTTAATTCAGTTAATAAATTTTCAACATTAGATTTAAAACGATTATCAGATATATTCTTAGTTAACTGTTGTTTAATTGTATCTTTAACTTCATCAAATGGTGCTATCCCTTCAGGACGATTATCAGTAACTTGAATTACAAAATCATAACTACCTTGTTTTCTTTCAATTGGAATTAAATCAGATATTTTATGAGTTAACCGACCATCAACTATCATTTCTTCACTAAAAACTAAATCGCTTATTTCAGGATGAATCATGATTGAAAATGGATCTTGATAAGTTGTCCAATCCGTCGTATTTACAGTAAGTCCTGTTTTTTCAGCTAACTCCTCAAGAGATTTCGGTGATTCACTTAATGCAACTTTAATTTTATCTTCAATTGCATTGAATTCTTTTTGTATTTTCTGATTAGCTATGCTTGCTTCAATCCTAGTTCCAACTAAATCAAGATCCATGCTTTTGCTTGGTTGTATACCATCTAACTTAATTATTGCAAACCCTTCATCTGTAGGGATTGGTGTTGAAATTTGGTTAATTTTTTTTAAATTTGCTTTTTTAAATAATTCAGGTAAAGAATTATCTTCAGCAAACCAACCTAATGAACCATTCTTACCATAAGCTGACATATCATTATTTGTATTCAGCGTTTGCGCAATTTGTTCAAAATTAGCACCTGTAGCCAATTCTTTAGTAATTTTATATGCTTGTGCTTTATCAGTTACAAAAATTACACTAAAAGCTTTTTGCGCTGGATAACTATATTTATGAATATTTTTATTATACTCTGCTTTAACTTCATCTTCACTGATTTTAATTGATTGAGCAATAAGATCTTTAGAATTATAAATATATTTAATTTTTACACGTTCTTTTTTGTGAAAATTATTTTTATGCTCATCATAATATTTTTGTTCGTCAGCTTCAGAAATATTTATATCTTTATTATCATCAATTGATGAATCAATTACCGTCGCATAAATATTTCTCGTTTGATTTTTTAATAATCCTATTTCTGAATCAGATGGTAAAACAAAACTCGATTGTACTAATGCATCCATAACTTGTTGTTGTTGTAATGACGTTTTTAATATTTCAGCATAACTATCAGGAGTGAAACCATTTTCAGCCAGTAAATCTAAATAGTTCTGATTATCAAATTTACCGTCTATAAAGAAAACTTTTTGTTGTTTAATATAATTCTTTATATTCTCATTACTGATGGCGGTATTAATTTTATCTGCAAACTGATAAGCTAAATAATTATCTATTTGCTGAGCTAAAATATTACGACGCAAGATTTTGATAAAAGATGCATCACCAGTAGTTTTTGCTAAGGATTGTTTGACTTGATCTTCAAATCCTGCACGACTGATACCTTCACCATCAACTTTAGCAATATATAATTGTTCATCGTTGGCACTATTACCACTACCACCAAAACCTAAAAATCCTACGCCGGTAAAAATAAAACATAAAATAATGATTGCAAAGATTATTTTAACAACAACACTATTTGCTGCTGTTCTAATTGTTTCCATCATAACTGGCTATTCTCCATACACCTGAATTTTAATTTCGCAAGTATAGCATATTTGCTAAAATAGGCTATTATTCAATTAAAAGTCGATAAAAAAAGTCAACACACGGTTGACTTTTTCATTCATAAAACTCAAAAACATTAGCTAATAGGTTTATAATTTATTTATATTTTTGCTAGATTTTACGCTAGCTTTTCTTCTTTTAGCTTTTCCTATTACAGGTTCAATACCAAATGGATTGTTTTGTAAGGCGATAGTTAATACTTCATCAATCCATTTTACTGGTTTAATTTCGATTTCAGATTTCACATTATCTGGAATATCTTCAAGATCTTTGACATTATCAATAGGAATCAATGCTGTTTTTATACCACCTCTATGCGCAGCTAATAATTTTTCTTTTAATCCACCAATTGGTAATACTTCACCTCGTAAGGTTATTTCACCGGTCATTGCAACATCAGAACGAACAGGATTACCTGTTAAGGTCGAAACCAACGAGGTACACATAGCAATACCAGCACTTGGACCATCTTTAGGTGTAGCTCCATCAGGAACATGCACATGTATATCACGTTTTTCATAAAAATCGTTATTGATACCAAGTTTTTCTGCTCGTGAACGAACAACAGTCAGTGCTGTCTGAATTGATTCTTGCATCACATCACCAAGAGAGCCGGTGTAAGTTAATTTCCCTTTCCCAACTACACTTACCGATTCAATTGTCAATAAATCGCCGCCAACTTCAGTCCAAGCTAAACCAGTAACTTGACCGATTCGATTTTCACTTTCTGATTTGCCATAATCAAAACGTTGTACACCTAAAAAGTCTTTTAGATTGTCTTGGCTAATATTCACTTTATGTAATTTACTATTTAAAGCCAATTGTTTAACTACTTTACGGCAAATTTTAGCTATTTCTCTTTCTAAACTACGCACACCAGCTTCACGAGTATAATAGCGAATAATACCAATAATAGCAGAGTCATCAATATCTATTTCTTTGGCTTTTAAGCCACTGTTAGCGATCTGTTTAGATATTAAATGTTGTTTAGCTATATTTAATTTTTCATCTTCAGTATAACCAGACAGTCTAATGACTTCCATCCTATCAAGTAACGGGGCAGGGATATTCATTGAATTAGCCGTTGCCACAAACATTACGTCAGATAAATCATAGTCTACTTCTAAATAATGATCATTAAAGGCATTATTTTGTTCTGGATCTAGTACTTCAAGCAATGCAGACGCTGGATCACCTCGCATATCAGAAGCCATTTTGTCGATTTCATCTAACAAAAATAGTGGATTTTTAACTCCAACTTTAACCATACGTTGGATTAATTTACCTGGCATGGATCCAATATAAGTTCTTCTATGGCCACGAATTTCCGCTTCATCACGAACACCACCTAAAGCCATACGCACATATTGTCGACCAGTTGCTTTTGCAATAGATTGGCCTAGAGATGTTTTACCAACCCCTGGAGGTCCAACTAAGCATAAAATTGGACCTTTTACCTTATTAACTCGCCCCTGTACAGCTAAATATTCCAATATTCTGTCTTTTACACGCTCAAGCCCATAATGATCTTTATCTAAAACCTTTTGTGCAGCTTGGATATCTTTTTTTACTTTACTACGTTTATGCCAAGGCAACTGTAGCATCCAATCGATATAACCTCGAACGACAGTTGCTTCAGCTGACATAGCAGGCATCATTTTAAGTTTATTAAGTTCGGATAGCGTTTTTTCCTTGGCCTCTTGAGGCATTTTTGCCTTAGAAATTTTTAAGTTTAACTCTTCAAATTCATCAGGTTTATTATCTATATCACCTAGTTCTTTATGGATTGCTTTAATTTGCTCATTCAGATAATACTCTTTTTGAGCCTTTTCCATCTGTTGTTTAACTCGCTGACGAATATTCTTTTCTACTTGCAACAAGTCTATTTCAGCTTCCATTAATGAAATAAGTAATTCAAAACGTTTTTCTAAATCAGCAGTAACCAAAATATCTTGTTTTTGCTCAACTTTTATAAATAAGGTTGCGGCGATGGAATCCGCAAGTTGTGATGGTTCTTTTATAAGATGGATAGAATCAACAACTTCTTGTGTTACTTTTTTATTAAGTTTGGCATAATCATCAAAGTTTGACAATAGTACTCTTGTCATTGCTTGATTGATTTTATCTGTTTTTTTCGACTCTTTTAATGGTTTGATATCAGCTATTAAATAGTCATCCTCTTTTCGTTCAACTATATCACCAATCTTAGCTCGAGTAACCCCTTCAACCAGTACTTTCACAGTTCCATCTGGTAATTGAAGTAATTGTAAGACATTAGCTACTGTCCCCACTTCATATAAATCTTCAACATTTGGTTCATCTTGAGAAGGATGCTTTTGCGTAACAAGAAAAACTTGCTTATCCATTTCCATCGCACTTTCTAAGCAACGAATTGATTTATTTCGACCGACAAAGAGAGGAATCACCATATGAGGAAATACAACAACATCACGTAATGGTAAAATAGGCATAATCATTTGTTTAGTTTGTTTTGTCTTCATTTTATTCTCTCGGTAGTACAAACTTATCTGTCTTATATTGGGGCCATTTTAAGATATTCAAGCTTATCCTTTGATGTTTTAAATACGGTAAGTGCTCTTTCAAAGCACATCCGTATCTTAGCGAACTGAACATTAACTGCGATTTGTCTGCTTAAAAAGACATATTGGTTTATCTATTAAGCTGACAATTCTGTATTTCCACTATAAATTAATTTAGGTGATTGCAACTGTTCAACAGTTTCTTTATCAACAAGGACTTTTTTTACATTATCCATTGATGGTAAGTCATACATTGTATCTAACAATATATTTTCCACGATTGAGCGTAATCCTCTAGCACCTGTTTTGCGTTTCATCGCTTTTATGGCAATTGCCTCTAAAGCCTCTTGTGTGAATTCTAGTTCTACACCGTCTAATTCTAATAATGTATTAAATTGTTTAGTTAAGGCATTTTTAGGTTCAGTCAATATATTGACTAAAGCATCTTTATCTAGTTCCGATAAAGTTCCAATGACAGGTAATCTACCAATAAATTCAGGAATTAAACCAAATTTGACTAAATCTTCTGCTTCAATTTGCGCTAGTAATTCAGACTCTGTTGCTTTATTTTTGCTACTTTTTACATCTGCACCAAAACCAATACCAGTATTGGTAGAAACTCGATTTTCAATAACTTTATCTAAGCCACTAAAAGCACCGCCACAAATAAAGAGAATCTTTGATGTATCCACTTGTAAAAACTCTTGTTGTGGATGCTTACGCCCACCTTTAGGAGGAACCGATGCTACTGTTCCTTCAATTATTTTTAACAATGCTTGCTGTACCCCTTCACCAGATACATCTCGCGTGATAGATGGATTATCTGATTTTCTTGAGATTTTATCTATTTCATCAACATAGATAATTCCTCGTTGAGCTTTTTCTACATCATAATCACAACTTTGTAATAATTTTTGAATAATATTTTCAACATCTTCACCAACATAACCTGCTTCGGTTAAAGTTGTTGCATCCGCCATAGCAAAAGGAACATCTAAAAAGCGCGCTAATGTTTCAGCTAATAATGTTTTACCACTACCAGTTGGACCTATTAATAAAATATTACTTTTACCTAACTCTACATCACTACGTGTAGAATAACTACGCAAGCGTTTATAATGATTATAAACAGCCACAGATAATACTTTTTTTGCTCGTTCTTGACCAATGACATATTCATCAAGATGGTCACGTATTTCATGAGGAGTTGGCAATGGTTTACTTATAAATTCTTCATGAGAAAGAAAATTTTTGGTCTCTTCTTTTAAAATATCATTACACAAACCAATACATTCATTACAAATATAAATAGATGATGGCCCAGCAATTAGTTTACGGACTTCATGCTCACTTTTACCACAAAAAGTACAATAGAGTAATTTTTCTGAGTTTTCTTTATCCACTTTTTTCCACCTATTTAGTTTTAAGATCGTTTACTGTATATGGCGTCAACCAATCCATATTCAACTGCTTTCTCAGCTGACATGAAATTATCACGATCTGTATCCTTCTCAATTACACTAATATCTTGTCCGGTATGTTTTGCCAAAATATTATTTAATCGACTTTTTACCTGTAATATTTCTTGAGCATGAATTTGAATATCAGATGCTTGGCCTTGAAAACCACCCAAAGGTTGATGAATCATAACACGTGCATTCGGTAAACAGTAACGCTTACCTTTAGTTCCTGCGGTCAAAAGTAGAGATCCCATTGAGCATGCTTGTCCTAAACAGATAGTACTTACATCTGGTTTTATAAACTGCATTGTGTCATATATAGCCATACCAGCAGTTACAACTCCACCAGGAGAATTAATATATAAGTAAATATCTTTTTCAGGATTTTCTGCTTCAAGAAAAAGCATTTGAGCTATTATTAGATTCGCCATATTATCTTCAACTTGTCCAGTCAAAAATATAATTCTTTCTTTTAATAGTCGTGAGTAAATGTCATAAGCTCTTTCTCCTCGAGAGCTTTGCTCAACAACCATTGGAATCACACTCATGCATGGTTCTAAAGGCATTTTCATCTCCTAATTAAACAAAATAGCCCAAACAGTTAATCCTTATTTGGGCTTTATAGAAATTTTTAATTAAATAAAATAACAAATTGCTTATGCAACTTGCTGATTCATTAATTCAGAAAACGAATAGGTTTTCTCTGTTACTTTAGCACTAGCTAATAATAAATCAACTACTTGATCTTCTAGCGCAACAGAACGGATATTATCCATTGCTTTCTTATCTTTGTGGTAATAATCTACTACTTCTTTTGGATCTTCATAAGCTGTTGCAATTTCATCGATTAATGATTGAACTTTAGTATCATCAGCTTGTAATTTATTGCTTTCAATAATTTCACTAAATAGCAATCCAACTAATACTCGACGTTTTGCTTCTGCTTCAAATAACTCTTTAGGAAGATCCATTGCTTGTTTAGCATTACCACCAAAACGAGTTACCGCTTGTTGACGTAACACATCAACTTCACGATCAATTAAAGCCGCTGGCACTTCAATATCGTTATTTTTAACTAAACCATCAATAGCTTGTGATTTAATTTTATTACGAATTGTAGCATTAAGTTCACGTAACATATTTTTGCGCACTTCTGCACGTAAACTATCAACAGTTCCATCAGCAATACCAAATCTTTTAACCACATCTTCAGTAAGTTCTGGAAGTTCAAGTTCTTCAACTTTCTTAAGTGTAGCAGCAAATACCGCAGGTTTACCTTTTAAATTTTCAGCATGATAATCTTCTGGGAAAGTAACATTGATATCAAATTGATCACCTGCTTTATGACCAATAATTGCATCTTCAAAACCAGGAATCATACGACCTTGTCCTAAAACAAGTGCAAAATCATCAGCTTTACCACCTTCAAATTCATCACCGTCAACTTTACCTAAAAAGTCGAGAGTAACACGGTTTTGTTCTTTAGCTTCTTGTTCAACAACTTTCCAAGCTCCCTGTTGTTTACGCAAAGTTTCAATCATTGTGTCAACATCTGCATCAACAATTTCGGCAATCGGTTTTTCAACTTCGATCTTATCTAAATCTTTAATTTTGATTTCAGGATAAACTTCAAACTCAACAGTAAATGTATAATCTTCACCATCTTTATATTCTTTTGGAGTATATACAGGTGCACCAGCTGGGTTTAATTTTTCTTGAATAATAGCATCGACAAAATTACGTTGCATTAAATCGCTTAAAGCATCCTGTAAAATAGAAGCACCATAGCGTTGTTCAACAATTTTTAAAGGAACCTTTCCTTTACGAAATCCATCGATACGAACTTTTTTTGCAGTATTTAAAAGTTCTTTATTAACCGCTTTAGTGATATCTTCTGATTTAATAGTAATTGATAAACGACGACCTAAACCTTGTGTTGTTTCTACCGAAACTTGCATCTTTATACCTCGAAATTATTAAATATATTTGCTCATAATCATATTATAAACAATAATTGAGCTAATTAATTTTACAAAATAGGAAAGCATTATACCGACCGTAATCGACTACGTCGAGATATTTAACTGCTTCTTCTCAAGTGCTTTCAAACGTTTATTCATTTCATCAATATGTAATACTAATGAAGCTGTTTTACGCCATACTTTATTTTGTTGTAATGGGATTCCTGATGAATATACACCCGGCTCGGTAATTGGGCGCATTACCATTCCCATTCCTGTCACTGTAACTTGATCGCAAATTTCCATATGCCCATTAATAACGCTAGCACCACCAATCAAACAATGACGACCAATAGTTAAACTTCCAGCCATGATTACACCACCGGCAACAGCAGTATGATCACCAATAATATCGTTATGAGCTATTTGGCATTGATTATCAATAATAACACCATTGCCGATAACAGTATCATCTAGAGCACCACGATCTATGGTTGTTGATGCACCAATTTCAACATTATTACCTATTACTACTCGACCTAGTTGAGGAATTTTTATCCATTTACCTTTATCATTAGCATAACCAAATCCATCTGCGCCAATTACAGTTCCTGATTGGATTAAGCAATTTTCACCAATAACACAGTTATGATATATAGATATATTAGCCCATAGTTTAGTGCCTGCTCCAATAACTGTATCCTTACCAATAAAGCAACCGGCACCGATAATACAATTATCACCAAGAACTACACCACTTTCAATAACAGCATTAGCTCCAACAGCAACATTGTTACCTAATTGCACTGTAGGATCGATAACTGCTGAATCAGCAATTTCTTTAGCGGGTAAAGGAGTTGTATCCAAAATTTGGGCTAATTTTGCATAACATAGGTAGGGATCTTTTACTATTAAAGCTGCCCCATTCCAATACTTAAGACTTTCTTCAGTCATGACAACAGCAGATGCATTACAGCTAGATAAATTATTTTGGAATTTCTTATCGGCCAAAAAAGTTATTTGGCCTTCGGTGGCGCTTTTCATTGATGCCACACCAGTGATGATTAATTCACCATCACCGTGTAACGTAGCACCCAACTGTTCAGCTAATTGCTCTAAACGAAAAGCAAACATTAATTTTTAACCTTTTCCAAAACTTTATTTGTAATATCAACAGCATCTGAAGCCGATAAAGTTGCTTCAGCTTTTAATATTAAATCATATTTTTCTTCTTCAACAATTTTTTTAACAGCTTCTTGAATTTTAGTTAATAATTTACTTGCTTCTTCAGTTTCTCGTTTACGATAATCATTTGAGAAAGCTTTTGCTTTATTTTCAAAATCAGAAATAGTTTTATTCAGTTTTGTTTTTTCAGAAGAAGATAAAGTTAAACCATCTTTCTTCAAACGTGCTGCCGCATCATTAGCTTTCTTCTCTTCTTGCTGTAGTGTTTTCGCTCTAGCTTCAAATTCTTTATCTAAAGCTTTTCCAACTGTTTCTCGTTGCGGCATTTGTTGTAATACTGACATAACATCAATAACACCAATTTTAATTTCGGCATTCGCTGTGCCAGTAAAAAGTAATGCAACACTAAGACCAAGAACAGATATAATTTTTTTCACTTTATTCACCTATATATTTTAGTTATTCACAACTTGGTATTACCATGTTGAACCTATATTAAATTGAAATTGTTGCGCTGAATCGCCATTATATTTCTTAAGTGGTTGTGCATAAGAAAATACCAATGGACCTAATGGAGACATCCATTGAACAGCAAGACCAGCTGACATTCTAATATCTGATGGGGAACTATAATCAGGAACATTTTTTCCTTTTAGATCCCATTCTGTATCCCAAACAGTACCGGCATCAAAAAATACTGAAGTTCTAATACTATCGGAATATTTTTCACTGGCAAATGGTGTTGGAACAACCAATTCTGTGCTAGCAAATGCTAGAGCATTACCCCCGATCGCATCTTTAGATTTTTCACATCCAGATGTATCATTTAACGTACGACAACCGTTTTTGTTAAAATATACCGCTTTAGGACCCACAGTGTTCGATTTAAAACCACGTAAAACAGTTGAACCACCAGCATAGAAGTTTTCATAAAATGGTAACTCTTTACCACCAAATCCACCACCATAGCCTAAACGACCACGAGCTAAGAACACCCAATTATGATCTCCGTCAATTGGATAGTAATAAGATGCATCAGTAACCATCTTATAGTATCGATTATCAAAGACTGGCGCAGTCGCTTTTATATTTGCTGTTAATTTTAGACCATCAGTAGGAAAGTATCCTCGGTCCAATGAATTATATGTCCAATAAGCATTCAACAATAAATCGTTGGTATCATATGAAAACGATTTATCTTTGTTTTTCATATTTTCACCCATGGATTCAAAATAGCGCCACATATTATACTGTGCCTGCATATCAGTTAAATTATGGTTAGCATATTCAGCGCCAAAACGGAGGAAATTATTTTCACTTATAGGGAAACCTAAATTAGCTGTTGCCCCCCAGGTTTTACTTGAATATTCTGATTCATCATCATCGCTATCAGTTTTATAAGTATTGTAATAAACACTACCACCTAAACTGACACCATCAACTGTAAAATATGGGTCTACAATCGATATCGATGCTGTCTTATCATTGCTAGTAGTATTAATATCAAAAGAAACACTGTTACCTGTGCCTAACCAGTTATCTTGTGAAATACCTGCATTAAAACTGACACCACTATCAGAACCAACACCAATACCAAATTTAATACTACCTGTATTTCGCTCGGAAACTTTATAAATAATATCAACTTGATCATCTACTCCCGGAACACGTTCAGTATTTGCTTCTACCGAATCAAAAAATCCAAGTCGATTTAAACGATCTTTACCTAGTTCAACCAAACCATTACTTAACCATGAGCCTTCCATCTGACGAAGTTCACGACGAACGACACTTTCACTAGTAATTGTATTTCCGACAATCTTAATATTACGGACATAGAAACGTTGTCCAACATCAACTAATACTATTAATTTAACGGTATGTGATGCATCATCCATTTCAGGTTGAATAGCTACTTGTGGGTAAGCATAACCAAAATTAGCTAACAAACGTTTAACATTATCTTCAATATCAGTAATTTTTTTACCATTATAAAGGTCCCCAACAGTCAGTTTTTCTTTGGCTATTTTGGTTATTGCCTCTTTATGACCAGCAAAGTTACCTTTAAAATCCAATTCTGATAATTTATATTGTTCACCTTCATGGATGTTAATAGTTACATAAATACCTTTTTTATCTGGTGTTAAACTAACTTGTGTAGATTCAATGTTGAAACGTGCATAACCTCGATTTAGATAAAAGCTTTGCAATTCATCTAAGTCAGATGCTAATTTTTGTTTTTGATATTTACGATCACCTAACATATTCCACCAAGGAACCTCATCACGTAATGTAAAACGAGAAATCAGTTCTTCTGATGAAAATGCTTTTGCACCAACAATATTGATTTGATCAATTAACGCCGATTTACCTTCAGCAATAACTAATTTTAGATCAACACGATTACGAGATAATGGCGTAACTACAGCTTTAATTTGAGCATTATATTTACCAACACTGTAATAAAAATCCTCTAAACCTTTTTCAATACCAGAAAGCATAGTGCGATCTAATGCATCACCTTCTCGAATACCAGTACTATCTAAATTCTTCTTCAACATATCATCTTTAACAGATTTATTGCCAGAGAAAGTAATGCTTGCAATAGTAGGACGTTCTTGCACATGTACAATCAATCTATCACCATCTCTTGATACGGTTATATCATCAAAATTACCACTTGAGTAAAGAGATTTAATAATACGGCCTAAGTCAGCTTCATTGACATAGTCACCAACTTGGATTGGCATTTCAAGCATAGCTGCGCCAACAGTTACACGCTGTAGCCCCTCAAACTTGATATCTTTAACTACAAAATCATCAACACAAAATGCATTGGAACTATATACTGCTGTAGTACTAAACAGCAAAGATGCTATAAGTAAGTTTTTTATTTTCATCGTATATATTTATAACCTCATCCCATTACAATCGTAAAATATCATTAAATAGTGCAATTCCCATTATTACCATTAATAAAACAAATCCGATACGAAAAAAACGCTCTTGTGCTTTATTTGATAAGGCATTTCCTTTTATTCCTTCAAATAATAAAAAAAGAAGCTGCCCGCCATCTAACATTGGTAATGGAACAAGATTGATTACACCTAAGCTTATACTAATAAAAGCCAGAAAATATAAGTAAGGAGTAAAACCATAACTTGCTGTTTGCCCTGCGCTTTTTGCTATTGTTATCGGTCCTGATAAGTGCTTAAGACCAATAACACCTGTTACTAATTGATAAAGAGATCGAACTGTTAACTTTGTTGTTAATATAGTTTGTTCCATCGCCTTGTCAAATCCATTTAAAAAACTATACTGCTTAATTACCGAATCAGATGTCGGATAAAATCCCGCAACCCTCTCTCCATTTTGATTTATTTTGGGTGTTAGCGTCAGATTGATATCTTTACCATTACGATCCACTTTCAATACCATGATTTCGGCTTTTTTTATTGTATTCGCAAAATCACTCCAATTTGTATATAAGTGATCATTATAACTGATAATTTTATCACCAACTTGCAAACCAGCTTGTTCAGCAGCCGAATCTGTCACAATTTTACTCACAATTGGATAAATTTCCAACTGTTTAGGTATAAAACCAAAAGCTGTTATAGCAGAATCTTTCTCAATATCAAAATACCAATCGTTAATATTAACATTTTTAATGATTTCTTTTTGGTTACTATCACCATTAGAACTATCTATATATGTAATATTAACGTTTTGATTGCCTAACGCAGTAATTAATGCAATATTTACATCATTCCAACTATAAATTTTTGTATTATCTATCATTTTTAACTCTGAATTAGCTGGAATATTCAATGTTGCAGCCGGAGTTAAAGGTATAACATTTTTTACTTTAACGGGGTACTCAATGACTCCCATCAAAAAAATAATCCAATAAATAAGCACTGCTAAAACAAAATTGGCAAATGGACCAGCAAAAATAATTGCTGCTCTTTGCCATAGTTTCTTTTTGTCATAGGCAAATTTTTCAAAATTGGGAGCTAATTCGCTAGCTCGACTATCAAGCATTCTAACATAGCCACCTAGTGGAATCATAGCAATAACTAACTCTGTTCCACTTGAAAACTTATGCGCCCATATTTTTTTTCCAAACCCAATCGAAAAACATTCAACATGGACCTTGCATAACCTAGCCACATAGAAATGTCCAAACTCATGTACAGTGACTAATATACTGATAGTAATGAGAAATAATAACAGTGACCAGAGCAAAATCAATAACCTTTTAAAGTAAATGTAAAGATAGTGCTGCAAATATTGGAACTGCAGCAGTTAAACTATCAATCCGATCTAAAATACCGCCATGTCCAGGAATAATATTACCACTATCTTTAATGCCTGCTTCTCGTTTAAACATACTTTCAGTTAAATCACCTAATACTGAAACTAAAATAGCTAACAAAGAACTCAATATAAAAGTAATGAAACTAATTTGGAAATAACCGGTTAAATAAACAAACACACTAATCAAAATGGCTGAGCTAATCCCACCTAAAAAGCCCTCTATTGTTTTCCCTGGTGATACTTTTGCTGCCAATTTTCGTTTACCTATCGCTCTACCAACGAAATATGCACCGGTGTCGGTTGCCCATACTAACACAAATACATATAGCAGCCAAACAGCACCTGTATAAGTATTAAATATATAATTAATTGACCTAAGCTCAATCATACCGACAAAGAAAGGAAACAGTGTAAAAAAAGCAAATAATAATTTAATAATCAGTGAATTAGACCAGTATTTTACTGACTTTGGATAACCAATAACCAATAAAAATGCAACTAACCACCAAATAATCGAGAAACAAATTATATAATTAAATAATCTATATTTTATTAATTCTGTATTTGGAATTAGATAAACTAAACTTAATAACATTACAACAGAAAATGTAAAAACAATTTTATGTAATGGTTTAGTCATAGCTAGAAAATTAGTCCATTCCCATGCAGCTATTCCACAAACAGCGATAACTAGATAAGAAAATATTGATAATGGCGCAAAAAACAAGGCAATAATTACCATTGGAATAAGTATTAGTGCAGTTAGAATACGGTGAATTAACATTAAATTTCCTCATTTTGAACACCGCCGAAACGTCGTTCTCTAGTATTAAATACGTCTATCGCTTCATCGAAGGATATTGAGTTAAAGTCAGGCCAAAGTGTGTCGGTAAAATAGAATTCTGCATAGGCACTTTGCCATAATAAAAAGTTACTAATTCGATACTCACCACCAGTACGTATAACTAATTCAACTTCAGGCAAATCACTCATGCAAATGGTTGTGGCAAAACTATCCTCATTAATATCTTCAAGTTTTATCTCTCCTTGCAAAACTTTAGTCGTCATTTTTTGTGCTGATTGTACAATATCCCAGCGACCACCGTAATTAGCCGCAATATTGAGAATAAGGCCGGTATTATTTTGTGTTAGGCATTGAGCATCAATAATCAGTTTTTGAAGATGTTCATTAAACTTTGATATATCACCAATAATATTTAAACGAACGTTATGTTTATTTAAATTTTTGATTTCTCGATTTAAAGCATAAATAAAAAGTGATATTAAAGCTGAAACTTCATTAGATGGTCGCTTCCAATTTTCACTACTAAATGCATATAAAGTGAGTACGTTGATATTTAGTTTTGCTGCATGGGTGACAATTTTACGAACCGCTTTTAAACCAGCTCGATGACCAATCGCCCTTAATTGATTACGTTGTTGAGCCCAACGACCATTACCATCCATTATAATAGCAACATGATTTGGGATGTATCTTTGTTGTGTCATTTAATATCTCGTAATATCTCAATCATTTTTATCATAATTTCGATAATCAACGGGTACCATAAACCACAATTGTTTTGCCATGTGCTGAAATCAAATGTTGGTCTTCAAGCATTTTTAAAATTCTACCCACTGTTTCACGTGAACAGCCAACTATTTGACCGATTTCCTGACGGGTAATTTTAATTTGCATGCCATCTGGATGGGTCATTGCGTCAGGCTGTTTGGTTAAATTCAATAAGGTTTGTGCAATTCGTCCAGCAACATCTAAAAAGGCTAAGTTGCTTACTTTTTCTGATGTCACTTGTAATCGACTTGCCATTTGACTAGCGAGCCGCATTAAAATATCGGGATTAACTTGTACAAGCTGTTTAAATTTTTTATAAGAGATTTCAGCCACTTCACAACTTGTTTTCGCTTTTACCCAAGCACTACGCTCTGTTCCTTCTTCGAAAAGACCTAATTCACCTAAAAATTGATTTTGATTTAAATAAGACAAAATCATCTCATTACCTTCATCATCTTTAATTAATACAGCAACAGATCCTTTCAAAATATAATAGAGAGTTTCGGCTTTTTCTCCTTGATGAATAAGGGTACTTTTAGCTGGATATTTATGAATATGGCAATGAGATAAAAACCATTCTAATGTTGTATCTGATTGCTGTTTACCAATCATTATTCCGTCCTCTCCATTCAATTACTACAATGACACTATAACAAAGTTACACAATAAATCATATACTCAGTAAAACGATTTTAATCATTATTTAATAATTTTGATATCAATTGTTTCATGTAATTCAGACCAAAAAATTGCGGCAGTTCCATTAATTAAATGAAGTTTTACATCATTGACTTTATCTGCAAGTGTTTTTTCCTGCACACCATAATCGGTACCTTCTCGTAAAACAAAAGATTCAATAAGATTATTTAATGTTTGAGGGTCAAGAGTCTGCCAAGGAATAATCATGGTTGTAATTATCGATTCGATTAATTATTGTATCAATTTAATACTTAGAAGTGCACAATTAAATATTATATTACGTAACACTTTTTATCCATTTAATTTAATTTGATTAAGCTTATTTTATTAAAAAAAACCACTCAATAGAGTGGTTTTTATCAATTTCATAACTAAATAGATAATTATCTTGCTATAACTTGAAGTTTGAAGCCTTGAATACCTGCTCTAGTCGTTGTTAAGGTATTATATAATGAGTTATGTTTAGTATTTGCTATCGTAGCAACATTGCCACCAGCTGCTTCTACCGCACCTAAGGCAATTGAATCACCAATATCAGCTGCAGCTACACTATACACACCTGTAGTTAATGCATCTGCAGGTGCAGCTACACTACCTGTATTATCACTAGAGGTACCGTAAAGTTTCCATGTGAATCTATATGAATCAGTAATTATTCTATCAGTACCAGCAGTATTTGGTAAGCTATGATCTCCAGTAGTATTTCCATCCGTTATTTGCCATACAACAGCAGCTAAACGATCGCCATATTGTGGAACTGTTCGTTTCGCCCAGTCTGCATCACTAACTCCAGTTGGTTGAGCTGGTAAAGTAGTTGCTATATTTATACTCATGTCAAGTGTACCATCAGTTTTATATTTGAAAATACCAATTTTTGTACTTTGATCAGAGAAGATCGGTCCTACTGGGTTGTTAGGATCAGGGTCACCAGAACCAGTATTAGTAGCTGGTTGTTCGTTATCACCTATTGTTTCTTGATGTTGAGGAGCTTGAGTACTCCAAATATCAGCAAGGTTTAACCATTCATTTACATTTGGATTACCAAATGAAGTTTTCTCTTGAAGTTGTAAACCAACTTTCACCGCACCAGCCATAGCTTCAGTAATTCTAAAATATATATGACCTTCTTCACCATTATTACTATAGGTAAGTGAACTGGAAATATCACTAGTCACATTTGTCCATGACACATCATCAGTAGTTTTATTAATCCATACTCTTAATGTGTCTTTGATTGCACCTGTTGTATCAATATCGCCATCTGAATCTTTTAAATTATAAAAGATATGAATAAAATCACCAACTTGAGCTTTTCTATCGTTACCAGCAGCAGTTGTATCAGATTCACTTGCGGTAATACGAATGGTAATAGCGCGTTCAACGTCATGATCTTTAGCGAAAATAACCGGTGCATTACCTTGTATTTGATTAACGGTTTCTCCCACTATATCTACTGCGTAAGCACTACTAGCAGCATAACCAGCTAAGAATAAGCCTAATGCGACTTTTTTGATTGTTAGATTTTTCATGTTTAACTTCCTATTTTTCTTTGATAAATTAACATGTTGTATTTATATAAATACACCATTTTTTGGTGTTCCCTTTTGAATTATCAACGGTAATTTGTGATAATTAAAAAACTTCTTAACTTTAATAAGCAATAACTTGTAATAAGAAACCTTGGTCTCCAGCACATGCTCTTTCAGGAATAGATACTTGCTGCCAATCCACGTGCTCAGGTGCACCTTCAACTTTTGGAATACTTGTACCAATAAACGCATAGCTATCTTCACCGTCGATATTACTGCCATTTACTGTCGATTTGATTCCTCGAATCTTATAACGTGCATTTTTACCCATACTCACATTAAACCATGGTCCATTTCGATAGTCAGGATTACCCAAGGCATTTTTAAGATTAATCGCTCTATTTCCAGGGCATGCGCTATCATTTGATCCAACAAGTGACCAGACAATAAATGGATCCTGAATTACGTTGTCAGCCAGATCATAAGCGACTGCATAATATTCGTTATGAACTTTCCACTCATTTGGACCATTTGGATTAAATACTAGATAAGGGTTATCATCAGTAGCTGCAACTAATGCATTATCTGAACTTCGATAAACTTCAAGTCTACCAGCCTGACCACCATTAAAATAAACAATCGCATGGTTCAAAGATTGACCATATTGATTCAGCTTAGCTACGAAATCAACTGTACCTGTGATATTAGAAGCAACATTGATAGCATAAGTATCACCAATTGCCTCTATATCTCTATTAGATATCTTATGTCCCATCTTGATTTTTTCAAATGATTTAACAATGACACAAGGATCTGCTGTCGGACAAGCCGTTATATTTCCAGTGGTTCCATCAATAAAATTAATTGGATTACCATTACTAGTTGCTACCCACAAATCGGTAACAGAAGCTTCAAACGAATTTTCAATACTATCCATTAAGATAGTATCACTAAATCCATCATAGTCAGTTAGGCCCCGAGTTTCTACGCCATCTTTTGGTGTGACCAACGTAGCCATTAACGTAACGGTATCCCTACCGTTAGCAGGATTGTGAACAGGAGCAGTACTTGCTCTACCATAAACATCAATAGCCCAAACGCCCACTCTGCGTAGTTCATTATTAGGTAGAACTTCAAAAGAAACTGAGTTAGATGTTGCTGATCTTTTCCCCTTTCCATCAGTAACTGTTACCGATAAAGAATAAACACCATTGGTGCTAACTGGGTTGCGTTGACCATTTTTATCAAGGTACTTTGGAGCAACTATTTTCCAATTATCAACACTTGCTGGTGGATTAAACCATGAAGAAGCGGTACAAGTTCCGATTGCCGAACATAAGAAACCACCACCATCATCGATATCTTGCATATTACCAGACCATACCAACTTGGATACACCTTTAGCATTATGCAAACCTATAAAGATGTTAGATGTTGTACCTTCGATTATTTGAATAGATTCTAATCCTAAATCGACAGTCATTTTTCTATCTTTATATTCAAGGACGATATAGTTGTTACGATCAACTAAATCATATCGACTGCCTTTTAAGGATCGTGCTGATTGGACCATATCTGGATCTAATTGATCTTTTAATGGCGTACCAATCCGATAATTCATGGTTAATTCTGCTGTAGTAGTTTTTTTATTATCTTGCCCGCGTTTATGTTGAGCTTTTATCGTGAAAAGCGGAACAGGAGTATAATCTAATCCAATTGTTATCGCTCGTGGATCTTTTTGTAAATTATCTTTACCAAACAATGCAACTTTATCACCAAAGTATTGTTCATACATTAGCGACCCACCTAGATGTGGATATTGTGGCAAATAACCTTGAAAACGGATATCAAAACCTTTAGCAGCTCTTTCTAAATATTCATCAAAATCTTTAGACTCTTTCCAGTCCGAGAGAGGATGATAATAGTTCACCGCGAATTTCATGTAATCACTCCATGCCTCGGCACCGATACCTAAACGATTATGTGCACGTTGAAAGTCGTGATCCAAAAAGACATTATAACCAAGTAACCATTTTTTATCGGCTACATCCCAACGTTGGCCAATACCAATATTACCTATACGGCGATTATGTTCATATTCTTGGAATGTAATTTGGCTAAAAATCAACATATCCTCGGTATCAATCCAAGGACTAAATAATTTTAAATTAACGTTATTAAATTGGCCTTTATCACTCAAATCAAACTGTAATTGAGCTGTACCAAAACGACCTAAGAAATCTTGTGCTGCATTGCGAACTGGGTCAACAATTTGCGTTTTAACGCCATTACGAACATAATTTTCAGCATAATCTTTACCTTTGTCTTTCAGATGGCCTGATATACCACCATTATCTGATGAAGTAATTTGCTTCCAATCTTGAGTAGCGAGCGTTTGTAATGTAGACGCCACTTGAGTAGCTAAAGCATCTTTATCTTGTTTTACATCATAATTATCGTCAGAACTTAATTTAGGTAAATTCGAATATTTATCTTTTTTATCATCATTAATTTTTATAGCAGGTAATAAAGGAGAATTTTCAGGCAGAACTAGACGCTCACCAATATCAACGACGTCTTTCTTGTCAAATCGACCGGCATTCATCGCTCTTAGCTCTGAAATCGAAATACTACTTAACAACGCAATCTGATATAGGCTGCGCTGTTGATTATTTATCATCTCTCGAGCTTTAGTGCCATTTTTCAATTCAATTATCTTGTTACTATCAACTGCATTTGAAGACGTCTCCGAGTCTGTAGCGTAAACAGGCTGTAAAGATAGTGTTGCAATCACGAAAGCTGAGATAATTTTTAAATTAAGACTCTTAGTCATCTTAATTATTCCTTATATTCCTCTGACAATATTACAATGTTTTTTCTGTTTTCTAGCATTACTGCATTGTCATTAATAGTTGTGATTATTTATTGGTTTTTTATATATATTTTTAAATCACTTTTTACAAAATTAATATTTCTTTACAAAATAACCAAATTTACAAGGATTTTATTACAAAAAAGTAATTTATCAAAATATTTTATTTTATTTTTTGATTTTTTTTGTAAAGAATATTTTTATTATTATTTTTCATTAGGTTATATTGATGCGATTTTGAAGGTAAATTAGCTTTTTAATTAATTTATTGAAAAATACTGTTTTTTATTAATAGATATATTCAAATTTTAAACTAATAAAATTGGTTAGTTTTTCAATAAATAAATCTGAAAAAATATTTCAGATTTATTTATTATAATCTTGTCATAATTTTACAAGATTAAATAATTGCTATTGTTCTTCGTTATAAATTTCAAGATTTTCAGATTCTTTAATTGATAAAGATGTTTTCGTTTCAGCTCTATTATTCTCTAATTGATTAAAATAATTATCATCAACATCTTCTGTAATATAGTTGCCATTAAATACAGAACATTCTAAATGGTGAATTTTGGGATTTTGTTCTCGAATAGAATCAATTAAATCAGAAAGATCTTGAAATATTAATTTATCTGCTCCAATTTCTTTTGCAATCTCATCAACTGATCGATTATAAGCAATTAATTCACTCGCAACAGGCATATCGATTCCATAAACATTAGGATGTCTAATTTCTGGCGCTGCCGAAGCCAAATAAACTTTTTTAGCGCCAACAGAACGTACCATTTCAAGAATTTTTTCAGAAGTCGTCCCTCGTACAATAGAATCATCAACAAGAAGCACATTTTTGCCTTCAAACTCAATACGGTTAGCATTAAGTTTTCTTCTTACTGAGAGTTTTCTGGCATTTTGTCCTGGCATAATAAAGGTACGCCCTACATAACGATTTTTAACAAATCCTTGTCTATAAGGTTTTCCTAAAATACGAGCAATCTCAAGAGCAGCATCACAGGATGTTTCTGGAATAGGAATGACGACATCAATATCAATATCGTTCCACTCTCTGGCTATTTTTTGTCCCAGTTTTTGCCCCATTAATATCCGTGACTGATAAACAGATACACCATTCATAAACGAATCAGGTCTGGCAAAATAGACATATTCAAAAATACATGGATAATATTGAGGATTATCAGAACACTGCTTAGAATAAAGCTGGCCATCTTGAGTAATATAAATAGCTTCACCAGGCTCGACATCTCGCATAAATTCAAAATCGAGGATATCTAAAGCGACACTTTCAGAGGCAACCATATATTCTGTTTTTTGCTCATCAATGACTTTTTTGCCAATAACCAATGGTCGAATACCAAATGGATCACGAAAAGCAACCAGTCCATGCCCAATAATCATAGCAACACAAGCATAAGCCCCTTTAATAATTTGATGAACTTGATGAACTGCACTAAAGATATTATCTGCAGTTAAAGGATAAGTCGGAAATTTATCCAACTCACTAGCAAAAATATTAAGTAACACTTCTGAATCTGAGCTAGTATTTATGTGACGTCTTGCTAATTCAAACACTTTATCTCGTAACTGATCAGTATTAGTTAAATTGCCATTATGAGCCAGTGCGATACCATATGGCGAATTTACATAGAAAGGTTGAGCTTCTGAAGGGCTTGAACTACCCGCGGTTGGATAACGAATATGACCTATACCTAGGTTACCTTGTAATCGTTGCATATGATGTTCTTGAAATACATCTTTCACCAAACCATTTGCTTTACGTAAACGAAAGCGATTTTGTTCATCAATGGTTACAATCCCAGCTGCATCTTGTCCACGATGTTGCAAAACAGTTAAAGCATCATAAATAGATTGATTAACAGTACTACATCCTACAATACCAACAACACCACACATACAATGATTACCTCAAACTTATTGAACTAAAAATGAAGACGACTGCTGTATAAAATCAAAAAACCAGCGAATGATAAAATGGAAATGCGGGATAAGTTGTGATTGCACCCAATACGGAGATTGGGATAAAGGCGTAAAGGTATCAACAAAAAAGAGCACTGCTGCAACAACTAAAATACCTCTTAATACCCCAAAACAAATTCCCAATACTCGATCGGTGCTTGATAGTCCCGTTTTTTGAACTAATTGTCCTATAAGATAAGAGACGATTGCACAAACAATTAATGTCGAAATAAAAAGTATCGCAATAGCAACTGCAATCCGAATGACATCACTATCAAAATAAGTCAAATAACTAGTGATGTACATATAAAAACGACTAGCTATAAAGAAAGCTAACACCCAACTAATTAAAGATAGCGCTTCTTTGACAAAGCCTCTAATAATACTAATCAGTGCAGATAAAATAATCACACCGATAATCGTAAAATCAACCCAATTCATCATAATAACTCACAATTTTTACATTAATATTTTTTAATTTTGATAAATCATAAAATGATTATTAATTGACAACAATTACACCTTTTAACTTAGTTAAATTATTTAAATTACTAATCAACTGTTCAGCTTGTTCTCTTTTCGCATAAGGACCTACTTGTAATTTTATTAGTTGATTTGGTCCTGGATTATTTGGTATCACTCTAACGTTATAGTTATTCAGCCTTAATAAGGCAACTAGTTCCTCAATTTTTTTCTTATTTTTTAATGCACCAAGCTGAATCATATAGGGTTTATCAGTTTGTTCAGAAGATGTCGTTATTTGAGAATCAACACTATCATCAATAATATCAGGTGAAGCTAAAGGGCTAGGATATTGATCTGAATCAGGTGTATAAGAAGATTCATTTTTCACTGCAACATCTTGGTTTTGTCCATCTATTACACCTGATTGTAATATAGGAACTGTTGATGTTTGCGAATTAGATTTATCAGTGATTATATTAGGGGCAATAATAGCAATTATTAACAAAAATGTAGCAAAACCAACAAGTTGATTTCTAACTTTATTTGAGCTACATTTAATTTTCTCTTGATTATTATCCATGTTCACATTTACCTAGTTGCCTACTATATCCAAAACGGCAGAAACGGTATGAAATGAGCCACAAACGACAATAATATCATCTTCTTTTGCTTCTTGCATAGCCTTTTGATATGCTTCATTCACCGAATCAAATGTTGCGATATTCTCTACATTTCCCTCTTGTAAAAACTGCTTTAATATATCAGCATTACATCCGCGCTCACCATAAAGTGAAGCACAATACCACTGATCAGCATTAAATATAGATAAAGTACTTTTAATATCTTTATCCTTAAGCATCCCTATCACAAATCTCACTTTTCCAACTTTTGATTGTTGCTGTTTTAATAACTCAATTTGCTTGACTAAATAACTGGCCGCATGAGGGTTATGCGCAACATCAACGATTACAGTTGGTGATGCTTGGATAATTTGAAAACGTCCTATTAAACTAGTTTTTTCAAGAGCACTGTCTATTTGTTTTTGAGTGATAGAAAATGGTGAATGACTAAGGGCAGCAATTGCTGTTGCGGCATTAGCTAGAGGGACTTGCGGAATCGGCAGATTTTGATATTGCTTTATTGAAGAATTAAATTGCCATGTTAATTTATCAATTTGTTGATAAGACCAATCTTTGTTTACAGCAAAGAGCGGGCAATTTACGGCATGAGCAACATCTAAAATGGTCGATGGTATTTCAGGTTCACCAACAACAGCAATACTTTTCGGTTTAAAAATACCGGCTTTTTCTCGACCAATACTTTCTCTTGTATTTCCCAAATATTCAACATGATCAATACCGATTGTCGTTATAATTGCTATATCAGCATCAACAATATTGGTGGCATCAAGTCTACCACCTAGCCCAACTTCCAAAATAACAACATCTAGTTGGGCTTGCTTAAATTGATATAAAGCTGCCAGTGTTGCATATTCGAAATAAGTTAATGAAATATCGCCTCTGGCCTTTTCAATCGCAGCAAATGCCTTAACAGTATCTGATGGTGTTGACTCTTGATTATTGATTCTAACTCGCTCAGTAAAATGTAATAAATGTGGAGAACTATAGACACCAACACGCTTATCAGCAGCAAGTAAAATCATTTCTAAGGTACGACAAGTTGTCCCTTTGCCATTAGTTCCTGCTACAGTGAAAATATAAGGAGCTGGTTGTAATAGGTCTAATCGCTCAGCAACTGACTTTACCCTTTCCAGCCCTAGTTCAATACTTGAAGGGTGTAACTGTTCCAAATAACAAAGCCATGTCTTAAGATCTGACATGGCATCTGGGATTTTATTTTGCATGATCAGTTAAATTGTCTCATCATTAGCGATATTATCAAAAGGGTTAGGAAGTTTCATTAACTTAGCCAATAAACCAGCAATTTTTGGTCGCATATCTCGACGATGAATAATCATATCAATTGCGCCTTTTTCAAGTAAAAACTCACTACGTTGAAATCCTTCTGGTAAGGTTTCACGCACAGTTTGTTGTATTACTCTAGGGCCAGCAAAACCGATTAATGCTTTAGGCTCTGCGATATTAATATCGCCTAGCATAGCTAAACTTGCTGATACACCGCCCATTGTTGGATCGGTCATTACTGAAATATATGGCAACCCTTCATCTTGCATTTTGGCTAAAATAGCACTCGTTTTTGCCATTTGCATTAATGAGAATAATGCTTCTTGCATACGAGCACCACCACTGGTTGAAAAACAAATTAATGGACATTTATCTGCAATTGCTTGCTCAGCAGCACGAGTAAATAAAGCACCAACCACCGATGACATTGACCCACCAATAAAAGCAAATTCAAAACAAGCTACGACAACCGGAATGCCTAGTAGTGTTCCTTTCATAACGACCATAGCTTCTTTTTCGTGAGTTTCTTTTTGCGCAGCAGTTAAACGATCTTTATATTTTTTAGTATCTTTAAATCTTAAAATATCTTTCGGAGCAAGTTCAGCACCAATTTCGACATCAGATCCTTCATCTAAGAAACGATATAAGCGAACTCGGGCAGGAATATGCATGTGGTGATCACATTTCGGACAAACCTCTAAATTTCGGTCAAGTTCAGCTTGATAAATGACCTGCTCACAATTGCTACATTTAGTCCAAACACCACCTGGAATATTCGCCTTTTTATGATCTGACGATATATTATTTTTACTCAGAATTTTTTCAATCCAGCTCATTATGATTCTCTCATTCGGTACTCTTTACAATTAACAACGTATTGTATAATACTTTGCAATAATTCTTAATACTTGTTTTTGCTTTTATTCCAATTTATCCGTAATTAGATAACGTTTTTGATACTACACAAAAATAATATACAACCAAACTTTAAAAAAGTTCAGATAAAACAAAAATAACCATCTATGTTAATTGTTAAATTTATCATTTAACAAATGAAACTATATTTAATATGACCACAAAAAATTATTAGTATATAATTAAAGAATAATTGTTTTTCATCTTTTCAGAAATAAGGGGTTATAGATGGACAAGGAAAAATCAGCCGCACCATCATTTCAAGATGTTCTTGAATACATTCGTTTGTCACGCCGTTTAAACAAATTAAAACGCGAAATCTCAGATAACGAGAAAAAAATTCGTGACAACCAAAAGCGCGTATTATTACTTGAAAATTTAAGTGATTATATTAAACCTGATATGACTTACGAAGAGCTTCAAGCTATTATTGCCAACATGAAAAGCGATTACGATGATCGTGTTGATGATTACATCATCAAAAATGCTGAAATTTCTAAGGAACGTCGCGATATCAGTAAAAAAATGCGTGGTTACCGCTCTAATTAATTTTTTTTCAAATAATACCCTTTTCAAAAGGGTATTATTTTTTGGTTAACTAACCTCCAGCAAGTTTAACTTTAAATCCTTTATCTTCTATTAGTGATTTTAATAGATCGCGTTTATCACCTTGAATCTCAATTTTTCCATCCTTAACCGAACCACCACAACCACAACGTTTTTTAAGATCGGCAGCTAATTGCTGTAATTGACTATCATCTAAGTCAAAACCATCAATCACACAAACACCCTTCCCTTTTCGGCCCGATGTCTGACGTGAAATACGAATGATACCATCACCTTTAGGCCGAGGCTTAGTGGCTTTTTCAGGCGTTATTCGACCATGCTCAGTTGAATAAACAATTGGATTATCTGTCATACTAATTGCTCTTAGATGAATCAAGAGTTGATAAAATAGTCTGTAATGCTTTGCTTGGATCCTCCGCTTGCGTTATAGGACGGCCTATGACTAAATAATCGGCACCCGCTGCTTGCGCTCGCTGTGGAGTCATAATTCGTCGCTGATCATCAGGAGTAGAACCTGCTGGACGAATACCAGGTGTAACCAATTTGAAATCACTACCAAGCCGTGTTCTAAAACTCTGTACTTCTTTGGCAGAACAAACTACACCATCAAGCCCACAATTTTTGGCCAATAATGCTAAACGAGTTGCTTGTTCTAATGGCGATACCTCAATACCAATTTCTTTAAGATCTGAAGATTCCATACTCGTTAGTACAGTGACCGCAATTAATAAAGGTGCATCTTTTCCAAATGGGTAAAGCGCATCTTTTGCCGCCTCCATCATACGAATTCCACCACTGGCGTGAACATTTGTCATCCAGACACCTAGTTCAGCGGCAGCAGCTACTGCTTTGGCTACCGTATTAGGTATATCATGAAATTTGAGATCTAAAAAAATATCGAAACCTTTTTGTTTTATCTGTTTAATAAAATCAGGGCCAGCATGAGTAAATAATTCTTTACCAATTTTAAGACGGCAATCTTTAGGTTCAACTTTATCAATAAAATTCCACGCGGACTTTGTATCAGAAAAATCAACAGCAACAATAATTGGAGATGACATAACTTAGTTATTCCTTTTAATTATAAATTTTTTAACTATTCTTTTTAATAAATTCACTTAAATCAGCATAGAATATACGAGCACTTTCTTTATAGCCTTGTAATGTCTGATGTACTAAATCTGGACGAGCAAGGCCTCGTTTACGCCAATCTTTAATAGAATGAGGGCCGCCCATAGCTAGTTGCCAATCCCAAAATAGCGTTTTCTCTGATTTAGCGACTTGTTTTTGGATACTCATTACTTTAGCAAAAGATTTTGGAAAACTCTTTTCATTTAACATCGTATCTGGTGGCGTCATTAATAATATTACCGAATTTGGTGATGATTTGCGAATTTGACGAATATTTTTCACCAAGTTTTTACGATAAGCGTTCGCATCTAAGGTTTCATCAAAACTTTCATTTGTACCATATTCAAGAATAATCAAATCGCTTTTTGAGGCCGATAATTCATTTAACCAGTTAGGGCCCCATTTCTGCCATATTGTCTGTTTGGCGCCATTAGTTGCAATCGAAGAAACAATAACACCAGATTGTTGGTAACGATTTAACCATATACCACCGATTTCAATATCGCTAGTTGCTTTGATAGAAAAAGGTGCTTTAGTGATAAAAGATATTGTCTGCCAGACATTACTTTTGGATGAATAATTAATATCTATTTTTTTATCATTAGCATCATAAATATTCAGCAAATTAGGATTATTTTTTAAAGCTTTAACGGTTAATTGTATTTGCCAATTTTTATTGCCAGCATTTTTAGGCATCAGCTGAATAGTCGCTACATCTTTGGTTGGCTTAGCAATAAATCCTCCCATTGGAAAATCTAAATTACTTAATGTACGGCTACTTAATACATTCCAGTTTTTTGTTTTCCAACTTACCCCGGCATGGCTTTGACCTTTTATCGCAACCGGAGTGACCCAGCCAATCCCCGCGTTACCATATTTTTGTTGCATCAATGTTCGAAATTCACCAGTAAAAAAATCGGCCGCTGAGTGAGAATCGCCAAGCTGAGTAATATTCACAACTTGATTACTATTTTTAGACAATGAATTTAAATGTTGGATAAATTGTTTGCTATTGGGATCGCCAAAGTCAACAATACTTGATAGTGTACTTGTTCTACTTTCAGCAACACTGCAACCAACAGAAACAGTGACAATCATTACAGTAAAAATATACTTTAAAAGTTTAATCACTATCATTGTCCTCTAATTGTTTAAAGATAATTTTTTCCATAATAGCCGTGGCTAAAATTTTCTGGCCGGTGGAGGTAAAATGGACGCCATCATCAACCCTTACTTTTATTTTTCCTTTATCGGATTCAACAAAACTTGTAAAGTTCTCATAAGTACAACCTAATAACTGATTAGTAGTTAAAAAATGTTGTTGTACTTTTTCTATTTCAGATTGATACAACATATTTAAATATACCATGCCATCATTGAGTTTTGGTTTACGCATACAAGGTGCAGCTAGCCAAAGGACTTGTACATCATGCTCATAAGCACTATTTAAAATAGCAGCTATACGCAAACGGTATTCTTCTTCCCATATAGGTGATTTGAATTTAACGTATTTAGGGTATCCTTTTACGGGAAAATCCCACGGATCATTAGGCCCTAGAAATACCACAAGTAATTTAATAGAAGGATCGGTAATTAAGTTATCACTAATTGTTTTTGGCCAATTAAAGGCTTTTGGATAAGCAAGTCCCGTACTTTGTTTACTAAGATCAATACTTTCTATTTTATATTGTTTGAATAACATTTTTTTAACATATGGTGCAACGCCTTGCATTAATGAATCACCGGCAAAAAAAACCTTATCATTTTCGGTTAATACTATTGGTAATGGTTCATGAATTAATGGGATATCATGCTTTGGTATCTTAGGTGTTTCAAGGTCAGTTAATAAAGATGCTTGATTGTTTTCTGGTTTATTCGTTTGATTTTTTTTAACAATATCTGGCTGTGGAATAATTAGAATATCTTTAATTAAATGAATATTGGTATCTTCCACATCGTCATCATGATCGATAATTGTTGCTTGTGATCCTAACAAAATTTCATCTATAGCTTCGTCAGAATCTTCTTTTATGAAGTCTTGAGTAACACCTCCTGAATTAAAAAGATCGGAATGATAAGTTTGTTGCCAATAGATTAAAATTGATCTGTGATAAATTGCAATTAATGCAATACCGGTAATAAATAATAGGAAAAAAATTTTTTTTGCAGAAAGCGTATCATGATTATTTAGTAAACAATCTGATTTTTTAAAATTGTTTTTAGTTCTTTTGTTATTATTAGAAGTATTATTTTTTAATACTCTATTTTGCTGTCCATTTTTTCTGGACCTATTTCTTCTATTTTTCGAAAATGTTTTTTTGTATGTCATTTTAATTTTTCATCATAATCAAAAATTAGCATAAATAAAGTTTGGTACACCAGAAGGTGCTAAATAGATTGTTAGCCATAGTATAAAGATAAATAAAACTGGCAGGTAAATACTATTTATTCTACTAAGCTGTACCGTACACCAAGTAGGAATATTTTTACATAATGGATATATAAAAAATATGACACATATACTTATAAATGCCGCCATATAATGTGGTTCGACTGTAAAATTATGGCATAGTGCATTTAGATAATCTAACGCATCCGCTAAACTCTCACAACAGAAAAATAGCCAAGTAAAACAGATATAGTGCCAAGTTAATAATCGAGCAACAATTGGCGAACGTTCTGTTATCCATCCTCGACCTATATAACGGTCTAAAATATTAAGAAAGACAATGCCTATACCGTGACAAGCGCCCCAAATAATAAAATTAATCCCTGCTCCATGCCATAATCCAGACAGTAACATAGCTAACATCACATTAATTTGAGTGCGAACAAATCCACGACGACTTCCACCTAATGGAATATAAATATAATCTCTAATCCAATGAGATAAACTAATATGCCAGCGATCCCAAAACTCACGTAAATTAGAAGCTAAATAAGGAAAATTGAAGTTAATCGGCAGCCGGAAACCTAATAAAAGCGCAATCCCAGTCACTAAGTCAGTATAACCAGAGAAGTTAAGATAAATTTGCATAGCATAAGCATATAGGCCAACTAATAAATCAATAAAGCTATATTCTAAAGGGTTTGAAAAAATTGGTGTTACCCAATTTTCACTAATTAATCCGCCCAGACAATAAACTTTTATGACTGCTAGAATAATTAATGTAAAAGCTCGGAAAGGTTCTAAAATATCTCTAGGTTGACTTACCGCAATTTGCGGCAGAAACGTTTTTGCTCGATTGATTGGCCCAGCAATTAAACTAGGAAAAAAAGCTAAAAATAAGGCGAAATCCCAAAATTTCGCTACGGGTAATTCTCTCTTTTTAATTGATACCAAATAACTTACTGAATGGAAGGTATAAAATGAAATGCCTATTGGAATAAGAACAGTAACAACAGGTATTAAAATTGATAAGTTTAAATAATTACATAATGACTGTAACTCATATCGAAAAAAATCAAAATATTTAAATAATGCTAAATTGATGATTGAAGCAACCAATCCTAAAATCAACCATCGATTGGCATGATGTTTGGAGGCAGCAATCATCAAGGAAAAGAAATATATCGCACAGGTATAAATAAAAAGAATAACAGCAAACTGTAAACTATAGCTACCAACAATAAGATAACTTGAAATCAAAAGTAATTTATTCTGAAATTTTGGTAATAATCTAAAAGCCCAATATATCGCAAAGAAAACCACAAAAATTAGACCAAATTCAATCGATAAATAACTCACTGCAATCCTTTCATCTGTAAATATATCGTTGACCAAAAACTTTATTACTACATTATCACTATATTAATTCTGCTGCTGATAGCTTATTAGTTGCGATTGAGCTAAAACATTATAGATAATCAATTCTTTATTTAATCCAGTCACCGATAACAATAAATTCCTCGCTTGTAACCAAATTTGATACAACGAAGCTAATTCATCATTATTTTTTGTCGCAAGTAGCCTGACTAAAGGCACTTGATCACGATTAATTATGTATCGACCTACTTTTTGTTTGGCTTTTAATGCATCGCTTAATAATGCACAAAACCAAGTAATGTGCTCAAAAAAACCTTCATGATTAAAAGTTTTCGCTAATTGCCAAAAATTATTTCGTGGTAAGACTTCTGTTAAATTTTCACAAAATGATTTTCTCTGCTGCCATTTTTCAGGTTGTAGTAATGTTGCTGCATTTATTGGCGCATTTTCGCTCAATAATAATGCAGTGGCAAGTTCATTATCACTGTATAAATGATTGTGTTGCTTTTTTAACCAAACAATAGATTCTTCTAATTTTGGGATAGGCAAAAAATAACAAAAACAACGGCTGTGAATCGTGGGTAAAAATTGGCTATTATGCTCATCGCTCAAAATAAAATAGGTATTTTCGGGTGGCTCTTCTAAAGTTTTTAGCAGTGCATTAGCTGCCGCCTCGGTCATTGAAGCCGCATGTTTGATCCAAATTATTTTATTACCACCTTGTTGTGATTTTTCATAAACTTTAGTCGAAATACTACGTATTTGATCAATACCAATTGATTGTTTACCTTGCTCATGTGTAATAACGTAATAATCAGGATGATGCTGAGATAAAAACAACTGGCAATTATGACAATTACCACAAGGCTCTAATTGTTGTGAAGATTGACAAATTAATCGATTAATCAATAGATTTATCAATTCTTCTTCACCACTTCCCTGAATATAATTAATTAACAAGGCATGATGCGCCCGATTATTAACAATCGTATCAGCAAGTTGCTGAAAAGGTAATGCAAGCCAAGGATATTTATTAAAAATCATAAAACTAAAACCTAATTTATTAGCCATGAATTCAAAATAGTTTCAATTTGAGTTGTCACTTCTTCTATAGATTTATTGGCATCAATGGTAACAATAGTATTATCACGCTCAGCTAATTGTAAATAACGCTGACGAATACGCTCAAAGAAAGGTAATGATTGTTGTTCAATGCGATCAAGCTGCCCGCGCGATCTGGCCCGCATTAAACCGAGTTCTGGCGCAATATCTAAGTACAATGTTAAATCAGGTTTAAAATCACCCAAAACCTGAGCTTGTAATGTTTCAATAAAAACCTTGTCGATCTGTCGCCCACCACCTTGATAAGCTTGAGTTGATAAATCATGTCGATCGCCAATAACCCATTTCCCCATTTTTAATGCCGGTTTAATTACATTATCAACCAATTGAATACGAGCAGCATAAAGCATTAGCAATTCCGCTTTATCAGTTAGCGGCTCATTATCTAAACCATTTTTAATAATATTTCGTAATGCTTCTGCAATTGGAGTACCGCCAGGTTCGCGAGTAAATTGTAAATCAGAAATATGATGTTGTTTTAAAATACGAGCAACAGTATTGATGGCTGTTGTTTTGCCTGCACCTTCTAAACCTTCGATGACAATAAATTTACCTGTCATACAAAATTCCTAAATGATTGATAATGAATTGATGATTAATGTTGAGTATTGTACGCTATTTTTAATAATTATTTTAGTTTAACTAAAAAACCTCTATTTCATATTATCTATACATATGATTATTAGTTTTTATTTTTATAAAACGCTATCATTACAGCCTTGTAAAAAATATTGAGGAGTGTATACCATCTACTCACATAAAGGTAGATAATTTAAAACCATTTGGATGTAATTTTATTAGCTAATAAAGTTATATCCCTGTACCTACAGGGAACTCTTGTTTCAGAAAATCAGGTGTTAGGTCTGTTTCGGTATATCCCTGTACCTACAGGGAACTCTAATTGCTATACACATCGACGTTATAATTTGCCGGTATATCCCTGTACCTACAGGGAACTCCCAAGCCAAGGACGTGCGGGAATTACCACTTGCGGTATATCCCTGTACCTACAGGGAACTCAATCAGAGCCCAAATATTGCACTGGCGAATATCGGTATATCCCTGTACCTACAGGGAACTCAAAAATGTTTTCATTAATGAATTTGTTAAATTCGGTATATCCCTGTACCTACAGGGAACTCACAGATAACGAGATCGACGATCTAAAAAAAGGCGGTATATCCCTGTACCTACAGGGAACTCCCTGACAATGTCGGGATAATTGTTTTGACTGACGGTATATCCCTGTACCTACAGGGAACTCAACAGCGGTACCAACATATGATTCCCAATTTTCGGTATATCCCTGTACCTACAGGGAACTCATCCTTTTGGCTCTTAACCTGAGATTGAAGGTCGGTATATCCCTGTACCTACAGGGAACTCGATGAGATTTCAATAAAATTAGAGCTATTAACCGGTATATCCCTGTACCTACAGGGAACTCTGGCGCGCGTCATTAGTCAACAATTATTTTATCGGTATATCCCTGTACCTACAGGGAACTCTACAACTTAAATTAAATTCCCTATACAAACTTCGGTATATCCCTGTACCTACAGGGAACTCGATTTGAGTCGCAGTAGTTGCCGCAGATGTCGCGGTATATCCCTGTACCTACAGGGAACTCCTAAAACCAAATCGTCGTTTTATTTCTTCAAGCGGTATATCCCTGTACCTACAGGGAACTCTTTTGATGAAATACACATCGCTGCACAACCAGCGGTATATCCCTGTACCTACAGGGAACTCTGGTAAAAAACCCAAAAAATGAAATTTTAAACCGGTATATCCCTGTACCTACAGGGAACTCTCTAAATATAGATATTTGTTTTATATAATATTTTTTAGTTAGTTAAAATCTACCAAATTTTTCTAATTTTTAAAGAACATTAACCTATTGATTTTCAATAGGTAAAAAAGAGACCAACCTTAGTCCATC
The DNA here is from genome assembly GCF_016101085.1 of Gilliamella sp. W8123. Taxonomy (NCBI): domain Bacteria; kingdom Pseudomonadati; phylum Pseudomonadota; class Gammaproteobacteria; order Orbales; family Orbaceae; genus Gilliamella; species Gilliamella sp. W8123. The sequence goes on from NZ_JACFRE010000001.1 coordinate 570,715, forward strand.
TAAATCTACCGGAACCCTTCTATTTGCACCATAAGTTTGAAAGTCAAATCCTGACTCAGTATTAGTCGCCCAAGCAAGGACAACATTGCCTTCCTCAGCAAGTTTAGTGATTTGTTGCCATAGCATTTCTCTTATTGGTCTTGATATATCACCGATGTAAACCCCGGCTCTAATTTCAAGTAACCAAATTGCTAAACGACCTCGTAACCTTGGAGGGACATTTTCAGTTACTACAACACACATACTCATTTTTAGCGACTCCTAAAGCCACTGTCAGCAAGAGATTGAGGTTCTGGGATAGCTGGTGGTTGGGCATCATCTGGAGCTGGGGGCGGTTCAATACCACCAGCAGACAAAACTTCTTCGATAAGCGGAATCAATATTGCTAATGTTTTTTGGCTTCTAAAAATTTCACGGCAGGCCACACGAACTTCCCGATCGGGATCAGCTTTGTTTTTTGCAGCTATTTCAAAAGCTTTAGGAACAACGGTATCAAATTTAATAATATCAGCAATATCATAAACAAATGAGAGTGGTTTTCCACTATGCACAAATCCGATTGCTGGAGCATAGCCAGCCGCCAAAACAGCTGCTTCGGTGATACCATATAAGCAAGACGTGGCAGCACTTATACATTGATTAACCGTATCTCCTTTTTGCCAATCTTTGGGATCGTATTTTCTTCCATGCCATTTAACGTGATAACGTTTAGCCAGTAATGAATAAGTTTCACGTACTCGTGATCCTTCAATGCCTCGTAACTGTTCAATAGAGCGACGACTCGGTGCCGGTTCACCAAATCGTAACTCAAACATTTTTTTGACCACTTTTAAACGTAAATCATCATCTAAAGCCAATTTAGCTTGATAAAGTAATTTATCTGATCTTGCCCCACCTGGTTGACCCGATGAATACATTCTGACGCCAGCTTCACCGACCCAAACGAGCAAAGTGCCAACCGTTGCCGCTAGTTTGATAGCGGCATGAGAAACTCTAGTTCCGGGTTCTAACATTATGCAAGCTATCGAGCCCACTGGAATATGCGTTCGGATGCCGGTTTTATCAATTAATACAAACGCTCCATCTAGAACGTCAATTTGTCCATATTGCAAAAAAATCATTGACGTTCTATTTTTTAAAGGAATCGGATTAAGTGGAACATAAACCATAATCGCGCATCCTATTGATAATGTTTTAGCAAAAATAAACCACAACCAAATCCTTTACTTTTGCCAACTCCTTGATAGATGGTATTTAAAAATAAGTCAACATCCGTTACGGTTAACACCCCTTGATAATCAACTCTGCTATAAGTAATGGGTTTAAAATTGCTTTTTTTAATAAATTGCTCTTGGGTATAATTAATTACTGTGCAATCCAGTTGTTGTCCATCAGTTGTTGATAATGAAAATCCTCTGGATTCACTCTGTTTAATTAACCAATTTATGGCAGCTTCATTCTGACGAATTTTTATCTCATTATCTAAACCTTGTTGTTTAGCCAGATATTTAGCATTCATCATCACATCACTACGTTTACCATTTTTAAACACCACTGGATTTGCTCGCAGGGAAAAAATCAATTTCATACCAACGGTTAATTTTGGTTGGTATGGTTTAGTTTCTACTAAAAATAGCTCATGATTGGTTAGCGGTGCTATTTCCGATAATAGATAGTATTGATAGCCTTTGCCAATTCTCTCTTCACGAAATAAAAAGCAACGTTTTTCTTGATTAGGAAAGAGTTGCCATAACCATTGATGAATAGCATAAGGTCCTGAATTTTGCATTTTCTGTTGCATAACATAAGGAAGTCGATTTAATTTTAAAGTAACTCGAGAAAAATACATCTATTCACTCCCTTTCAAATGGCCGGAAAACTGCTGACGATCACTAAATTGCCAACGGTGACGGCTTATTGGTTGATCTTGACGTCGCTGAATTTTAATTACCTCAAAGTGATCTTCTTGATTGGCCTGTTCCCAATAATATTCATCAGCAATACCTTTTAATAGTTTATCAATAACCGGATCTTGACGATGACACTCTTGATAGTGTTTATCGGCAAAACTAAAAGCCTCACGCAATGTTCCTTGATACAAGATAGGCGATAACGGTAACGATAAAGGTGAGTTTTTTCTTCCTGCGTATAAAGGAAAAACAGGTTTAAGTAATGCTTGCTGAATTTGTTCTAAACTATAAGGTGCATTCTCAGTCTCAGTCATGACTATTTGATAATAAACGTCATTATAATATTCACGCTGTGATAATAACGTCTCTAGTTCAAGAGGGTTTTGTCGTATTTCATCAAAGCGTGTATACCAGACTTGCTTTTTATTAGCCCGAGGAGCTTGGACGGTATGAAAATCTCGAAACCAACTATTGTTAGCAATAAAAGGACGAATCGCAAAATGATAATGCTGATTAAAATGATCAATCTGATTATCATCACGACGAATGCCGAGTGCAGCCGAAACTAATCCCAATAAAGCAGAGCGAGAGGGAATAATATTGCTGTGGCGAACTTCGCCAACAGCAGGTTCGCCCCAAGAGGTAAATGGGGCATAAATCTGAAAAATAAGATGGTTGATCATCTTGTCCGCCCCCCTATTTTTGCGCAACAAAATCTAATGCAGCACTAAGGGTTCCTTCTCCAGTTTCACTATTGAGAACATAGCGACTATCAGCACATTGACCATAAACTTTATCAAATTTATCTCGTTGCTCTTCCAAACGACTAATAGCATCATTTACCATATCTTGACTACGAATTGGATTAAAATAAGCTACCGCTAAAGAGCGCGGTTGTTGACTTCCTTTTTCTATTAAAAGATAGGAAGTATATGCTCGTGAAGCGAAACTATTTTGCATTCCTGTTGGTGCAACTTTGGCGGCTGATTCAGTTAAAGCTTTTAAGGTTTTTTCAACCAATGCTTCATCACCATTTAAATTTTCGAGAAGTAAATCTCGGCTAATACATACATAAGTATAAAACAGCGCCGAAGCAAATCCACGTTCGCCCAAATGCGCTGAACCAGCATCAACATCATTATTATTTAAATCATCAACAGCAGTAAAAAAATCATCCTCAATGGTTACTGTACTTACGCCTAATGCATGAGAAACTTGGCAGGCAGCTTCAATATTAAATGCCGGGCTATCTGCTAACATTCTGCCAAATAAGGCGATATCAATACTACTATTTTCTTTACGTAATAATTTAACTTCATCATCGCTAGGTTCGCGTTTTTCACTAATTAGTACATCAACTAATTGTTTAATTGCTTGCTGTTCATTGCTACTAATATGTACTAATTGTTCAATTTCTAAATTACTCAATGGATCTTTTGGTGATTTCTCATTTTTGACTTTACCAAACTGACTAGCTATTTTAATTGCACTTTCTTTAGCTATTTTTTCAGATATACCATTATCAATCAGTGGTTTGTATACCCAATCTCGAGCAAAACGACGTGAACGAACACCAATATGATCACTTAATGATTGATAAAAACAGTCAGAAGTACGCCACGCTCTTTTTAAGCTTTGTGACGAAATACGCAAACGGTCAGTATTTCCCATTTTAGCGGTTTTTGGTCGACCTAAATCATCACGGTTTAAGTTTGAAGGAGCATAAGCGGTTAATAGATGTAATTGAATAAATGTAGTCATGATGATTATTCCTTAGTATTATTTTTAGTTGAAAAATAGTCCATAGCCCAACGAGTAGAAAAGCGTTTAAACGGATTAGTATTAGCTGGCCAGTTATGTTCACGAGCATACCACTCTTGCATCCATAGAAAGATGCCGTCAGCAAGAGAAGTTAGATTAACGCCTTTTTCACCGCGTAACTTAACGGCACGAATTAAACGCTGACAAAATTCTTCTGGAGTTTCACTGGCAAGAAGACGTTCAAATCGCAATTTAGATAAATAATTACGTTCTCCACCTTTTACTTTTTCACTCAGTTGCGCAGCAAATGGTGCCTTATCATTATTTAACTCTGCAAAAACAGCCACATTAACCAATATCTGTAATGCATGATAATGAATATCCGTTTGCGCTAACTTACTGTCGTTATTAAGAAGTTTATTAGCTAAAATCGTATAGCCATCCTGTAGAATTATTAATTCAGACAATGAAACCCGGCGTAATTCAGCACGTAATTTTCGTCCATTGTAATTAATACCATTAAATTTACATTGCCGTTGCTGCAATATAGAAAACCATTCATCGATAATCTTTTTGTGGCTATCATTTAAGATCATCAGCTTTTTTTGGATAGTGTCTGACATGTTGTTCTCCCTACATGCAATCAAGACGTTTTATTAAGTTTAATCTTTTTGATATTTCTAAGTTTGTTAAAATCTTTAAGTAATTTTTCTCTGGTTGTAATTTTTTCGGAACTTATCATCTGTTGATCTGGGTCAGAAAAAGCCGCTTTATCGTAGATTTGAGTAATATATTTTAATAAGGTATTTGTCCAATCTAACAACAGATGAAAACGTCCATTAGGATTCTCTTTTTCTTTGATAAGTTGTTTCACAAATTGGTAAAAAGGCATTTCTGTTTCTTTCCAATAAGCAATATCCACTGAACTGGACTGTTTATTGATAGCTGTCAAGGCTTTACGCTGTAATGATAAAGCGTCTTTGCTAAATTCTAATGCTTGTTCAATCAGCTCTTTAAGATCGCTGTCAGGATCAGCTAATGCAGGATATACTGGAAAAGTGTGTTCATACCAACAGCGTGCCTTCATATTGTCAAAATCGTATCCAAAGCACCACAAGTGATATTTTTCAGCAGATTTCAATCCTCGATTATAATGAACACCTACCACCTGAGCTGATTGGGTTTCATCATTAGTGCTAACCATGCCTAGCCAATCGCGGTAAATTAACCCACCAGGTTGCCCTTTAATCGCAATGGGTGCATTTGTTTTGCTATCAGTTCGATATGGCGATAAAGGATGGCGCCAGTTTTGGTATTGAACACCATAATTTTTAGTTTGATAATGGCTAATAAGCTCAGACGACTCTTCGCCACAAAGATCACAATGGCCTTGTGTTGTATTTTCAAAATCTAGCTCAATGCGACGAGGCATACCCCAAAATGCTTGACAACAATTAGCTTGTTCAGGAAATACACTTAAATTTTTAGGTGGTTCACTGGTTATGGTTTTGTTTAACCAAGGGAAGACAGTTTCATCATAGCATTGTGGCTTTTCGTCATCATCAAGTGGCACTACATTTAACCATAATTTTTTCCATAATGGTGTTGAGGTGTTTAACTCTGGCATCATTAAAGTGGTAATTGGTCCGCCACCTCGCAAACTCACTCGATGTCCTTGTCCCCCTGATGGGGCATTAGTTTGTAAAGTAAACAGAGCTATAACCGCACAATGAGGACAGATAGCGTTAACAAAATCCCGCTTAATAAAATGGTCGGTATTTTTCTTTAGTGCATTTTCACCCGGTGCTTCAACCAATAAACCTGATATAGGCACTTTATTACCATTTAATGGTGTAAAGTCTTGCATAAAGGCCGGTTTAGCTGCACCAAATTGCATTGCTGGTTTAACTTGTTCAAATGCCTCGTCGAGTTGTGCTTGAGTTATACCTTCATGCCAATAATCTAACCATTCATCATTATCCTCAGGGGAAAAGGTAGTTTGCAGTAAACCTATAAGGAATTGATAAGCAGCACCTTGAAAATCCGGTCTAAAATAGGCTAAGTCGGAAATGGTTTCGTCAACTAACTGACTGGGTTTAATTTTACTAATATGACCATCAAAATAAACAACAGGAATCCATTCATGGTCTAACAGTGATAAAGAAGACAATTTATCCCCCTTTTTTTAGTTTAAAATAAGCGAAATATACGTTATTTCGCTTATCGGTTTAAGTTTAAATTACTTAAGTCTATATGAAGCCGATTTACTGATTTCAAAGCTTAAAATAAACGATCGAATTTCTTGCTCATTTATTACATTTTATAATTCAATAGTCTATCAATTTTTTGGTAATTGCACTAATTTTGTAGTGTTTTACATATTGATAATAATTTTTTAAATGAAATCATAAAAAATTTCTAAACGATTGATAATAAATTTACGATTAATGTTGCGTAATGTACGCTATTTTTAATAATTATTTTAGTTTAGCTAAAAATTAGCTATTAATGATATAGTAAAAATAACTTTATTATTAAGAAGAGATGATAGAGATCTTATATGCCACAAAACTTTAAAAATTATAATCAAGATCTATTAAAAAAAGTTGTATTAAAGAAAAATATAACAACAATAGTACAGCTTTCAGTGGCACTCTTGTTTATTCTTAATATTCTTTTTACTTTGCGATTACACCAAAGAACTATTATCTTCCTTAAATTTGAATATTCATTTTTTGCTGTAGCCATCCTGCTTAGTTTTCTTCTCGCTTTTTCTAGAAAAAAAATGTTGAAAAAACCATTTTTAGAACGAATTAAACAGTACCTTGCACGTGCTTTTATGATTTTTTCTTTTAATCTCCTAATTTTTTTAGGTCTACCAATAGATATCATTTATTTCTATCCTACTGAATCTAGAATTTATACCACTGAATATAAAATTACCGCGCCAGGGCCAAGTAGAGGTAAACATGGGCATTGTAAAAATGGTTTAAAGATTCTTGATAAAGATAACAATTATTACTTTTTTCTATGCATAAATTTAAATGACAAAATCAAATATGGTACTAAAGCTCAAGTAAGAGTCAAAGAAACACCAATAGGCTCATATTTAACTGATTATAAGTTATTTGTTACTAGCAAATAATTTATTAGTTAATCACATTTGCAATGTCATGCAAACCATTTCAACGCACTTTCTGCCTAGTGTTATTACCTTAAAAACCGATATTATGCAGGACTTTAATTTGACGATTTGAATCACTTAATGTTTATAATACAACATTAAACATTCAGCCCTAGAAACGTTAATTACATAATAATGTTACTCACATTGAGAAAGTTATGATTAAGAAGAATAATGATAATTATCCAGCAAATAATGATTTAAATAATAACAATACTGGTACACAGTCCGAGATCACATCGTTACAGACAAAACAGCCGTTGTTTCTGTCAATCATTGATAAATTAACGCCTTTTTCCATGATTTGGGTTAGTTTGGTGTTGATGTATGGTGTTATCTGTATGTATACAAATAGAATGGGACAAGATGAGTTTTATCGTTTTATCTTTTTCTTACAAAGCCCAGTTGTTGTAGTGCTAAACTGTATTGCATTATCACTCGCTTTATTTCATTCACTAAACTGGTTTAGGTTAATACCAAAGGTTATTTTTAAGCAAAATATTCATAAAAAGAAACAAGGATATTTACTTATTATTGGCTTATGGGGTGTAACAATTTTACTTTCATATTGCTTACTATTATTGATAATTAAATAAGTGGTATTTGATCAATGAAAAATCAAGAAACTCAACCAATACAGTCAGACTCAAAAGTGGCAAAAGGATTATTTGCTTTAGGTGGGCTTTGGGCAGCTATTTTCGCACCAGTGGTATTAATCATTGTTGCGTTTATCATTCCTTTTGGTGACGCAATAACGCGTTCATATATTTTAAAGTTAGCTAATACTGAATTAGGTAAATTATTTTTGTGCTTAATGATTTCGCTACCAATTTGGTGTGGATTGCAACAGATTCTAACTTTATTACATCAATTTAATATCTATCCAAAGCGAGAAAAACTACTTACGTATGGGTTAGCGTTAGCATGGACAGCTCATGCGATTTATATTTTATTTGTAAGATAAAACTAGAATGATGTTAATTCATTGGCGTTATCGAGTTCACTTGTGATAACGCCATGTTTAATTGATTAATAATAAGTAATCTGCCGAACTATATTAGTTTGTTTGTTTTTTCTATTTTGTTTTGATTGTGTTGCACTCAACCAATCATTTTTCTCATTAAAAGTTAAAAATTCAGTCATGTAATGAGTTGTATTTTTTCCAACTATTGAATAAGTCGATTGGATTGCATTTAATCGATTTTTATCATCATATTGGTAAGAAAAATCGCTTTCATTTTTAGTTTTATTACTATATTGCGCCGATACCTTTGCTAGATGGCGATTTTGATAACCAAACGCATAAATCGAAGCACCTTTTTGCTCTGTTCCTACTACTTGGCCATTAGCATCCAACTCTTTTAGCTGCCATTGCACATTTTTATTAATTAAACAATTGTTATTATCAAATTGATAACTATCATTCTCAATAAAGGTAAAATCGGGCGCTTGTTTTATCTGTTCAGAAGCAATAACTCGACCTTGTGTATCGATTTTGAACTGAGTAGTGCTACTTGTTTTATCCTCTATATCTTCAATCACATTTTGCCAACCAGATTCATTTTTTTGTAGATGTTCAGAATAGAGTTTTTCATTGTCACCGGAATAAAGATCATAATGACTTTCTGTAATCAAACCATTTGGATCATAATTTAAACTATGTTTGACAATTGAACGTATCGTACCAGTATCTGATGTAATGGTTGAAGTTCTCACTTCTTGCTTAATCCCTTTAGCTGTTGAATCAATAAAGTCTAATATTTTAAAAATATAGTTATTTGCCTCAACTTTATTTTGTTCGGGATTATCTGAACACGTCAATGCCATTGCATTTATTGAGATAAATGATAAACATGAAGCGGTTAAAAAACGGAATATATTTTTTTGCATAATGAACCTGTTAACTCGTTTACTAAACTAAATATTTAATAGTGGCTTATAGCTAAGCCACAAAGTTGTACATTTATTTTTTTCGCATTAATAATGCGTCTTCCCAATTAACCTTTTGTTCTTGTTTATGCTCTTGCTGAGCTTGTTGTTTTTCATCAGACTGTTCATCTTTTTCTACATTTTCAGATGATTCTGCTTTTTGAGTTTTTTCGATAATATCCGCATGAATTAACGTTTTAGTCGCTTTTCTCGGTGGTTTATCTAAAAATGATAGTAAAACTTTGGTGTACTCAGATTCCGGCGTATAAAACACTTTTTCTCGTGAACCTTGTTCAACAATTTTACCGTCTTTCATAACTACAATCTGATGACATATTGAATAGACTAATGCAAGATCATGGCTAATAAACAGATAGCTAAGATGATGTTTCTCTTGCAATGATTTAAGTAAATTAATTATCTGCTTTTGAATTGTATGATCTAAAGATGACGTTGGCTCATCTAAAATTAATAATTCCGGTTGCAATATTAAAGCTCGAGCAATCGCTATTCTTTGCCGTTGTCCGCCAGAAAACTCATTTGGATAACGAAAACGCATTTCAGGGTCCAAACCAACCTCTAGCATAATATCAATTACCGCTTGTTCTCGCTCAGCTTTAGTCAATTTTTTATGTGTCATTAGACCTTCACTGATAATTTGCTCAACATTAAAGCGCGGATTAAGTGATGAAAAGGGATCTTGAAATACAACCTGAATTCGGCTACGGAATGGTAATAACTTCTTACCAGATAAATTCTGGATAGGATGGCTATCAAATAGGATATCACCTTTTGATTTGATTAAACGTAAAATAGCCAGTGCGGTGGTACTTTTACCTGAGCCTGACTCCCCAACAATACCAACTGTCTCACCTTGATGTACCGCAAAACCTATATTATCAACAATTTTTTTCTTTTTGCTGCTAAATAATCGTTTTTGAGTGACGACCTCAACATTAAGATGATTCACATTCAGCAATATACCGGGAGTATCAGGTAAAGGAACCGGTTCACCACTAGGCTGAGAATTTAATAATGTTTGAGTATATTCTTGTTGTGGACGCAAAAAGATACGTTGTTTATTATTGAATTCAACAAGTTGGCCATCTTGCATTACCGCTACTTTATCGGCTAATTTTTTTACTATTCCCAAATTATGTGAAATAAATAACATGCTCATATTAAGCTCTTTTTTGAGATCTTTGAGTAGTTCAATAATTTGTCCCTGAACAGAAACATCTAAAGCAGTAGTTGGTTCATCAGCAATTAATAATTTTGGATGAGTTAAAATGGCCATGGCAATCATTACACGTTGCCTTTCACCACCAGATAACTGATGAGGATAAGAAGCCAGTTTGCTTTTAGGATCTTTAATGCCAACCCGATCGAGATATTGTAAGATTTCACTTCGAGCCTCATTACGTCGCATACCCCGATGTAAAGATAAGACTTCATAAAGTTGTTTTTCAACGGTATGCAATGGATTAAGTGATACCATTGGCTCTTGAAATATCATACTAATTTCATTACCGCGAATTTTACGCAATTGTTTTTCAGAGGCATGTAATAATGATTTATCTTCGAAAATAATATCTCCTGAAGGATAAATCACTCGCTCTTTTGATAACAGCCTTAATATTGACAGTGCTGTTACACTTTTACCAGAACCTGACTCACCGACTAATGCCACGGTTTCTTGTTCATTAATATCAAAACTAATAGCGTCAACAACTTGATTTTGTGAATGCTGGCCTGTTTTAAAGGCAATACTTAAATCAATGATAGATAATAAAGGAGAACTCATTTATATACTCCTTTGTTTGGATCGAATGCATCTCTAATTGCTTCACCAATAAATATTAACAGTGACAATAAGATGGAAATAACTAAAAAAGAACTAATTCCTAACCAAGGCGCTTGCAAATTATTTTTGCCTTGTAGTAATAATCGCCCTAAAGATGGTGAATCAATTGGTAAACCAAAGCCAAGAAAATCAAGTGCCGTTAGTGTTGAAATTGAACCACAAAGAATAAATGGTAAAAATGTTAATGTTGCCACCATCGCATTTGGTAGCATATGTCGTAACATAATTTTACTATCGCTTACGCCCATAGCTTTAGCGGCTCGAATATAATCGAAGTTACGGGTTCGGAGGAATTCTGCTCGAACAACACCGACCAATGCCATCCAACCAAATAACACCGTAATACCTAATAACCACCAAAAATTAAGCGGTAAGATACTGGCAAGCAGAATTATCACAAATAGTTCAGGTAAACCACTCCAAATCTCAATAAATCGTTGTCCTAATAGATCAACTTTTCCACCATAATAACCTTGAATCGCGCCAATTAGCACGCCGATAATGGAGGTAAAAAAGGTAAGAAACAGGGCAAAAAACATTGAAACTCTAAAACCATAGGCAATGTTTGCTAAAACATCAAATCCAGCATCGGTGGTGCCAAGCAGATGTTTTTTTGATGGTGGTATAGGAAATGTGCTGGTTGTGTCATGAATCACAGTATTATGAGTATAACGAAATGGAGGCCAAAGTATCCAACCATCAGACTCGATCTTATTTTGTACCGCTGGATCTAAATAATTAGTTTGTGTTTTAAATTGCCCACCAAATTCGGTTTCCGGATAAAAATGGAATATGGGCGAATAATAGTTATTTTGATACTTGATAAATATCGGTCGATCATTAAATATAAAATCAGAAAATAGGCTGATTATAAATAATATTGAAAATAACCATAATGAATAATACCCACGTCGATTGCGTTTAAATCGTTGCCAACGTAGCTGATTAATTGAATAGTGCGTAGTCATCAGTTGCGAGCCTCAAAGTCAATACGTGGATCGATTATCATATAAGATAAATCTGATAAGAGTTTGGTAATAAGCCCAATCAATGTAAATATATACAATGAACCAAAAATAACCGGGTAATCACGCTGTATAATTGCTTCATAGCCAAGAAGACCCAATCCATTAAGCGAAAAAATAGCTTCAATCAATACTGAACCGGTAAATAAAATACCAACAAATGCAGCAGGAAAACCCGATACAATAAGCAAGGTTGCATTACGAAAAACGTGCTTATACAGAATTTGCCTTTCACTTAACCCTTTCGCTCTGGCAGTAACAACATATTGTTTACGAATCTCATCTAAGAATGAGTTTTTGGTTAACATGGTTAGTGTGGCAAAACCACTTACTACCATAGCAATAGTCGGTAAGCAAATATGCCACGCATAATCTTTTACTTTGCCCCAAAAATCTAATTGTTCAAAATTATTAGAAATCAATCCGCGTAGCGGGAAAATATCCCAATAACTGCCACCTGCGAACAAAACAATTAATAATACGGCTAATAAAAAAGCGGGTATTGCATAACCAATGATAATTAACGTACTTGACCAAAAATCAAATCTTGAACCATCTTTAACCGCTTTACGAATTCCTAATGGGATTGAGATTAAATAAATGATTAATGTACTCCATAATCCCAATGAAATAGAAACAGGTAAACTTTTGGCAATTAAACTTAATACTGATTCACTTTTAAAAAAACTGTTACCAAAATCAAACTGGATATATTGCTTTAACGTATTGATATAGCGTTCCCAAAGCGGTTTATCAAATCCATACTGTTTTTCAATCATTGCCACAATTTCTGGATCTAAACCGCGAGCACCACGATAATTTGATTCATTTTTTGGTTCGGTCAGCTTAGCAGGGCTATTTTCACTGCCAGGCAGCAACACTTGCCCTGCTTGGGGACCATTCTCTATCATAGCTAAAGCTTGATCGACGGGGCCACCTGGTGCAATTTGCACAATAAAAAAGTTGATAGTCAAAATGATTAATAAGGTTGGTATAATTAGCAATAATCGACGGATAAAATAATTCAACATATTAGCGTACTCTATTCTTTGTCAAACTAGCTGCTTTGTTAGCATCATACCACCAGCTATCAATACCTATTGCATAAGTTGGCTGTATGGCTGGTTGCCCAAATTTGTTCCAATATGCATAATAAGTTTTGCTGTTATACCACATTGGAATCATCGGATATTCTTGAGTTAAAATACGATCGAGCGCTCTTCCTAGTGAAATTAACTCTCTTTGATTACCTACATTTTTGATTATTTCAGCAATAATCGAATCAATTGCCTGATTATGTAATCCTGAACCATTATAAGAAGAATTTAAATATTCACTCCCCCAAAAAATCATTAAATCTGAGGATGGATAATCTATTGCACTATAATTACGTGGCATCATGTCATAATCACGCTCACGCATTCTGCGCGTCAATTGGGCATAATCTAATGAAGTTATTTTCATTGTAATACCTAAACGAGCTAAATTTTGCTGAAATGGAATCGCATATTTAATGTCATCACCTAGATAAGTCAACAATTCAAACGCAAAAGGTTGCTCAGTTTTAGCATTAATTAAGTTACCATCTTTAATGATCCAACCCGCTTCTTCTAACAATTTAGCTGCAGTTAATAAGTTATTGCGGTTAAAACCTTGTCCATCACTTTTCGCAATAGTGTAGGCTTCATCAATGGTTTGCTCGGGAATAATATCTTTATATGGTGTTAACCATTTAAGTTCTTGTTCACTAGGTTTACCTTTTGCAGCATAAATGGTATTTTCAAAAAAGCTAAACGGTCTTTTATAACTATCATAATAAAAGGCGTGATTAAGCCATTCAAAATCAAAAGCTAAGGTTATTGCTTGGCGAACTCTAACATCTCTAAAAAGATCTTTCTGCAAATTAAATGCTAACCATTTAGTATCTACAGCGGTTTCGACGTTTTTTTCTTGCTTTATGATATCTTTTGAATCAAAGTATTTTCCTTGATATTGAGTAAACCAGTTTTTCGGTTGTCCTTCACCTCGGAAATCGTATTCTCCAGCTTTAAACGCCTCTAAAGCTATACTCGTATCCATATAATAATCGATACGTTTTTCATCAAAATTATCTAAACCTTTATTAACAGGTAAATCTTTTGCCCAATAGTCAGGATTACGCTTATAAACTACATACTGCCCCATTTTATAATCACTAATATAATAAGGGCCACTGCCAACAGGAGGAGTACTTAACGGCTCAGAAAAATTATGATCTTGCCAAAAATGTTTAGGAATAACACGCATACTACCAACAAAAGAAAGTAATTTTTCACGATCGGTTTCAGGTAATTCCACCCTAACCCGATAATCATCTATCGCTTTAACATTTATACCTTTGTTATAAACTCGATATTGTGAAACACCTTCGGTCATAAATTTATGAAAAGTAAATTCCACATCATATGCGGTTATTGGTTTACCATCCTGAAAACGTGCATTAGGATTAATCGAGACTTCTGCCCAACGATAACTATCAGAATAAGTTATTGAAGTTGCTATCAGTGGATAAAAGCTGGAAATATCATCGGCTGTTGAGGTAAAAAGAGAATCATATAGCGAACCAGAATGATGTTCAGGTGCGCCACGACTAGCAAAACGGTTAAAATTATCAAAGGTACCTATTTCATGTAGTTTGATAATCCCACCTTTAGGGGCATTGGGATTCACATATTCTAGATGGTCAAAATTTTCAGGATATTTCGGATCACCCAATAACGAAAAAATGGTTTTATGGTAAATATGCTCGGTTGGTTGATTCGGTTCTATGCTGTCAATCGGCTGGGATTCAATGGTCTCAGTTGATGGGTTAGCTTGTAGCGGTGTATCTGACAGCAAAGTGACATTTGGTTCTTCTTCGGCATAGATAGTCATTGAACAAAATAATAATCCACTAAAACAGCTTGAGATGAATAACTTTTTGATATTTTTTTTTCTTTGACTAATCATCCTAATTTAGTTCCTGTTTTATCAACAATTTATCAAAATAAGATTTTACCCTATTGAGTCTTAAAAATTTCAAACAATTTAGAATACGCTTAATAACATAGTAAGTTAACTATTTTGCCAAACTTCCAGCGAATGAGCAAAACCTTATTAATAAACTTAATAATAAACGGCGATTATAACATTAATTGTTATCAATATTTGTTTAAGATTTATTCTTTTATAGAAAATAAATTTTTAACTAGATAAGAATAAATCGTCATGATTCATAATAAAAAAATTTTGAGGAACGGGGTTTTTTAGTATAAAAATTTAGCAATTTAATCGATATTATTTTATTATTTTAGAATCATTAATGATACTCAGCTAAATACTCCAACCAGTTAATCATCTAAAATAAGGATATCCGTTTTAATGCTTGAATCATTCTACAAATATTGGGGAAAATGCCAACAAGGCGATCAGTCAGATAATTATCACCTTTTAGCCTACCACAATTTAGATGTTGCAGCTTGTGGATATCATACAGTAAAAAACAATTATTTTAATTCTGCAGAGCTATTTGAACAGATTGGTTTTTCATCAGATGAGACTGAAACAGCAGCCCTTTGGTTCGCCTATTTTCTAGCTTGGCATGATATTGGCAAATTCGCTAATGGATTTCAGCAATTATTCAAACACAATAATCCCCATCTCGTCGCCCCAGATCCTGCCAAAAGTTATTTAACTCGACATGATTCTCTTGGACACTGGTTATGGAAGAATTATTTAATGCAAGAATCAGAAATCCAATTAGAACATTACAATTATAATATTGACCAAATATATAATATTTGGTTATTAATCATGACCGGCCACCATGGCAAGCCACCAATCTTAGATCCCAAAGGCAACTTAGCATTTAATTCACAAGATAAACATGCATCTTTAGATTATATTAAAGCAATTAATAAGTTGTTTATTGTAGATAATCGGTTAGCTGGCTACCACACTAGTTTTTTTGATAAAAAATTTCGCAAAATTCTCAGCAAATTGAGCTGGTTAATCGCAGCCATAACAGTTATTAGCGATTGGTTAGGTTCCAATGAGCAATTTTTCCCTTTTTGTTCAAAATCAATGGAGTTATCGGAGTATTGGGCAAACTACGCACTCGCTAATGCTGAAAAAGCCGTAGCAACTTTACCTAAAAGGTCATCCATTACTCCTTTTAATGGTATTAAAAACCTGTTTCCATTTATAGAAAAACCAACCCCTCTACAACAAAAAGCATTATCTTGCCCACTAACCGATAATGGCCCCGAATTATTTATTATGGAGGATGTCACCGGTGCCGGCAAAACCGAAGCCTCAATGATTTTGGCTCATCGATTAATGGCAGCCGGAAAGGCTCAAGGTATTTATATCGGCTTACCCACTCAAGCAACGGCTAATGCTATCTATCAAAGAACGGCACAGATCTACGGTCAATTGTATCAAGCCGATAGCCATCCATCTCTGGTTTTGGCTCATGGTGCAAGTTACATGAATCCGACTTTTACTCAAACAATAATTAATTTAGATAATATTAGCCAGCAAAAATATCTCAACAATGATAATTCAGCCAGTAGCGAGTGCAATGAATGGTTTGTCGATACTCGTAAAAAGTCATTACTGGCGGAAGTTGGGGTTGGTACATTGGATCAAGCTTTGATGGCTGTAATGCCGTTTAAACATCAATCGTTACGATTATTAGGGTTGCGTCATAAATTACTTATTTTAGACGAAGTTCATGCTTATGATAGTTATATGGTAAAACTATTAGAATCATTATTGCATTATCATGCATCGCAAGGTGGCAGTGCAATTATTCTTACTGCGACTTTACCATTTTTTCTGCGCGAAAAATTGCTTAACGCCTTCTATAGTGGATTAACATCAACACCATCATCTTTAACACTTAATACAGATTTACCTTTTCCTTTATTTACTCAACTAAATCAAAAAAACTTAGTCGAACAAGCAATAGAAACAAGAGATGAAGTAAAGCGACAAGTTAAGATTGACTGGATTGATAATATCAATTCCGGTATCGAAAAAATAAAGAGGGCAATTGAGCAAGGAAAAATTATTTGTTGGATAAAAAATAGTGTGGCTGATGCTATTAGTTTATATCAACAAATACAACAAAATTTGCATCTTGATAGTAAGCAAATTTTGCTATTTCATAGTCGTTTTGCTTATTGTGATCGTTTGGCTATCGAGCAAAAAACTATCGAATGGGCGGGAAAAACTTCAAATAACACCATTCGCTCGGCAAAAATCATAATTGCGACTCAAGTCATTGAGCAATCATTAGATCTTGATTTTGACGAAATGATTAGTGACATTGCACCTATTGATCTATTGATTCAACGTGCAGGGCGTTTACAACGACATGTGCGAGATAAACACGGAAATATCAAATCAGCCACTCACCAGAATCAACCACGTGATGAGCGAAATCCACCTATATTGACCGTATTTGCGCCAACATGGCAGGATGATCCAAGCGAAGATTGGCTAGATAATCCAGAATTTCGCAATACTAAATATGTTTACGCTAATCATGCCTATTTATGGTTTACCCAACGGGTTTTACGTGAAAGAGGTGTTATAACAATGCCTGAAGCGGCGAGACTACTTATAGAAGCGGTTTATCGCCATGATCTTGAACCACCAAAAGGTTTACAAGAGGCTTTTTATAAAGCATTAGGAGAACAATTAGGACAAAGTTCACAAGCTAAAAGTATTATATTGAATTTTAATAAATGCTATAGCCGTGAACAGTTCAATGGTGAATGGGATAAGGAAATTGAAGTTTCAACCCGTTTATCAAAAGATAATATTGATCTTTATTTAGCATATCAACAAGATGGAAAAGTTATTCCTTACTGTAGTAGTAACGAATACGCATGGGAACAAAGCCATGTTACAATTAGTGCATCTAAATGGGCTAGAGTTAAAAAAGCCGTCCCACAACTTGACGAACAGCATCTAGAAAAATTGAGACAACAAATACATAGACCAAATGCCATTATTGTGTTAATTGAGACAGAAAAAGAACCTTCTTTTTATTCCAAGGAATTAGGCTTTTATCTAAATTAATTTAAATTTAAAGTTAAATATTAATAATTTTAACTTGCAATAAGTTGAGTGAATTTCATACAGAAAAAATCGGTAAAAAATTACTCCCTTATATTTCAATTATAAAACAAATGGTTATAATTAGGGTGTTCCCTATATACATAGGGATAAACCGTTTTGGAATTATTTTAAACTATTTTAATGTTTGTGTTCCCTATATACATAGGGATAAACCGCAAAACACAAATTTAATCCCACATATTTTTTGGTGTTCCCTATATACATAGGGATAAACCGGGTAGAGAGTGTCAGGTGCGGTTACCTTGTTGGTGTTCCCTATGCACATAGGGATAAATATAGATTTAGTAATTAGTTAGAATCAAATATTAATTAGCTTTGATTAACCAAAGCCAAAATATTTTGGATGGCTGTTTTAGCTTGATGGCTATTTTTCCAACATGATGATCCCGTTAGTAAAGCACCTTTATTTAATATTTCATCTAAATTGCTATTACGGAGTTTTTCGAAGGAATCTAATTCCATCTGTTGTAATCTTTCAATAATTTTATCGCCAACATATTTAAGTTGTAGCAATTGTTCTTTTTCTAATTCTGAAAAGGCCATTTTTTCTATCCATTTAAAAAATTGTTATGATGTTACTAATGTGAATTTAGTTTTTTCCATTTCCTGATTTTAGTTCTAAAAGATTTAAATGGCGCAACTGAATTAATATGAATAAATCGTGCCACAGGCCATGCTGAAGGATAAGGTTTTGTCCAATTGCGAGCATCTTTAGTAAAAAGCGTATTATCATCTAATGACTCAATCCAACTATTCCAAGTAGTCAGTTTCTGCTTAAATAATTGAATCAGCTCTTGTAATGAATAATTTTGATATATTTTATAAAAATGTTGGTATAATTCACCTAACTGATTCCATTTATATCCTTCCGCTGGCAATACAGGGGTTTGCCCAGCAAGTTCAGCATCATCCCAAGATTTAACAAGATCTAACCATCCTAATTGATAAGCAATCATTTGTGCTGGGGTTCGATCAACACCTTCAATTAATTTATCTTTTTCGGCTTCGCTTAATTCACTGAATTCATCAATAAATAGCTTAGCTGTTTTGTTAATTTCATCTAATAGTTGTTGTTTATTGGCGTAATTCATTTTATTTACCATTATTATTAAAATACTTTAATTCTTCATCAATAAAATATCTAACTAAGTTAGCATACAATTCTTTAATTACATCGCCATTGAGACCTAACTCATCAGCCCAAAGTTTACGTTGCTCAAGCATGCTATTAAAACGTTCTTTAGCTTGCACATCGGTAGTATTTTTTTTGAACTGACTGGCTGCTTTAACATAGTCAAAACGAGTTGCTAGTAATTGAATTACCAGATGATCGATATTATCAATTTCCGCGCGAATATCATTCATATCACGACATTCATTTGCTAAGATATTTGGATTGTATTGAATCATATTTAACGACTAATAATTGCTAGTTTTGCTATCTTAGCACTGTATAAATATTTCTAAAAGGATTTGAATTGCCGAATTTAGAATTGGTGGAGCCAAGGGGGATCGAACCCCTGACCTCAACGCTGCCAGCGTTGCGCTCTCCCAGCTGAGCTATGGCCCCTAAAGGGATGAAAAACTGTGGCTAATAATATGCAACTAGTTAAAGAGTGTCAAATAAATTAATATTATTTGCTCAAAAAAAAAGCTAACAAAGCTCTGTCAGGCTATGACAGAGCTTGAATGATTAACGTAAAATTGCGTTTTGATCCGCGCCTTCTGCTTCAACTTTTGGTGGCATAAAGTGTTCACGTTTCACACCTAATTTAAGCGACATATATGCTGCTACGTAAATTGATGAAATTGTACCTAACACAATACCAACCCCTAATGTTTCAGAGAAACCTTTTAACATTGAACCACCGAAAATATATAAGATAATAACAACGGCTAACGTTGTGCCAGATGTCATTAAGGTTCGATGTAATGTTTGAGTTAATGAGATGTTGATAACATCATATGGCGACGCACGTCGTATTTTTCTAAAATTCTCACGAATTCGATCGAATACAACGATAGTATCATTAAGTGAATAACCAATTATAGATAACATTGCTGCAATAATGGTTAAATCTAATTCACGATCAAAGAGTGATAAATAGCCCGCGGTAATGACGACGTCATGCGCTAATGCTACAACAGCACCAGTACCAAATCGCCATTCAAATCGAAATGCAATATAGATTAAGATACAAATTAATGCTGCACAGATCGCCAAAATACCATCCTGTGCTAATTCAGTACCAACCGTAGGACCAACGAATTCAACTCGCTTAATTTCAGCATTACTATCAATATCTTTATGTACTAAATTAGAGATTTTAGTACCTAATGCATTATCAATTGCAGATGATGCACTACCCTCATTTTGATTAGCGGTTGCTAATCGGATAATAATATCTTTACTGCTGCCATAATACTGAACGACTGGCTCATGATAACCGGCATCACGTAAACTATTACGTAAGTCATCAAGATTTACGGCTTTAGTTACTGTCAGTTCAACTGTGGTACCACCGGTAAAATCCTGTCCCAGATTGAAACCTTTAACAAGAATAACCACAAATGAAGCAACAACCAATAACATTGAGATAACAAAAGCAATGAAGCCAAATTTTAAAAAGTCGAGTACTCTTCGTCCATGATTTAATTCTCTAACATCATGATTTTCTTTTTTATTAATAGTCACAATAAACCTCTAAATTGATAACTTATTGACGCGACGACCACCATAAATAAGATTGGCCAGAGCTCGAGTCCCTACGATCGAGGTAAACATCGATGTTACAATACCGATACCTAATGTAATGGCAAAGCCTTTGATAGAACCTGTACCTACTGCATAAAGAATAATCGCAGTTATTAATGTGGTAATATTGGCATCAAAAATACTACTCCAAGCGCCAGCATAACCTTCGTTAATTGCATGTTGGACACCTCGACCATTACTGAGCTCTTCTTTTATACGCTCATTAATTAAAACATTAGCATCAACCGCCATACCTACAGTTAGTACGATACCGGCAATACCTGGCATACTTAATGTTGCCCCAGGTAATAAAGACATTGCACCAACAATAAGAATTAAGTTTGCAACTAATGCAAGGCTAGCGAATACACCAAATAAACGATATACCACTAACATAAAGATTACCGAAATTAATAATCCCCATACACAAGATTCTAAACCTTGAGTAATATTTTCTTGCCCCATTGACGGACCAACGGTACGTTCTTCAATTATTTGGATCGGCGCAATCAATGCACCTGCTCTTAATAATAGTGATAAGTTTCTAGCTTCATCAACACTACTAATCCCAGTTACTTGGAATCGGTCACTAAAAATACCTTGGATCGTTGCTACATTGATAACTCTCTCTTGTTTTTCAAGAATAGGTTTATCATTTTCATCACGTTTTCCTGTATCTTTATATTCAACAAATAATGTTGCCATTGCTTTTTTCAGATGTTTCTGCGTGAAATCAAGCATAGTTTTGCCGCCAGCACTATCTAAGTTAATAGAAACTTCAGGCTGGCTATATTCATTTACTCTAAATGAAGAATCGGTAATATGATCACCTGTTAATACCACACGTTTATAAAGTAAGACCGGACGACCATTTTCCATATATTTTATTTCAGAACCATATGGAACACGCATTTCACCTTTTAAAATAGCTTCTAAGTCAGTTGAACCATCTTCATTTACTTGTCTAAACTCGAGAGTTGCAGTTGCACCTAAAATTCGTTTAGCTAATGCAGTATCTTGAATACCAGGTAATTCAACAACAATACGATCAGAACCTTGACGTTGAACAATTGGTTCAGCAACACCTAATTGATTAACACGATTACGCAAAATGGTGGTATTTTGTTGTACAGCATCACTTTTAGCTTGTTGTAGCCGCTGTTGGCTAACACTAATAACGATGCTATTTTCACTTTGCGAAGTTAATTCATAATCTTGCAATCCATTAATTTTAGTAATGGCTTTGTTTCGATCTTCTGTATTATCGAATTGCATTAAGATTTGTTGATTACTACTTTTATTTAATGCTTTGTAATTTAGATTATTTTTATTGAACTCTGCTTTTAAATTTTCAATCGATTGTTCTGTCAATTTACTTAACGCAGTAGTCATATCTACTTCCATTAAGAAATGCACACCACCACGCAAATCGAGCCCTAATTTCATGGGTTCGGCACCAATCATTGTTAACCATGATGGTGTTGCAGGCGCTAGATTTAGTGCAACAGTATAATCATCACCTAATTCTTGTGATATTAATTCCTTAGCTTTCAGCTGAGTATCATTATCACTTAAACGAATTAAAATAGATTTATTTTCATAAACTAGTGATTTAGGTTCAATTTGATTTTTCACCAAAAGTTGTTTGACTTTATCTTGCGTAGCAACATTAATTTCGGCACTATTTGAACCTGAAATTTGTATAGCGGGATCTTCACCATAAATATTTGGAAGAGCATAAA
This sequence comes from Gilliamella sp. W8123, assembly GCF_016101085.1. Lineage (NCBI taxonomy): Bacteria > Pseudomonadati > Pseudomonadota > Gammaproteobacteria > Orbales > Orbaceae > Gilliamella > Gilliamella sp. W8123. The sequence goes on from NZ_JACFRE010000001.1 coordinate 593,053, forward strand.
GTAGGCCGACGCAAATCACGACGACCAACATAATGTACTTCCACAAAGGATAGCGATTTAGCACGACATATTCTCTTGTGGGATTAGATAATTAATACAATGAATTATAATAGCAAAATCTATTATAATGATTTCATTGTTCCTTTTGGTAATACCGATGTGATGAAGTCACGTTTGATAACAACTTCAGTTGTATCATTTAACTCTAACACAATATAACCATTTTCATTAACTTTTGATACTCGACCAATAAGTCCACCATTAGTTAATACTTCATCACCTTTTGAAATAGAAGCCATTAACTCACGATGTGCTTTAGCACGTTTTTGTTGTGGACGCATAATCATAAAATAGAAAAATAGCCCAAACACCACCAACATAATTGGCATTATGTAATCGCCACCAGGCTGAGCACCATCAGCTGCGTATGCATTAGAAATAAAAAAGTCCATATTGGTCCTCTTAATGAATATAAAAATATTAAAGTGCAGAATTATAACACAATAAATAAATCGATTATTAACTATTTCTTGCCAATATCTTTTAAGTCAACAACAAATATCGCTATTATTAACAATTTTATTCAATTAACTAAATAAATACAGTACCCGCCAACAATGAACCAGCCAAAAAATTAAGTCGTTAAATATTGTGCCATACTAACCAAGTTAAATAACCATTTAGGATAAACACCACATACCATGGTTAATAATGCTGCGATAACAATAAATAATTCACTCACTTTTATATCTTGCCATTTCAATTTAATAATAGAATTATTACTTGAGAAATCATCATGGCTGATAGGTGGCCTAATATAAAGATTAAGAATAAGTCGTGAGTAGAAATATAAACCTATAGTACTACCAATCACTACTGCAGCAATTAACCACCATAATTCAGCCGTCACACCTAATAGTACTAAAAGAAAACGTCCTACAAAACCTGCTGTAAGTGGTGCACCTGCTAGAGATAATAAACCAACTCCCATTGCCAAGGCTAAAATAGGGCGACGCCAAAATAATCCTGAAAGATCAATTTCTTTTTCATGATCTTGTAACTCATTGGAATGGGATTCTAAGCTGATCACGCCTAAAACACAGATGTTGGCAAAAATGTAACCAATTAAATAAACACCTATTGTTTCTAAAGCGAGCACCTGATACTGCACAGCAATTAAAGCCAGTAAAAGATAGCCAAAATGGGCAACTGAGGAATAAGCCAATAACCTTTTTAAGCTACTTTGCATTAATGCCAATAAATTTCCCCATAAAATTGAACAAAAGGCCATGATAACCAAAATAATACGGATTGTTTCATTATTTACTATTGGTGCTAATAAAAATAGTCTGGCAATAGCACAAAACACGGCGACTTTACCTACCGTTGATAGTAGTAATGAAACAACTGTCGGAGCCCCTTGGTAAACGTCAGGTAACCAAAGTTGGAAAGGTACCAGCGAAAGTTTAAAACCAATACCAACTAGCATTAAACAAATACCAATTAATAATAATGTACTTGGATAGGTCATGGTTGATAATTGATAACTTAAACCACTAAATGTCAGCTCGCCAGTCGTAGCATAATAAAAAGCAATACCCATTAACAAAAATGAACTAGCAATGGCAGACAAAATCATATATTTAATCGCAGCTTCTAGCGCATGGGTTTGGATGTATTGATAACCGATTAAGCCAATAAATGGAATCGAAAGTAATTCAATTCCAAGAAAGAATGACATTAAATGACTAGCATAAACTAAAGTGATTCCGCCTAATGTCATAAATAGTAAAATTATATAGAATAATCCATGGTTGATTTCTTCTTGTACAAACCATCGATAAGCTAATGATGCGACCACAATTGAAATGATTAAAATTAAGCTGGTATAAAGTAACCCATAACCATCACAAGTAAATAACGCAGTAACATGATGAGCTCCCCATTCGTTATTAGCATCATTCTGCTGAGTATCATCTACATTAGGTGACGATCCAACCATATCATTATTTTCTGTAACAGACTCGGTAATTTCCGAATTTTCCGAAGTAGTGATTTCTTGTTCTGTAGGTACGGCATCAATAGCTACCGTTTGTTCAGTTGCAGGCGTTTTATCACTAGTATCTAGTGGCGAAGAAACAGATATTTGCATATTGTCACTACTAATATCTGATATTGCTTGGGTATTAAATGAAATTTTATACCCCAAAATTGCTGAGAAAACTAATGCAAAAATTAATCCCGATATGGTTAAAGTAGCACATTTTTTAGTATCTATTTTGAAAATAAATAATGCGATGAGCAAAACTATTATGGCAAAGCTCAATATAAATATTGGCAATAAAGCTATCATAAGTTATTACTCTCCCACTCTTTCAGTAATTATATATTGCAGTGTTTGGTTGACAATAGAATAAGACATATCTAAAACCATTTTTGGATATAATCCAATAAAAATTAATACAATAAGCACACTAGACAATAGAAAAATATCTTTTTTACTCAGCAAGTGTTTTGTAACCGTAATTTTATCAACTACGCCATAAAAAATAGGTTGCATGCGAATAATTAACGATATCGACAATAACAATAATCCAATTGCCAGTAAGATAGTGTAATAAGGATATGAGTTATAACTACCCAATAACATCATATAATTACCAACAAAGTTAGCCGTTCCTGGAATACCTAACACAGCTAACATAAAAAATAGAGTAAAAGAAGACAAATACTTTACTTGCTCTTTTAATCCAACGAATTGATTAATGTTTCGGGTTAAATAACATTCTGCTAACAAACCACTTATTATAAACATACCAACAATAGCTAAATTAACAGCTATCATTTGAATAACAACACCTTGGAAAGCAATAACTGAGCCGCTATAAATAATAGCCGTGACAAATCCCATTAAAGCAATATGGATATAAGCAATCAGCTTCTTAATATCTGTCTGATTAAAAGCAAGTAAAGCGGTATAAAACAACGTACATATAGCCAACACTAAAATAAACGGCATAATTGTTAGCGAAGCATTAGGAAAAAGTGGGATCACAAAACGTAATAAACCAAATGCTGCTGTATTAACTAACAAACCACTTATCATCATCGAACCACTTGTTGACGATTCAATATGTGCTTCAATAAACCAATTATGAAAAGGGATTAAAGGAATACGTATAATAAAAGCAGCTAAAAAGCCTAGCATTAATAAAAATTCGGTATTACTTGAAATCGGCGTATTAGTTAAAATTTGATAATCAAAAGTCCATTTCGCCGTTATGTTCCAGTTGATTAAGGCCAATGATACAATCGATATTAGCATTAGTAGGCTACTTATCTGAGTGTAAATTAAAAATTTGCTAGCACCATTAAAACGTAATTGTGAATTTAAATCTCGTCTGCCCCACAACGAAATTAAAAAATAGATTGGAATAGCTACCGCTTCCCAGAAGAAAAACATTAAAAACAGATCAGTGATTACAAATAACATCATAATGGCTGATGCCATAAATAATACACATAAATAAAATAATCCGACATTATTAAGATTTTCTTTACTAGAATAAACAATAACTAACAATACAACAAAGAGTGTTGAACTAATAACAATCAAAGATAAACCATCTAATACCAAATGAAAATGAATACCAAGTAAAGGGATCCAATCAATATTAACTTCTTTAATCCAGTTTGGACTTTGTTCTAAAGAACTGCTTGCATCTGCCCATAAAACAATTACCAAAATAAACGTGATTAATATGGTTATAAGAGCAATCATCATTGGTAAACGTTGCCAACGCAACTGTATATCGGTTGAAGTCATGATTCTCTGTAAAAATACATGACAAAGCCAACCAATAAATCCGCCAATTACAGGTAAGAAAACAAGCCATAACAACATTAAGTTCACACCTTTATCAAATAAAAATCAATAACATTAATATAATAATGCTACCTATTACCATTGAAACCATATACCATCTTATTTGTCCGTTTTCTAAACTGACAATATAAGCATTTATTTTCTTTATCCCCCACATAATCCAATCATCCCATAAGGCTAATGGATCCTTTTTCAATAAGTTTGCTAAATAAATATATGGTTTTACAAAAACATTATTTAACAAATAGTCAAATCGCCAATCACTTTTACATAATTTTCCTAACGATTTGATCATCGGAGTATTGATAATTTCATGAACTTCAGCGTTCGGATGAGCATAAAGAATATAGGCAATGACTAAACTTAATAAGGTTACTGCACACAGCAGTATTCTAAATGGGATCTGACCTTGCGTATCTAAATTAGCTATTGGGATTATCCCTTTTATCGGCAATGGCAAGTAAATAAACAGTGCCGTAGTAAATATCAATAAGATAAAAAGCGGATAATAATTTATTTTTCTGATTCTTATTATCTTTTCAATTTTAATTGAATGATGGAAAACCAAAAATATCAACCGCCAAATACATAAACTAGACAATAAAATACCTAATAAGCCGATAGTACCGGCCATTAAGCTATCTTGAGCCATTAATCCCCAAATAATATCACCTTTAATATAAAATGATGCTGACACCCACGGTAAGGCACTAAGTGATAACATGATTACTAAGAAGATTGCATATAAAACTCGATTAGACTTTAACAAGCCACCAAGTTTATTGATGTCTCGTTCACCTTGGCACTGTTTGATTAAAATTGCAGAAGCAAGAATGAGTAATGTGCTAGTTACAGCATAATTAATCAAACAACTTAATGACAAATTCCAGCTCTGGGTCGAAAATGCATAAAATAGATAACTTATTTGCGCTAAATTGATATAAGTTATAATCTGTTTTATATCATTTTGAACCAAAGCAATACTACTGGCAAAAATAACAGTCAAAGAAGCAAATAAAAGCATTATATTAAGCGTATCACTTGACATCATAAACAGATTGCTTAGTCTTAAGACCAGATAAACACCAGCAAATATAACAGTAGAAGATTGCAATAACGCAACCGCTGGCATCGGTGCTAGTGTTGTTTCTTTGAACCATGAATGCATTGGGAAAAGCGCAGATTTACTCATAGCGCCAAGAAATAACATTAACGTAATCCAAAAAATAATATCTGAATCAACAGCTAAATCATTATGCGCTTTTATTAAAATATCGCTAATTTTTAATGTTTCTAAAGTCTGATAAAGTAAGAATATACCTATGATTAGAAAAATATCAGTTAAATGCATCATAACAAATGCTTTAACGGCAGCATAACTATTGCGAGCTTGTTTGTAGTAGATACCAATAAGTAAGTAAGTACTTATACTCACCCCTTCCCAACCAAGTAACATCACAAACAAATTATCAACAAGAACAACCGTTAACACACTTGCTATAAGTAAATTGCTATATGCATAAAAAGTATAAATATCTTTTCTCGATTTTAAATAACAGGCGGCAAAAAAATAAATCAATAAACCAAAGAATGATATTAATACTAAGAATGTTAGTGATAAGCCATCTAGTGTTAAAGATATAGGAACTTCAAAATCACCGACTGAAAACCAAGTCCATAAATTTCTTGTATAAACCAATGTCATATCAGGAACAGTATTGGTAGTAAAATCAATACAAGAAAATATTGTTATTAATCCAACAAGAAACATCGTACAAATCCCGATTAACATAACATTAATGGATTGTATTTGTCGCCCAAAACAGACTAATATCAAGAAAGATAGTAATGGAACAATGATAGTTAAATAAAGTAAATTCATCCTTTCATTTCACTCAATGAGTCAATATTAAAGTTTTTACGTCGATAAATTAATTTTACCAGTAAAGCAAGCCCGACAGATATTTGAGCTAATACCGCCGTTACCGCTAATATAGCAAGCACCTCTCCATCAGATTGCTGCCAATAACTACTTGCAACAAAAAGTGCTGCAATGGCTCCATTATTCATGATGACAAGACTTAACAATAAGAAGTAGAGATTACGTCTAATCATTACCCCTAAAAGCCCTATTACAAATAAGATAGAGGCAAAAATCAAACCATACATAAGTGGTATCACATTATTTCTCCGACAGCATTCGATGCATAAAATGATAAGATATAACTGCAGCACCTAATAATAAAAATGTAGCTAACTCAGCCATTAATACATAAGCATAGATTGACATTTGGTGCATCAATTCATGAGATTCCGTGAACTGTGTATAGTCAGTGCTTACTACGCCATAAATAAGAACAACTAATAAAATAAACGCTAAAACTAATGGTCCTAGCCAAATTTTGGGACTGATACCATGTTTACCATTTTCAACATTGTCACGACGCATTTCGAGCATTAAAGAAACAGCCCTAAACAGAATGACAGCTCCACCAATAAAAAAAAGAATATATAAAACAGCCGAAATATATGTTTCAAGGAGAATAAATATTAATGCTGATGCAAAAAGTGATATAGCCAGATATAAAATTGCTTTTTCTACTCGCCGACAAAAAATCACTTTTATACTTGCAAAAACAGCAATTATCGATGCGATATAAAAAACAACGATCATTAATTCATCCAATACTTATTCATAATGACATTAGTATATACTTAATTGACAACAATATACAGTTTACTAACGCAGTGTTAATACAAAAAAGTCTTTCTAAATAAAATTTTAACTTTTCATAATAGTAAGAATATTTATTTAGCAAATATAATAAAAACAATAGAAATAATAAAATCCATAAAATTTTATTATTTAAATTCAATACAACATTGTTATAAAGTATGTATCCTGAGCAATTAATCTATATTTATACCTTTTTCTTTAAATTGTCATTTTAATCATACAGTTTAAACGCACTTAGGCAAAAATATAAACAAGTAGAGAATAGAATGAATAATCAATACTCATCAATGCGAAGTAACGTCAATATGTTAGGCACCCTATTAGGCGATGCAATTAAACGCGCAACAGGTAATGAAACTTTCGATTTAGTCGAAAAAATCCGTCAGTTATCCAAATCGGCGCAACAAGGAAATAAACAAGCGCATAATGAATTACTTAAGTTAATTGAGAATCTTAATGATCAAGATCTACTTCATGTTGCACGTGCATTCAACCAGTTTTTAAATTTAGTTAACACTGCTGCAGAGTATTATGGTATTTCGCCTCATGGCGAAGCATCAAGTAGTCCTAAAAAGATGACTGAATTATTTAAATCACTTAAAAACTTAAATTTTGCCCCTCAGACTATTTCACAAGCGATTGATAATTTATCTATTGAGTTAGTACTTACTGCTCATCCAACGGAAATCAATCGCCGCACAATGATTAATACTTATACCGCAATTAATAGTTGTTTATCACAACTTGACCATAATGATTTAGCCGATTATGAAAAAGAACGGATTATGCGTCGTTTAAAACAGCTCGTTTGCCAAGCATGGTATACCGACGAAATTCGTAAAAAACGCCCTACACCTCTTGATGAAGCTAAATGGGGATTTTCGGTTATTGAAGATAGTTTATGGGAAGGTGTTCCTCTATTTTTACGTGAGTTCAATGATCAACTAGTTGATTCATTTAATGAAGAGCTATCCGTTGAACATGTACCAGTTAAATTTACCTCATGGATGGGCGGAGATCGAGATGGCAATCCAAATGTCACAGCTAAGGTGACAGAAAAGGTCATGTTACAAGCCAGATTAAAAGCAATTGAATTATTTTTAGCGGATATTCAGATTCTAGTTCGTGAATTATCCATGACAGAATGTAGTCAATCGGTTATTGATTTATTAAACGAACAAAATAAAACTGCATCAGAGCCTTACCGAGCCGTAATGAAACAACTACGATCTCGTTTAGTTAAAACCCACGGTTATATCATTTCACTATTAAACAATGAGCAAGTTTTAGCGCCAGCCGATCTTTTGACTAAAAATGAACAATTATGGACACCACTTTATATCTGTTATGAATCTTTAATAGAGAATGGCATGTCAACTATTGCTCATGGGCCATTATTAGATACATTAAGACGTATTAAAAGCTTTGGATTGCAATTAGTTCGATTAGATATTCGTCAAGATAGTTCTATACACACAGAAGCATTAGACGCTTTAACTAAAGAACTTAATTTAGGTAGTTATGCCTCATGGACAGAAGAAGAAAAACAGGAATTTTTATTAGCTGAATTACAATCTAATCGACCATTACTTCCTTATAATTGGCAACCTGATGAAATGGTTCAAGAAGTGTTAGATACCTGCCGAGTTATCAAAAAAGCTGGTGAGGAATCAATTGCTTCTTATGTAATTTCAATGGCCAAAGCACCTTCTGATATCTTGGCCGTTTATTTACTTCTAAAAAGTGTTGATTGCCAAAAAAATATTCCTGTTGCGCCATTATTTGAAACCTTAGAAGATTTAAATAATGCTAAATCTGTTATGCAAAAACTTTTAGATATTCCTTGGTATCGTGAAAAGATCAATGGCAAACAGATGGTAATGATTGGCTATTCAGATTCTGCGAAAGATGCAGGAACACTTGCTGCGTCATGGGCACAATATCGGTCACAAGAAGAATTAGTCAATTTGTTTGAAAAATATAATATTAACTTAGTATTATTCCATGGTCGTGGTGGTTCAATTGGACGTGGTGGTGCACCAGCTCATGCGGCTTTACTTTCACAACCACCAGGATCACTTAAAGGTGGTTTACGTGTTACAGAACAAGGCGAGATGATTAGATTTAAGCTTGGTTTACCTGAGGTTGCACTTAGTAGCTTAATGCTTTATGCATCAGCGATTTTACAAGCAAATTTACTTCCACCTCCAGAGCCTAAGCAAGTCTGGCGAGATATTATGGATGAAATGTCAGATTATTCTTGCCAATGCTATCGAAGCTATGTTCGAGAAAAAGCTGAATTTGTTGATTATTTTAGAGCAGTTACACCAGAAGCAGAACTAGGTAGATTACCATTAGGTTCCCGTCCACAAAAACGTCGAACAGGTGGTGGAATTGAGAGCCTACGTGCAATACCATGGATTTTTGCTTGGACTCAAAACCGTTTAATGGTGCCTTCATGGCTTGGTGCAGGTAGTGCACTTAGAGTTGTTATCCTTGAAGGTAAAAAAGAGCAATTGCAAGATATGTATCATAATTGGCCATTTTTTAATGCTCGTTTAGGAATGCTAGAAATGGTTTATGCCAAAGCAGCACCAAATATTCATGAATATTATGAACAACGTCTAGTTTCCTCTACATTATGGCCATTAGGTGATGAATTAAGAAATTTATTAACTGAAGATATCAATACTGTACTAACCATCACGGATGATATTAGCTTAATGGCTGACTTACCATGGATTGCCGAGTCAGTCGCATTGCGTAATACTTATATTGAACCACTTAACTTATTGCAAGCCGAATTATTGAGTCGTTCTCGTAAAAATAATGATGAAAATAGTATTGTTGAACAAGGATTAATGATAACAATTTCAGGTATTGCAGCAGGAATGCGAAATTCAGGATAATAAAAAAGGGCTTATTCGCCCTTTTTATTTTGAGAAAGTTGTTCCAAATATGCTTTAGCATCTTCATCACCTTGCTCGCTAGCTTTGGTGAACCAATAAATAGCTACATTAATATTTTGTTTAACATCCTGACCTTCAAGGTATTTAATAGCTAAATTATATTGAGCATCAACACTTCCTTGATTGGCGGCTTTATTATACCAATCTATAGCTTTTTGTTCGTCTTTAGGGACCCCACCACCGACATCATACATAACAGCAATATTATATTGGGCATCAGCATTACCACCCTCGGCTGCTTTAGTAAACCAATGAGCTGCTTGAGTATTATCTGGTCTTGTCCCCGAGCCAGTTGCATACATAATACCTAAATTATACATGGCTAATATATGGCCACGTTCTGCAGCTTGCGTATAAAAATAAAGTGCAGCAACATAATCCTGAGTTAAACCATCACCATTTTGAGACATTAATCCTAAATAATATTGTGCTTCAGCATTATTATCTTTTGCAGCTTGACTAAACCAATCAGCAGCAATCATTCGATCTTTTTCTACATCATCACCAAAAAAGTACATAATACCCAGATTTAAATAGGCATCATAAATACCTTGATCGCCTGCTTGGGTAAAATAATTAATCGCAGCAGAAATATCTTTAGCAACTCCTTCACCATTTTTATACATTAACGCCAAATTATATTTAGCTAAAGGATAATTCTGATCAGCTGCCAATTTAAAAAATTTGAATGCTTCAGATAAATTCGCTTTGGTTCCTAATCCATTTTGATACATATAAGCTAAATTATTTTGTGCTTTAGCTAATCCTTGTTCCGCAGCTTTATTGAACCAAAAAAATGCTTTTAAATCATTAACTTCAACACCTAACCCTTGTTTATAAATGGTACCGAGATTATATTGTGATTGCATATCACCCTTTTCAGCAGCAAGCAATAAAGAAGGTATTAGTGAACCTGGGTCGCTCACTTTTAATTCCGTATCAGGCTGTGTTTTAGCTTCACTTGCCATTACTCCATAAGAGATAAATAACATCAAAGCCAATATAATTTGAAGTTTTTTCATAATTGTCTAAATGCCATAATATTGGCAATAATTATACATAATTGCTCCAAAAGGGAATAGTTTTGTTTTGCAATTAACTTTATCCATTATTTTCCCATTAATTAGTTAAATATATTACAAACCAAGTTCCTGCCAAATTTTATCAACATGGGCAACCACTTTTTCATCTTTAGTAATAATGCTTCCCCATTCTCGATTTGTTTCACCCTGCCACTTATTTGTAGCATCCAATCCCATTTTAGACCCTAAGCCAGATACAGGTGAAGCGAAGTCTAGATAATCAATTGGCGTATTATCAACAAATGTAGTATCTCGGTGTGGATCCATTCTTGTTGATATAGCCCACATAACATCTTTCCAATCCCTTGCATTAATATCATCATCACAAACAATAATAAATTTAGTATACATAAATTGTCTTAAATAGGACCAAATACCCATCATGACTCTTTTGGCATGCCCTGGATATTGTTTTTTGATTGTGACAATAGCAATTCGGTAAGAACATCCCTCAGGTGGAAGATAAAAATCAACAATTTCAGGAAATTGTTTTTGTAATATTGGAATAAACACTTCATTTAATGCTAATCCCATTACTGCCGGTTCATCTGGTGGCCTACCAGTATAAGTGGAATGATAAATGGCATCTTTGCGTCGAGTTAGATGAGTCACAGTAAACACGGCAAATTTTTCAACTTCATTATAATAACCAGTATGATCACCGTAAGGGCCTTCAGCAGCTAGTTCGTTGGGATCGATATAACCTTCGAGAATAATTTCAGCTGTCGCTGGCACTTCTAATTCATTTGATAATGACTTAACAACTTCTGTTCGACTATTTCGTAACAATCCTGCAAAAGCGTATTCTGATAATGTATCTGGCACTGGCGTAACGGCACTTAATATAGTGGCTGGATCTGCGCCTATTGCGATACTAACTGGAAAATTTTCATTTGGATGAGATTTTTGCCATTCAGCAAAATCAAGCGCACCACCACGATGTGATAACCAACGCATGATTAATTTATTTTTACCCAATAATTGTAAGCGATAAACACCAATATTTTGACGCTCTTTATGAGGACCTTTGGTTATTGTTAACCCCCAAGTTACGAGTGGGGCTACATCTCCTGGCCAGCAATGCATAATAGGTAATTGAGTTAAATCGACTTCATCATCTTTAAAAATTAATTCCTGACAAGGTGCTGAAGAACGACGCTTTACCGGCATATTAAGAACTTGTTTATATTTAGGCAAAACATCAAAAAATTGTCGAATACCTTTCGGTGGTTCAGGCTCTCGTAAAAAAGCGAGCAATTCGCCAATTGCTCGCAATTCTGTAGTTTCTTCTCGCCCCATCGCCATAGCAACTCGTTTAGCCGTACCAAAAAGATTACACAACACTGGGATTTTATAACCAATTGGATTTTCGAACAATAATGCCGGACCTTGTGAACGTAATACACGATCAGCGATTTCTGTCATTTCAAGATGAGGATTAACCGGATAACTAATTCGTTTCAGTTCGCCTTGCTGTTCAAGGTAATCTAAAAAATCCCGAAAATTAGATAATGCCATTATTGCTCCTTTCAACTCTAAATTACATTAATCAAATACAAGCTGATAAATATTAATTAATCTGCATCGAAATTTTCACTATATATAGGAACTTCTTTGATCTGATTACACCCAACAATTTTAGGTAATAAAATTTGAAACTGTTGCTGATCAATTTCAGTAAATTTATTTTGATCTACTTGATAAAATAAATAATCTTCAGTTTTATTATCAGTTTGAATCGAAGCTAACCAATAATTACGATCATCACTATTTTCATTGGCGAAAATTTTAATAATACTATTTTCTCGTTTCTCGGGTTGATTATGTAATTTATAATCGATGATTTTTTCGGCGATTTGAGAATCATACTCATCAAAAATGATGTAGTCACCTTGATTAACTTTGCACCTTTTTATATTTATCTCAGCATAACTGTTTGATATTAGAAAGGATAAACTAAACAACAAAAAGATATATTGATTAAATTTCATTTTTGATCTCTTAAATTAATTTTCTCAATTGAACCAATTTTACCAATAGCCTCACCATTATTTGGTGATACAGTAAGATTGGCTGCACTATTTATAGTTAACCATTGATAAGATAAATGTTCAGTAAGTACTGGCGTTACCTCATCACAAAGAGGTAAATAAAACCAATGCTCTTTATTTATCTTTACTTCTGGTGCATACCGATATCTAAACTGAGGGAAAATTTCAAATTCAACCACATGTTTTGCATCAATTAATTTAAGATTTTTTCCATTAATATCTATACCGGTCTCTTCAAAAACCTCACGAATTGCCGTATCCCTAGGCAATTCATTTTTTTCCAAACTACCTGTAACTGATTGCCAAAAATTAGGATCATCTTTACGTTGCAACATAAGAACTCGCTGAGTGCTTTTACAATAAATAACAACTAAAACTGACTCAGGGTTCTTATACTTTTGCATATAAATACCGTTACTTTTGACTCACTTCAATACCAAGTTCCTTTAACGCTGCTGGATTAGCTGGACTAGGTGCATCAGTTAACAAACATGTTGCTGCAGTTGTTTTTGGAAAAGCAATAACATCACGGATATTATCAGTTCCAGTTAATAGCATAGTTAATCTATCTAAGCCAAAGGCTAAACCTGCATGCGGTGGTGTACCATATTTTAGTGCATCAAGTAAGAAGCCAAATTTTTCACGCTGATCATCTTCATTAATACCTAAAATTGAAAAGACAGCTTGTTGCATTTCGCTTCGATGAATACGTACAGAACCACCACCTACTTCATAACCATTAATAACCATATCGTATGCATTAGCTACCGCATTTTGAGGATTATTAATTAATTGCTCTGGCGTGAAATCCTTCGGTGATGTGAATGGATGATGCATAGCACTTAAGCCTTCCTCTGTTTCTTCAAACATTGGGAAATCAACAACCCAAAGTACTGCCCATTTATTCTCATCAGTTATACTTAAATCTTTACCGACTTTCAAACGTAAAGCCCCTAATGCATCACTAACAACTTTATAACTATCTGCACCAAATAGTAAAATATCGCCATCTTTAGCATCAGCACGATTGAGTAATGCTTCCATTTGAGATTCATTAAAGAATTTAGCTACTGGGCTTTGTACACCTGCTAAACCTTTGTTACGTTCATTAACTTTGATCCACGCCATACCTTTAGCGCCATATACCGAGATAAATTGCGTATAATCATCTAATTGTTTGCGTGTTAATTGTGCACCATTTGGTACGCAAAGTAGCGCAACTCGACCTTTTGGATCATTCGCTGGTGTTGAAAATACTTTAAAATCAATATCTTTTACTAAATCAGCCACATCAATAATTTCCAGTGGATTACGTAAATCTGGTTTATCACTACCAAATCGTCGCATTGCTTCAGCAAAAGTTAATATTGGAAAACGACCTAAATCGATATTTTTTACATGTAACCAAAGTTCGCGAATCATTTTCTCCATAATTTCACGCACTTGTTCAGCACTCATAAAAGAGGTCTCAACATCAATTTGGGTAAATTCAGGTTGGCGATCAGCACGAAGATCTTCGTCACGAAAACATTTAACAATTTGATAATAGCGATCAAAGCCTGACATCATTAGCAGCTGTTTAAATAACTGTGGCGATTGTGGCAATGCATAAAACTCACCATTATGAACACGACTTGGTACAAGATAATCTCGAGCCCCTTCAGGTGTTGCTTTGGTTAACATTGGTGTTTCGATATCTAAAAAGCCATGTTCATTCATGAAAGAACGAACAAATGCGGTAATTTGGGCTCGAGTTTTGAAAATGGTAGACATTTCTGGTCGACGCAAATCAATATAGCGATATTTTAAACGTTGTTCTTCACTGTTGTTTTGATTAAAATCAAGAGGTAAGACATCACTACGATTGAAAATAGTCAGCTCAGTAGCCAAAATTTCAACTTCGCCAGTTGCCATATCTTTATTAACTTGACCTTCAGGTCTTGCTCTTACTTTACCTTTAATTTGAATACAAAATTCATTACGTAATTCGCCAGCTAATTCGTGTGCTTGTGGGTAATCAGGATCAAAAAAAACTTGCACAATTCCTTCACGATCACGCATATCAATAAAAATCATTCCACCTAAATCTCGGCGTTTATTGACCCATCCACATAGTGTGACTTCTTGATTAATATAACTTGCGTTTATTTGTCCGCAATAAATTGTTCTCATTAAATATATCCTGTGTACAATTGTCAAAAATGATAATTATTATAGAGCAATTTATCGGGGGATAAAGACTATCTATAAAAATAATCCTTATTTAATTTATTTATACTCAGTTTATGATAATAATTTTAATTTATATAATCATTTGTAAATTTATTTAAATTCAATAAGATAATTAATCAAAATACATCTTTTATAAATAAATTTGAAAAATGATTAATTTAATAACTTGTCATATCTGATATTTATTAATAAGCTTTAGGATTATTTAAATGTTGTTTATTGGATATGAAAGCTTTAATTTCAATTGATTATACTAATGATTTCATTGCTGATAATGGAGCTTTAACAACCGGTTCCGTAGGTCAACAAATTGAATCAGAAATGATAAACATAACTCAATCATTTATTAACAATAATGAATTTATCGTTTTTGCTATTGATGCTCATGAACCTTTAGATAAATACCATCCGGAAAATTCGCTATTTCCCCCTCACAATCTTGTTGGGACTGTTGGCCAACAATTATTTGGTAAATTACAGCAACTTTACCAACAACACCGATATTCAGACAATATCTACTGGATCAATAAACGTCACTACTCAGCATTTTGTGGTACGGATCTTGACCTCCGTTTACGCGAAAGACATATCACTGAAATCCATCTGATTGGCGTTTGTACTGATATTTGTATTTTACATACGGCTGTAGATGCCTATAACTTAGGTTATAAATTAGTTATTCATCAAAATGCTGTTGCAAGCTTTGATCCTATTGGCCATCAATGGGCTTTAAAACACTTTCAAAATACCTTAGGAGCAACAATAGTATAAGAAGTGCAGTGTAAAAATAGATAAAAAAATGAAGAAGGAGCAAGAATGGAAGTTTTACGAGACTATAAATTGCATTTAATTGCCTTTTTAGTAGTAATTATTTGTGAGCTTATCGGCAGACAAACTATATGGATTATTGCTGTTTATCCAATGCTATATGCAATGATTTTTGGTGGCATTATTAGCTTCCCAAAACTAAAAATATTAACCAATAAAAATATGCAAAATGCAAGTCTTGTTATGATGGTTACATTAATTCTACTTGTCGCAAAACTTGGTGTAGCTGTAGGCCCGAAAATTGATATGATTTTAGAAGATGCCAAACTAGCCCTAATTTTTCAAGAATTAGGTCATTTTGCCGGAACCATTTTACTGGGCCTACCATTAGCAATGATCTTAGGTATGAAACGAGAAGCTGTTGGGGCTACTTATTCGGTAGCTCGCGAACCTAATATCGCCATAGTTGCAGATAAATATGGTTTAGATTCACCCGAAGGTCGAGGTGTTATGGCTATGTATGTCTGCGGTACTCTTTATGGTGCGATTTGGATGAGTATTCTTGCCAGCTTAATAGCAAAATTGAACATTCTACACCCATATGCGCTAGCAATGGGAGCTGGTGTAGGTAGTGGAAGTATGATGGCAGCCTCACTTGCACCAATAAGCGATTTATATCCTGACTTATCAGAAAACATTAATGCTTATGCTACCACAGCGAATTTAATGTCGGGAATGGTGGGTATGTATATTTACACACTATTTTCTTTGCCTTTCGCTTCTTTTATGTATAACACTTTAGACCGTTTTCGACGCAAAAAATAAGGATGTCATAATGAAGATTTTCGAGACGATTTTTGTATTTATTTTAGTTGCCATTATTATGGCAGCTGGTAACACTGTGGGATATAAAATTGATTTGATTTCATCGCTTGAAGCAGTAGCGATGCTAGTTATTATCTCTATTGTAGGGCTGTTAATAAGTAAGTTACCCGGATTTAATAAATTACCGGTAATTTTATGGGTATCTGTGGTTGCAGCTATCATGTCAGCACCAATATTCCCATACCATCAAGAAATTGTTGCAATTACTGATCAAGTGTCATTACTTGCAGTTTGTACGCCTATACTTGCTTATGCAGGATTAGCTATCGGTAAAGATCTTGCGTTATTTAAAAATATCTCTTGGCGCATTATTCCCGTATCTTTAGCTGTTTTTTCTGGTACATTTATTTTTGCAGCTATAATTGCTCAAGTCACACTACACTGGGAAGGCGTTATCTAAATTTAGATAAGGATTTTATTTATGACAAAAGAAGAACTAAAGAAAAAAGTTTGCGATGCAATTGCAAATCGAAAAGCAGATATCAAGTCAATTGCCGAGGCAATTTGGTCAGAACCAGAGCTTGGCTATAAAGAACACAAAACGGCTAAAAAAGTAGAAGATGCTTTTGAGAAATTAGGTGTTCCTTTTAAAAATAAATTAGCCTTAACCGGGGTAAAAGGTCGTCTTAAAGGCGGTAAAGATAGCAAATATAGTATAGCGGTTATTGGTGAGCTTGATGCGATTATTTGTGCTGACCACCCTGCTGCTGATGAAACATCAGGTGCGGCTCACTGCTGTGGACATAATGCGCAAATCGCTAATATGATGGCTGTCACTATGGGACTAATTGACTCAGGTGCAATGGAATTTTTAGCTGGTGATGTAGTACCATTTGCCGTTCCAGCCGAAGAATATGTTGAAATTACGTATCGAAATCGATTAATAGAAGAAGGTAGGATTAAATATATTGGAGGCAAACCAGAATTAATTTCTCGCGGTGATTTTGATGATGTTGATATGGCATTACAAATACATTTAACCAGTGTTCCAAATGAACGCCAAGATGGTTTTATTGAGATCTCAACTACAAGCAATGGCTTTATTGGTAAACTAATTAAATATAAAGGTGAAGCATCCCATGCTGCCGCAGCTCCTCATGCTGGTGTAAATGCATTAAATGCAGCTATGATGGGAATGATGGGTGTACATGCTATCCGTGAAACATTTCAAGAAAAAGATTATATTCGTTTTCATCCAATTATTACCCAAGGTGGTGATTTAGTAAATGTTGTACCAAGCGATGTAAGAATGGAAAGTTATGTGCGAGCAGGTAATGTACCAGCCATGATTGACGCTAATGAAAGAATTAATCAAGCACTAAAGGCAGGAGCAATGGCTGTTGGTGCTACTTGTGAAATTAAAGATCTTCCAGGTTATCTGCCGTTAAATAATAATCCAACACTGAATGATTTTCTAAAACAAAATGCTGAAAATTTAATTGGTGAAGAAAATGTTTCAATTGCACCTCATATGACAGGAAGTACCGACACAGGTGATCTATCGCATATTATGCCAGTAAGTCATCCTTGGATTGGTTCGGTTAGAGGCGTGTTACATGGCAAAGATTACACTGTATTTGATGAAGATATGGCTTATATTCGCCCTGCACAAATGATGGCATGTACCATTATTGATCTACTTTATGATGATGCGAAATCAGCTCAAACATTAATGACAAATTACCAACCACTTATGACAAAAGAAGAATATTTAACATTCCTATCTGGTTTTGATAAATAAAGTTAAAAACTTGGCACAATCATGTGCCAAGTTTTTGTTATACTATACAAATCATTATCAACAATAACTATCACTTCATATGTTAACGCTTTCTGATCAAGAATTGCTACGCTACGACCGACAAATCACTTTGCATGGATTTGATATCGACAAGCAGCAAATTTTAAAAAATAGTACAGCCTTAATTATCGGGTTAGGCGGGTTAGGTTGTGCTGCTGCCGTCTATATAGCAGCATCAGGCATCGGTAAACTAACATTAATTGATTTTGATACAATATCAGCGTCGAATTTAAATAGACAAATTTTATATACTCAACAATCAATAAATCAGTATAAGGTTGAAGTCGCAAAACAAGCATTATGTAATATTAATGCCGATATGATTATTGAAACAATTAATCAGAAACTGAGTGATAATGAGCTAATTTCCCTAATCAAACAACATAATATCGTTATTGATTGCACCGATAATTTAACTAGCCGTGAACAAATTAATCGCTGTTGTTTTCTCGAAAAGAAACCATTAATTTCTGGTGCGGCAATCCGCATGGAAGGTTTACTCACTGTATTCAATTATCAAGATAATCAACCATGCTATCAATGCTTAAGTCAATTATTTGGGCAAAACCAGCTGACTTGTATTGAAGCGGGTGTAATGGCACCATTAGTTGGTATGTTCGGTTCAATGCAAGCTCTAGAGGCAATCAAAGTACTTACCAATTATGGAAAACCTTTAATTGGTCGAGTTCTAATGATTGATACTATGACGATGGAATTTAACCAAGTCATATTTACTAAACAAACTAATTGTATTGTCTGTGGAAACCAACATGCTAAACAGGATCTAAAATGCAAATAAATCGCATCATTTTAGCACCAATGGAAGGGGTTCTTGATTATCATGTGCGGCAAATATTAACTGAAATCAATCAATTTGATTATTGTGTCACTGAGTTTGTAAGAGTAACTCAGCATAAATTATCAAACCGAACTTTTTATCGACTATGTCCAGAACTTTATAATGAAGGAAAAACCTTATCAGGAACGCCAGTCCGAGTTCAATTATTAGGACAATCTCCTGAATGGATGGCTGAAAATGCCATTAAAGCGCTTGAACTTGGTTCTTATGGCATAGATATCAATTTTGGTTGTCCAGCTAAAACCGTTGTTGGCAGCCATGGTGGTGCTTATTTATTACAATATCCTGAGCAAATATTTAATATTGTAACTCAAGTTAGGACAGCAATTGGCTCTGCCTCAACTTTATCTGTTAAAATTCGATTAGGTTGGGATGATAAATCTCACTGTTACGAAATAGCTGAAGCAATTGAACAAGCTGGTGCTAATGAAATTGTTATTCACGGACGTACTAAAGCTGATGGATATAAAGCCGAGAAAATTGATTGGCCAACCATTGGTAAAATTAAACAAAAATTAACCATTCCGGTTATTGCTAACGGTGAAATATTTTCTATTGCAGATGCTCAAAATTGCTTAACGCAAAGCCAAACAAATGACATTATGCTTGGTCGAGGAATACTTAATATTCCTAATTTAGCCAATACAATTCGTTTTAATCATTCACCATTAAATTGGCAAGAAGTAATGCAATTACTGCTTCGTTATGCAATGACATCCATCGAAGATGCTAAACCACTTTACCATTCGGCTAGAATAAAACAGTGGTTAGCTTATTTAAGACAATATTACCCACAAGCATCAATATTATTACCTGAAATCAGGCAACTAAAATCACAAAATGAAATCTGTAATTTTTTGAAAACCAAATTAGATAATGAATCTAACTAATTTTGACTCTTTCTAAATACTGCCTTACCAAAATAATATTTAGTTGTTTTATTAATAGTTAGACAAATCAATGAAATAAGCAATATCACTAAAAGTAATTTATTAATATTGTTAAAAACAGATATAAATGAATCAATATAGTATTTTGATGGATTATTATCAATGATAGTAAAGGCAATAAAAACATAGAAGAAAATTAAACCACTAGATATTGATACACTTTTAAAAAGTTTTTCATATTGAATTTTATCAAAGAAAACATGAAAAGATTGTTTGCTTAATACCAAACCACATAATATCGCAACCAAATAAATAGCCGTTAAATAATTATAAATAGAACCATTAAATACATTTAAAAAGGCTCGATTTAGAAAGATAAAACATTTAATCAATATAAAGCAACTAAAAATAGAAAAAAGAACAAAGTGAATATTTGGGGAGTCTTTTTTCGTTAAAATAAACTGATTTTGGCTTTTAATAAAATAACCTTTACAAAAAACAATCAAATAATATAAAAGTAAAGCATCAAGTACATAACGGATAATAGCAAATGCTATATTAAAAAATATTAGAAACAAAGGCGATTCTATTTTTAAATAAACGTTCGTATTAATTGTTATGAAATAGGCAACAATACAATAAATCAACATTATAATAATTAACAAAGTGATATTAACTTTATTAACAACATAAACATGGGCAGAATGAAAGAATAGAGTTAAAAGGCCAAAAACTAATAAGGAATCTATAAAATAGTGTTCAAAAAAAAACCGTAATAAAAATGAAAAAGGTCCATCAAAAAATACATACCAAGTAAAATTACCTAAGAAAAGTTCATCTGCGTGCAAATATAAAGAAAATATATTCAATAATATGTTTAACAAAAAATAGATTAAACAACCTATCAACGGTAGTTTAAATAAACTCTTTTCCATATGTATATTACACTCCATTCCATTGATTATTTTTTATTATCAAATTTTAAAAAATAATATTTAGTCACTTTATTGAAAATTAGATAAGTTAATAAAAGAAAAAATACAACTAAAAAAAACAGTTTAACATAATCTAAGATTAACGAGGAATAATCAAAATAAAAACTTCTAGACTCTCCTCTAAGAAGTAAACAAATTAAAACATTAACTAACAACAAGACACTAGATACGAATACACTTTTAAATAACCTTGCGTATTGAATTTCATCAAAAGAAATCATGAAATTTTTTTTACTAACACGCATACAAAATAGTATAAAAAGGATAAAAGTAAATTTTAAATCAAGATTAACAGATCCATGGCCAAAAAACATAATTAAATTTTCAATTATTCTAAATCCACTATACAAAATTGGACAAATAAATGCTAAAAAAAGTATCGCATGTATTAAACTACTATTTTCGGACGTTAAACAAAAAGCTTGTCGATTTTTAAAAAAAATTTTTTTCGATAATTCAACCAAATAATATAAAAGTAAAGAATAAAAAATATAATGAAGAAAAATGAATGCAGAATCACATAATACACGCAGTGATGAAGAAGATAGCTCATCAATATAAGTGTCAATAGAACGCCATATACAAAAAGTGATGCCTGAATACGCTAATATTAATAGCAATAATAAAAGGACATTATGTATGTTAACAAGATAAATATTATTAAAATGAAGAAATAATGTTAATAAACCAAAAAGCCATAACGCTTCAAAAAAATGAGATAAAAAAAGCGAATCTAAGCTAGTGGAGTCAAGATTTTCCCAAAATAATTCTTGAGAGAAACCTATATCTGGTAGACAAGAGCGATACAAGATAATCAATAAAAAACTCAGAAACAAATAAATTGTACTACCTATCATCGACAATTTAAAAAAAAACGTTTTCTCCATCTTACTTCCTTGTTATCTATATTTATTCAATTCGTTTAATAAAATGCTTTATTTTAAAACCCATTAAAGCCAGCGATCCAAAATAGATGCCAATACCAACTATAACCAATAAGAATAGACGACCAATTCTGGCTAACATTGAGCCAGTTGACCAATCGGGTAATAACTGTGCACCAAACCACAAAGTAAAAGACATCAATATAACAGCAATAATTACCTTGATTAAAAATCGGTACCAGCCCGGTTGAGGTTGATAGAGTTTCTTTTTGCGAAGTTGCCAAAATAACAGCCCAGCATTAAAACATGCTGCCAGCCCAATTGATAATGAAAGTCCTGCATGTTGTAATGGCCCAATAAATGCCAAATTCATTAACTGAGTTAATATCAAAGTGACAATAGCTATTTTAACGGGTGTTTTAATATCTTGTCTGGAATAAAATGCAGGAGCCAATACTTTAATTAAAATCAGCCCGAGTAAACCAATTGAATACGCAATTAATGCACGTTGGGTCATTAACGTATCATTCAAAGTAAATTGCCCATACTCGAAAAGAGTTGATATTAATGGTTTTGAAATAACACCTAATGCTACGGTACTTGGCAAAGCTAATAAAAAGCAGAGACGAAGCCCCCAATCTAATAGCTCTGAATATTGTTTTTGGTCACCTTTGGCAAAACTTTTAGCTAAAGATGGCAATAAAATAGTACCTAGAGCCACACCGAGCACACCGGCAGGAAACTCCATAAGTCGGTCAGCATAATACATCCATGAAACAGAACCTGAAATTAGGAATGAGGCAAAAATCGTATTTATAATCAGTGATATTTGTCCAACTGATACACCTAAAATAGCTGGCCCCATCTGTTTTAACACTCGCCAAACACCACTATCTTTGAAGCTAATTCGCGGTAAAACTAATATACCAATCTTTTTTAAATATGGTAGCTGATAAAGCAGTTGTAAAACACCACCAATAACTACCGAAACAGCGAGTGCAAGTACCGGAGGATTAAAATAAGGTGTTAAAAATAATGTACCAACTATCATACTTAAATTAAGTAAAGTTGGCACAAACGCAGGAACAGAAAAACGATTCCAGGTATTAAGTATGGCACCAACTAATGATGCGAGTGAAATAAAAAAGATATAGGGAAATGTTATTCTCAACATCACAGTAGCAAGCTCAAACTTTTCAGTTGAATCTTGCATAAATCCGGGGGCAGTTAACATTATAATAAAAGGTGCAGTTATAACACCAATTAAGGTAACAATAGCCAATACTAACGTTAATAGCCCCGCAACATAAGCTACAAAAGTACGTGAAGCCTCAATGCCTTGTTGATTTTTATATTCAGCTAAAATCGGTACAAACGCCTGTGAAAACGCACCTTCGGCAAAAATACGGCGAAGCAAATTTGGTAATTTGAATGCAACAAAAAAGGCATCCGTTGCCATTCCCGCACCAAAAAAGCGGGCAATAATAGCATCACGTACAAATCCTAAAACACGTGAAACCATTGTCATCGAGCTAACTGTAGCTAAAGATTTTAAAAGATTCATATATAATTTATGTACAAAGTACATAGCCAAAAACGATTAATTAGGCATAGTCTACAAACTATTGTTCTAAATCACCACGATTTTTTAATAAGCAATATTTTTAGCAGCTACCGTCAGGAAATACTGACGGTAAATAAACTAACGATCTTTTAAAGGAGTAAATGACATAAGTTGGCCAATATTTTTATAGGCCGGACGGATAATTCGACGATCATCAAAATTGAGTTCTTCAATGCGATGAGCACACCAACCAACAATTCGCGACATAGCAAATAAAGGAGTATAAACTTCTTTAGGTAAACCAATCATGTCGTAAACAAACCCAGAGTAAAAATCAACATTGGCACAAACTTGTTTTTTGGTTCGGGCATTTTTACGATTCACCACCGCATGAATAGCTCGTTCTTCTAGTAAATTTAAAAAGTTATACTCTTTTTCTCGGCCTTTTTCTTGAGCGAGTTTATATGCCATCTCTTTTAGTAACATTGCCCGTGGATCTGATACCGTATAAACAGCATGACCAATACCATAAATTAGCCCTTTTTGATCAAAGACCTCTTTATTTAAAATACGTTGTAAATAAGCATCAATTTCATTCACATCAGTCCAATTTTTAATCTCATCAGCAAGATGTTTAAGCATTTTTCCGACTTGTAAATTTGCTCCGCCATGTAATGGGCCTTTCAATGAACCAATCCCAGCGGCAATTGATGAGTAAGTATCAGTACCCGTTGAGCTCGTTACTCGAACAGTAAAAGTTGAGTTATTCCCGCCACCATGTTCAGCATGAATTATCATGGCTAAATCAAGTACTCTTACATCTAACTCTGTATATCCTCCTGAGCCTTTCATCATATAAAGAAAATTTTCCGCAATTGAATAATCCTCATGAGGATGGCGGATATGTAAGGATTTTCCTTTAGCGCTATGGCTTAACATATTATAAGCATACGCAATAATAGCTGGAAATTTAGCAATCAGATCTATGGATTGACGCATTAAATTATCGCGTGAGGTATCGTCAGGCTCCGGATCATAAGTATACATTTCTAGAACAGTTCGAGCCAAAATGTTCATTACATCGTGCCCTTCAAGCTCCATAATTGCAATCTTGGTTTGCTTTTCTAATGCCATTGATTCACAAAGTAAACGTGAGAAATCACGTAATTCTTCTTTATCGGGCAAAGAACCAGATAAAAGTAAATAAATAGTCTCTTCGAAACCTGTACGTTGTTCTTGTTGAGCATTATGCACAAGCTCTTCAATATCAATACCACGATATAATAATTTACCTGCAATTGGTTTTAGTGAGCCATCATCTAAGCGTTCATAACCTAATACATCACCAATTTTGGTTAACCCAACTAAAACACCGGTATGGTCAGCATTACGTAATCCACGTTTTACATTAAATTGTTCGAATAGCTGAGATTCAATTTTACTGGTATTTTTAATGGTTTCCGATAATTTATAAACTAAGAACTTTTCTTTCATTAACCATCCCCTTTGAATTATAAATTATCGATAACGGCTTGAGTAAATTGGGTTGTTGATAATGGTTGCCCATTTTGCATAAAGCGCGCTAAATCTGCAGTTGCTTTGCCTGATTGAAATAAGCTTTCCATTGCATTAGTAATTAGTTGCCCAACTTCATGCCATCCTAAATATTCAAACATCATCACGCCAGATAATAAAAGTGATGATGGATTGGCCTGATTTTGGCCGGCAATATCAGGAGCGGTACCATGGGTCGCTTCGAATATAGCATGTCCGGTTAAATAGTTAATATTAGCGCCCGGTGCAATACCAATCCCACCTACCATGGCGGCAAGCTGATCGGAAACATAATCACCATTAAGGTTTAATGTCGCAACAACCGA
This sequence comes from Gilliamella sp. W8123, assembly GCF_016101085.1. Classification (NCBI taxonomy): domain Bacteria; kingdom Pseudomonadati; phylum Pseudomonadota; class Gammaproteobacteria; order Orbales; family Orbaceae; genus Gilliamella; species Gilliamella sp. W8123. The sequence continues at coordinate 618,536 of NZ_JACFRE010000001.1, forward strand.
ATAATCCTCGGGTTTTAACAAGGTATTTTGTAAAAATGCATCACAAATCACATCTTTTATAATCAATTTACCGGCTGATTTCGCGGCTTGTAATGCTTGTTCAGCTGCTGCCTTACCTTCGGCTTTTTGAATTTTAGCATATTGATTCATGGTGAATACTACGTCAGTAAATTCTCTTTCCGCAAGTTCATAGCCCCATTGCTTAAATCCACCTTCTGTGAATTTCATAATATTACCTTTATGAACTAAAGTAACCGATGGTAATTTATGTTGTAATGCATAGTTAATTGCGGCTCGGATTAAACGCTCAGATCCCTCAATAGAAACAGGTTTAACCCCGAAAGCCGAAGTGTTAGGAAAACGGACTTTGGTCACTTTCATCTGGTCAGCTAAAAAATGATAAAACTTTTCAGCTTCAGCTGTACCTTGTTGCCACTCAATACCGGCATAAATGTCTTCAGTATTTTCACGAAAAATGGTCATACTGACTTTTTCTGGGTGCTTTAACGGTGATTCAACACCTTTAAACCAACGCACTGGGCGCAAACAGACATAAAGATCTAACTCTTGACGCAAAGCAACATTGAGTGAGCGGATCCCACCGCCAACTGGTGTCATTAATGGTCCTTTGATACCGATAAGATAATGTTTGAAGGCATCCATGGTCTCTTGCGGTAACCATGATCCATTTGCATTAAACGACTTTTCACCAGCAAGTACCTCTTTCCATAGAACACTACGTTTGCCTTGGTAAGCCTTTTCAACTGCTTTATCAAAAATAGTTTGAGCAGCATGCCAAATCTCTTTACCAACGCCATCGCCTTCAATAAAAGGAATCGTTGGATGATTTGGAACGACTAATTGTCCATTTTCAATTGAAACTTGCTGATTCATATTGTCTCTTCCTCTTATTTCTTATTTAAATTCTTCTTTTAACTTATTCAATGCGCTACCCGCTTTGAACCATTCAATTTGTGCTTGATTATAAGTATGCGCTACTGCAAAAAAATCTTGACGACCATCACGATGATGAAGGGTTAATGTCAAATTTTTACCTGGTGCAAAATCGCAAAGTCCAGTAATGCTGATTTGGTCATCTTCTTGAATTTTGTCGTAATCATCCTTATTAACAAAAGTTAGCGCTAACATACCTTGTTTTTTCAGATTAGTTTCATGAATACGCGCAAACGATTTAACCACAATTGCTTTAACATTTAAAAAGCGCGGCTCCATTGCGGCATGCTCCCTTGACGAACCTTCACCGTAATTATCTTCAGCAACGACTATTGAACCAATTCCTTGTGCTTTTAATTTACGAGCCAACGCAGGGACTTCAACATAATCGCCAGTTTGTGCATCAAACACACTGTTGGTTTTCTGATTAAAAGCATTAACCGCACCAATTAACATATTATTGGAAATATTATCTAAATGACCACGAAATTTTAACCATTTACCGGCCATTGAAATATGGTCAGTGGTACATTTAGCGGTTGCTTTAATCAATAACGGTTGCGAAATAATATCTTTACCATCCCAAGGTGAGAAAGGTAACAGCTGTTGCAACCGTTCTGAATTAGGTGCAATACGAACTTCAACTAAACTACCATCAGCCATCGGCTCAATATAACCGGCATCATCGACAGCAAATCCTCGTTTTGGTAACTCATCACCGATAGGTTCTGGCAGCTTAACTTTTTCACCTTTATCATTGATGAGATTGTCGGTTAATGGATTAAAACTTAATTTACCAGCAATTGATAGCGCTACTACAATTTCTGGCGAACAAACAAATGTATAAGTGTTTGGGCTACCATCATTACGTTTAGCGAAATTACGATTGAACGAAGTAACAATCGAATTTTTGTGTTCATCGGCAACATCATCACGACGCCATTGCCCAATACAAGGCCCACATGCATTAGCCATAATAGCTGCACCAGCTTGTTCAAAACGACTTAAAATACCATCTCGTTTTGAAGTATATTTAACTTGCTCTGAACCAGGATTTATAATTAATTTGGCATTTACTTTCAAACCTAACTTATTGGCGTTATCAATCACTGAAGCTGCGCGCATCATATCTTCGTAAGAAGAGTTAGTGCATGATCCAATAAGTCCAACTTCCATATTATCAGGATAATCATGTTCCTTAACAGCAGAGGCAAGCTGGGAAATAGGATAAGCTAAGTCAGGAGTAAATGGACCATTAACATAAGGTTCTAACGTCGATAAGTTAATCTCGATAACTTGGTCATAATAATTTTCAGGTTGTTCTAGTACCGCTTTATCAGGATTGAAACAATCGGTTAATGTATTAGCTAAATCAACGACTTCTTGACGACCTGTCATGCTAAGATAATCAGCAGATTTTTTGCTATAAGGGAAGATTGAAGTCGTTGCTCCCACTTCTGCCCCCATATTACAAATTGTTGCTTTACCGGTGGCGGATAATGACTCAGTACCTTCGCCAAAATATTCAATAATGGAATTAGTACCACCTTTAACTGTTAAGATACCTGCTAGTTTTAAAATGACATCTTTTGGTGATGCCCAACCCGATAATTTGCCAATCAATTTTACGCCAATAATTTTTGGCATTTTCAGTTCCCATGGCATACCAGCCATTACATCAACAGCATCAGCACCACCAACACCAATTGCAATCATGGATAAACCACCGGCATTAGGGGTATGTGAATCGGTACCAATCATCATCCCACCAGGAAAGGCATAATTCTCCAGCACCACTTGGTGAATAATACCAGCATCAGGCTTCCAAAATCCGATGCCATATTTGTTCGAAACATCGCGTAAGAATTGATAAACTTCGTGGTTATTGCTTTCAGCTACAATCAGATCGTCATGGGCATTTTTATAAGCTTGGATAAGGTGATCACAATGAACAGTTGAAGGTACCGCGACCCGTTTACGACCAGAATTCATTAACTGTAATAATGCCATTTGTGCCGTTGCATCTTGCATCGCGACACGATCGGGGGAGAAATTTACATAATCTTCCCCTCGTTTATAAGCTTTAAGTTCCTCTCCTTCAGCCAGATGAGCATAGAGAATTTTTTCCGTCAATGTTAATGGTTTTCCAATTTTCTGGCGGATAACATCAATTTTTTGTGGATAACTTTGATAAATATCTTTTATTAAATCAATATCGAAAACCATAATGAAGCTCCCATTGCTGATATTATAATATCCTTTAAAGCTCTATTCATAAGCACAATAATTGAATATTTATTCTATTTTTTTGATTAATTATTCATATAATATAGCATTGTTTTTATTTTATGCAATCCTAACGTAATTACTACTATCAATAGTATTAACAGTAATTAGTTTAGCCTTGTTAACTAGTACAAATTCTATACTAGCGAAATATTAAATATTATGCACATTAAAGAAAATTCAAAATTAGCAAATTGTATAAGTAAAAATAATGTAAAAATTTTGAGGAGAGGGGTTTTTAAGTCATAAAATAGCTAAATAAGGATGTTTTTTGATATTAATAAATGATTTTTTGCTACATCTAAATTTTATTTTAAGTTTTTTAACATTAATCTCATTATTCAAATTAGTTGCTCAGAATTATTTAATCAGTCGTTAAAAGATAAGAATAATTAAAAAAGGGAATACTATTCCCTCTTTAATGTATCAAAACCTAATTTAGCTCTGACAAATACTTATTAACAATTATAATTTATAACTAGCAGTTAGTAAGAAAGCTCTAGGCGTTCCCGGCATACTACTTGATCGCCAATACTCTTTACCCAATAAATTAGTTACAGCTAAAGTTACATCAATAGATCGTGTTTGATAACCTACAGCCGCATTCCATATTCCATAACCAGAACGTTTAACCAGATTTTTATCATCGTTATACATTGAGCCCTTATAATTGAATTCAATTTCGGTAAACCAATTTTCATAAGGTAAATAACGAACACCTAAATAACCACTATGTTTGGCTGTGTTAGATAAATACTTATCTTTATTATCAGGTGATTTTTTATCTTTATGAACTTTAGCCTGTTGATAACCAACACCACTATTGATATACCAATTTTTACTCAATTGTCCTATTGCACTTAATTCTATACCTTGGCTTCGATCACTACCTCTAACCTGCCAATTATAAGGGTCATTGACGGCATCGGGTTGATAACGAACATTATACAGTTCAAGGTCATAGAGGGCGATTTGAGAAGATAGCTTATCATTAAACCAATCACTCTTAATCCCGACTTCATACTGGCGTGAATATTGAGGTTTGTCATCATAGACCGTCTTAGAATCAGTAGCAATAGTTATCATGCCTCGACCACCATAAGGTGCAAAATTTTTACTATAAGAAGCATAAAAACTTTGTGACTCTATCGGCTGCCAAATTAATCCTATCCGTGGGCTTAAAGAGTGACCCTCATAAGAACGACTTTGATGATTTAATTTATTATCCGAAGCAAACTCATATTTATCATAACGTAATCCTGCAAGTAATTTCCATTGTTCAGTAAAACTAATGAGATCTTGCCAATATAATCCTTTAGATGTAGCTTTATGATTTGTCTTAGTATTTAATTTATTGTAGCGAGGCTTTTTAGAGTTCCAATGAGGATGAAACGGATCAATTGCTTCTGGATATTCACTAGTTAAAGCTAATCGAGGTTGTCGTTTTTCAATATTATATTCAATTCCGATTAACATATCATGAGCAATACTTGCCGTAGCAAATTTACCCGCTAAATCAAGCGTATTACTATAGGTTTTGTTTGAGGTTTCTTGCCAAGCTCGACGGAATTTCAATTTACCTTGGTAGTTACAAGAGGCTTTTCTGCTAGTTTTTCCATTCAGATCACAATAAGTACCCGCATAAAGATGATCAAAATTTTGATCAGCTTTACGATACATATTCGTTAATTTGATAGACCAATTATGATTGAATTGATATCCCATTACCGAACGTAATGAATTAAAATTATCTTTGACATAGTCATCTGGATGCGCATAAGCCGTTTTAATCGAAACACCTTTAGGTAAATCATAATAAGCTGGAGCCCGATCAGGTTTACGCCATAATTTATCATTAGTATATTGTACTAACCAATTAAATCCTTCCAAATTATCGTACAATAAACTTGGAGAAATCATTGTATCTCGTTGTTTAATACCTTTACGAAAACTTTTATCCGATTGATGATCAATGGTCATTCGTACCGCAAGCTTATCATGTAAAACATGATTAATATCTACCATTCCACCATATTTATCCCAAGATCCACCACGAATACTTAATGTCGTTGGTGAATCAAAGTTGGCTTGTTTACTGATCATATTTATTATTCCGCCACCAGAACCTCGACCGTAGAGTACCGAGGCAGGCCCTTTTAGTACTTCAATTCGCTCAATATTAGCGGTACTTTGCCTAACCTGTCCGCTTGCACGAACACCATCTCGGTAAATATCACCAGAACTTGCCGAAAAGCCTCTAATTTTTATGCCTTCATCCCGCATATCATAGGTTGCATCTACACCAGGCAATTTATTGACAATAACACTTAGGTCGTTTTGTCCATAAATTTTCTCTTGTTCAAGATTAACCGAATTGATGGTTTGTGGTATATCCTTAATATCAAAGGATGTTTTAGTTGCTGTTGATGATTTTTTTATGCGCTGATCATTATTATCCTTAATAGTTGCGACAACTTTCATAGTTTCAATATCATTATCACCATTAACTTTTTCTTGGGCATTAACTATAAAAGCTGATGAGCCCAATATACAAGGTAAGACTAATTGATTAACTAATTTCATTATTTTTCCTATTATTTGCTGTGTTATCTAATTAATTTCAAAATAACAACAAATAATGATAATGATTATTGTTTGCATTTACAAATTATTTTATATTTTTTAATCAATTAAAAAAGGTTATCAACTCATATCTTATTGAAATTAATTTATATAATTAGGAAATTTAATTAATTTTAGTTAGGGACCAATTTACTAGTTTAAGCAAATTTTAGAAATGATAAAAAATTGAATAAACGATAATTGAAATAATTCAGACGAATTTATCGAACGCTAGCGTTCTCATCGCTTTATCTATTAATTTTATTTGAGTTGTTTTTTATATTGATGAAAAAGTGGTGGTGGGTCGTGAGCTAGATTATTCGACACATCCTGTGTCTCACCCTTTCAGGGCCAACACGTTGTGTTGTTCAAATTCGTTCCTGACGAATTTGTCGAACGCTAGCGTTCTCATCGCTTTATCTATTAATTTTATTTGAGTTGTTTTTTATATTGATGAAAAAGGGTGGTGGGTCGTGAGCGATTCGAACGCTCGACAAACGGATTAAAAGTCCGCTGCTCTACCGACTGAGCTAACAACCCATTTTGATAAGATAATTCTTGTTAAATTACTTTGTGTTTCAAGCAATTTCGGGTTGCTATAATACTTAGAATTGTAAAAAGGCGCAACCCTTTTATTGCTATTTTTATTCGATAGCTGGTTATTTATACACTTTGTTACAGCGATGATAGCTTTTTATTTGCTTGCTCAACTGCATTTTTATCTTTAGCGTATTTATTTACCACTTGTTGAAAAACAGCTTTAGCATTCTTTTTATCACCTTTATCAAGTAAGATAACACCTACTTTATAAAGACTATCTGCAGCTTTTGGTGAAGAAGGAAAATCTTTTACTACTGTTGCATAATAGAATGAAGCATCATCTTTTTTACCTTTTTTATAGCAAAGTTGACCAAGCCAATAGTTAACATTTGCACGATAGTTGGTCTTTGGATAAGCTTTTAAGAAATTTTGGAAGGCAACAATAGCATTGTCACTTTGTTTGTCATCATTGATAAATTGCATGACAAAATTATAATCAGCTTTATCATCTCCCGATGTCGACCATCCAGATAGTTCTGAAGATGATTGTTCAGGACTCGCAACCGAATCAGAACTGTTTTCTTGTGATCCTGTATTGGAATTACTTGCGGAGAAACCTGTACCATTAGCCATTTCCTGCAAAATCATTTTTTGACGTTCAATAGTTTGATTAAGTTGGTGCCTTGTTTCTTCTAATTGGCCACGAAGTGTATCTAAATCAGATTGTAGATCACTAATTTTTTGTTGATTCTGAATGATTAACTGCCCTTGAGCTTGTATTGTTCTATCAACATCAGAACTACCAGCAGCACAACCATAACCAGCAAACAAAAGAAATAAGGACAATGTGATTATTTTTTTATACATATTATATAAACTCAACGTGAACATTGGAAATAAAAAACGGCTGATGATTCAGCCGTCATTAGATGGGATTAGTATCCAGCGTAAGTAACTACTGCACGACGGTTTTTAGCATAAGCTGCTTCGTTGTGACCTAATACTGCTGGTTTTTCTTTACCATAAGAAACGATTGATAATTGTTCACCAGAAACACCATTACCTTGTAGGTAAGATTTAACTGCTGATGCACGACGTTCACCTAAAGCGATATTATATTCTGGAGTACCACGCTCATCGGCATGACCTTCAATAATAACGTTTAAGTTAGTTGAACGAATAAATACAGCATGTGCATTTAACAATGTTTCATATTCTGATTTAACATTGTATTTATCATAATCAAAATAAACAGTGTTAATTTGTTGTAGTTTTTGAAGTTGCTCTAAAGCTTCTTTTGATAAAGCACCGTTACCGCCTGCTTTACTGCTACTGTTTGATGAACATGCAGTTACAGCGATTAATGGTAAAGCAACCGCGGCTACTTTAAGAAATTTAGAAAATTGCATTGTATTAACTCCTTTGTTTTTAAATAAATTTTACTTATTTTTTTATACATCTAACCAACTTCAAAGTAACGCACGGTTACTAACTAGAAAGATTAGAAGTATATATTATAACGACCTTAACATTTACACAATTTTAATAATGTCATTATTGCCTAAAATTTAGCCGTTCTTATAAATAAGGTGACCAAGAAGGGAATTTCACTTGCCCATCCGTTGCTGGTAACCTTGCTTTAAAATTACCATCAGTAGAAACAAGATTTAAAATTGTACCTAAACCTTGTGAAGAACTGTAGATAATCATAGTGCCATTTGGAGCAATACTCGGTGTTTCATCTAAAAAAGTATCGGTTAATCTTTGATATGTATTAGTTTCTACATCATATCGAGTAATATGTTGCTCACCATTATTAGTAGAAATTACAGCAATAAACTTGCCGTCTGGAGATACGCGAGCATTTTGATTTTGGGTATTATCCCAAGTTACCCTTTGCGATGCTCCACTACCAATATTAATTGAATAAAGTTGCGGACGTCCAGCCTGGTCAGAGGTATAAACTATGGTTTGATTATCTGGCATCCAAGAAGGTTCTGTATCATTGCTACGTCCTGATGTAATTTGGGTAATTTTTTTAGAACTCAAATTCATCATATATAAATTTAAACTGCCCCCTTTTGACAAAGCAAAAGCTAATTTACTACCATCAGGCGAAAATGCTGGCGCACCATTATGTTGAGGGAATGAAGCAATAGTTTCAACTGCACCACTATCTAAAGTCTTTAATACAAGAGCAGAACGGCCACTTTCAAAAGTTACGTAAGCTAATTTTTTACCATCAGGAGACCATGTTGGCGACATTAATGGCTCTTTAGAACGATGTACTGTAATTTGATCATAACCATCATAATCTGATACACGCAATTCATGGGTATAAGGTCCTTTATTATTTTTTACCACATAAGCAATACGTGTTCTAAATGCACCTCTAATACCGGTTAATGCTTCAAAGATTTCATCACTTGCAGTATGAGAGGCATAACGTAACCAACGTTGCTCTATAGAGAATTGGTTTTCTGCTAATACTGAACCTGGTCGATCAACTGTATCAATTAGTTGATAAGTTATAAGATATTTCCCAGACACATCTGGTTGAATTGATCCTACTACAACAGCAGAAATACCCATATTACTCCAAACGCCAGGATTAACTTCTGATGCTGTAGTTGGTTTTTGTGGCATTGCTGCAACGTCAATAGGATTAAATTTACCACTATTACGTAAATCAGATGCGACAATATTATCTACAAGTTGGGGAGGCTCTCCGCTACCAGTCCATTTAAATGGTACGACAGCAATTGGTTTGGCCGAACTGACGCCATCAGTAATTACAATCTTAACTTCAGCTGTAGCCATCATTGTTGATAATAAAACAAAACAAGCTATCAAAAAGCGAGAAGCAAATTTGATCATCTTAAATTCCTTAATCAAAGCGAAATACACTAGGTTAAAATAAACTTAACCCCATATAAAGAAAAGTATTTTAAAATTAAAACATTATAATTAATTTATAATAGATACTATGCTTTACAAAATATAGTTAATTTTACAGCGAGAAAGATAGCCGATATTGTATAACAAGTCCATAGCCTTTTGAGTAAAAAAGATTTTTTAATTGATACTATTATATTCTTTTTGATTCCATAAATAAATTGTTTATTATCTATACTATTCAGAAATAAACTAAGTGAAAAGAGATTAATAAGTATTTTTATATGATTGATAACTAAAAAGAGTTGAATTTATATTACTATCAATAATTAAAACAATTGTTAGAAAAGAAAAATATAATTAAATTTATCTATTATTTTTGGCAGGTTTCACAATAAAATGTATTACGTTGTCCTATTCTATTAGACTTAATATTAGATTGACAAATTAAGCATTTCTCACCTTCTCGGCCATATACTTGAAGGTTCTGGACAAAGTACCCCGGTTTACCATCAGATTGAACAAAATCTTTAAGTGTCGTTCCACCTTGCTCTATAGATTCTGTAAGTACCAGCTTAATTGCTGTAACTAATCGTTCACATTCAACTAATGTTAAGCTACTAACTTTTCGATTTGGATTAATTTTTGCCAAAAACAATGATTCTGAAGCATAAATATTACCAACACCAACGACAATATGATTATCCATAATCCAACTTTTAATTGGTATTTTTCGATTGTTAGCTTTTTCAAATAAATAATTAGCTGAAAAGTTATCACTAAGTGGCTCTGGTCCCAAGTGCTTCAATTGAGTTAATTCTTCAATAGTGTGGGTCCATAGCCATGATCCAAAACGTCTTGGATCGGTATATCTTAATATCACTCCATTCGCTAATACTAAATCGACATGATCATGTTTAGCTGGTTCTTGGTATGACTCTAATATGCGTAAACTACCTGACATTCCCAAATGTATGACAATCCAATCATGTGTCAGTTGTAACAGTAGATATTTGGCACGCCTTTTAACATCTACTATCACTTGCCCTTGAGTATTATTAATTTTTTCATCTATAGGCCAACGAAGCTTTGGGTTTCGGACAATAATCTGCGAGATAGTTTGGCCTTTTAAATAAGGTAAAATACCTCGTCGACTCGTTTCAACTTCTGGTAATTCAGGCATATAATAACCTCATTTAATTATTTAACATGTCAGTCACCCAACTTGGTGCTTGTTGATTAGATACAGCCTGAGGACTAGCGGAACATAAACTTTGAGGGTTGATCGTCCATGCAGGTAAACTACGTACACCACCGCCATTACACTGCCATTGTCCATTACTATCAATAGGTACCATAAATATATTTTGCGGTACGGGAAGTTGTAACCTTTTTGGCGGATTATTTTGTAAGTATTCACTATATATTTTTAAGGCACCCGTTGCACCTGTTAATTTCATCGGAGAATGATCATCAAGACCGATCCAAACTACCGCAACATTTTTACCATCAATTCCGGTAAACCAGCTATCACGAGAATCATTACTAGTCCCAGTTTTCGCGGCTAAATTAAATGATCCATATTTAGTTTTTAACGAGCGCGATGTTCCTGATTCAACTACTTGTTGCATAGCATAAGTCGTCAAATAAGCTGATTGTTGAGAAACAGCTTGAATTTGTTGTGGATAATTTTGATAAACAAGTTCACCCTTGTCAGACAATACATATCTTAAAATTGTTAATGGTGCCCGTTGACCATTATTAGTAATAGTTTGGAACATCTGTGCGGTTTCTAAAGGCGTTAACTCTAGAGCACCCAATAATCTTGATGGTAAATTCGGAATACGATCTTGAGGTACACCCAGTGCTTGTAAAGTATTTTTGGTTGCATCTAAACCTAATCCCATCCCTAAGTTAACGGTAGGGACATTAAGCGAAAGGGCTAACGCATCAATTAACATTACTTTATCGCGAAACTTGCGGTCAAAATTCTTTGGTTGCCAATAAGTACCATTATCCAACTTTATTGATAATGGGCTATCATCAAGCCAACTATTAAGCTGATAACGCCCTGGTTGGCTTAATGCTGTTAAGTAAGTTGACGGTTTTGCAAGTGAACCAATTGCTCGTCTGGTTAACCACGCGCGGTTATAACCAGGATAACGAGGTTCAGCACTACCAATAATTGCACGAATTTCACCAGTTTCACGACTGACAATGACCATTGCCGTTTGTAAATCTTTATTCGTCGATTTGCGTAAATTTTCAATTTCATTGGTTACGGATTGTTCAGCTGCCGCTTGAGCAACCGGATCAAAGGTGGTAAAAATTTTCATGCCAGAAAGATGATCTGCTTTATCGCCTAACTGTTTTCTCAGCTCACTACGCACAACTTGCATAAATGCTGGTTGTGGAGATATTACTCCCCCTTTTGGTAAAACGGAAAGTGGGCGCTGACTAAGTAAGTTGAATAACTCCTCATCAATAATCCCTTGCTGTTCAGCAAGCTTTAAGACAACATTACGACGTTCAATCACTTGTTGTGGTTGAGTCCAAGGATTATAGTATGAAGCACCTTTTACCATCCCCACTAATACAGCTTGTTGATCTAATGTCAATTCATTAACTGGACGTCCAAAGTAATAAAGACTCGCTAATGGGAAACCATGGATCTCTTCACTACCAGCTTGCCCTAGATAAACCTCATTTAGATAAAGTTCTAAAATACGTTCTTTACTATAACGAGCATCTAAAATTATAGCCATATATGCTTCACGTATTTTACGGCTTAAGCTTCTTTCATTGGTCAAAAATAAGTTTTTAACCGTTTGTTGTGTTAATGTGCTGCCACCTTCTGTTCGGCCAGTGGTCAAATTGACAAAAATAGCCCGTCCAATTGAGTATAAACTTACACCATGATGGTCATAAAAACGTTTATCTTCAGTTGCAATTAAGGTTTTTATTAACGAATCAGAAAACTCTTTTAACGGAACAAAAAGTCGTTGTTCACCGTTAGGTGAATGCATCATAGTTATTAATTTAGGATCAATTTTAAGTAAGCCAAAGTCACGGCCGGTATCTAAATTAGATATACGATCAATTCTGTTATCATAAAAAGTTATTCTAACTCGAAAAGCTTGTTCTTCACCATCAGGAAAAGTAAATGGTCGTCGATAGATTTCAACAGCATCGTTTTGGACAATAAATTCACCAGGACGTGTTGCTTTACTATCTTGCTGACGATATTGTGCACCTTTTAACAAAGTAACAACATCACTAAGGCTATAATCACTATCAGGTTCAAGATCAACAATTTGACCATATACAGCAGCCGGTAATTCCCAGACATTACCATCGATCCGTTCTTTAATTTGTTGATCTAAATAAATCCCATAAACAACAGTTACTGCAACAAATATAAGAAATAACTTAAATAGCAACCACCAGATACGGCGCCACCATGATTTGTTATTTTTCTTCGAAGCTTTTTTAGTAGATGTCTTTTTCGTTGGTTTGTTCAAACTACACCCGATATTTATTTTAAATAAAATTACCTTATGATAGCACAACTTTTTACTGACGCATTGGCCTTCTTTCGAATAAGAATTTTAAGTTTAAATAATAAATTTGGAGACAAAATCAGTTAAAAGTTAAGTTTAGGTTTAATATTTTTAACTTTTTCAATAAATGCTTTTTTAGATTTACCAGTCAAACCTTCATTAATTGGCAAACTAGCAGTTAATGGATTAACCGGTTTGTTATTGATATGTAATTCAAAATGCAAATGAGGTCCTGTTGAACGTCCAGTATTACCGGACAACCCAATTTTATCGCCTTGCTTAACTTGTTGCCCTGATTTTACTAAAATTTTATCCAGATGCATATAAGCTGTCATATATTGCCTACCGTGTCGAATAGCCACATAGTTACCAGCAGAACCACTATATTTGGCAATAACGACCTCACCATTACCTACTGATAAAACAGGTGTTCCCCGAGACACAGCAAAATCAACACCATTATGCGGAGTAACGATGCCTGTAACAGGATTTAAACGGCGAGGATTAAATCCTGATGATACGCGAGCTTGCTTCGCCAAAGGATAACGGAAAAAACTTTGCGACAAACTACTCGCATTAATATCATAATATTTACCATCATCAGCCAAAATAGCATAATAATCTTTAGTTCCATTTTTAATTCGAACACCAAGAAGTTTGCTTTTAGATAATCTTTTACCATGCATTTCACGTGACAAATATACGGCAAATTTATCTCCGACTTTTAAACGGCGAAAATCCAAGCGCCATTGCAAGGCTCGGGTAATAATACCGATTTCATTGCCAGTTAGACCGGCTTTACGTGCATCAGCAACAAAACTCGTTTTAAGATCTCCAGTAATGACAACATTTTCAGATGTACCTTCTATAGTTTCAGAACTTTCTATAAATTTATTGCCTGACTTTTCAAAAATTCGAACGTTATTACTTGATATTGTCCAATTGAAAGTTAATAAATTATGGTTGTCATCAGTTGTCCAACTCACTTGTTGCCCAATTCTTAAATTGGCGAGCTGTTTAAATTTACTGGTTAGTTGTGAAATATCATTTCGATTAACATTATAACGAACTAAAATATCGTGTAATGTATCTCCACGTGAAATAGTATATTGTACGGTGTTATCTTTTTCTTCAGCAATATCGTCTAATTCATCTTTAGCTATAGCATCTTCTGGAACATCGGACGATTCAGTGACGTTTTCTGATTTTGATTTATCACCAACCATATCTACTCGGCCATCACCAATAACAACTGATGATGTTGATGTATCTGTCACTGTGGTTTGCGCTTGTGAATTTAAAGGAACATACTCTGTACGATCTAAATTTAAAGGACGCCACAATATAGTTACTAAAATCACAGCAACAAGGACTCCCAATATTGAAAAATAAGGAATTTTCAAATTATTTTTTTCAATATCAGAGGATTTAATCTGCCGTACCAAAATTAACCTTAACTATCTATTATCTAAATTATTTTTCATCTAAACAATCCAACAGTTCTTGTGTCAATGCAAATAAAAAGTGTGAATATGAATCTTTTGTTATAGGGATACCTGTCCCTAATGGATTTAACTCACCAATTCGAACATCCGTACCATTCACTATCTTTTTAATTATTGCAGGGCTAAACTGTGGCTCTCTAAAAACACAGACCGCTTGGTGTTCAGCTAACTCTTTTTGAATTGCATAAACTGTTTGAACACCAGGTTGTACTGCTGGATTTATGGTAAAACTTCCTAGATTTTTTAATCCGAAATATGATTCAAAATAGCCATAAGCATCATGAAACACAAAATAGCCCCTATTTTGGACGTTAATTAGTTTTTTTGCAATGTTTTGTTCCGTTTCTGATAAATTTGTAATGAATTTGTCTAGATTTAAGTCAAGTATTGCCGCTTTATTGGGGTATAAATCAAGCAGCTTATCATGAATTGATTTAGCAATGATTTTAGCAATAGTAGGAGAAAGCCAAATATGTTCATCATATTCACCATGATGCTCATCATCTGCGTGCATATCATGATGTGTATCTTCTTCATGGTTTGTGCGGAGTAAGTTTTTAATTTCGCCAACATCCATTAATTCTATTTGTTTATGGTGGTCAATATTTTTTAATACAGTTGGCATAAAAGTTTCCATCTCCTCACCAACCCAAATTATTAAGTCTGCATTTTTGATTTTAATTAAATCGGAAGGTTTCAATGAATAAGTGTGTGGTGAAGCACCATCCGGTAATAATATATCAGTATCTATTACACCTGATGCGATTGCTTCGGTAATAAATCCAATAGGTCTTACTGAAGAAATTATTGTCGCATTGGCATTAGCTATTAGCCCGAAAATAAATAAAAAAGCTAAAAAAAAACGGATAAACTTTATTGTACTATTAATAGAATTTTTCACTTTATCATCCAATATTTATAAAATATGATGGAATAAACCAGAATATTGTTATAATATAACATAACATATTGACCAGCAAGGACTAATAATATCATGACGCAATTAATGTCACTTGATAATGTTTCCATTGAAATAAATAACCAGAAAATATTATATGATATTTCATTAACGGTTAATTTAAATCAAATTATTACAATATTAGGACCAAATGGCGCTGGTAAATCAACACTTGTCAAAATTATCTTAGGTTTAATTCAACCAACCACTGGTACCATTAAACGTGCATCTGATTTAACTATTGGCTATGTTCCTCAGTCCATAAACTTAAATCCGACTTTACCGATTACTGTAAAACGTTTTATGCAGTTAAATAAACAGTTAAGTCAAATAGATATTCATAAAACATTATCATTAGTTAAGGCTGAATATTTGATAAATCGATCCATGCATCAACTATCAGGTGGTGAACTACAGCGAGTTCTTTTAGCACAAGCATTAGCCAAACGCCCAAAGTTACTCATTCTTGATGAACCGACCCAAGGCGTTGATGTTAATGGACAGGTACTGTTATATGATCTAATTATTAATGCAAAAAATGAGTTTAACTGTGGTGTATTAATGGTTTCACATGATCTACATCTAGTCATGGCAAAAACTGATGAGGTAATTTGTTTAAACCACCATATTTGTTGTTCAGGAACACCAGCAAGTGTTTCAAATGATCCAGAGTTTATTTCGCTTTTTGGACAACATGGTGCATCACAAATTGCTTTATATAAACATCATCACAATCATGATCATGATTTTTGCCAACATCAGCATCAACATAATCAAAAAATTATATTACCTGACCAACGAGGAAAAAAATAATGATAGAGTTACTGTTACCCTCTTTACTGGCAGGATTAAGCTTAACCTGTTTGACAGGACCTTTAGGCACATTTGTTGTTTGGCGAAGAATGTCCTATTTTGGTGATACTTTATCTCACGCTGCATTATTAGGGGTAGCTTTTGGTTTTCTTTTAAATATCAATCTATTTTATGCCATTATTTTAGTAACATTGATATTAGCTATTGGATTATTATGGTTAGAATCTCAAAAGCAACTTCCTGTTGATACCTTACTGGGTATTTTAGCGCATAGCGCTCTTTCATTGGGTTTAGTTGTAATAAGTTTAATGAATAATATACGTATTGATTTAATGGGCTATCTATTTGGTGATCTTTTATCTATAACAATGTTTGATGTTTACCAAATAGTCATTTGTGTAGTAACAATTGGATTATTGCTAATATGGCGGTGGAATCATTTTTTATTTATTACGGTTAGTGAAGAATTAGCATTTAGTCATGGAATTAATGTACCAATAACAAAATTTATTCTAACCATACTATTAGCATTAACGATAGGTATTGCTATGAAATTTGTTGGCGCTTTGATAATTACAGCACTGTTAATCATCCCAGCAGCTACTGCAAAATACTATGCTAAAAATCCTGAATCAATGGCAATTATTGCAATATTAATCGGTATGATCTCAATCATTGGTGGCATACTATTTTCATTATGTTATGACACCCCAACAGGCCCTTCTGTTGTATTAAGCAACACTTGTTTATTTTTTATATCACTATTTATTTCTAAATTCTTTATAAGAACAAAAAATTGAAGTAGTAACAAAATTAGGAAATTTTTTGCGAACGAACACGCATTTTTAGTCATAAATTTATGCACATTCTAGAATTATTAATAAAGTGCTAAAAATCTCAAATTAATGACGATAAATTATGTCACTCGCAATCATTTATACAAGAGCCTCTATTGGTATACAAGCACCTCAAATTAACGTCGAAGTACATATTAGTAATGGTTTACCTGGTTTTGTGCTTGTTGGCCTACCAGAAGCAACAGTAAAAGAATCCAAAGACCGTGTTAGAAGTGCTATTATCAATAGTGGTTTTACATTTCCAGCAAAGAAAATAACCGTTAATTTATCTCCTGCCGATCTTCCTAAAGAAGGAAGTCGGTTTGATTTACCTATAGCTATTGCTATTCTTGCGGCAACAGAACAGATACCAATGGATCACCTTGCTAAATATGAGTTTTTAGGTGAATTAGCTCTTTCGGGCGAAATTAAGGCAGTAAAAGGGGCGATTCCCGCTGCTTTGTCTTCTAAAAAAAATAATCGAACTCTAATTATTTCAGCAGAGAATCAATCTGAAATATCGTTAATTCATCAAAATCATACATTAATTACGCATAATTTACTGGAATTATGTCAATATTTATATAATGAAATTAACTTATCATCAGTCGAATATAGACAATATCAAGAAGAAAATAATCAACTCGCTAATCTACAAGATGTAATTGGACAAGAACATGCTAAAAGAGCATTAGAAATCGCTGCAGCTGGTGGACATAATCTATTATTGATAGGACCACCAGGAACAGGAAAAACAATGTTAGCAACACGATTAACGTCATTATTACCACCATTATCAGATGATGAAGCACTAGAAAGTGCAGCAATTGCAAGCCTAGTTAACTCAAATGGTTCAATAAAGAATTGGCGAACAAGGCCATTTAGATCACCACATCACAGTGCATCAGCTGCTGCACTAGTAGGAGGTGGATCAATTCCCAGACCAGGCGAAATATCATTAGCACATAATGGGGTTTTATTTTTAGATGAGTTACCAGAGTTTAACCGTAAAGTTTTAGATGCATTAAGAGAACCTATTGAGTCAGGTGAAATAGTTATTTCAAGAGCTAATGCAAAAATAAAATTTCCAGCAAAGTTTCAACTCATAGCAGCAATGAATCCAAGTCCCACAGGTCATTATCAAGGCACTCATAACAGAACAACACCACAACAAATAATACGTTACTTAAATAGGCTATCTGGGCCATTTTTAGATCGGTTTGATATTTCTATTGAAGTACCATTACTACCAAGGGGCACATTAAGCCAAAAGGCAACTACAACAGAGACAACAGAAAAAGTAAAGAAAAGAGTGATTGATACAAGAAAGATTCAAATATTAAGAAATAACAAATTAAATAGTCAATTATCACCAAAAGAAATTCAAATACATTGCCTACTAAGTGATGAAGACAATAATTATTTGGAGCAGGCTTTAATCAAGTTAGGTCTCTCTGCTAGAGCGTGGCATCGGATATTAAAAGTATCGCGTACTATTGCTGACTTAGACAATTCAAAAAACATAGAACGAAAACATATTTCAGAAGCACTGAGTTATCGTTCTATGGATCGTTTATTAATTCAACTGCACAAAAATATTGGCTAAAGCATTAATCATCACTATCAACAAAATCATCACTTACATCAACTTGAGGTTTTCCTCCTGATAATGTGTGAAAACGTTTTGGCTTATTAATTTTAGAAAGGTACTTTATCCACGCTTTTTCATAATCAGTAGATGGCTCTTTTTTCCCTTTACAAACCGCAACAAAAGATTTTTCTTCTGGAGTAGCTGGCTTTTTAGCTTCTGTATCAAGATCTCTAAAAGCACAACCATATTTTTCTAAGATCTGAGCTTCTTTAATAGTAAAATCACCATGACGAGAAAAACCTCTTGGATAATTCTTATTATCAAAAAAACGTTGTTGACTTACAAAACTCTCAGCCATGTTATATCCTCTAGATTATAAATATTGTTGGGCGGGAATTATAATTGACAAAGTAAATCTGTAAACAAAATTTTTTTATTTATGTAAAGAAATTTGAATAAGTGATTAAATTTAGAACAAAACATCTTTATTTATGGCAGGGGCGGAGAGTCTCGAACTCCCAACACCCGGTTTTGGAGACCGGTGCTCTACCAATTGAACTACGCCCCTAGAAAAGGTGGCGGAACGGACGGGGCTCGAACCCGCGACCCCCTGCGTGACAGGCAGGTATTCTAACCAACTGAACTACCGCTCCACCGTATTTGGTATGTATATATAAAATTTAAAAGTCTGGCGGCACCCTACTCTCACATGGGTAATACCCACACTACCATCGGCACTACGGCGTTTCACTTCTGAGTTCGG